>CAYRSS010000020.1:0-69707 GCA_964426945.1 uncultured Phycisphaeraceae bacterium
TGAGGCCGCCGCGGTTGGTGACCGTCCGGCTGGCCCGGCGGTCGTCGGCGAAGAAAGCGTAGGTGGCGACGGTGACGTCGGCGTCGAAGGCGCTGCGGACCTTCACGAGGTTGTTCCAGGCGTCGTAGAAGAACTCAAGATCGAAACGCAAGTCCCGTGCATGCTCACGCCGCGGACAGCGAGAGAAGGCTGCCCGCCCGGTTGAGCCCTACGATGGATGTCGACAGTTTCTAAGCTCCACGGCTAGTTCTCGAACGAACTTGTCGGGGTCGTCGATGATCTTCAAGGCCAACGCAGCGTGATCCTGCGGACAAATGTGGATCAGCCCCTCTACAGCTGATAGACGACACTGCGCATCAGGGTCGCTTAGCAGTCCGTTGAAAAAGTCGGTAGCGGCCGATCAGCGCCCGTCTGGCGCGGTCAAGAACGCGGCTTTTTGCTGCGGGTTCGACCTTTTCACCGGACTGCTAAGCTTGAGCATGCGGTGCAGCGATGACTCCGTCCCCTGAGCGGCGCCCCTCCGCCGTTGTTCGCGGTCACCGCGGCGGGTGACGTCGGACCCGGCGGATGGCTGCCGGGTCCGCCTGCTCAGCGACCGGCGGCGGCCACGGCGGCGCGGTCGGCGCTGCCACCGCCTTCCGCCAGTTTCACACACCGCGCAACGTCCGCCCCCAGCCAGGCGGAGAGCCGCTGCGCTCCGGCGGCGGTGAGGTGAGCGTCGTCGAAGTAGTCCGCGTCGGTCAGCAGCCCCGGCGGTGGACGCAGCACGGGGACGCCGGTATCGCCCTCCAGCGCCTCGCGGAACGCGTGATACACGCGGTTTGTCGCGGGGTTCTCCGCCGCGGGCGAGCGTGAGCCGTGGGGCAGCTCGATGAATCGGACCTCAACCCCCGACTGGCGCAGGAGCGCGACAAGCCGCCTCGCGGCCAGTGCGTTGGCGTCGCAGGATGTCGCCCCCCCGCCACCGGGCTGGCCCGGCGCGCCGCCCGCGGGCGGGACGGGCTCAACCGGCCCGGCCACGTCCGACCCGCCGGGAGCAGCCGCGGTCATGCGCGGCCCGGCCCATTCGGCCCATCCATCGGCGTGCTCGCGCAAGCGTCCCGCGGGGCGCAGCGGCGCCCCGATCATCAGCCGCTCGGCGATCAGCCGGGCGTCGTGCCACTGGTGATAGCTGCGGAAAGCCGCGGCAGAGAGAGTCTCTGTGAGCGTGCGGCCGCCGGTTCGCGACGCGAGCGGCACGTCGCGAACCTCGGCAAAGGCCCGCACGCCGCCGCGGTGCCAGGTGTAGCGGTCGTCCTCGATTGCCTTGGGGGTGATGCCCGCATAGACGATCCGCGGCAGCCGCCCGCCTTCGACCATCCGGCGGGCCAGCAGATACTCACTCACCAGGCTCGACGCGGTCGCGGCGAGGTTCACCACCCGCACCGGCGAGCCGGCCGCCGCGGCGCCCCGCTCGACCGCCGCCGGCGCAACGCCGAACAGTTCGTAGGAAGAGCCCAGAATGACCACATCGGGCGTCGGCCGGGCTTCGGCGAATAGCTCCCACTTCCAGAGCAGTTCGTTGGTGCTGCCCTCGACGCGCGGCAGGCGGGCGCGCGACAGGACAACATCGCCTGCAACGAGCGTCGCCGCAAAGCCCAGGATCAGCCACGCGGCGTGACGCACGCGACCGCGCGATGGTCGGATGTGTTCGTTCATGACTGCGTTGCCTTCCGCCCGGCCTGCCCCGCCGGGGCCCTCGACCCGCCAGACCATCAGAACTGAAAGTAGATGAACGCCTTCGCGCTCGGGCTCAGCAGCAGCAGTGCCCATGTACACAGCGCGGCGAGCACCCCCTGCCCCACCGCCGGAACGCGGGCAAACCACTCGCCCAGGTTTCGCATCGCCGGCCACGCGTGGGCCACGGCGCACAGCGCGACCATCGCCCCACAGCGCAGCCCGTGGACCTCGCCGGTGGAAAAGTCGAACAGGCTGCGCGCGACCGCCCCGGCGGTGGCCCAGTCCGGCGAACGAAACAGCAGCCAGCCCAGGCACGTCAGGTGGAACATAGCCAGCGCCGCGACGACCCCGCCGGGCGACCAGCGCGCCGTGTCGCCCGCTCGTACGCCCCGCCTGCCGAGAAGCCGCTCACCCGCCAGCAGCACGCCGTGATAAAGCCCCCAGGCGACGAAGGTCCACGCGGCACCATGCCACAGCCCGCCCAGCCCCATCGTGATGAGCAGATTGCGGGCCGTGCGCGAGAGGCCGCCGCGCGACCCGCCGAGCGGGATGTACAGGTAGTCGCGCAGCCAGGTGGACAGCGTGATGTGCCAGCGGTGCCAGAACTCGGAGGGCGACCGCGCCCGGTAGGGCAGGTTGAAGTTCTCCGGAAACCGCATGCCCAGAAGCAGGGCGCAGCCGATGGCCACGTCGGTGTACCCGGAGAAGTCCATGTAGATCTGGAACGCGTAGGCGTACAGGGCGATCCACGCGGACAGCCCGGCGTAGCCCTGCGGCGCGGCGAAGACGGCGTCGACGTAGAGGGCTAGCGCGTCCGCCACGATCATCTTCTTGAACAGGCCGCGGCAGATGCGAAAGACGCCGCCGGCGATGTCGGCATCGGCCGACTGTCGGTCAGCCGCGATCTGCGGCAGGAACTCGCCGGCGCGCAGGATCGGCCCTGCGACAAGCTGCGGAAAGCACGACACAAAGACGGCGAAGTTGAGCAGGCTCGGCTCGTGCTTCTCGCCGCGGTAGACGTCGAAGGTGTAGGAGATCGTTTGAAACGTGTAGAACGATATCCCCATGGGCAGGATGATCTAGAGCGTCGGCAGATCAACGCGGAGGCCGAGCAGCTCGCAACCGGCCGCGAACGAATCACGGAAGAAGTCGAAGTACTTGAAAGCCGCCAGCACGCCGAGATTCGCGACGAGGCTGACAGTGAGCAGACGGCGGCGCGCGACTACGCAGGTTCGCCGGTCGATCGCGCGGGCCAGCGAATAGTCCAGCAGCGTGCTGAAGACCAGCAGGCCGAGAAACCGCCAATCCCACCAGGCATAGAAGAAGTAGCTGCCCGCCAGCAGGGCGACGCGCCGCGCCCGACCGCGCAGCAGCCAGTACGCCGCCAGCATGACGGGGAGGAAGAGGGCGAATGCGGCACTGTTGAAGAGCATCGGCCGGTCCCGATTCCCGCGGCGCGCGGAGCTTCCGCGCGATCCATGGCGGTATTATCGGTACGGCAGACGGCGGGCTTTGGACGGCCGTGGCGCAGCGGCTACGGGGCGTATTCCAGCACGATCAGCCCTGCTGCGACGGGAAGCGTCGGCCGGCCGTTCGTGAGCGTCGCACGGCCCTCGACGACGGTCGGCGAGCCGCCGCCGGGCGGATCGGGCAGCGCCAGCACCACGCCACCGGGCGGCGCGAGCGCAGCGCCTTCGAAGCGGATCGTGACGCGGCGACCCTCCGCGCGGAGATGATAGGAAATCGGGCCGTGATGGGTGGGGAAGTTCTCAATGCGCACGCCGGCGGGCGCCTCGATCCACGACCACGGCACGCCCGCGGCCAGCACGAGCGAACCGGCGTCCTCGTCCTCATAGACGAACAGGCTGCGGACGGCGCTGACGAAGTCGGACGCGACCCAGGTGTGCGGCATGTCGCCGATGAACTTCGGCGCGGATTTGTCGTTCCACGCCACCTCCGCCCACTGGTTCCAACCGGGAGGGCTCTGGTCCTTCAGGAAGTAGTCGATCAGCTCCAGCGCGCGGTCGCGGCGGCCGAGGCGCACGAAAGTGCCGATGAGCCGGACCTCGTAGGGGGTGTAGGCCTGCCAGTCGAGGCGGCCCTCGCGCCGCTCGACGAAGAACTCGTAATAGCGCTCGAAGGTCCGCTGCATGGCGGCCTGCGGCAGGCGGCTTTGCTCGCCGCAGGGATATAGCGCGATGGCAGTCGACGTCGCGTCGAAGTCGCCCAGTTCGACGCAGCCGGGGATGTAGTCGATCGCCTTCGTCTTCATCGCCAGGTCGATCGAGGCGTACAGCGACTTCTCGAAATCGGCGCGGAGCTGGTCAAACCGCGCCGCAACCTCCGGCCGCTCGACGACACCGGCGAGGTAGGTCGCGTCGCGCAGGCCGCGAAGGATGAAGAAGTCGTCCCAATAGGAGTGCATCGGCTTGGCCGAGTAGCCCTCGTGGCTGATCGACTCGGGCACCAGCCCGTAGCACGCCCGCTTCTCAGGCGGCCCGTCGCGGTACTCGTCGGTGAGCCGCTGCGCCCGGAGCGACTCGATGTACTCGACGGTGCGCACGACGCGCGGCCACTGCGTCTCCACGAAGGAGCGGTCCTTCGTAAATCGGTGGTACGTGGCGACGGCATAGATGAACTGGCCATGGCTGTCATGCTCGGGCACGGGGTCGGGCCCACGGCGATCGACCACGCAGGGGATCTTGCCGCTGTCGTACTGGTGGGCGGCGAACCAGTCGATGAACTCGCGCACCGCATCGGCATGACCGGTCATCAGCAGCGCCGTCGAGGTCAGCGCGCCGTCGCGCATCCAGCTTCGTTCGTAGGTCCGCGAGCCGGGCTGGATCGACGGGCCGTCGCGGTTGATGAGGATGTGCGCCTGCGCGGTAGTGAACGCACGCTGCACCCCCGCCGCGGCGGGCGGCAGCGACAGCCGCGCCTGGCTGATCGTCTGCTCCCACCCCGCGGCCACCTGCGACAGGTGCTCGGCGACCGTCGCATTGGGGGCGCTGCGCGAGTCGCGCCAGTCTGCCGATGGATCCCCGCCGTGCAGGGCCGTCAGCAGCGCGACGCTCTGCGCCGCACCGGCCGCAAGCTCGAAGCGATACACAATCACGCCGGAGGCGAGCCCCGCCGGATCCGCTACGGAAGCAGCCTCGGGCGTCTCCCCCGCCGCCAGCCGGACGACGATGTCCCCATCGAGAAACGCCGCGCCCCCGATGGCCGCGGGTTCGTTCAGCATCCACACCTTGCGCTCGTTGTTGATAATGACCCGCCGACCCTCGAAGCGGATCTTCTCGACCCGCGCGGCCCCGCCGGTGATGTTGAGGTTCTGCCACGGGGGCAGCACCTGAAACGGCCGCAAGGCCAGGAGAAGTTCAACCCTGGCGGGTTGATCCGACGTGTTGCGTACCTCGTAGCGTAGGGCAAGGTTTGACCGCCCGGGCTGGCCTTCCGCGAAGGCCGTCGTGGTCACTTCCAGCCCGGCCCCGCGCCACCTCACCGAGGGTATCGGGAGGACCTCTCGCGCCAGCGTGGGTTCGGTCTCGCCGTCCGCCCAGGTGAGCAGGCGATCGCCGACGCGCAGCAGCGGCTCGATGCGGAAGCCGAGGCGGGCGGGTTCCACCGCGCCGTGGACATCGATCAGCGCTTCCTCCGTGTCGGACGGCACGCCCACGACGGTCCACGGGGTCTGGCGGCCCAGGTAGTAAGCCGGATACCACCCCGGCGGCGCGTCGCGGGCGATTGTCTCCATCGCCGCGTTGTCCGACTCGGCAAAGGCCGGCGGGAGCACGCGCAGCGATTTCATCGAGACGGAGCCGCTCCTCGAAGGCTTCCGCACCACCACGCGCAGCCACACGGCCTCGCCGTCGGGCAGCCGCAGGTAGTCGCGACCGCCGTCACCGCCTTTGCGGGAGGCGGCCGCTGTCCATGCGGCGCCGTCGGGGGACGTCTCCACATCGTAGTCGACGGCGAAGTCCTTCCCGGCCCAGTCTACGGCCAGCCCGCCGAACTCGCGGGCGCCGCCGAAATCGATGGTCATGGTGGGGGATGTATCGTCTGTTGCGCTGCGCCAGGTGACTGCACCGTCGGCGGCGATGGTCCGCGGCGCCTCCACGTCCGGGGCCGTCGACGAGACCTTCACCGCGAGCGGCCCGACAACCGGCCCGGCCTCGGGCAGGGGCTCAAACCGCAGATCGTCAATTTCGACCCAGCCCTTGCCGCCCGACCCGGCGGCGACGGCAAACTCGATGAAACCGATCCGCGCCAGCCGCCGGCCGCCGGAGGGACCCCAGGCGAACTCGAAGTGCCGGGCCCGTGACACCATTGGCGTCCACCCGGCGGGGAAGTCGAAGCCGCGGCGGTTGACCCACCAGACGTTCTCGTTCGCGGGGTCGATCAGTTTCAATTCGAGGTTGTTGGCGGGTGCTTCGCCGCGCAGGCGGAAGCTCACCCGGTAGTTGACCGGCAGGTCGATCGCCACCGGCCGCCGAACCACGCAGAAGCCGGAGCCCTGCCGAAACTCGAACGCCAGCCGCAGTGCCTCGCCCGAGACACCGGGGGTGCGCGTCAGTTCAGCAATGACCCCGTCCGAGGCGATGACCGACCAGTCCGGCGACTCGTCCAGGTCGACCTGCGCGACGGTCGTTTCGGCGGTGATCGCAAGAAGACCGAGCAGGATGGTCAGCAGCGACATGAGCGTCATCCTCCCTGAAGCAGTGCGGAGAAAAAAGCAGCGCCCATCGGTCCCTCGGACGGATGGGCGCTGCGGATCGGATCAGCGGTTCACCGGGACGTGGCCCGGACTACTGCGGGCCCGCGACGTGCGGACTCAGCAGCGCCCAGTCCTGCAGATCAACCTCATCATCTTCGTCGAGATCGAATACGGTGCAGTTCCACGCCGGGGGACTGCCGGGGGCGAAGCACCGCTGGAAGGCCGCCGCGTCGGCAAGGTCCACGTCGCTATCCTTGTCGTAGTCGGATCCGTCGATGGTGTAGTACACCACCGCCTCGCAGCCGTCGAAATGGGCCGCTCCGACCGCGCTGCCGCCCTGCGCCGTGAGGGCCACGAACCGGACGCCCGCGAACGACCCCGGCGGCATCGTGTAGTCGATAAACAGGTCGATCCACTGATCCTGCGGACTAGACGCCGTGATCGTGTTGTTGCTCGGGCTCGAAGTGATGTCGACGTTGCCGGGGATGGTGCCGCCGAACCACTCGACCTTGATGCCGGCAAAGTCGCCGGCGCTGGGCAGGTCCGACGCCTTAATCCGCATGTACGCATGGGCCGAAAGCAAGTCGCCCGCGGTGACGGTGACGCCTTGGAAGAGACCGGTGACCCCACCGGTGGCCTTCACTACGAAGCTCCCGTCGTGCGCAGGGATACTCTCAAACTGCGCGAATGCCTGCTGAGCCGTCGCCCCGCTGCCGCCGAATTCGGTCCAGTTGTCGATGCCGTTCAGGCCGCCGACGCCGTTCTCGAAGCTCGCGTTCAGCAGCAGGTTCGAGCCCGGCGAACTGCTGACCTCGGCATGAGCCGAGTCGAAGTACACGGAGCCTGCGGGAGTCGTGTCTCCGAAGAAGATCAAGGTGATGCGCGCCAGCGTCGCCCCCTCGGGCACCTCGAGCGGATCCATAGACACCGGCACCTGGATCCACGTATCCGGCGTGCTCGACGCGTTGATGGCCAGGTTCTCCGTCGGAAGCGGCAGCGTGGTGCCCGCCGGGTCGTAGAACTCGAGCTTGATCCCTGCGCGCGACGTGCCGCTGAACGCATCGCTGCTGTCATTGCGAACGCGGGCCTTGAGCAGAATGCGATCACCGTCGGCCAGCACGCCCATGTTCTGCACCAGCCCCGAGAACGGCTCGCTCATGCCCACGCGGAGCGTGTGCTCGCCGTGCCACGCGGTGATGTCGGAGGATTTGCCCTGATCCTCGAATCCGGTCCAGTGGTCGATGCCGATGGGGCTGTTCTCTCCCTGGCCGGCCAGTTCGAAATCGGGATTCAGCAGCAGGTTCGCCCCGCCATTGATCCTCAGCGAGCAACCGTCCCAGAAGCACGCTCCCGAAGCGGCGCCGCTCCAGATCCAGACCAGCGACATGCGCGCCTTGACCGAGTTGGCCGGAGCGGTCCGTGGACCCAGTGACACCGGATGCCACACGTCGGGTGCGGAAGCGGCGGTGAGCGCGAAGTTCACGTAGGGGCCGCCGGTCAGCTGGCCGCCCGCGTTGTAGAACTCGAGCACGATGCCCGCCATGGCGTCACCCGAGAGGCGATCGGTCGACTTGGTGAACATGCTGCAGGCGATGGTGACGCTTTGGCCGGGGGTAACCGCGACCTCCTGGTAGGCCAGTTCCTGCGGCTCGCTGCTGAAGGCCTTCAGCGCCGCGACGCCGTCGACCGGCGTGAAGTTGGCCTCTTCCGATCGCTCCACTACGGCGCCCTGGCGGATCCAGTTGAGGGGCACGTGCGGATCGATGCCGCCCGGTCCGGCCCCGGCCTCCATGCTGCCGTTCAGGAGGAAGTTCTGCTCGGCCTGCGACGGCGCAACCGCCGCGATCCCCGCGGCGAGAATGGCCGCCCAGGCCGTTACGCGGATGTTCATGGCTCTCCCCTCGTTGCAAAAGGCGCCGCCGGCCGCCGCGCCGAGGCGCAGCGGCCGGTCGCCGACTCAGACCGCGGGCGTCAATAGCCGCGGATGTTCTTGCCCAGTCCCCAGGCCCAGTAGGGCCGGTTTCCGAATCCGTCGCGATCGCGCGATTCGAAGTTCGGATCGCTGCTCCGCTGGCCGTCCGGATCGAAGTACTGTTCCGCGGCGATCGAGGACACATGACCGTCGAGGAACAGGAAGTTGCTGTTGCGCAGCCCGTGGCGCGGGTTCCACTGCACCGCGTCAGACATCACCACCGCGTAGTCGGCGTACGGAATGCGGTTGATGACGTTGCCGCTGATGGCCGGGATGTCGCCCGCGCCCTCGCTCCAGTCGTTGTACCAGTACTCGGTCCAAAGCTGCGGCACGGTCGGCCCGCTCGGCTGGATGTCGGGCCAGGTGCGCTGCATCCAGAGCTTGATGAACTGGGTGTTCGAGCTGAGCACCGTATAGTAGCTGATGCCACCGCTGCCCTGGAGATAGCTGCGCGTCGAACCGGGCCCCTGGCCCGTGATCGGCGTCGCCCCCCACCCGAGCTTGAAGAGCTGCGCCCCTTCCACGCTCGGACAGTGGAACAGCTCAAGGCTCTGGTAGTAGGGCAGGTTGTAAAAGAGCTGGTAGTACTGGTGGAAGGGGGCGTTGTTCGGCATCCCGGAGCCTGTGTTGGTCCCCAGAATCCAGGGAAGCCGTTCCTTGTTGTCCGCCAGATAGTACTGCAGCATCAACCCGAGCTGGTGCATGTTGGACATGCAGATCGTATCCTTCGCCTGCTTCCTCGCCCGCTGCAACGAAGGCAGCAGGATCGAGATCAGCAGCGCGATGATGGATACGACAACCAGCAGCTCGATGAGCGTGAATCCGGAGCGGCGCCTGGTCGGTGAGGACATCTCGCCAGCGTCCTTTCGCCTGCCCGGTTCCCCCTCCCGGCCGGCGCCTCCGGCGCCGGCCCGGGCCATAGCACGCGCAGGCGTGCTGCTATGCCCACCATCCTTGATTCAGCGTCCGGCGCGCCGACGCGACAGGGCCAGCCCGCCGAGAGCCAGCAGGACGAGCGACGCCGGCTCCGGCGCGAAGTGGATGTTGGTCCACTCGCCCTGGAGCTGCGGGCCCTGCTGGATGAAGTTCTGAATGAAGCCGCCGGCATAGGCGGGGTTCAGAATGCCCCACAGGCCGTGCGGCGGATCCTCGCCCGGGTTGCCTTCGTCGAACGGCAGCGGGCCGCTCGTGTAGGTGTTCCCGCCGTAGCCGACCGTGTAGATGATCGTCGCCGGGTCGGTCATGCTCAGCCCGTTGGGGCTGTAGGTCATGCCCAGGTGGATCGGCGTGCCCTTGGTGTAGGTCAGGCCGAACGCGCCGGTGAAGCTGAAGAAGGGCAGGCGACCGCCGAAAGCGGCGATCTCGCCGTCCGTCGTGCGGACGTTCAGGCGCCCGTCCACGTTGGGCGACCACCACGGCGAGATGCGGATGCCGCCCTCGCCGCCGCCGGTGCCGCTGATCACCATGTCGGTCGAAAACTCAAACGCGTCGGCGTTGGCGAACTCGGCCGCGGTGAAGTTGTTCTCCGAGAAGCTCCAGGTGTGGAGGTTCGCAAAGCCGCCGCCGCTCATGTTCTCATCATTGATGCGAACCAACGCCGGGTAGGCGTCGGTAAAGGAGATCGTGGAGGCCGGATCGTCGTTGAAAACGCGCGTCGTGATGACCGCGCTGTTGATCCCCGGCAGCGCGAGGGCGCTGGCGCTCATCAGCCCGACCAAGACACATCCGACCGCTACTGCTCGAATCGTCCCTGCCGTAACCGTTCGCTTCATGATCCCGTTCCTCCATTCAGGCGTGTGTACTACCGTTCCGGCGCCGGCGCCGCCTGCGGGCGGCCGGCCGAAAAGTGCCTGCGATTATAACCAAACGCCAACCAATTGCAAGCGCTTTCAATACACGCTATGATGCGAAAGTTCGGCGGTCACCGCTTCCTCCGTCGATCGCCGCGAAGCTGGTAAGCTACGCGTGAAGAATAGGTTATGACGGCTCCGGGCCGTCGTCCAGGCGCCGAGAGGGCAAATCCCTGCCAGGCTGGCGTTCGGAAGCGGTATGCTGGGGGATCGGGCCGCCGGCTGGGTCAGCGGCCGCGGTAGTGAGTGCGGACATGAGCGACAGCGGGCGGACATTCCCCAAGGAGTTCGCGTGGGGCGCGGCCACCGCCGCCTTCCAGATCGAGGGGGCCGCGCGCGAGGACGGCAAGGGCCCCAGCATGTGGGACGTCTTCTGCCACACGCCGGGCCGGACCGTCAGCGGCGACCACGGCGACATCGCCTGCGACCATTACCACCGCTATCGCGACGACGTCGCGCTGATGCGGGCGCTGAATCTCGGCGCGTACCGGTTCAGCGTCAGTTGGCCGCGGGTGATGCCGACCGGGCGCGGCACGGTGAACACCGCCGGCCTCGACTTCTACGATCGGCTTGTCGACGCACTGTGTCAGGCTGGCATCGCGCCCTTCATCACGCTCTATCATTGGGACCTGCCTGCCGCGCTGCAGATGGAACTCGGCGGCTGGGCGCATGACGACATCGCGCCCATCTTCGCGGACTACGCCGAGGTGGTCTTCCGCCGACTCGGCGATCGCGTGCGGATGTGGATGACGCTCAACGAGCCGTGGTGCAGCGTCGACGGGGGCTACTTCCACGGTGTCCATGCCCCTGGCATTCGCGATCGAGCGCTGGGCTACCGCGCCGGGCACAACCTGCTGCGGGCGCATGCGTACGCCGTCGCGCGGTATCGTGCGCTCGGCCGGCGCGACGGCGCCATCAGCTTCGCCCTGAACACGAGCTACAGCTTTCCCGAGAGCGATTCGGCGGCCGACCGCGCCGCCGCCCGGCGCGCAATCGAGAACTTCGGCGGATGGTTCGCCGATCCCTGCCGCTTCGGCGACTACCCCGCGGTGATGCGCGAGCGGATTGGTGACCAGCTTCCGGCGTTCTCGGCGGAGGACGCGGCACTGCTGACCAACTCGATGGACTACATCGCGATCAATTACTACACGAGCGAGGTCGTCCGCCACGCCGCCGGCCGCCCGCCGATGGATGTCGAGATCGTCCCCCAGCCCGACCGGAAGCACACGGAGATGAACTGGCCGGTGCGCGCCGACGGATTCCACCGCCTGCTGCACTGGCTAAACGACCGCTACGGCGGCCTGCCGCTGTACATCACGGAAAACGGCGCCGCCTGCCCGGATCGACCAGACAAGACGGGATTCGTCGATGACCAGGACCGCATCGAGTACCTCCGCGACCACCTTGGCGCCGTGCATCAGGCGATCTGCGAAGGCGTACCGGTTCGCGGCTACTTCGCGTGGTCGCTGATGGACAACCTCGAGTGGTCGATGGGCTACTCGAAGCGGTTCGGCCTCGTCCGATGCGACTTCGACACGCAGCGGCGGACCATCAAGGCCAGCGGGCTGTGGTATCGCCGCCTGATCGAGACGGGCGTGCTGGAGGCGGCCGCGCCGGTGGCCGTCGGGGGAGGGGTGTGATGATGATCCGGACGACACTGCCAATCCTCGCCGCGGCGGCGATCGCGGTCGCCGCCGCGCCGGCCCGCGCGGAGACTGTCTTCGCGATCAACGATTTCGCGGACCCGCCGTGGTCGCTGACCTACTTCGACGGGTTCAGCGGCAGCGTCGGCGCCACGGCGACGTGGCCGGCCGAGATGGGCTGGCAAGGGGAGCGCATCGACATCGCGTTTGACCTGCCGGCCGGTTTCACCACCCCGCCGCTCGACTACCGCTTTGAGATGAACATCACCGCGCGCTTCGCGCAGACCTTCGCGGTGACGATCTCGGCGGGCACGAATGAAAGCGACCTGGTGCAGGTTCACTACGAGCTGGTGAGCAGCCCGCGCACGCTCTCCGCGCTGATCCCGCTGTCGCGCCTGCGGCAGGGGCGGACGAACCTGATCCGCATCGAAGGCGTCGGCGTCCTCGTGGGCACCGGCCAGCCCGCGGGTATCCAGTGGAACGAGTGGACGCTCGCCTCGACCGACGGCCCGCCCGACTTCGATGCCATTCGCCTCGATCAACTCGACCGGCTGACCGACTACATCATCGCCGCGGTTCAGCCGAGCGGGCTGGTGCGCGATTCGCTGACGCTCGCGCCGGGTTCTACCCCGTTTCACCCGGCCACCCCGGACGCGGGCGGCTTCGCCCTGCTCGGGCTTTGTGCGGCGGACCACCTTGGGCTCGACCCGTTCGCGCAGGACCGTGTGCGCGGCATTCTCGCCTCGTATTCGGGCCACGCCCCCAACGTCAATCCCGACCGCTCCGCTGACGGCCACTGGTATCACTGGCTCAACATCGTCACTGGCGATCGCGCTGCGGGCTGGGTGGACGGCTACACCACGATCGGTTCCGCCCTGCTCGTCGCCGGCGCACAGTTTGCCCGCAACCACTTCATCGACGACCCGCTCATCGCGCAGTACGCCGAGGAACTGACCGCCACGACCAACTTCAACGCGGCGATTCACCCCAGCCTCGACGGTCGGGTGTATCTGCTGATGGCCGAGAACGGCGGCGGGCAGCCCGGCGAATTGCGGCCGTTCAACGAGTTCATGCTCGTGGTCAGCCTCGCGCTGCGTGAGGCGGATAACGCCCGGGCGCTGGCTGTCTCGAACCTGTGGCTCAATCCGGATGCGATGCCGAAGCGAAGCTACGCGTCTATCCCCACGCTGACCGACAACCCCGGCGCGTTCGCCTCGGCCTTCTGGGTGCACCAGATGCACTTCTTCAACCACGACTTCGCCGGCAATCGTGATCTCGAAGGGTACTTCTACAACCACCGTGTTGCGGATGAGCTATACTGTTCGACCAGCCTTGCGCAGGCGTACCGCTACGGCCTGACCGCGGGGGTGGATCCGACCGGCTACTTCGCCGACCGCATCGACAGCCATCACTTCGTCTATGCCCCCGAGGCGGTGGGCGCGTGGGGCGACATGGCGACGCTGATGCAGTTCCTCGCGGCCCAGCCGCCGGCGAGCAACGGCCGCTACCGCTACGGCATGGTCCGCGTCTCCTCGCAGCAACCGTCGTGGATTCCCAACGACGCGGGGCTCGTGGATCACCTCTTCCTGATGTTCGGTCTGGTCGAGAGCATCGACCCACTCTTCTTCGTCCAGCGGCAGTTCGGCCAGCCCGACGGCGACGCCGACGGCATCGCCACGGCATACGACAACTGCCCCGCGCGATACAATCCCGCGCAGCAGGACGCCGACGCCGACGGGGTGGGCGACGCCTGCCAGTGTGTCGATCCCGTCGTCGACAGCGACGGCAACGGCCTGGTCGACCTTCGCGACGTGGCGGCCTTCCAGTTGTGCGTCGGCGCGGCGGCCGCCGAGTCGTGCGCCTGCTTCGACACCAACGGTGACGGCGGCGTGACCGCGATCGACTATGCGACGCTGTTCGCCTGCGCCGGCGGCCCGGATACGCCCGCCGACCCGGCCTGCGACGACTGACGTCCCCCGTCGCGCCGCGCCCCCGGCGGGCATCGCTTCGGCCATGACCATCCGCAGCGCCATCCTGATCGCGGCCCTCGGCCTGCCGGCCGCGCTGCTCCTGGCCTTCGGGCCCCGCGGACGTCATGACGTGCCGCCAGGCCGGACGGTGATCCGCTACTGGGAGAAATGGTCCGGTGTCGAAGGGCTGGCCATGCAGCGGATCGTCGATGAGTTCAACGCCGGCCCCGGCGCAGAACACGGGATCTGGGTCGACTACAACGCAATCAGCAACGTCGACCAGCGCACGCTCATCGCCGCCGCGGGCGGCGATCCGCCCGACGTGGCCGGACTGTACGACTTCGTGCTGCCCCAGTTCGCCGACCAGGGCGCCCTGCTGCCGCTCGATGAGCTGGTCGCCGCACATGGCATCCGCGAAGAAGACTTCAAGCCCGTCTGGTGGTCGATCGGCAAGTACGACGACCGGCTCTATGGGCTGCCGAGCGCGCCCTACACCATCGCCCTCTTCTACAACAAGCGGCTCTTCCGCGAGGCGGGGCTCGATCCGGAGTCGCCGCCCCAGACGATCGCCCAGCTCGAAGATGCGGCCCGACGGCTGACGCTGAAGGCCCCCGACGGCCGCATCGTGCAGATGGGGTTCACCGTCGCGCCGCGGATGCTGGGCTGGTGGCACTGGGTGTGGCCGGTGTTCTTCGACGCCAGGCTGTGGGACGGCCGACGATTCCACATCGACACCCCGGAGGGGCTCGCCGCCCTGACGTGGATCGACTCGTCGCGCGAAGCGCTGGGCCGGACGGCCTGCGGCAACTTCGAGATGACCGCCGCCGTGATCGAAGGCGCGGAGAACCCCTTTCTCAACGAGCGGCTGGCGATGCTCTACCAGGGGCCGTGGATTGTGAACTGGATCAACCGCTACGCACCGGACCTCGACTACGGCGTGGCGGCGTTTCCCGGCGTGTCGGCGGAGCGCACGCCCGTGCTGGCCAGCAGCGATGTGTATGTGATCCCGCGCGGGGCGCGGCACGTCCAGGAGGCGGTGGTGTTCCTCGCGTACCTGATGCGCCAGGATGTGATGGAGCGGCTCTGCCGCGAGCATGGCAAGGTTTCGCCCTTCCGCCACCCCGGGGAGGCCTTCTATGCAACCCACCCCAACCGGCACATCCGCCTGTTCGACGGGCTGGCCGACTCGCCCTACGCTTTCGGCTATCCGAAGATGCCGACCTTCAAGGAGGCTTCGATGGACCTGCTGGTCATGCTCGAGGATGTGCTGCAGGGCAAGCAGGCACCGAGTGACGCCGCGGCCGCGGCGCAGGCCGCCATCGACGCGGACGTCGCGGATTACGACCGGGCGCGTGCCCTTCGCTACGGAACCGAGCCATGATCGCCGGCCGGCGCTGGCCGAACTGGATTCGCGGGCTGCTGTGGACCTCGCCCTGGTGGCTGGGGTTCCTGCTGTTTCTCGCCGGGCCGATGGCCATCTCGCTGTACATCAGCTTCTGTGACTACCCCCTGCTGCAGCCGCCGATGTTCGTCGGCACCGACAATTACACGGCGCTGGCGGCGGACCCCGTCTTTCACAAGGTGCTGGGCAACACGCTGATCTACGCGGCGCTGGCCCTGCCGCTGACGACCGTGACGGCCGTGCTGCTGGCGTGCCTGCTCAACCAGCCGCTGCGCGGACAGGCAATCTGGCGGACCTGCGTCTTTGTGCCGACCATCGTGCCGGTCGTGGCGGTCGGGGTCATCTGGGGCTGGCTGCTCAATCCCGAGTACGGGCTGATCAACGGCGCGCTGCGCATGGTCGGGGTCGAGGGCCCCAACTGGGTGGGCTCACCCTTCTGGACCATGGCGTCGATCGTGCTCGCGAGCGTATGGAGCGTGGGCACGCCGGTGGTCATCTACCTCGCGGCGATGCAGGACATCCCCGACAGCCAGTACGAAGCCGCCCTGCTTGACGGCGCGGGGCCCGTGCGACGCTTCCTGCACGTGACTGTGCCGGGCATCAGCCCGGCGATCCTCTTCAACGTCATCATCGGGCTGATTACGGCGTGGCAGGTGTTCGCGCTGCCGTACGTCCTGCTGAAGGGGACGCCGGGCATCGGCCGCAGCGGCTACTTCTACACGACGTACCTCTTTGAGAGCGCGTTTCGCTATCTCAAGATGGGTTACGCCAGCGCCATGGGCTGGATCCAGTTCGTCATCATCCTCGCGCTGACCGGGCTGCTCTTCGCTGTGAGCCGACGGGTGGTGCACTATCGGGGGGCGTAGGACCTGAAGAAGGGGTCTGGCTCCGCCGGGAACCCGCCCCCTCGTATGTGGAGGGAGAAGCGGACGGTACCTGACCCCGTTGGGGACCGTCGGGAGCGCGCATGAACGTCGGCGCGGGGAAATCCTGGTATCGCCTGGCAGCCTACGGCCTGCTCGCCGCGGTCTCCGTGGCGTTCGTGCTGCCGCTGGTGTGGATGGTGTGCGTCAGCCTCAAGCCGTCGGCGGAGGTCACGCAATTCCCGCCGACGTTCTTCCCGCGGACGCCGCAGCTCGACGCCTTTCGCAGCGTCTTCGGCTCGGAGTCGTTCGACTTCCCCCTCTACGCCCGGAACACGCTGATCATCGCCGTGCTCAGCGGCGTGGGGATGATCCTCTCCAGCGCGATCGCCGCCTACGGGTTCGCCCGGATTCCGTTCCGCGGCAGCCGCCTGATGTTCGGCCTGGCGATGGCCACGATGATGATCCCGTTTCCGGTTACGATGGTGCCGACCTACATGATCTTCAAGGAGCTGGGCTGGATCGGGACGTTCAAGCCCCTGTGGGTTCCGGCGTGGTTCGGGGCGGCGTTCAACATCTTTCTGCTGCGCCAGTTCTTCATGGGCATCCCCAGGGAACTCGAAGAGGCCGCGATGATCGACGGCTGCAGCACATGGGGCTGCTTCCGCCGCATCATGCTTCCGCTGGCGAAGCCGGCGCTGGCGGTGGTCGCCCTGTTTCACTTCATCACGGTGTGGAACGACCTGCTGGGCCCGCTCATCTACCTGTCGCACCAGGATCAGTTCACCCTCTCGCTCGGGCTGCAGTTCACCCAGGGAAAGGCAGGCGACACGCCATGGAACGAGCTGATGGCGGCGACGACGCTGACGATCCTGCCCGTGCTGATCCTCTTCCTCCTGGCGCAGCGGACGTTCATCCGCGGGATCGCCTCAGCCGGACTCAAGGGCTGACTGGCGAGCCGACCGGCGTGCCTCAAAAAAGGGCGGCGGCTGGCCGGGAAACCCGACCGACCGCCGCCAGCGCGAGGGAACCATTCTACGGAGCGCCGCCGCGCGCCGGCGACGCGTTGCGACACCGGCCGCCTCCACATTAACAGCTGTTACGGCAGCACGGTGACCAGGCGTAGCAGCGTCGCGAAATCCTCCAGATCAACGTCGCCATCCAGGTCGAGATCTGCGGCGGCGTCCGGCGGACACGCTGCATCGGCAGCCACCGCCGGGCCGGCCATGCACTCAATGAACACAGCGCCGTCGGTCTGGTTCACCACTCCATCACCGTTGAGATCACCCGGCGCAGCCGTCACCGCGTCGCCGATGAGCACATGGACCGCCCCGAAGTTCAGCATCGCGATCCACAGATGACCGTCGCCATCGAACCGCACTTCTCCCGGAGCGTAGAATGGCAGGAAGCTTGAACCATAGTTGTAGCTCGTCCAGGAATTGCCATCGAAGAGCGTAACGCCCCCCTGGTACGGCGGGACGCCCTGCTGACTGGACGCCGCCGCGAGCAGCCCGTCGCTCTGTCGAATGTCAAGAGAAACGACTGCAGATGCCACGAGCCCTGAGTTAGAGGGTGTATAGGTAGTCAGTCCGGCGCCGTTCCACCTGACCAGCCCGCCTCCGGTGGCGATCCACAGATCGCCATCGGGCGCGAACTCGAACTCGCCGATCACTGCGTCGGGGAGCACAAGCACAGGCACGAACGCCCCGCCGACGTATTGATAGAAAGTGCCGACGCGCGCAACCCATAGCGAACCGTCCGGCGCGACCGTCCAGCCGTGCACGGGGGCGAACTGGCCCTGGATACCGATCGGCACCTCCGTCCACGAATCGCCGTCGAGTCGGTAGGCTGCGAATTCGCCGCCCAGCCAGATCCTGCCGTCGGCGTCCTCCCCGACGGAAGAACAGGAGGCCGGGAATCCCGCCTGGCCCGGCACCCAAGTCGTCCATTGCGAAAGATCGCTGCCCGCGCTGCGCGAGATGATGTTCGGCCCGCGGAGCCAGAAGTTGCCCTGCGAGTCCTGGAAGACCTGCTCGACGCTCTCCGTCCAGAAATCCGCGCCGGGTGTCTGCCACCACGGGATCCCGACGGGAGATACCCAGAACGGGAAGATCTCCTCCTGACCGTTGTACACCCCGAAATTGCGCCAGTTGTCGCCGGGTTCCAGCCGCGACGCGCCGTACTCGCCATCGCTGAACCACATCCGCCCGCCGCCGTCGAGGTAGAGCCATGGCGGGAAGTACGTCAGCATCCCCGTATTGGACCGGTTATACACGCGCTGCAGCTGCCCGGACGATGAGTAGTGGAGAAGGTCGTAGTGCGAAAGCGAGGTCTCAGCGGCAACCCACACATCCCCGGTCGCGGCCACGTCAAACCCGCCAATCCACCCCGGAAAGGTGGCGAAGGTCGTCCAGCTCTGGCCGTCGTAACGCAGCAAGGTGGTCAGGTCTTGCTGGATGTAGAGGAAGCCGTCTACGCGATCGAAGGCAATCCGCGGGGAGCCGATCGTCCCGATCTGCGTCCATTGACCGGTGAGGTCGTTCATCCTGTAGGTTCCCGAGGCGCTGGTGCCGTAAAGGATGCCGCCCGGTGTCTCGACCATGTCAATGATAAATGGCCCCGTGGTGACCTGGGTCCAGGCACCGTTGCGATACACCCCCATGCAGTGCGGCGCAGAGAGGAAGGACGCCCAGACGTCTCCATTCCGTCGGGCAAAGACGGTCAGCGGCGGCGCCACGCCGAAGCCGGTCCAAGTGACCATCCACGGTTCGGCGTGCCTGGTCCAGGCGTGGCCGTCGAACTCGAACAGGCCCCCGCCCAGATCGACCTCGCCGTAATTCGCCGTCCATACATGCCCGTTGGGTGCGATCGAGACGCTCCCGTACGGACCGGCCGCCAGCACGCCCGTGCTCGCCGGGGTGTACGCGCTGAAAGTCGTGCCATTCGGGTGGAGTCGCGCGACGACGTCGTCACCCGCTATCCACACGGAGCCGTCGACCGCGAAGTCGATGTCGTTACACCACTGGTTCAGCGGCGTCGAAGCACTTGAGTAGGTCTTCCAGCGGCCCGTAGTCAGATTGAGAGCGGCCACGCCCCCCTGCTGCCAGAAGAAGTCGCGGCCGTGAGTCCAGAGCCGCCCGTCCGGGCCGAAGGCCACAAACTGCATGTTGTTGTGCCCCGGAATCCCCGTCGTACTCGGGGACACTATCCGGTATTCCGGGTTGGCAGCCGGAGCGCCGGCCACCGCGACGGACGCGCCCGACAGAAGGGCGACAGCGAAGGCCAAAGTCATCGGATGCGCTGTGGTTCGCAACATGAGGATTCTCCAGGTCATTCGATTCCGGGAAACGACCAGACGCGCGGAGACGAGGGCTGACTCTCGCTGGTGGATGCTCGCAGCGAGCCTCGTCTTGCCCGGGAACGCGCGCGGCCCGCCCCTCGAACACTCGGGTAGGGCGGGCCGCTGGTTCGCCAACCGTGCGTCTTGGCGATTACGAGCAGTTCAGGACCATCGATCCAGTGACCATGCCGCCGCCGACGCTCACGACCGTGCCGACGCTCGGCGTGGGGAAGTTGCCTGGGAAGTTGCCGTCGTTCGTGTCGAACTCGACACTGCCCGAGCCGCCCCCGCCGACGCTGATCTGCCCGACGATCACGCCGCCAACTGAGATGCTGTAGTTCCCCGCCGGGAAGCCGGACACCGAGACGTCGAACCGTCGACGGCCCGAATCCAGGCGGTACTCGGCGAAGCCGCTGCGGCCGGATGCCCCGGAGAGGCTGGCGGCCAGCCGGACGTCGCCGTCGGGGCAGGTGCTGGTGTTGTCATTGGCATTGCCGTTGGTATTGCCGTTGGTGTTGCCGTTGGTGTTCCCACCGACGTTATCGTTCGTGTTCGTATTGCCGCCGACATTGTCGTTCGTATTGGTGTTCCCACCGACGTTGTCGTTCGTGTTCGTGTTGCCGCCGACATTGTCATTGGTGTTCGTATTGCCGTTGGTGTTCCCACCGACGTTGTCGTTGGTATTCGTGTTCCCACCGACGTTGTCGTTGGCATTCGTGTTTCCGCCGACGTTGTCGTTGGTATTCGTGTTGCCGTTGGTGTTCCCATCGACGTTGTCGTTCGAGTTAGCATTCCCACCGACGTTGTCGTTCGAGTTAGCATTCCCACCGACGTTGTCGTTGCCGTTGGTGTTCCCGCCGACGTTATCGTTCGTGTTGCCGCTGACGTTGTCGTTGGTGTTCGTGTTGCCGTTGGTGTTGCCCGTGCCGCCCAGGAACCGCGTATCCGGAACGCCATGGTTCAGGCCGCTGCCGTTCTGGTAGTCGGGGAGAGGCGTGCAGAGGCCGATGTAGGCGGAGACAAAGCCCCGGTCGCCGGCGTTGACGTGGCCGTTGCCGTCCATGTCGTACAGGCAGACAAGCACGTTCGAGGTAGCGCCGATGGCCGCGGAGATGTAGCCCCGGTCGCCGGCCTGGACAAAGCCGTTGCCGTCGGCGTCGCCGTAGCAGCCGATGAAGCTCGCCGGCAGGTGGTTCGTCACGTCGCAGACGAAGCCGGTCCCTGACGTGTTGTCGTTCGTGTTGGTGTTACCGCCGACGTTGTCGTTGCCATTCGTGTTACCGCCGACATTGTCGTTCGTATTGCCGGCGGTGTTGTCGTTCGTGTTGCCGGCAGTGTTATCGTTGGTATTGCCGGCAGTGTTGTCGTTCGTGTTCGTGTTTCCACCGACGTTGTCGTTGGTATTCGTGTTTCCGCCGACGTTGTCGTTGGTGTTCGTATTGCCGCCCACGTTGTCGTTGGCGTTGGTGTTCCCACCGGTGTTGTCGTTCGTGTTGCCGGCGGTATTGTCGTTCATGTTCGTGTTGCCGGCGGTGTTGTCATTGGTATTCGTGTTACCACCGACGTTGTCGTTGCCGTTGTCGGGCGTGTTGTCGTTGCCGTTGCCCCCTCGCAGCGCGGCCGGCGGCGGGTCGCTGGACAGCACCGGCGGAACGCCCGCTGCGCTGTGCAGGTCCATCGAAGCCGCCAGGACGAACAAGCCCACCGAGAGCACGCCCCAGAGCGATCCCTTCTGAACGACTTCTTTGCGACTCATCACTCCACTCCGTTCCAGGTCAAGAGGCTGCAGGTCGAATGGCCGGCCCCTCCGGCGGGCAGACCACGATGGCGGAGGCATGCCCTCCGCCGGCGTCGATTTCACGGATTCGGACCATCGGGTTGTCGCGCCCGACGGTCCTCGGCCAGCCACGCCGCCAATGAATCCGGCTGCGCAACCCCGCCTTCCAGCCTGAACACGCGGCATTCGGCCACCGCCGGGGCCATTTTTCTTGGCAATCTTGGGCCGCCCCGGGGGCCCCGGCGGCTGGCGGGCGTGGCGTTCGACGACGTAAACCTATATAATGAAAACCCTTACGGCCTGTGGCGGCCGCCACGGCCCAGGCGATCCGGCAATCACCGTCCCGTCTTGGCACATATGCGACATGCCGGCTTTGTGGGCGGGTATAATCGATCCAGCGTACCCCAGGCGGGACAGGCCGGCGGGAGCCGCATGTGCAGATAGCGCACGATGTTACAGTTTTGCTGAACGCCTCCTCGCGCGGGGATCAGGACGCGCTGGGGCGTCTGCTGCCGCTCGTCTACGAGGAACTCCGCACCCTCGCAGGCCGCCACATGCAGGGCGAGCGATCGGACCACACGCTCCAGCCCACCGCGCTGGCCAACGAAGCCTACCTGCGGCTCGTGGGGCAGCGCGAGGTCGACTGGCGGGGACGCGCCCAGTTCTTCGCTCTCGCCGCCCAGGCGATGCGACGGATCCTCGTCGATCACGCGCGGCGCCACGCGGCGGACAAACGCGGCGGCGATTACCGCCGCGTGGACATGGATGTCGTCGACAGCCTTGACCTCCAGGACCAGGCCGTGAATCTCCTCGAGATTCACAACGCCCTCGCCCGATTCAGTACCATCGACCCGCAGGCCGGCCGCGTGGTTGAGCTTCGGTTCTTCGGCGGCCTGACCGTCGAGGAGACTGCGGCGGTCATGGACATCTCGGAGCGTACGGTCAAGCGCGACTGGCGCGCCGCGAGAGCCTGGCTGGCCCGCGAGCTGGGAGACATCGCCACGACATGACCCCGGAGCGCTGGCAACAGATCCGAGACATTTTCGACGCGGTCTGCGACATCGAGCCCGAGCAAGTGCGGCTCGCGACGCTCGACCGGATGTGCAACGGCGACGGCGAGCTGCGGCGCGAGGTCACCACGCTGCTCGCCGCCGATCACGACTCGTCGGTCGGCCTGGATACGCCGGGTGGCGGCCTGCTGAGTCCGCTCCTGACGCTCGACCAGGCCGGCGCGAGCAGCGTCATCGGCCCCTACCGTCTCGTCCGCCACATCGCGACCGGCGGAATGGGCAGTGTCTACGAGGCCCAGCGGGCCGACGACCAGTTCCAGCTGACCGTGGCGGTCAAGCTCATGCGCCACGGCCTCGCCGACGACGAGGGCCAGGAACGCTTCCGCCGCGAGCGGCAGGCGCTGGCCACGCTCAATCACCCCGGCATTGCCAGGCTGCTCGATGGCGGCGTGACGGCGGGCGGCGCGCCCTACCTCGTCATGGAGTACATCGAGGGCCAGCCGATCAACGTCTACTGCGAGCAGCGCGGCCTCTCGATTCCCGAACGGCTGGAGCTGTTCCTGAAGGTGTGCAGCGCCGTCGAACACGCGCACCACAACCTGATCATCCACCGAGACCTCAAGCCGGGTAACATCTTCATCACCTCCACGGGGGAGCCGAAGCTCCTCGACTTCGGGATCGCCAAGGTCATCGAAAAGCCCCGCGCGGAGTCGCCGGAGGCTTCCCCGGCGCTCACCCAGCAGCGCGTGATGACCCCGCTCTACGCCAGCCCGGAACAGATCAAGGGCGAGCCGATGACCACGGCCAGCGACGTCTACTCGCTCGGCGTCGTGCTCTACGAACTGCTGACCGGCAGGCGGCCGCACCGCGTTTCGGGCCGGGCGCTGCACGAAATCGAACGCGCGATCTGCGAAGACGAGCCGGAGCGGCCCAGCACGGCGATCCTGCGCAGGGCGCAGGAAGCAGCGGAGTCGGACTCGGATGTGACGGCTCCCGACGCCGAAGCGAGCCGCGCCAGTCACAGCGCCGATACGGCGCGACTGCGCCGGCGGCTGCGCGGCGACCTTGATGCGATCGTCCTCACGGCCCTGCGTAAGCAGCCCCGCCAGCGATACGCCTCGATCGAGCAGCTCGCCAACGACATCCGCAACCATCTTGAGGGATCGCCGATCACCGCGCGGCGGATTTCCCCCGTACACCGCTGGTGGAAGCAGGTCCGTCGATACCGGGTTACGCTCGCGGCGACCCTGCTGGTGTTTCTCTCGCTGCTCGGCGGAATCATCGGCATCGCACGAGCCCGGCACCGCGAGATGCTCGCCGCGCAGCAGGCCATTGCGGAGGCCGAGAACGCGAGCGTGGAGGTGGACAAGTCGCGAAGCGTCATCGTCTTCCTCAAGAACGTGCTCGCGGCGGGGTCACCGGCGGACCTGGGCCCCAACGTCAGCATCCGCACCGTGCTCGATCGGTCCTCGAAACTGGTAAAGGAGGAATTCGGCCGGGACCCGGAGGTCGAGTCAGCCGTGCGGACTGCTATCGCAGAGACGTATGTGGCCCTCGGCGCTTTCGACGAGGCCGAGCCGCACCTGCGCGAAGCGCTCGCCCTGCAGATCGACATCCACGGCGGCGACCACCCGGACGTCGCCCGCAGCCAGCGCAACCTCTGCCGCCTGCTCTACGAAATGCACCGGCTGGAGGAGGCCGAGCAGGTCTGCGGCGACGCGCTGGCCATGAGCCGCCGGCTCTTCAAGCCTCCGCACGAGGAACTCGCCACCGACCTGAACAACTTCGGGGCCATCTCGCGGTCTTTGGGAAGACCCGACGATGCGGAGCGGCTGCTCGATGAAGCACTCGCGATGCGGCGCGAGCTTGACGGTGAGCGTGAGCTGGAAATCGCCGAGACGCTGACCAACCTCGGCAACGTGCACCGAGTGCGCTCTGACTGGCCCCGGGCCGAGGCCGCGGTCCGCGAAGCGCTGCGGCTTCGCCGGCTGCGGCTGGCAGCGGACCATCCGCTGGTATGCCAGTCGATCCACAATCTCTCGGTCATGCTCGCCAACCGGCAGGAGTTCGACGAGGCCATCGTCATGCTGGCCGATCTCATCGAGACGGCGCGCGCCCGGATGGGGCCCGATCATCCGGACCTGGGACACTACCTCAACACCCTTGGCAACATTCACTTCATGCAGCGGGATTACCAGGCCGCCGAACCGGTGCTGCGCGAGTGCGTGCGTGTGCGCGAACTGAACTTCGGCCCGGACGATCCGTCGAGCATCTCCACCCGCATCGTGTGGGGCAGCTGCCTCACCCAGCTTCGACGCTTTGATGAGGCGGAGCCGGTCGCGGTCGCCGCCGTGGAATCGGCAAAGCGATCCGGAGACGGGGGGCTCATCGCCCGCGCGGCGCAATCGGCGGCGATTCTCTACCGTGGTTGGGACAAACCTGAGAAGGCGAGCGAGTACGAGGCGATGCTGCCGCAGCCGAAGGCGACCGGCGCGCAAGCGGACGGTAAGTGATCGAGGGGGATCATCGCGCCGGACCCACGACGACGCGCACGTCATGTCGGTGCTGATCCTCTTCCTGCTGGCGCAGCGGACGTTTATACGAGGGATTGCGTCGGCGGGGTTGAAGGGGTGAGGCGGGGGAAGGTGGAAACGTGGGAACGTGAGCAGGTGAGCAAGTGTGCAGGTGTGCAAAGATGCCGGTAACCAGATAGCCTTGTGGCACCGGCCTCCGGCCGGTGTCTGTGCCACCAGCGTCCCGCCGGTGGAGGCCGCATTTCTCCCCTCCATCCCAGGGTGGGGCCAGTCACGAGCCGACCACGAGCGGCAGTAGCTGCAACCATGTGTCCTCAGGCATTCCCATCAGCAGCCCAAGTGATCTCGCCCGAGCGTAGACATCCTCCATGATGGAAGCTTCGTACTCAACTAGCTGAGTACATATCAACTCCAAGGCTAGTCCGGGCTCCCCCACCTTGATATACTCTTGCACTTGATCACAATCTTCCTTGTGCAAAGACAACTTGACGATTTCGAGGAGATCGGTTAGCTGGGGGTCGATGGTATCAAAGTCTGGATAGTGCATGGCTCTGCCTTGTAATAGTTCACCGGAAACGCAGTAGTGATCCCTCGTCCGTTTCCCGCGGTTCGCGCATCGATCCGTGCAGCGCCGCCGGGGTGCCATGCTCTCGCCGCACTCGGCGTGAGCATGCGAATTGTCGCAACCGCTTCAGTCATCCTGCAGGAGGATCATGCCGTTTTGTCGCGGGTCCAAGCCTGCGGGCAGTATGGTTGAGGACGAGTAGCGAGCCTGCTTGAAGTAGCAGGAAGCGGGCGTGAGTCCTTCCAGATTGGCGCCGCGGAGATCGCAGCCGCTCAGGTCCACGTCGCCCAGCGATCTGCACCGCCTCGGGTCAAACCTGGCCTGACGCAGGTCGGCCCCGGCGAATGTGACGTCGCAGCAAAACGCGTCCTCGAAGCAGACACGCCGCAAGTCCGCGCCCCGGAAGGAAGCATTGAAGATCGACGAGGACGAAAAGTCTGCATCGGATGCCTGAACCCCATCGAGATTCGCCCCATAGAAGGAAGCATGCCCGCGGCACCCTCGCATGCAGGCGCCCTCAAGCTGCGCCGAATCGAATCGGCTCCCCGTGATGTCAGCGCCATCGAGATCCGACCCGTTCATGCTGGCGGATTCCAGATTGACGTTGGTTAGCTTCGCCCGTCGCAGGATTGCGCCGGTCAGCACCGCATTCTCCAGGTTTGCACCGTTGAGCCGTGCCTCCGTCAGATCGGCGCCGCTGAGGTCGGCCCCTGCAAGATCGGCACCTTTGAGCTTGACCCCCCGAAGATCCGCCCCGCGCAGCTCGCCGGGGAGCTGCAGGATGAGGATGTTGTGCTTGTCGTAGATGTCTACCAAGTGCACGCTCCGCAGTAGAAGCCGGTCACCGGATCGCGACACGTAAACGCATGCTCACGCCGGGTACGGCGAGAGCATGCCACGCGCGGGTCACGGCTTCGCCGACTCCAGGTACTGAAGGAGGATTTCTGAGTGACCGTACGGCCCGTCGCTGGAACCGTCGTCCACAGGGTTGTCGAACTCTACAAGCTGAGAGATGTTAACCCGACCGGGGGGTCTGCACGTGCGCACCGCACCGTCCGCACTGAAGTCGTCGGAGGCGTGAGGCGGATCAGCGCACATTGCCCGGACGAACGGAGGAAACGCGGCGACGGTACCCAGCGTGCCTTCAGGCCACGCGAGCCCTGCCCGGACGCGAACGCGATTCCCGAGACTGAATGGTTGTCTGGACGACATGGCTGACGGGGATGCTACCCTACCGCAAGCCTACCAACAACCACCGGCGGGACGCCGGTGACACAGACACCGGCCGGAGGCCGGTGCCACAAGGCCTCCTGCCCACGCCATCGCATGCTCACGCCGAGTGCGGCGAGAGCATGCCACCCGTGGCGACAGCGACTCGGACTGTGACTGCGACGTGACTGCGACCCTCACCCCACCACCACCCCCACCTCACGCCTTCCCCCCGCCTGCGCGTCGGCCGGGATGAAGTTCTCCGCCAGCTCCCGCCCGTCGAGCGTCACGCGGACGCCCGCCGCGCCTGGCGTGCGGTCGATGCGGATGTCGTAGTGCGAGCCGCGAAACTCGCGCGTCATCGACGCCCCGCGCCAGGACGGCGGCAGGCACGGGGCGATGCGCAGGCCGTCCCACTCCGGCCGCACGCCGAGGACCCAGTGCGTCACGATGCGGTGATACCACGCCGCCGAGCCGGTGTACCACGTCCACCCGCCGCGGCCGGCGTAGGGCGACTCGGGGCCGTCGATGTTGCCGGGCATGACGTAGGGCTCGGCCCAGTACTTCTCCGGGTCGTGGTTGGGCGGGGTGATGCCCGAAAGCAGGGCCTCAACCAGCGCCGCGTCGCCCATCTTCGCGGCGGCGGCGACCGCCCAGGTGGCGGCATGGGTGTACACCCCGCCGTTCTCGCGCAGGCCGGGGGCGTAGCGGGTGATGTAGCCGATCTGCGGCACCGGTTCGTCAAACGCGGGCGCCAGCAGCAGCGCGCCGGCGGGCGAAGCCAGGTGCGTGCGGACGGCGTCGAGGCAGAGCTTCGCCCGGTCCGGCGGCGCGACATCGTTCAGAATCGCCCAGGTCTGCGCGTTGAGGAAGATCCGGCCGACGCGGTTCCGCGAGGAGCCGAGGACGCTGCCGTCGTCGAGCGTCGCCCGCGTGTACCACCCGCCATCCCAGGCGTGGGTGTTGATGGCGTCGATGAGCGCTGCGCGGCGGCGCGTAAACTCATCGGCTCGGGCGCGGTCGCCGAGGCGCGCGTACACCTCCGCCCAGTCGGCCAGCAGGCCGGCGAGGAAATGGCCCAGCCACACCGATTCGCCCCTCTCCTTGAGGCCGACGGCGCTGAGGCCGTCGTTCCAGTCGCCGGCGCCGATGTACGGCAGCCCGCGCGGGCTGGTGCGGGCGAAGACGCGTTCGAAGGCGCGGCGCACGTGCTCGATGATCGGCGCGGGGCCCTCGTCGAGGAACGGGGCGGAATCCTGCAGGACGGAGTAGTCGCCCGTCTCGCGCAGGTACGCGGCCGTCACGAAGGAGAGCCACAGCAGGTCGTCGGTCATCCGCGTGATGTGCCCCTGCTCGGTGAGCGGGTGCCACCAGTGATAGACTGAACCGTCGGCGAACTGGTGCCCGGCGTGCAGGAGAATCTGTTCGCGGCAGCGCCGGGCATCGAGCCCGAGCCACACCTGCGAATCCTGAAGCTGGTCGCGGAAGCCGAACGCCCCGCTCTGCTGGTAGTAGCCGCAACGCCCCCACAGCCGCCCGGCGATCGCCTGATAGCGGACCCAGTCGTTGGCCAGGAAGTTCACCGCGTCGTCCGGCGTGTCGACGCGGGGGGTGGCGAGCCGGTCGCGCCAGGAAGCCTTCGCCCGGTCGAGGGCCGCGTCAATCGCGGACACGTCAGTGTAGCGATCGAGCAGGTCGTACAGTTCGGGGCGGGACGCCGCCATCGCGAGCACAAACCCCGCCTCGCAGCTGCCGCCGGCGGGAAGCTCGATGCTGCTGCGCATCGCGGCGATGGGGTCCTCATGGCGGCCGAAGTGCGGCAGCCACTGCGCCTCGGGCAGCGCCGCGGGAAGCCGCAGGTCGTTGCAGCGCCCGGTGAAGGCGGCCTTGTCGCCCTGCGCCGCAGACACCGCGAGCGTCCCGGCGATCGCGCTGAGGTATGGGAAGCTCGTGTTCCAGTGGCCGTACTCGCGGTTGGCCACGTCCCACATGTGTCCTGAAGCCACGACCGCCCCGCGCGAAGCGTCGAACTCCGTCTCGATGAAGAGCTTGTGGAACTCCCGCCGGGGGGAAGGAGAGACGCCGCAGTTCCACTCGAGGTAGCTCGTGAGGGCGAGGCGGCGCGGCCGGCGCGATTCGTCCGTCAGCCGGAGCCGCCAGAGTTCGACCGTCGCGTCGGCGTCGCACAGCAGCGTCCACTCGGCGCGGATTCCCGCGAAGGCCGTCTCAAACGTCGTGTAGCCCAGGCCGTGACGACAGACATAATGATCGTACGCCGGGAACATCGGCGCCGGGGAGAGCGACCACGCCTGCCCCGTGTCGAGATCGACAAGGTAAAGAAACTTGCCGGTCGCGTCGTGCGAGAACTCCTGCTGCCACCGGGTAATGACCGCGAGCTGCGAATTGTCGATCCAGGTGAAGCCGCTGCCGGTCTGGCTGACCGTGAGGCCGACGCGCGGATTGGCAATGACGTTGACCCACGGGCGCGGCGTGCGCCAGTCGGTGATGCGGTATTCCCGCCCGTCTTCACTGAAATGGCCGTAGGCGTTGGCCGCGATGCCCCGGCGGCTCTTCGCCGTGAGGCCCTGGATTCCTGCTGCTGTCCCTGCCGCCGAAGCCATCGACTCCATCCTCGCGGCCCAGGGCCGCCAAACCTCGCCGCGCCTCACCGGTCAAGCCGGAGACGACGCAGCGACTCGCGAACCATCTCGTTGCGCATGAACAGACGCCAGATCAGCCCCGTGCGGGCGTTCTCGATCGCCAGCAGCATCGGCCCGTGATCGATGCCGATGTAGTCGTCGCTCACGAAGCCTTGATCGATGTTGAAGGCGTCGGCAAAGCCGTAACCACCCGCGGCCGGGTCGCGCCAGACCAGCGGCTTGCCGTCCGGCCCGGAGAGCTTGCGCATCGCCCGCAGCGCCGCCATGCTCTCCTCGGGCGTAAGCATGATCGCGGTGCCCGCGGCGTAGGGCGCCACGGTGCCCTCGTGCCAGTTCTCGGCGTCGCTGAGGTTCGGCCGGATCTCCGGCACGATGTAGCCCTTTTTCCCGTCACACGCGCTGAGCCCCCAGATCCCGCCGGCGAGCGTGCGGAACCGCGAGGCCTCCTCTGCGCAGCGCTGCCGATGCGTCAGCACGGCGCGTCGCGAGTTCTCGAACCAGTCGACCTTCGGACCCGCGACGCCGAAGACCGACGGGTCATCCACCCCCAGCGCGCGATAGTCGATCCAACAGTGCGAGAAGAGATACGTGAACAGCGCCCCGGGCCACGACACCACGTACGGCGGCATGTCGCCGTGCGACTTTGTCTTGCGCTGCAGTCGCGCGTAAACCTTCGGATCGACGGCGTGATCCGCCACCGGCGAGCCGCACGCCAGCAGGTAGATCAGTCGCTCCTCGTCGCTGGCGTCGTGCCAGTCGTACTTGTTGAGCCGCCCCTCGCTGGCCATCGTCTTGCCATCCGCGGGGATCCAGCTCATCGACAGGAAGCCTCCCGGCTCGGTCGCGAACGCCTTCCAGTTGGCCTCGCGGATGATCCGGTCGGTCATCTCCTTCACGGCCCCGCCGAAGTACTCCGCCGCGGGAATCGCGCCGGCGATGAACAGCGCCGTGTCGACCGTGCTGGGGGCGATCTCGTACCCGACGTGCGACATGTCGCCGGTGTGGTGGTCGGGGAAGTGGATGAAGATCCCCCACTTGCGGTTGTCGCGCCCGGCCAACAGGGCCTCCAGCACCGTCCGGGCCCGCTGCTCCCCCTCTTTCCGTGTGATCCAGCCGCGCTCCACGCCGATGGGAAGGGAGGAGAGTTGAAACCCGACTGCGGCTATACTGGACACAGGCGCCTTGAGGCGATCCTTCACGAGGCAGGCAGGCGAGCCGACTTCCTTCCAGAAATAGAGGAAGCAGGCCCGCTGGATCTCGTCGAGGAGGCGCTCGTCTTCTTCGCTGAACCGGGAAGGCCGGGCGGAGGGGCGATCGGCCGGGGGGAGGATCGCCACCTCCCCGGCGGGCGACCGCGTCGCGGCGAACGCGCCCACGACGAGCAGCGCACTCATCAGCCGTCGCGAGCGGGTCATGATGAATTAAAATATGCTTTTATGAAAGCGCTGTCAATAGCCACGGAGCCCTCCCGGCTTATCATGGCGCGTTTCAGGCCCGCAGAGAGGCCAGCCTATGCCGGCACAAATCGAGGATGTCGCCCGTAGGGCGAATGTTTCCATCAGCACCGTTTCCCGCGTGGTCAACGGGCGGGCCGGCGTCAACGCCGAGACCCGTCGCCGGGTCGAGGTCGCCATCGAGGAGCTGGGCTATCGCCCCAACGCGTTCGCCCGCGGGCTGATGCTGCGGCGCAGCGACATCGTCGGCCTCGTGCTGCCCGACCTGCACGGCGAGTTCTATTCGGAGATCATCCGCGGCGCGAATCAGCAGGCGCGGGCGATGGGCTACAACCTCGTCGTATCCTCGTCGCGCGATTCGGACGACGCCCGCTCGCTGCTGCAGGGCATGCACCAGCGCACGATGCTCGACGGCGTGGCCGTCATGGTCTCGGAAGTCAGCGGCGGCATCGACCACCTGCTGGCCGACTTCCCCATTCCGCTCGTCGTGCTGGACGGCGAGGTCGAGGGGGGCGTGCATGACAGCGTGGTGATTGACCAGCGCGAGGGCGTACTGGCGCTGATGCGACACCTGATCCACGATCGCGGCGTGCGGCGGATCTTCTTTGTGGGCGGCCTGAAGACCAACCTCGACACCATCGAGCGCCTCGACGCCTGCCGCCAGGCGCTGAGCGAGCTGAACATCGAGCTGCGGCCGGGCGACGTGTATCACCTCGACTACGACTACGACACGGCCCACGCCCTCGGCCGGCAGCACCTCCGCGAATGGGCGGGGCCGGGGCACTGCGTCTTCGCCGCCAACGACGAAATGGCCTGGGGCATCCTCGACGCGGCCGCGGAGCTGGGCGTACACGTGCCGAGCGACCTGGCCGTCGTCGGCTTCGACGACACCCGCATCGCCCGCCTGACGCGTCCGCCGCTGACGACGGTGCGCGTGCCGATGCACCTGATGGGCGCCGAAGCCATCCGCCTGCTGTGCGAACGGCTTGGAGACCCGACCCTCCCGGGGCGGCGCGTGGCGCTGCACCCGGAGCTGGTGGTGCGGCAGTCGTGTGGGGGGAAGAGAGCGTAGGGTAGGTCGTACTCGACCTACCATCCCCATGCGCCCAGGAAGCCGGCATCGCTGGCGGGTAGTGTCTGCGTTCGGTTCTCAGGTGGGTCGAGTACGACCCGCCATACGACCAGCAGCCCCTCGGCACGTCGCCCTCCTGCCGCGTGTGACGGCACGGGCCCTCGCGTGCGGAATGCGGTCACGAGCGCTGGCGAGCACGATGGGAGGGCGGTATACTGCTTGAAGTTCCACGTCCGCCTGGCGGATTGTCCAGGTTGACGACGGAATCAGGATCGCGCCGATGCTCAGGCGATCACAAGCCGGGCTTGCCCGGTGCACCCACCGCACCCAGCACATCGACGACGTCGCCAGGATGGACGCCGCGGGTAACGCCGACCTGTTCATCCATCAGGCGAGAACGATCGGGGCGGGAGCTTGCCGACTGTCAGCAACCGCAACCACGACTCCCGCCCCCATTTCGGCCCTTCCAATCTGCTTCAACCCTTCTTCGGCCCCTGCGATGACAACGTCGCCCGAGCCAAGCGAGCGTGTCAGATGCGCCAGATCCGTACAAGGCAACTAGGGACGCAGCAGCCAACATATGTCGTTGTATGGATGGCCGCTGGCTGTATTGGCATGCCACTGTTGTTCGCCGTGTATTGGTACATTGGCGAGGATGTCCTCGGGAGGATACTGCCGAGCAGTGTCACCGAGCTTCCATATTTGTTAGTCATAGGGCCGTTGGATGCACTTAGACATTGCACGACGCCGCCTCTATGGCCTTCTGACGCCTTTCCCATCACCATATTTATGGGGTTGATGTGGCTTGTCATCCTAGGCGGAATGATAGGTGCGCTGGTCGGCGCGGTCCTGCGGTCGGGGCGCCATCGACGTGCACCGGCGTGCTGCGCGGTCTGCGGGTACGATTTGCGACGGCTTACCGAGCCGCGGTGTCCGGAGTGCAGCGCCCCGTTCGACCCGAAGTTAATGCACCTGCCGCCGTCAGCGGGCGGCGGAGGGCCAGTTCGATGACGCCCTTCGCCTACAACCTTGCCCGTGATGGCGTCGCATGGGCCGTACACGGCCCAACATCTTGCGGGTCGAGCACGACGCGCCCCACGAGGCCGAGATGCGATCAGAACTAACAAAACGAATGACGTGCGTTGGTGTTGGCGCTATGCTTGGCGTAGTCGTGACTTGCCTTTGTCAGGTAACCTACTGCTGCCTTCCATTTGCAATGCCGGGAACAGCGCTGGCATTGTTGGCGCGAGGGAATCATCCGCTCAGTTCGCACCATGTGATGAATGATAGCGGTAAGGCGGCGGCTGGAGTGTTCGTCGGAAACGCTGTAGCATACGCTGCGCTGTCGCTTGGCGTATCGATCGTCGCGCGGCGAAGCACGGACCGTAGGCCGCGTGCCACGACGCCAAGGTGCGCAAAATGTGGGTTTGCGCTGAATGGGATGACATCCGGCCGATGTCCCGAGTGCAGGATGCCATTCGGTCCGAAGTCGCCGCACAGGCCCGCATCGAGTAGGAGCAGCGGACGAGTTCCATAACACCTAGTGCTCATAGTCTGGGTGAATGGCAATCGTCCGAGGCTGCCGGATGGGCCGAGTCCGACCCACGCTGGGGAACTAGTAGATGAATGCGGAGGCAATCAGATGCTTGTGCGACGGAAAGCGCTGTTGATTGCGGTCACATGCGCGGCTACCTACTTTGGCCTGGAGCTACGGGACGAGCGTGTGCTCGCGGCGCAAGGTGTGGCGCGCCAGGACTGTGCTATCGCACTCGCCGCTGAGGAAGAGACCATTTGGATCGGCGAGCCGAAAGTTCCAGTGCGTCCAGAGTGTCTCACAGCCATGCTTGATTCAAAAGGCCATCCGCACGTGCTGTGGATCGAACGGACGGATACAGACAGCAGGTTACTGCACGCGCACCGGAACTCCGAGGTGACTCAGAACGGTGAATGGCGAATCGATGTCGTGGCGAACACGATCGGTTCCTACTTAGCGGTTCAGGATCGCCGGTCAATATGCATTACGTGGGACAGCCGGGATGGCGAAAGATGGCGAGCATCCGAGTGGTCGGTGGAAACGGCCACATGGCGGTCGCTGGTCGACGTCGCGAGCCCGCCGGGGCTGAGTCCGGTCTACTTTCCTAGGCTAGGTATCCTGTTTTGGGCGACGTACGAGAACACACGGTCGGCGGCTGACGCTGCTCCACCCGTGCCGGCAAATGCTGCCTCAGCGTCGTTTAGGATTTTTGCGGCCATACACAGCCAGTACATCGCCATGTACTCTGCAAGAATTGCAGGTGAAGCAGGTGGATTCAATAAGCTAGAATCTCCACGGAAGTTCCTCGATTGCCAGAATCAGAGACAATCAGCAGTGCCCCTTCTCCTGGCTGCGGACGACGGAAGCTGCCTGATCTTCTGGGCGGATCGCGACGTCGCGGACGAGCCAATCGTGCGTTTCGGCGTGTATGATCCAATGTCAAGTAACGCGATCAAGGGTACAGCCGCGTGGCCTCTATTCTCCAATTCGTCACAATGGACCGTTGCGCCGGTACATGGATCCGAGCTAGCATGGATTCTATGGACCGGACCGCGAGATCAGGATGCGCAATGGCAGCACAGTCTCTTCGTATCCAATACGGAGGCGTCGTGGGTTCCTCGTGTGATCGCCGAGTCGCGGAGCGCGAAAGCGGGCACACCAGCGGTGTGGTTGTCTTCAAGCGTCAGGGGAACAGTGGATGGAGCCATCGCCTGGCGATCGGGAGCTGGCAAAGTGTCACTTGTCGTCGTCCGCCATGGTGAGACCTGTCCTGAGATCAGCATTCCGGGATTGCGCGCGAGGAATATCGGTATCGTCGTGGACCGTTCTGGCGACGGCATGGTGTTCTGTCTCGACGGCCAGCATCTGAGCGCAATTAAGTTCCATTCTGGGGGTGGCTAAGGACCCGAGCGTCGATTCCGGCCGGCCGAGTACGGCAAGGAGTGGGCCACCCGCCACCCATCCATCGCGTCTCCGCGCCCTCTGCGGCTCCTCCGTGCTCTCTGCGTCCCTTCCCCGCGCGGCGGACGGATGACCCATCCGATCATCGCGAGCCCACCCCCTGCCGAGTACGGCAGGCAATGGGCCACCCATCGCCCGCCTTGTTCCGTCGCCCGCCGCCTCGTATACTTCCCGGCGTGCTACTCGTCCCCTGTCAACGCCGGTCCCCTGTCGTCAGCGCAGCCTGTCCGCCCTAGCGCTGCGCGCTGCGGCCATCGCGTTCGTGAGAACCTCCCCCGCGCCCGCCGACGCCGGCCGGGATGACCCTGTGAGCTGACGCCGGACCACCATGATTCAGGAAATCGCCCGCCGCCGTACCTTTGCGATCATTTCGCACCCCGACGCCGGCAAGACCACCCTCACCGAGAAGTTCCTCCTCTACGGCGGGGCCGTGCAGCAGGCCGGATCGGTCACCGCCCGCAAGAACCAGCGGGCCACGACCTCCGACTGGATGGAGCTGGAGCGCAAGCGCGGCATCTCGGTCAGCTCGACCGTGCTGCAGTTCGACTACCGCGGCTACTGCGTCAACCTGCTCGACACGCCGGGGCACAAGGACTTTTCCGAAGACACCTACCGCGTGCTGACGGCTGTCGACGCGGTCATCATGGTCATCGACGCGGGCAAGGGTATCGAAAACCAGACCCGCAAGCTGTTCGAGATCTGCCGCCGCCGCAGCGTGCCGATCTTCACGTTCATGAACAAGATGGACCGCCCGGGGCGAGACCCGCTCGACCTGCTCGACGAGTTGGAGCGCGTGCTGGGCCTGCACGCCTACGCGGTCAACTGGCCGCTGGGGGCCGGGGCCGACTTCCGCGGGGTCTTCGACCGCCTGAACCATCAGTTGCACCTTTTTGAGCGAACCCCCGGCGGCAGCCACCGCGCCCCGGTCGCGGTGACGTCGCTGGCCGACCCGGCCGTGCGGCAGTCGGTCGGCCCCTACGCCTGCGACGCGGCCACCGACGAGCTGGCCACGCTCGACGCGGCCGGCGCGTTTGACCCGGCGGCCGTGCTGCGTGGTGAGCAGACGCCGGTGCTCTTCGGCAGCGCGAGCAACAACTTCGGCGTGCAACTGCTGCTCGATGCGTTTCTGGCGTACTCCTCGCCGCCGCGGGCCCGCCGGGCGCTGTGCGGCACCATCGAGCCCGACCACGACGCGTTCTCCGGCTTTGTGTTCAAGATCCAGGCCAACATGGATCCGAAACACCGCGACTGTATCGCTTTTGTGCGGATCTGCTCGGGCAAGTTTGAACGCAGCATGAGCGTGATCCACCAGCAGACCGGCAACCGCATCCGGCTGACCAGCTCGCACAAGATGTTCGCCCGCGAGCGCGAAACCGTGGAAGAGGCCTACGCGGGCGACGTGATCGGCATCGTCGGCCACACCGAGTTCAAAGTCGGCGACACGCTCACCGTCGATCCGCGGATTGTGTATCGCGAGATCCCGCGCTTCGCGCCGGAATGCTTCGCGTATCTGCATGGCGCAGGCTCGTCGCAGCACAAGCGTTTCCGCAGCGGCCTTGACCAGCTCTTGCAGGAGGGGGTCGTGCTGTCGCTGCGTCTGGAGACGCCCGGCACCAGTTCGCCGCTGATCGGGGCGGTCGGCCCGCTGCAGTTCGACGTCGTGCAGTATCGCCTGCAGACCGAGTACGGCGCGGAGAGCCGCTTGCAGACCGCGCCGTGGGAGCGGCTGCGCTGGATCGACCCGAAGCATCCGAAAGACGCGGTGGACGTGACCACGATTCCCAGCGGCGCCGCCCTGGCGACGGATGGCGAGGGCCAGCGCGTGCTGCTGTTTCCGGGCGAGTGGGAGATGACCTACTTCCGCAAGCGCAACCCCGACATCGGGCTGTCCGATACGCCTTTCGTCCACGCCGATCAGGCGGCGCTGTCCGCCGGTGCCGGCTAGGCGACCCGCCGGCCGCCGCCTTTACACCGCCCCCCCATCCGCGACACTGGCCGGCCACGGCGCAGCCGGCCGGGGGCGCAACCCCGCCCCACCGGCGTCGCCGGTCGCCGGTCGTCGCCGGTGCGGAGCCCGAGATGATCGATCGTTCGGCCTACTGGGGCCTCGCGCTGATCACCTGCGCCACGCTGATGCTTCAGGTCATCCTGACGCGCATCTTCAGCGTGGTGATGTGGTATCACATGTCGCTCGTGGCCGTGTCGATGGCCATGTTCGGCATGACGGTGGGCTCACTGATCGTTCATCGGCGGCCGGTGGCTTTCGCCCCCGAGCGTGCGTGGACGGCGTGCGATCGCTACGGCCTGTGGTTCGGGCTGGCGGCCGTCGCGGGCCTGCTCGTCTGCCTGAACACCCCGATCGAAGTCCGCCCGACGTTCATGGGCTTTGTACTCATCGGTTGGTGGAACGCCGTGGCCGCGCTGCCGTTTGTGTTCAGTGGCGTGTGCGTCTGCGTCGCGCTCACCCGGTTTCCCCGCGCGGTCGGGCGGCTCTACGCGGCGGATCTCGCCGGGGCTGCAGGCGGCTGCGTGCTGGTGGTTTACCTGCTCGATCATCTCGATGCGGTCAGCGGCGTAATCGCCGTGGCGGCGATGGCGGTGCTGGGGGCGGCGATGTTCAGCCGGGCCGGGGGCGACGCGGTCCGCGCCCGTCGCCGCCTGGTCACCGCCGGCGCCCTTGCGATGGCGGCGATGGTCAACACCGTCTTTCAACCCGTGGCCCTGCAGTACAGCGTCGGCCGCTACATCGCCGATCGGCCGCTGCGTCACGAGTGGTGGAACGTGTTCTCCTACGTCACCGTTTCGCCCCCCGCCTACGGGCCGACGTGGTGGGGCGCGGGCGACCGCGCCGAGTGGGATGCGGAGCGGATTCACCTGCGCGTCGAGATGGACACCCGCGCCTCGACGGCGATGGTCCAGTTCTCCGGCGATTGGGACACGGTCGGCTGGCTGATGGAGGACGCAGTCAGCGCCGCGCATCACCTGCGGTCAGCCGGCCCGGCGCTGGTCATCGGCAGCGGCGCGGGGCGCGACGTGCTCACCGCCCTCGTGCCCGCACGTGGCGCGCGCCGCGTCGTGGGTGTCGACGTCAATCCTCGCATGGTCGAGTTGCTCATCCTGCACGAGCGGGAGTTCTCGGGGCACCTCGCCGCGCTGCCCGGGGTCGAGCTGCATGCCGACGAAGCGCGAAGCTGGCTGACGCGGCGCGACGAGCGGTTCCAGGTCATTACCATTCCGCTGGTGGACACCTCCGCCGCTTCCGCCGCGGGGGCGTACGCGCTGACCGAAAACAGCCTCTACACGGTCGAGGCCTTCGAGTTGTTTCTCGATCGACTGACGGATGACGGGCTGCTCAGCGTGTCGCGGTGGTGGTACCAGGGGCGGATCGGCGAGACGCACCGGCTCGTGGTCCTCGCGGCGGCGGCGCTCCGCGCCGCTGGCGAGACGGAGCCCGCGCGACGGCTGATGGTCGTCCGCGGCGACGACATCGCCACGCTGCTCGTGTCGCGCGAGCCGTTTCTCGCGGCCGATCTGGAGCGGGCCGACGCGGCCTGCGCAAAGCACGGCTTCGAGCTTCTGCTCCGCCCCGCCGTCGACGCGCAACCCGCTGCGGGAGACCCCCGGCTGCTGGCCGCGGCGACCGATCCGGGCTGGCCTGCGGAGAGCCTCTTCAGCGCTCTGGTCGACCTGGCGGCACCGACCGACGACCGACCCTATTTCTTCCATTCCTACCGCATGGCGAACCTGCTGCGCTCCGATGCGGCCCTGCTGGCCGACCAGCAGGCCACCGCGGCGGGGGGCGCGGGGGTGGCGTTCTTCGATCACAACGCGATGCTGGTGCTCGGCGTGCTGGTGGCCGCGCTAACCGTGGTGGTCGCGGGCATCTTCTGGTGGCCGATGCGCCGCGGCGGCGCCGCCTCCGGCCACGCCGACCGCCCGCGAGCGCTGATTACGCTCGCCTATTTCGGCGCCATCGGCATGGGGTTCATGTTCTTCGAATCGGCGCAGATGCAGCGGCTGAGCCTGTTCCTTGGCAATCCGGTGTATGCACTCACCGTCGTGCTCTTCACGCTGCTGCTCGCGTGTGCCCTGGGCGCGTGGATCGCCGGAGTGTGGTGGGAGCGGGCTGGCCGGGCGGCGGTTGCGCCGATGGTGATCGCGGCGCTCGTGGTCATCGCCGGGGTGGGGCTGGCAACGCCGTACATGACCGTCGCGCTCGCGGGGGGCGAGGCGCCGCTGCGCATTCTCGGGGCGATCGGGCTGCTCGCGCCGCCGGGGATTCTGATGGGCATGTTCTTCCCGACCGGGCTCCGCCTCGCCGATGGTGTCGCCGGCGCCTCGCTGGCGTGGTGCTGGGGCGTGAACGGCCTGACCTCGACCTACGCGGCGGTGCTGAGCATCGCCGTGTCGATATCCGCCGGCATCGCCTCAACGTATTGGCTGGGCGTGGCGATCTACGCGGCAGCGGCGGTGCTCGGGCTGAGCCTCGCCCGATCTACGGCCACACGTGCGTCGCCCACGGCGACGTCCACGTCTGCCGCCTGAGCGGGAAGGGCTGCCCAAACGCGAGGCTGCCCCGGGTTCAACCGAACCCGGGGCAGCTTTGTTTGAGCGATTCAGTCGGGCTCAGTCGCCGCGATCACGCGATCAGTCGCCGCAGGCTGACTCTGCACAGCTCGTCCCTTCGCCCAGGAAGAAGTCGTTCGGGTCGAAGCGGGTGTCGGGCACGCCGCCGTTGAGCCCGCTGCCGTCCTGGTAGTCGGGAAGCGGTGCACAGAGCCCGATATTCGCCGAGACCTGCCCGCGATCGGCGGCGTTGATGGCGCCGTTACCGTCGAGGTCGTAGAGGCAAATCGCGACGGGGTCGGTCTGGCCGATGTTGGCCGAGACGATGCCGCGGTCGCCCGCGTTGACCACGCCGTTGCCGTCGGCATCACCGAAGCAACCCACGAAGGTCGCCGGGTGGTGCTGCTTGACGTCGCAGGCGAACTCGCAGGTCTCGAAGAGGCCGTCCGTGCAGGCGCCGCCGACGCAGCACGCACCGCTGCACGCGTCACCCACACCGTCGCCGTCGATGTCATCCTGCGTCGGGTTGGGCATCGACACGCAGTTGTCGCACGCATCGCCGATGCCGTCCTGATCGCGATCCTCCTGGCCGGGGTTGTAGTCCTCCGGGCAGTTGTCGATTGAGGCGATCCCGTCCAGATCGCCGTCCGGCGCCCGCTGCACCAGCGGGATGATCTCGACGAGGCCGGCGTCCGACTCGTTCGGCGAGGTCTCCGGCTCGGAGATCGCCGCGACGGCCACCGGAAGGTACTCGTCGCCGAAGCGGGCGTAGGCCAGGCCGATGCCGAGTTCGACGGGGGTGCCGCCCTGGGCGTCGAAGATGCGGTCGCCGATCTCGGTCACGACGGCGGTGCGCGAACGCAGCACCAGCCCCTGCGGCAGCACGAACTGCGGCCAGCTCACCTGAAGGCGGGCGATCTGCCCGAGGTTCGACACCGCGACCCGCACCCGCGACTCGAGCACCGGAAGGCCGTTGATCATGCGATCGGCCGAGATGAGCAGCTCGCGATCATAGGGTGGCAGCGAAATCTCGTTGACCACGTCGAAGAGCTGCCCGCGCAGCGGCGTGACGTCGAAGTCTACGGTCGCCACGCGCTCGCCACGGGGCACGCCCAGCGTGTCGAGCATCCCGTTGAAGATCTGCACCGCCGCGGTGGCCGGCAGCGAGGTGTGCGGATCGTCATCGTAGCTGAAACGTCGGGGCTTGCTGGCGTAGCGGATGCGGCCCTCGGCGTAGTCCATCTTGATGAACATGCTGTCGTCGACGTCACGCGCTTCGAGGAGGCCGCCGGCCTGCACGATCTGCGTGGGCGTGGCGTCCTCGACGGCCAGGCCGACCCGCCCCGGGCCCATACCCCCCATCCAGTCCGGGCCCTGCGGGGCTGCAAGGATCTGCGTGGTCCAGGTGGGCAACAGCGACTCAACCTGGGCGTCGTAGGTCCTCGGGTCGACCTGGCCGAAGGCCGGACCGACAAGAACAAGCATGGCAAACACTGCGTAACCGCCACAGCGGCGGGTCAAATTGTTGTTGAGCGAGGCGTTCATGGCTGATTCCTTTGCGTTCTTCGAGCTTGGGCTCGCTGGTCTCGGGAGCATCGGCTGCCGGTCCGTCCGGCGGCGGTGTTCAGGTCAGGGCTACAACGGATCCTCGGACTTCGGGTCGCAGCCACCGATGGCGAACACGCCGACGAAGCCGATGTTGTTGTGCGACAGGTCGCCGTAGACCCAGTCGTATTCCTCGTGCGTCAGCCGCGACTCGCAGTTGGACGCGCTCGTGCCGACGCCATGAGGAACCGGGCAGTGATCATGCGGCTGCCACGGCTCGTACCAGTGGCCCTTGTCGTAGTGGTTGTCGATCCAGGACTCGGCCACGCCGATGTCGAACGCGTCGTCGGAGAAGCGACGGTAGCGGCCGTTGTAGATCGTGCTGATCCACATCAGGCCGTGCCACCCGTCGATCTGGTGGAGCCCCTGGTAGGTTTCGTACCACTCCGGATACCACGACTCCTCGTTCATGCTCTCGCAGGAGGAGAAGTGCAGAAACTCAAGGTCGCCGTCACCGAACCGCATGTGGTTCTGTTCGGCCGCGCAGCCGCCGCCGGGGTTCTCGTCGACGCGAACCGTGCCCTTGTAGCGCTCGCCGTTCTGGTCTTGGCCGTGAAGGGCGATCATGCAGACGTCGACGTCGTCAGGGCGATCGTTCCAGTGATCGCGGCCCCAGTCGACAACGTCCGCGTCCGTGAAATCGCTGTCGACGATGTTGCCGTTCTGGTAGAAGCCGTCGCGGACCCACGCCTTGGAACCGTGGCCGTGGGGAGTGCTGTCGTTGTCGGTGATGTCGTCGTACCACGCGCGGACCATGTTGTCCCACGAGGTGCGCTTGCTGCCGCTGCAGTCGGCGGTCCACTGTGTGATCACGCGGACCACGGCCGACTTGCTGCTGGTGGAGGGCACGGACTGCCCCCACGCCGGGACGGTCGTCGCGGTCACACCCAGGACGGCTGCACCGTGCATCCATCTGTGAAGTGTGCTGTTGCGTTTCATCGCTGATCTCCTCTGCATGCCGAACTTCGGTTCGCCGGTCGGAGCCGTCCTCCGGCCTCACGGGCGGGTAGGCCTTGGTGCGGTGCGCCGCATCCGTCTCCGCCTGCAGGGAAACGCAGCCCGGCCGGGGGTCTTACACCGCCCGTCAAAAAAGCCGCCCAGCGACCTGCGAACAGCTCCGAGGCCCCTGGGCGCAAGAAAAAGGGGGCGGCCTGGGCCGCCCCCCGATCACCCTTTGGGATCTCCCGAAGCCGGATCGATCAGTCGCCGTGGCTGATCGTCAGCGGCACGCGGACGTACTTTGCACCGATATTCACGGTGCCGATCCCGAGCTCCCAGCCATCGCCGAGGTTCACCGCCCGGCGAATCAGACGCGTCGAGCTGCTGTGCTCGGTCGCCGCGCTCTGCACGCTGCTGCGGATCGAGGCCAGCACCGCCGGCGGCAGCGCGCTGCTGGGGATCGTCACGCCACCCATCGTGATCGAGCCGGTCAGCCCGGAGACGTCGGCGCTGACGAGCTGCCAGCGGATGTCATTGCCGGTGGTCTGCACACGGACCCTGACCTGGATCGTCGCCGAGAGATTGGCGCTGGCCGTGCCGGCACTGCCCGCCAGGCCGCCGCTGAACTGGAGCTGCACCTGGTCATTCGTTCCGGGGGCCTTCGTAGCCCGCGGCACCGACGGGTTGACGAGGTTCAGCGACATGGCGGGGACGCGGATGGTCTGGGTGCCCATGCGGATGTTCTGGGCCGGGATCGCGACCGGCTGGCTGAACGTGCCGGCCTGAAGCAACTCGTACATCGCCTTGTCGAACATCGACAGCGGGAGCCACACCTGCATGTCGCCGGCGGCGGCCTCATTGGCGGGCGTCTGCGTCCCACGGTTCAGGTAGGTGTACTCCAGGTCGGGGAACTGCTCGCCCGATCCCGAGAAGCCGAGCGACCACTCCGTCATCAGGCGGTTCGGGTTGGCCCGGGTGTGGAAGGTCTGCAGCCCGACGGTGCCGACGGCCAGCTCACCGCCCGGAAGCGGGATCGGATTGGTCACACCGAACTGGCCCTGGTTGCGGACAGCCTGCGTGATGAGGTCCGACACCGCGTCCTCAACAAGGTCGCCGCGCTGCAGAAGCTGGTTCGCCAGCCGCGTGGCGGCCTGGTTGACCGTGCACGTTCCCGTCTGGCCGAATACCTGGCAGGCGCCGCGGCCGAAGAAGTTGATGACCTCGGTGATGAAGAGCGAGTCCTCAATGGAGACCTCGTCAACGCTGGCGGAGAAATCGGAGATCGAGACTCGCAGGTTGCTCCCCGAACGGGTCACGGCCGCGGAGACATCCATCTCCACCCCTTCCACGTCGAAAAAGAAGGTCTCCGACAGGTTGAACCGGTTGCGGATGTCAGCCGGCAGCCAGCTCAGCAGCGGCGAGTTGCACGAGGTGAACAGGTTCAGCGAAGTGTTGAGCTCGGCATCGGGGATCTCCACAGAGCAGTTCACCGAGCCGGTGTTCGCCGCGCCGTTGCCGGCGAAGGCGGCCGCGAAGGACTCCGAATCGACCGGCAGCGAGATGTTCACGTTGCCTACCCGCATGCGGAAGCGAACGTTGGCGAGCTGGAAGCCCATGATGTTGAAGTTGAAGGTCTGGTCGTACAGCGTGAAGCCGGGGATCTGGATGTCGTCGAGTCCGGCCTGATCGGCGAGGTACGGAATCACTTCCTCGTTCACCGCGCCGAGCGTGTTGATGCGAACCACGGCGTTGTCGATGCCCGTCGCGGGCTGGGCGACCACCGCCCCGCTGCCCGTGAGCAGCATCACCGCGGCCGCTACGTAGCCGCTGAACCACCGGCGGGCGCCCTGCCGACGTCCGTAGCCCTTCGAGCTCGTGTTGACCTTCGTCCCGTACCCGACCGTCGTGTTGTTGATCGCAGCGTTCATGGCATTCTCCTCGTGTCTGGTTTCCGACCGCGGGCCGCGTCCGGTGCACCGTGCACCGTCGCGAACCGCGATCACCATGAACTGCCGAATCCCCTCGCCGGCTCCATCACCGCCGGGGAGTTTTTTTGGTGAGGGGGTCGAATTGGGGCCGAATTGACCCTCCGGGGCCGCGTCGATAGCATTCCCAGCCAATCCAGCGTGAGTGAACAGCCACATGGCGGGTGAATCGTTCGAATCGGCGGGCGCGGAATCGGCGGGGCAACTCGCGGCGCTGGACGACCTGTTGCGGACCTGCGCCCAGGCCGATCGCGAATCCGTCACCGCCGCCTTCCCCGCGATCTACGCGGAACTCCACCGTCTCGCCCAGCGTTACCTGCGTCGCGAGCGCCCGGATCACACCCTCCAGGCCACTGCCCTCGTCAACGAGGCGTACCTGCGCCTGCAGGAGGGGGCCCGACCGGTCTGGTCGGACCGGGCCCATTTCTTCCGGATCGCCGCGCGGAGCATGCGCCATATCCTGGTGAATCACGCGGAGCGGCACGGGGCGGCCAAGCGCGGCGGCGGTCGGCGGCCGGCGGAACTCGAAGAATCTCTGGTCATGACTGATGGAGCCGCGGACGAAAACCTGCCACTTCTGAATGAGGCCCTGGTCCGCCTCAGCGAGAACTATCCGCAGAAGGCGGCGGTGGTCGAGCTGCGCTATTTCGGCGGATGCACCATCGACCAGACCGCCGAAGCCCTAGGCATCAGCACGGCGACGGTGGAGCGCGACTGGCGATTCGCCCGCGCGTGGCTGCTCGACGCGCTCAGCGGCGACCAGGGGTCCGGCTCGCGCTGAGCCGGCGGCCCGGCTGCTGCGCCGGCCCCCTTCGGTACGAATTCTGCTGCCAGGTGACATCGCATGGCTGGTTCTTCAGGCAACGCCGATCACGGGGACACGGCCCGTCTGGAATCGCTCTTCGAGCGGGCGCTGGAGCTGCCGCCGGAGCAGTGCGGCCCGTTTCTCGACCGAGAATGCGCCGACAACCCGGCACTGCGCGCGCGGGTCGCCCGGCTGCTGGACATGGACGCCTCGGGCGACCGCCGGCTCGATAAGCCTGCGGACCTGCCGGCAAGCCTGCTCGAAGCCGCGGCGCGCGATCCGTCCTCTTCCGGGCTTTTCGCTGCGGTGGGCGAGGGGCTGCGGCCGGGACAGCGGGTCGGGGCGTACGAGATCATCCGGCCGCTGGGGGCCGGCGGCATGGGCGCGGTGTACGAAGCCCGGCAGGCCCGTCCGGAACGCACCGTCGCCCTGAAGGTCATGAATCCCGCGCTCGCTGCGCCGGGTTCGCTGCGACGCTTTGAATACGAGGCCGAAATCCTCGCCCGCCTCCAGCATCCCGGCATCGCCCAGGTGTTCGAGGCCGGCGTGGCCGACGTCGGGCCGTTCCGCATCCCGTTCTTCGCGATGGAGTTGGTGCCCAACGCCACGACGCTGACGGCGTCCGCGGCACGCAGCGGGCTGGACCTGCGCGGGCGGCTCGAACTATTCCTGCAGGCGTGCGCGGCGGTCCACAGCGGCCACCTGCTGGGGGTGATCCACCGAGACCTCAAGCCGGGCAACATCCTCGTCGCCGAGGATCGCCCGGCGACCGGGGCCGATCGCTCGGCCGCATCAAGCCGGTCGGTGCGGTCCACCTCAGGCGATGCACCGCGGGTGAAGGTCATCGACTTCGGCATCGCCCGGCTCGCGGATGGCCGCGACGGCGAAGGGGGCAGCCACACCCGCACCGGCGACATGGTCGGCACACCGGCGTACATGAGCCCCGAACAGGCCCGCGCCGACGGCACGATCATCGACGCGCGGGCCGACGTATACGCGTTGTGCGTCGTGCTCTTCGAACTGCTGACCGATCAGCGGCTTTACGCAGAACCCGCCCCCGGGATGGCCTGGCGCGACCGCATCCTGCGCGAGGAGCCGCGACGGCCATCTTCCGTCAACCCGGCGCTGAACGACGAACTCGACGCCATCATCCTCAAGGGGCTGCGCAAGGAGCCGGAGGAGCGCTACCAGTCGGTCGATCACCTCGCCGGCGACGTGCGCCGCTACCTGGCGGGCGAACCCATCGAGGCCAAGCGCGGCTCGACCGCGTACATGCTGCGCAAGACGCTGCGGCGGTATCGCGTGCCGATGGCGGTGCTCGGGCTGATCGTCGTGACGCTTGGGGTGGCCCTCGGGGTGTCGCTGTCGTTGTGGAGCCAGACCAAGGAGGCACTGGCCCTGGCTGAGCAGCGCAAGACGCAGGCGCAGGAGGCCGAGCAGCGCCAGGCCGCGGAAGCGCGCAAGGCCAACGAGGCCTTCGAATTCGTCCGCGACATCGTCACCCAGGAGGAACTGACGGCCGAGCTCCGCCACGATCCCGCCTGCCTGAGATCCGTGCTCGATGAGGGCGCGCGGCGCTTTGAAGCCAACCCGGACCTCGACATCGACGTGCAGGGGCGGATCGCGCTCTACCTCGCGCAGGGCTACCAGTTGCTCGAGGACTGGGAGGCCTCCCGCCTCTGGGGCACGAAGCTCCTGCAGATCCGGTCGCAGATCGCCCCGGCCAACGACGCGGCGGGCTTCACCTTCATGCTGGCCCAGGAATCATTCGCCGCCCAACTCGGGGACTTCTCCGCCGCGGCCACGGTCTTCCGCAAGCGATGCCGGGAGGCTGAGGAACTCTTCGGGCCCGACGCGCTGCCGACGCTGTTCGCCCGATTGAACCTCGGCGCATCGCTGCTGCTACTGGCCGACCACGATGGTTCCGAAGAGGCCATGGGCGACCTCATCGCGGTTTCTGATGCCGCTCTGGGCCGATTGCACTTCCTGTCGATCGGAGCGCACCTGACGCTGGTCGAGCTGCGCGTCGCACAGGGCCGTGCCGAAGAAGCCGTCGCCCTCGCCACGGAAGGACTGGCGCGGATCGAGGAGGCCGAGCCCGGCAACGCCAGCTCGCGTCTGGCGCACCTCAGTTCACTCGCCGGTGCGCAGCTCATGGCCGGCCGGCCGGAAGCGGCCGAGCCAATCTTCCGCGACATCTGGGAAAAAAGTGCCGCTTCGCTCGGCGAGGACGCCTCGCCGACGCTGGACCGTGCGTTCGGGCTCAGCGGGGCACTGCTGGAACTCGGCAGGCTGGAAGAGGCCGAGACGCTCCTGAACAGCATCTACGCCGCACGGCTGCGCACGGTGGGCGAGTCGCACCCCGTCACCGGCGAGACCCGCGCGAGACTCGGCGAGTTGCTCAACCGGCAGGGCCGTCACAACGAATCCGCCGAACACCTCGAGGCAGCTCTCGCCTTGTTCCGCGTCCAACTGCCCGAGTCCAGCCCGATGATCGTCAGGACGACCATCTCCCTGGCAGCGGCTGAATCTGGCAGGGGAAATGCCTCCCGGGCGGCAGAGTTGCTCGCCGCGGCGCGCAGCGCGGTCACCGGGTCGAACTCGACGGCGGTCATGCTTCGAGGATTGATCGACAACGCGGTGGAGTCGCTGCCGTCGTCGACCGAGACCAACGCCGCGCCCTAGCGCGTCACGCGTCTGCGGGTCTGCGCGGCGCCTGCGTCATGGCGACACGCCGCGAAGGCAGCGGATCGGCGTCGCGCGATGCGCCCGCGCGGGGCCGCCGCTTCGCCTCGTCCGGGCCCGGTTCCCCTTCGAAAGCGCACAGCAAGCGACGAAGCAGGCTCGCCAGCGCCGACTGCTCCTCAGCAGACAGCCCGGCCAAATCGGCCCGGGCGCCGGCGAGACGCTCGGGCAGCGCCTTGTCGACCAGCCGCCGACCACGCGAGGTCAGTTGAATGAGCACCCCGCGGCGGTCGTCGGGGTCCGGTTTGCGCACCACGAGCCCCATCTCCTCGAGCCGGTCGATGCGGTTGGTCATCGCGCCCGAGGACAGCGCCGCCAGTGCCGTCAGCCTTGTCGGCGAGAGTATGAATGGAGCCCCCGCGCGCCGGAGGGCCGAAAGGATGTCGAACTGCCAGAGGGTGAGCCCCAGCGGGGCGAGGCGGCGATCGGCACGCTGCTCAAAGTGCTTGTAAAGCATGAGCACACGGCTGGCGACGCCGAAGGGGGACACATCGAGCTCCGGCCGCTCCCGCCGCCATTGCTCGATGAACTCATCGGCGCGATCCCGTGCCGGTCGCTGCGTGGTCATCTATCCTCCCGAGGGGCGCCAGGCGCGGGCTGCGTCCGAATACAGGCACACACACTGGCCCCGAGGCTACAGGCGCATGGTACCCGCCATTTATCTTGACGTCAAGATTCTTGACGCCAAACGATATCGGGCGTACTTTGACGTCAAGATACAAGCGACAATCGCCCGATTCGACTCCGGGGAGGCCGCCGTGGCGGCCGTTCGCCCCCGCCGGCGTCGACCCGGGGGGAAGAAAGGAATCATGAACCCAGTTCTCGATGCATCCCGCAGCCTGCCGCGCGGAGCGCGGCGGCGCTCGGCGGTACTGCTGGCCGCCACGCTGACTCTGGCGGGGACCCTCGCCGCGCCGGCCCACGCGTTTCAGCAGCCGCCCACGACACAAACGCCGCCCGGGTCCGAGCCGGCCGCGAAGCCCGAACCGACCACGGCCCCCCCGCTCGTGCCCACATCCGGCGAAGCGGCCGCAGCCCCGGTGTCCGACGCCGAAAAACTCGCCCGGCTCCAGCGATCCGTTGAGGAAACGACACGCCAACTCACGGAGCTACGCGCGGGGCTCGAGGATCCGGCATCTGAGTATGCGCAGGCAGAGCGGGAGTTTGTAAAACTCGATACGGAATTGCAGGAGTTGCGAAGCCGCCTGCAGCTGGCCCGCGACGAGAGCAACGCCGAAGCTGTCGCAGAGACCGAAGAGGCGCTATCCACACTCACCCCGCGCCACCAGCTGGCGAAGGAGCGATTCGACCTGGCGATTCAGGATCGCAAGGCGCGGCGCGACCAGATCGTCACGCTCGAAACGCGCCTCCAGCAGGACACGGAAGCGCTGCGCAAGCTCCGCGGCGAGGAAGCCCCCGCCCCGAAGCCCGTCGGCGAAGGCGATGCGACTCCGCCCGTGGCGACCACCGCCACCACCCCGGCCCAGCCCGCGGCAGCAGAGACGAAGAAGCCGGCGGCCGGCTCCGTACCGACCCTTCCGGGCGTGAGCCTGCCGTCGGCCCCTGCCCCGGCGGAGGGCGAGACGCCTCAGACGATCACGCCGACAGCCCCGCCCAGCAAGGAGCTGGTCGAGGCGCGCGAGTCCGCCACACAGAAGTCCGAGGAAGCCCGGCAGGCCCAGGCCGACGTCGAGACCATCACCGAGCGGATCGCCGCGCTCACCAAGAGCATCGAGCTTGAGCGCAAGCTGTTCGACACCGCCCGTCAGCGCGTGGACAACGCCCAGCAGACGGAGCGCACGCTCTACGACGAACTCCAGCAGAAGCGCCAGGCCGCCGCGCCGGAGGCCGAATTGGCAGACCTGCGGCGACGCATCGGCGACGCCCGCGAGCGTCTCGCGGAAGCGCAGCGCGAATCCCGCGAGCGGACCGACCGGATCGCCAAGATGCAGTCGGACCTGGCCTCGCTCCAGGCGGAGCACATCGCCGCGCTGGAGGAGGCCCGCAGCAAGGAGGCGGAGGCCGAGGCGGCACAGAAGGCGGTCGAGAAGCTCGAAAACCCCTGGTCGATGACCAACCTGATCCGCTTCGCCATGGATCGCGGCCCGCGCGTGGCCACCGTGCTGATCGGGATGTTCGCGCTGCTGTGGGTTGTGCGCCTGTTGGAGTTGCGCATCGTGCGACTGCTGACGCGGCGCTCAGAGCATGGCACCGTCGAGGACCAGGAGAACCGCGCCCGAACGCTGGTCGGCGTGTTCCGCAGCGCCACGACCGTCGCGATCTATGCCGGCGGCATCCTGATGCTGCTCTCGGAAGTGGGCATCAACATCGTCCCGCTGATGGGAGGTGCCGCGGTACTCGGTCTGGCCGTGGCCTTCGGCGCACAAAACCTCATCCGTGACTACTTCTACGGGTTCATGATTATCCTGGAAAACCAGTACACGGTGAACGACGTCGTGAAGATCGGCGACGCGTCGGGCCAGGTCGAGCGCATCACGCTGCGCGTGACGGTGCTGCGCGGCCTCGACGGCACGGTCCACTTCGTGCCCAACGGCGAGATCACGCGCGTCAGCAACCTGACCCACGGCTGGTCGCGCGCGCTGCTCGACATCGGCGTGGCGTACAAGGAGGACGCCGACCGGGTGATGGAAGTGATGATGGAAATCGGCCGAGAACTGCGCCGGGATCCTGACTTCCGCGGCATGATCATGGAGATGCCGGAGATGCTCGGGGTGGACGCGCTGGGCGACTCGGCGGTGGTGGTCCGCATGCTGATGAAGACTCGCCCGCTGAAGCAGTGGGCCGTGAAACGCGAAATGCTCCGGCGCATCAAGCGCCGGTTCGACGAACTTGGCATCGAGATTCCGTTTCCGCATCGGACCGTGTTCCACCGCTGGGAGGACGGCGGCGACGGCAGCAACGGACACTCGGATGACGCGCTGCGAGCCGTCGCGCAGGGACGGGAAGTCGGCGCGGGCTCGCCGGCGCGGTGAGCCGTTTGCTTCGATCGCAACTGAACTGACCCTCGGCCCGGTCGCCCCGGCCAGGCCACGGCGGGCGTGTGGTGCGGCCCGCGTGAATGCAAGGAAGACTCTGTTATGCGAATTGTCGTGATATCCAACCGCTTGCCGGTCGTCGTGGAGGAGAGTGAAGCGGGCTGGCGCCTGAAGCCGGGGACGGGCGGTCTGATCACCGCCCTGGCCCCCGTGCTTCGCCGCCGCGGCGGACTCTGGATCGGCTGGCCGGGCTCGGCGGGCGACCCGTCCTTTGATGTGGATGCCTCGCTCAAGCCGTTCGGAATCAGCGAAGGCTATGACCTGGTCCCGGTCACGCTCACGACGGAACAGTTCCACGGGTTCTACGAGGGCTTCTCCAACCAGATCATCTGGCCGCTCTTTCACGACATGCAGACCTGCTGCAACTTCGAGCCCGACTTCTGGACCTCCTACCGTGACGTCAATGCTCGCTTCGCCGACGTGGCTGCGCCGCACATCAGGCCGGACGACTTCGTCTGGGTGCAGGACTATCACCTCATGGGGCTGGGCGGCGGCTTGCGCAGCCGGGGTGTTGAGAGCAGGATGGGCTTCTTCCTGCACGTGCCCTTTCCGCCGCCGGACATCTTCTGCAAGCTGCCGTGGCGCTCAGAAATCCTCGAGAGCCTCCTGGCCTATGACGTGCTGGGGTTCCAGGCGCCGCGAGACCTGGAGAACTTCACCGATTGCATGCGCCGCCTGCTGCCGGGGTTGCGGCGACAGCGCGAGAAAGGCGCAGTCGTCATTGAACACGACGGCCGGACCTGCCGGGTGGCTGCGTTTCCCATCGGGATCGACTTCGACGCCTTTGCCGAGGCGGCGGCCTCGCCCCCCGTGGCCGAGCGCGTGCAGGAGCTCCGCCGGGACATGCAGGATCAGCAGATCATCCTCGGCCTTGACCGGCTCGACTACACCAAGGGCATCCCCTATCGCCTCAAGGCGTTTCAGCTCGCGCTGCGACGCTACCCTGAACTGCACCGCGCGGTCACCATGATGCAGGTGGTCATCCCCAGCCGCGTGGGCGTGCCGGAGTACCAGGAACTCAAGGCCCAGATCGAACAGCTTGTCTCGGAGATCAACGGCGAGTTCACTCAGCCGGGATGGGTGCCGATTCACCATGTATTCCGCAGTCTCGACTACGATGAACTGGTCGCCTACTATCGCCTCGCCGATGTCGCGCTGATCACGTCCGTCAAGGATGGCATGAACCTGGTGTGCAAGGAATACTGCGCGTGTCAGGTCGAGGGCGATGGCGTGCTGATTCTCAGCGAGTTTGCCGGGGCAGCCGAACAATTCCGCCGCGACGCCGTGCTGGTCAATCCGTTTGATCTCGACCGGGTCGCCGACGCGCTGCACGCGGCGGTGACCCGTCCGCGACAGGAGAGACGCCCCGCGATGCGCCGACTCCGCCTGCTCATCAAGCGGCATGACGTGTACTGGTGGGTCGACCAGTTTCTGGAGGCCTGCGGCCTCGCCGGGCATGGCCCGCGACGGGTCGGCCCCATCGCGGAGCGCCCGGTCGAGGCCACCGCACTGCTCTAGAATCGAGCCCGCTGTCCTCAGGATGACGCTTCATGCACGAGCTGGATCAGAAGATCGATGACCTTGCGCGCAGCCCGATTCTGCTGGTCGCCAGTGACTTCGACGGCACGATCGCGCCGATCGTCGCCGATCCCGCGAAGGCCGAGGCCGATCGCGAGTCCATCGTCGCCCTGCGCGCCCTGGCGGCCATGCCGCAGACCCACGTGGCCATCGTGTCGGGCCGGGCGCTGAGCGACCTGGCCCAGCGCACGGTGGAGACGCCTGATCTCCACCTCGTCGGCAGCCACGGAAGCGAGTTCGAACCTGGCGTGGTCGTCGACCTTGACGAGGCCGCGGCCGCCCTCCTGGGCCGGCTCAAGTCCGAGCTCTCCGACATCGCCGGCACCGCCGAGGGCACCTTTGTCGAACTCAAGCCGGCCGGCCTGGCCTTCCACTATCGCAACGCAGACGAACGCACGGCCGCCGACGCAATCCGGCGCATCAAGGAGGGTCCCGCCGCCTGGCCCGGCGTGCATGTGCGCGAAGGCAAGAAGGTGATCGAGCTCAGCGTGGTCTCCACGAACAAGGGCTGCGCCATCCAGCGGCTGCGCCAGCGGCTCGGGGCCTCGGCCGTGCTCTTCCTTGGCGACGACGTGACCGACGAAGACGCCTTCGCAACACTCGCCGGACCCGACGCGGGCGTGAAGGTCGGCCCCGGTGAGACGCGCGCCGCCTACCGCATCGACAGCACCTTCGACGCCTCGCGCCTGCTCGCCCGACTGACGGATCTGCGCGCCGACTGGCTGGCCGGCGCCGAGGCGACCCCGATTGAGCATCACTCGATTCTGTCCGACCAGCGGACCTGCGCCCTGGTCGATCCCTTCGGCCGCATCGTGTGGCTGTGCCTGCCGCGGATCGACTCGTCGGCGGTGTTCAGCGAGCTGCTCGGCGGGCCGTCCGCGGGATTCCTCGACATCCGCCCGCTCGAGGGCGGCGAGCGACCGCGTCAGCGCTACGTCGGCGATTCGATGGTCCTCCAGACCGAGTGGCCTAACCTCAGCGTGCTCAGCTACCTCGACTGCGGTGGCGGACGGGCCTATCAGCGCGCGGGCCGCACCGACCTCGTCAGCGTGATCGAGGGTCGCGGCCGGGCGCGCATTACCTTCGCCCCGCGCCTTGATTTCGGCCGCATGATCACGCGGCTGCGGCCGTGCGAGTCGGGCGTGGAAATCGAAGGGGCGCTCGACTCGATTGTGCTCTACGGCGCGGGGGTCAAGTGGCGCATCGTCGAGGACGGTCGCCACCAGACGGCCGTCGGCGAGGTCGACGTGGCGTACAAGCCGGTGGTCATCGAACTGCGATACGGCACGGCGAACCTGAGCGAAGCGGCCGTGCCCGAGGCCACGCGTCGTCAGCGCGTGATGCAATTCTGGTCGCACTGGGCCGAGACGCTCCACCTGCCCACGGCCGCCACCAGCCTGGTCCGCCGCAGCGCGCTGACCCTCAAGGCGCTGTGTTACGGCCCGACGGGGGCCATCGCCGCCGCCGCGACCACGAGCCTTCCCGAACATGCCGGCGGGATACGCAATTGGGACTACCGCTTCTGCTGGCCGCGCGACGCCGCCATGTCGGCCGCATCGCTCGCCCGGCTCGGGGCCACCGGGCCCGCGCTGAAGCTGCTCGACTGGCTGCTGGGCATCCTCGAACACACCGACCAGGCGCCGATGCTCGCACCGGTCTACACGGTAACCGGCGGTCACCTCAGCACGGAGGGAGAGATCGCCGAGCTGGCGGGCTACTGCGGCAGCCGTCCGGTCCGCGTGGGCAACGCCGCGGCCCACCAGGTGCAACTCGACGTGTTCGGCCCGATTGTCGAACTCATCGCTCTGCTCGCCGAGCGCGGTGAGGCGCTGTCGTCGGAACACTGGCGCATGACGCGCTCGATCGTCGATGCCGTTGCCGCCCGGTGGAGCGAGCCCGACCACGGTATCTGGGAGGTGCGCACCAACCGCAGGCACCATGTCCACTCAAAGGTGATGTGCTGGATGACCGTCGACCGCGCTCTGCGCGTGGCGAAGTACCTGGGGCGCCGGCAGGAAGAGTGGTCCGCGCTTCGCGCGGAGATCGCCCAGGACATTCTCTCCCACGCTTTCAACGAGAAGATCGGTGCGTTCACCGCCACCTACGAGGCGTGCGAGGCCGACGCCTCGGCCCTCTTCGTCGGCCTCAGCGGCCTGCTCCCGCCGGACGACCCGCGCGTCACCCGGACGATCGAGTTCATCGAGCGGACCCTCCTCGACCCGCCGGTGCTCTACCGCTATCGCTACGACGACGGCCTGCCCGGCGTGGAGGGCGGCTTTTTGATCTGCACGGCGTGGCTGATCGAGGCATACGCAATGGCCGGTCGCCTCGACGACGCGGCGAACCACTTCGAACGTTACGCGGCCCTCGCCGGGCCCACGGGCCTCATGGCCGAACAGTTCGACCCGCACAGGCGACAGGCCCTGGGGAATTACCCGCAGGCCTACTCGCACCTCGGCCTGATCGACGCCGCGCTGCGGCTGGCGAAATAGCCTGCAGCGCGGGGGAATCTGGCGCGCCGCGCGCCGCCGACTCGGTCGCTCGTCGCTGCCTCGCATCGGTCTGCGAAGCACCGCCGACGAGACCGGCATCCAACCAGCATGTGCCGACGACCATTCGCCGAATGGTCACGGACCGCTCACCGCGCCGGCATCGATGGTGACGGTCCAACCGGCATGTGGACCTGTGTCCACCGGCGGACAGGGCGGCGTGTCCCAATCGAGTCCCATCGCGGCCAGTTCCTCACGAATCCGCCGTAGGTCCCACAACTGCGCCACGCCGCTGCGATTGGTGATCTGCACGAGCTGGGTTCCATCGGCGCTGAACGAGCAACCTTGCATCTGGAAGCCCTCGGGCGCCTCGAGGGTGGCGAGCTCAGAGAGCGTCTGGTAGTCGAGCAGACGGATACGTGTCGCGTCCGAACACGTCGCCAGGAGGGTGCCGTCGCGCGAGCTGCAATGAAACGCCACATGCTGCTCGACCTGCCGAACGGGCTTCCACGTCCCCACATCCCACTCGGTGATGTGCGTATCGTCGCTCGTGAGGAGGCGGTCGCTCCGCGGGCCGAATTCCGCGCTGAGGAAGTCTCCCGTCGGCAGCGTCTTGAGGCGTTCGCCGCGCTGCAGGTCCCAGACTTCCGTCGTACGCCCATACCACTGGCAGATCGCGGCAAGGGTCCCGTCGGGGCTGATTCGCACGCCGCTGCATCGGTGGCCGACGTCCAGCGGCCGGTGGCCGCCGTGGACCAGATCGGTGATGTGAAATCTTCCCGAGTACATGTGGCCTGCGACGACCAGCGAGCCATCCGGACTCAGCGTGACCGCCTCCGGCGAGGTGATCTCGCCGACGCGCAGCGGCGGCCCGATGGCGAGGTGATTGCCGGCCACCACCAGCGGCCAGCGGTAGATGCCCTGCCGCTGCGCAGATACGAGGAACCGGCCGGCCCGGTCCGTGGCCAGGGAATGGGCGTAGTCCACGCCGACGGAAGCGAGTTCACGGCCGGCGACGGGATCGTAGACCCGAAGCCGAGCGGGGCCGTCGCTGATGTCGCTGATCAAAATCACAAGCCCGCTCTGCGATTCGAACGCGCCGCCGGAAACGGCCGTGCTGTCCACGTTCTCCCAGGCGCCGAGCAAGCGTCTGGAGATGCCGCAATCCAATCGGTCGATCGCAATGACCTCGCGCCGCGCCTCGGACAATGTGCCGCCTATCCGGAAGCCGTCTGAAGAGAAGACCGGGCGGCCATGCGGAAACCGCAGGATCTGGCGCTTTGTCCGCATGTCCCACAGCACGGAGTTTCCATCCCAAGAGAAGGACAGCAGCAGCGAACCGTCGCCGGACGCCGCGAGATGAACCACGCGAGACTCGTGCGTAGCGAGCACCGCCACCCGCTTCTCCGACGCTACGTCCCACAGTTCGATGTTGTTGTCCGCCGCACCGGCTACCCACCGCCCTTTCGGATCCCAGGCGACGGCCCATCCGATGATGGGCGAATCAAACAAGGGGGTCATCTCGGCGGTTTCGAGATCGAGCAGTTGGGGCGCGCTGTACTCTCCGTGGTAGAGGAGAAGCTTCTTTCCGGTAGGGTCGTAGCAGACATAACCCGGCATCCGATCCAACGCAATGCGCCCGACCGGCTCCAGCGTCGCAAGGTCATAGATGTGAATCGCCTGATCGAGCCGGCCCACGGCGAGCCGCGAGGCGTCAGGCGAGACATCGAACCGCGATCGGAAGGGGATGTCGTCCAGTTCGAGCCGCAGTTGGCCGGCGGGAATATCCCAGACCTCAAGCCTGCGCGGACCGTCGAGCTGATCGAAAGTCCGCACAAGGAGCGGCCAGCGCAGGGTCATGCCGATCAGCTCAACGATTCCGCCTCTTGCCGTCGGGATCCGGGCCAGTTCGGCGTTGGTGGCGACCTCGAAAACAGTCACCGAGCCGTCCGCATGGCCCGCAGCGCAACGACGGAAATCGACGTCGAAGTATGCGGTGCCTTGCCTTTCGATGCGCTGGAGCGGCTCCAGTTCCGGGATGGCGAGTGCCGCGATGACCTCGCTCCTCACCTCAAGGGTGGGTTCGATTTCGGCGGCGCGCCGCATCGCAGCCATCGCCTGCGTTCGGGCGCCGCTCACGCCGGATCGACGCACGGCGCGTGCCTGGGCGATGAGCGATTCGTGGAGGCGCTGTTCCGCACGATGCTGAGCAACCAGGGTAGCCTCGTTCGCGAGTCGGGCATCTTCGGCAGCGCGGTTGGCCCGGACGGACAGCACGACTGCAACCGTGGTCGATATCGAAAGCAGGAGAACGAACAACGCGGCGACAGTCAGCGCAGCACGGAAGCGGTGCACCGTCTTGCGAAGCACATACCAGGTGCTGTCAGTCTTGGCCTCGATCGGCTCTCCCGCGAGGTACCGCCCCAGATCACGGCCGAAGTCCCCCGCTGATTGGTACCGGCGCGACGGGTCCTTCTGGAGGCACTTGAGAACGATCGTCTCCACCTCGTCGTCGATGTCACCGCGGATGGCGCGCGGTCGGATTGGCTCTGCCTGCGCAATGCGATTCATGACTTCACGCAGCGGTCCGAACACGTCGTAGGGGAAGCGCCCGGTCAGCGCCTGGTAAAGCATCACCCCCAGCGAGTAGACGTCTGTCCGCACATCAAGTCCGATGGCGTTTCCTGCGACCTGCTCGGGAGAAGCCCACGGCAGCGAGCCCAGGAACTGTCCCGCCATGGTCGTCGCGCGGCGCGCCGCTGTCGCCGAGGTGATGCGATTCCCGTCTTCGTCGCCCTCCACGAGGGAGCCCGTTGCCTTCGCCAGCCCGAAGTCGAGCACGAGAGGATTACCGGATCCGTCGACCAGGATGTTGCCGGGTTTGATGTCGCGATGAATGACACCGCGAAGGTGTGCCGCGCTAACGGCGACGCATGTCCTTTCGAAGAGCTTCAGGATCTCCCTGATGTCGGCCCGACCGGCGGTTCCGGTTCCGGCCGCGAATTCATCAAGCGGGCGGCCCGCGATGAAGTCCATCACGAAGTAGAAGTGTCCACCTGCCCTGCCGCTGTCGTGGATCGTGACGATGTTCGGATGGTGCAGTTGGGCGAGGATTTTCACCTCGCGGTCAAACCGTGCCAGGTCGGCCTCGCCCGCGAATGGGCCCTCGCGCATGACCTTGATCGCCACGCGACGATTCGTGGAGTTCTGCATCGCCTCATACACAAGCCCCTGACCGCCGCGACGGACTTCACGAGTCAGCGTGTAGCCCGGCAGCAAGGCGGCCAGTGCCCGGCCGGTGGCGTCGAGCCCGGCATCGACACCGAAGGGTTGTTCCTGCTCCCCCGCGCCGCTCCCGGCGGCCGATGTCGCGTGAGTCGCGCTGGCAGCCTGGGAGCGGGCGGCCTCGATCAGCCCGCGCAGTCGCTCCCGCTGGGGCGATCCGTCCCCATCGTCCGCGTCGCGGGTGCGTGCGTTCGGATCCATCGACCTCCCGAGTCACAGCGACGTGGTCGCGAAGGGTGTCACGATCTCGAGAAGAACCGCGCATCGTTCACCAGCAGCTCTGCCAGACGCTCGCGGGCCCTGGCGAGGAGCATCCGCACGGCGCCGTGCTTGCGGCCCATCTGTTCGGCGACTTCCGCCCCGGAAAGACCCTCCAGTTCGTACAGCCGCAGCGCCGTCTCATAGTCGGGAGGCAGCTGCTTGAGAACCGCGTCGAGGTTCTGCCGCAGCTCCTGCCGCGCATACACGCGGCTCGCAGTCGTGGTGGTGGCGTGGAGCCGCTCCACGAGGGCTACGTAGGACTCGTCGCTGTCGGGCCGCTGGATGCGTTTCCCGGGTGGCGGGCGGCGGTCGCGCTCCAGCTCCTTGATGGCATCACGAAGGTTGTTCTCGGCCACGCGGCGAAGCCAGGCCAGGAACCCCCCCGGCGACGGCGTGAACACCCGGATTCGCAGAAAGACCTCGAGACACGTGACTTGGAGGATGTCGTCCGCCTCGACGATGCCGCGGTAGCGCGCCCCGATCTTGCGATCGATCTCGCCGTGAAGCTGGACGGAAACCCCGTCCAGCAGGGTCACGAGCGCCTCCTCGTCCCCGGCCACTGCTCGGCGCAACAGTAGTTCGTCGTGGGAAGCGTCCAGGCTCCGGTCCTCCGCGTTCGCCTCGGGCCGCCCGACCCCGGCGGAGCCATTGTACCCCCCGGCGACGGAAATCCCGCAACCCGGGTGACATTGGGCCGGCCCGCGTCGCTTTCGCCCCGACGGACCCGGGGCGGCATGCAGGGGCGTGCCGCGCGTTCGGCGGCGGGCAGACCCGAGGGAATCCGCGTCTGGGAAAACCCCGAATCTGCGCCGATGCGGCAGCTACGCGATTGAGGTTTATCCAGATCGGCTCGCGCGCCGCGCGACTGACCGGTCCGGCAGGACCTGTCCAGGAAAATGTGACTTCCAGATAGGAGAACCGAAGATGTCTCGCTCGTTGTCATACGGCTTCATGGTAGCGATTTACTTTCTGCTGCTCGCCGTCACCCCGGCTCGCGCCACGGACGACTTCGGCGACACCTGCGCGGAGGCTGCCGCGGTGGCCACCGATGGCTCGGTGGTCGGCGCAATCGTCGACCCGGCGACGGACGAGGACTGGCTGAGCTTCCCCGTCGTCGCGGGCAATCGCTATGCGGCCACCACCTTCACGCCCTCCGTGAGCTTCATCTTCACGGTCGAAGTGCGCGCCTCTGACTGCGTGACGGTGCTGACCAACTGGGACTACTACAGTCCCGACGAGCTGGGATTCATCGCGCCGGCCACGGAAACCTGTTATGTGCGCATAGCCTCCTACGGCGGCGGCCATGTCGGCTTTGTCGAGCTCGGGCTCACCGACCATGGCCCCACCGCGGACGACCACAGCGGTGGACGCGCCGGCGCTACGGCCATCTCGACGGACGGAACACCGCTTGGCGGCGCAGTCGACTATGGCGGCGACATTGACTGGTTCCGCTTCGGCGCCACCGCCCAGCACACCTACCTGGTCGAGACTCGCGCGGTGGCGACAGCCGAGAGCTGGCTTGTCGCGGCTGGCCTTTACACGGGTTCGTACAGTTTGGGCGGGACCGGGTGGTCCGGAGCAGCAGCGGGCGGCCCGGATGGCGACTGGGTCGGCGTGAGTTACTACGTCCCCCTTGGGGCGGACGGCGATCTGCTGGTGCGTATCGGCGGATGGCCGAACGGCACGGGGCCCTACGAAGTCCGCGTTACCGATCTCGGGACAATCGGCGCGGATGATCACGCCGACGACTGCCTCTTCGCGACCCCCGTGGCGACCGACGGCACCATCTCGGTCGCGATCATCGAACCGGAAACGGACGAGGACTGGTTGAGCCTGTCCGCCGATGCCGGCAACCGATACCAGTTCACCCGGCTCGCCGGTTCGTCACTCTTCTACCACACGGTCCAGCTCATCGACGGCGACTGCGCCTCGGTGCTGGCAGAATGGAATCCGGGCTCTCAGGCGGAACTCGGCTTCTTCGTGCCCGCGACCGGCAACTACTTCCTCCGGATCACCGCCACCGGAGCCGGCAGCGTGGGCCGGCTCGAAATCGGAGTCACGGACCACGGCCCCACGGCCGACGATCACAGTGGCCTCCAACCCGGCGCGACCCCCGTACCCGTAGATGGCACCGTTACTGCCGGCGTCGTGAACTACGCATCGGACTACGACTACTTCACGTTCCCGGCAGACCCCGGCCACTCCTACAGCGTTCAACTCCGGGCGCTGGCGCACGCCGACGCCTGGTCTGTCGCCGCCGTGCTCTTCGAGGGGCCCTACGAACTCGGGAGCACCACGTCCTCCATCGGCGGGCCGGGCGGAGACGGCGATCCGGTCGGGTTGGTCTACGGCGTCCCGACGGGTGTCGGCGCCACCTACCACGTACTGGTCTACGCCGGCGTCACAGATGTGGGCGGTTCGTACGAACTCACCGTCACGGACCTCGGCCTCACGCCGCCCGATGATCACGGGGACGATGCGCCTGCCGCCAGCATCCTCAGCACGGACGGCACCCCCATCGGCGGACTCATCGGCTTCGGTGGCGATCTAGACTGGTTCCGCCTTACGTTCGAAGCTCAGCGCGTCTATGCCATCGAAGTGCGCGCCCTGATCAGCCCCGTCACCGGCCTGGTGGGTGCGAGCGTCTACGCGCCGGATGGTCTCAGCTATCTCGGATTTACCGGCTGGTCCTACGGGAGCACGGTGAGCGACGGCGACTGGACCCGCGCGCTTTACTATGTGCCTGCCGAGGCGGCCGGGGACCACTACGCCGCCGTGCAAGGCTACCAGTACTCAGCCGGGCTCTACGAGATTCGCGTGCTCCGCGGCGTCGGCCTGCCCGGCGACTTCGACGGCGACACGGTTCCCGACGCGATCGACAACTGCGTCACGGTGGCCAACGTCGATCAGTCGGACGCCGATGAAGACGGTGTCGGTGACTGCTGCGATCCGGATGAATCCGACGTCGACGGCGACGGTGTGTCCGACGGGTGCGACAATTGCACGGACACCTACAACCCCGATCAGGCCGACAGCGACTCCGACGGCATCGGCGATGCCTGTCCCGGCTGCGAGGGATGCGACGCAGACGGCGACGGCGTCGAGGACGCGAACGATCTCTGCTGCAACACGCCGCCCGGCATCGCTGTGAATGCGGACGGCCGACCGCTGGGCGACCTCGACGGCGACTGCGACGCCGACCTGGACGACTATGCGCTGTTCGCGCAAGGCTTCACCGGCCCCCTCGCGGAGCCGACCGGGTGCCCGTGAGTCCGGCCCCGCCCCGAGCACGGCACCTTCCGCGGGCGGCCCGGCGTCCGCGATGAACAGTTCGCGAAGGTAAGCCGCGCTGCGGCTGGCGAAATAGCCTGCCGCAGCGCGTGCGCCTCCCCGCCAGCGCGACTTGTCATGGACGGCGACCCCGGCGCGTCACTAGACTACGCGCGCCGAGATTCTCGGAATCGCTCGCCGCGCGCCTGCGTGGCGCAGGCATCGCGACCCGCTCGGGTCGATCGGCGGCGCCGCCAATCAACCTTGTAGCATCCGGCTATGTTCCTCACTCACCGATCGCCACTGTGTTCGCTGACCCTGCTCGCCGTGCTGACCGCCCTCTCCACTCTCTCTATCGCCCGCGCGGCCGAGCCGCCAGCGGTTCGGGCGGAGATGCTCGTCTCCGCGGACTGGCTGGCCGGGCACCTGGAGGACCCCAACGTCGTGATTCTCCACGCCGCGGCCGAGCAGGCCGACTACGAGTCGGGGCACATCTCCGGTGCGCGGTTCGACTCATGGAAAGAGCTGACGGCGACCCGGGACCGGAGCATCAACGAGCTGCCTCCCGTGGCGGCGGTGCAGAAGCTCTTCGAACGCCTCGGCGTCGGCGAGACCGCCCGGATCGTCCTGTAAGGCGACAAGTCGGGCGTGTCGGCGACCGGCGCCTTCTTCACCTTGGACTACCTCGGCCACGGTAACCGCGCGGCGGTCCTCGACGGCGGGCTGGAAACCCGGCGCTCCGGGAAGCGGCCGATCTCGACGGAATCGCCGACCGTTGCCCCCGCCGCGTTTACGCCGCGGGGGCGCGCGGAATGAGCACGGCCGAGGGGAGTCTACGGCCCCGAACCGTCAGGCGGCGCCCGATGGCTTTCGCACCACCGCGCATCTGCGAGGCCGCCGCCATCCGCACCCGCCTCGCCAGCACTTTCCGCTGGCGCTATATCAACTCCCCAAGCCTACCGCCCCCAGCTCCTCGCCAACCTCCAGGACACCCCCATCAACCGAATCGACGGCGCGCCCAACGCCGGAAGAAGCGAGCCGCCACCGGCAGCGTGGAGGTCGCTTTCGAGCAGCATTATCGCGTTTCGCCGGTCGATAGCCTCTTGATCGATTCCTCCAGGAGCAGGTGACGCGCCACGCGCCGTTCCTCCTCCGTGAGCGATTCGTCCGTGTGGAGTCTCTTGCTGACCGCCGCGGCATCACCCTGCGTGTCGAGATGACTGCGAACCAGCGGCCCAAGCCGCAGACAGACGGCATCATATTCCTCGCGCGCGGCGAGGAACTCGCTACGCGGTCGCGTGTCCCACGCGCGGACCATGTAGTCGCCCGAGCCGGACAGGAGCCTCGTTCCGTCGGGTGTGAACTCCAGCTCGTCGACGCTGTCGAGGTGGCCCCGGAGTTGCAAGAGCTGGTCGCCGCTGGCGGGATCCCAGATGCGGATGATGCGGTCGTTGCTCCCGGTCACCAGCCGGCTGCCGTCGGATGAGAAGGCGACGGATCGGATGTTCTCCTGAAACGAGCCGAACGTACGGATGAGTGTTCCCGATGGGATGGCATAGAGCTCGATTTGCAGCCCGGCGACAGCCAGGGTTTCGCCGTCCGGGCTGATCGCGATCCGCCCGCGGGTTTCCCTCCATTCGTGCACCAGGTCGAGTGAAGCCGCATCAAAGAGAAATACGCCGTCGCCGGAGTGATAGGCCGTGGCGAGGTAGCTGCCAGAGGAATTGTATGCGAACGTCTGGCCGGGAACTCGGGACAGTTCACTCAGGTCATCAGCACGCCAGATGATGATCTCCGGCATGGCGCCGCTGGCGGCGAGTTGCCGGCCGGTCGGATCGAAGGTCAGGTTCATCGGCGTGCTCGGGCAGTCGATGGCGCTGCCGCCGACTGGTGCGCCCGAGATCATGTCGATGAGTCGAACCGCGGCGCCGCTCCCGTCTGGGGTGGACTCCGCAATCGCGAGTTGCCTTCCATCCGGCGAGAAAGCCACTGCGGCCGGTACCGAACCGATCCCTGTGTAGGGCGGCAGCACGGCGATCGTGCGGCCGCTGTTCACGTCCCGGATCAGCACGCGATCGGCGACCGAAGCGAGCAATCTGCCGTCGCGGCTGAGGTCCATATCGCGCACCTGGTAGTTGTGCCCGCGCCACGCGAACACGTCCTCGGCGGCCGCAACGCTCCAGACGCGAACGCTCTCCCGATCGCAACTGACGAGGCTTCGGCCGTCGCGGCTGAACTCAACGCTGGTGACCCATTGCCGATGCCCGCCGAAAGTTCCAAGCGGCGCAAGGGTTTCGCTGTTCCAGAGCCGCACGAGGCGATCCTGACCACCGCTGGCGAGCATCCGGCCATCGGGGCTGAAGGCGACGGCGAGCGCGGCGTCGGTGTGGGCGTTGGGCAGCGTTTGCTCGCGCAACTCCTCGGCATCCAGATTCCAGAGGCGCAGCGCCCGATCCCTCCCGGCCGTGACGAATCGCCGCCCGTCAGCGCTGAAGGCGCATCCGGCGGCGCCCTCGGGATGTCGAGGAAGCTGATACCGGAGCCGCGCTTTCGCCACGTCCCAGATGGAGACATCGAATGGTTTCAGCAGCGCCATCCATCGACCGTCGTCGCTGAAACAGGCGACCGTTCTTTCGGCGTTGCTCACCGCGGCCTCCGCGCAGGCGAGAATCGCCCTGAAGTCGGCATCACGAGGCCAGTTTGCGAAGTTGATCCTGCGAGCAGCCAGATCGAGGCTGGTTTGGAAGCCCTCTGGCAGGTTCGTCGGCAGGGGCTGGCCGGTGCTTCCGTCCAGGAGGCTGAGTCGGTCTGCGGCAAACGTGGTGAGCGCGGTGCCCGCCAGCCGAGGCATGGCGGCGAAGATCACGTCGCCGAGCCGGCGCCTTCGCTCACCGCCCAGATCGCCTGCTCGCCAGGCGTAGTGCAGGAAGGGGTCTTCGGACGTATTCCCTGGTCGCAGCAGCCAGATCTCGTCGGCCGCTTCGCCGCCGAAGGCGACCTGCGAGCCCAGGCCCCGACCAGGGGCGACGACGGCCATCCGGCTTTGGTCGAGCGAAGCGTTCAGATAGCTCCACTCCCAGCCGCGGCGCTCCTCCGGAACGCGCTGCAATTCCTGTTCCGCGGCGGGCACGTCCTGCGCGCGCAGGGCTGTGGCGGCGGCCGATAGGTTAGCCATGTAGGCAATGCGCTCCATGTCCTTGCGTGCCTGGCGCTCGCCGAAGGCGAACCAGGTGATGCCAGCGAGGCCGAGAACCAGGCTCGAGAAGGTCGCCACGAGGCCGCCGATCAGGACGCGGTGACGCCGCGTGAATTTCCAGAGTTGATAGAAGGTGCTGGTGGGTCGGGCGGCGATGGGCTCATCGCGAAGGTGCCGACGGAGGTCCGCGGCGAACTCGCCGGCGGATGCGTACCGCTGCGAAGGGTCCTTTTGCATGGCCTTCGAGATGATCGTCTCGACGTCGCCACGCAGCTCCGGGCGGATGGCGCTGACCCGCGTGGGTTCATCCTCTCGAATTCTGCGAGCGGCCTCGTGAATGGACCGACCGGCAAGGTCATGCGGCGATTTCCCAACCATCAGTTCGTAGGCGATTACGCCCAGCGCATAGATGTCGCAGCGGGTATCGAGCAGCGTGCTGTCGCCCTCCACCTGCTCCGGGCTCATGTAGGCGAGCGTGCCGACGATTTGGCCTACTTGCGTGTGCAACGAGGTGGTGGCCGAATCGGTGTCCACGAGCCGGGCAATGCCGAAGTCGAGGATCCGGGGTTGCCCGAGGTCCCTCGAAGCCGGGGGGGCGCCGCGCACGGCGACGCTCCGATCACTCGGCTCGATCGAGACACTTTCGGGCCTGGCGTCCACCACGAGGATGTTGGCAGGCTTCAAGTCGCGGTGGATCACGCCCTTCTGATGAGCGTGCTGCACCGCATCGGCCACCCGCGCCAGCAACTCGAGACGCGCTGGCGTGTCCAGGCCCGCCGCGGCCGCGTAGACGTTCAGCGGGCTGCCGTGGATCAGCTCCATCGCGACATACGGCAGCCGCTCATTGCCGAACTCGGCGAAGCCGGACTCGTAGACATGGGCGATGCCCGGATGCTGCAGACGGGCGAGCAGGTCGGCCTCTTGTCGAAGCCGCCGAACAAGTTGATGCGACGCGACCCCGGCACGGATCACTTTCAGCGCCACTCGGCGGCGCGGGCTGTCCTGCTCGGCCTCGTAGACGATGCCCATGCCACCCTCGCCGATCCGTCGGATCACGCGGTAGCCGCCTATCGTCGGCGGAGCCGGCGCGGATGACCCGTCAGCGCCGACCATGACGTGATCGACCGCGACGCGCAGGGCCTGGCGGCCATCGCGGATGGCCGCATCGGAGAAAACGTCATCGGCCTGCGAGTCATCAAACGCGAGGAGCGCCTCCACCTCCCGGATCAGTGATTCATCATGGGCCGCTTCCCTGCGGAGCACCGCCGCGCGGTCGGATGCCGGCGCTTCCAGGCAGGCCTGCATGATGCGGCCGATGAGTTCGTGTCGACTTGGATCATTCACGGCCGTTCGGCATCCGTACCGGCCAGGCGCTGGCGCAGCCAGGCCCGTGCCACCCGCCAATCGAGTTCGACGGTGCGTCTCGACACCTCCAGAAGTTCGGCGATCTCGTCGGTGTTCATTCCCGCCAGGAAGCGCAGCTCCACGATCCGGGCCTGCCGTTCACTCAGTATCGCCAGGGCCGCGAGCGCCTCATCCAACGCCACAAGATCCACGTCGAGGCCTGGCTCGTTCGCCGGGACGTCCTGAAGCGTGACACGCTGGACGTCGCCGCCGCGCTTCTGGCGGCGTCGGTCGCGGGCGTGATCGGCCAGCACCTGCCGCATGGCGGTGGCCGCTACGGCCATGAAATGTCGGCGGCTTTCCCACGGCTGGCCGTCGGAGCGGGCCAGTTTCAGGTAGACCTCGTGGACCAGCGCGGTGGGCTGAAGCGTGTGCGCAGGATTCTGGCCGCGGAACAGGCTGCTGGCCTTCTGACGCAGGTCGCCGTACACCAGAGGCAGCAGCCTGGCGATCGCCGAGCGGTCACCAGCGCTGACGCCGGCAAGAATCCCCGTGATGTCCTTCGATTCGTCCACGCGACGTTCCTCGCAGCGGCCTGATGCAGATTCAATCTTAGCGTCCTCGATCACGTAACTCAATTGATCGCCGTGGTTTACGCAAGCTGATGCGGACGTCGTCATCGAGTTTTGCGCACCTGCCGCGCAAACGGCGTCTAGGGGGTGGCTGCCTGCTCCTGCGCCGTAGGGCTGCTGACGATTCTGCCGATTGCAGGGGCTGGTGGTCGCGGGCCGCGGCCGATCTGCCGCGTGCTCGATGGGGTTTCAAAGGCCGGAATATCGAGGAGATTGTTCGATGAAGCATCCCGCTATGATCTACGCCATACTTACGTTCGCCGCGTGGTCCGCGCCAGCGGCGCTTGGCAACGCGACGGTCACCTGGACGACCGACGCCACGACCACGATCGATGAGCACGACATTGATCTCTCAGGCGTGCTGGTTCACGCCGGGACGTGGGGCTCGTCTACGATCACCGTCAACCTGGGCAGCGAGACCATCCTGTTTGAGGATCGTCCCCTGCTCCCAACCGACATGACGGACGGTGAGGCCGGCGCCAACGGCGGAGGTGAGACCGCCGAGCCTCCGCTGTTTGTCCCCCCCGGGCCGATTGACGCCGACTTCGAGGCTGTCATGGACAGCTTCATGTTCAACACGATCACGCCGACTGCGACCCTGGTTGTTACCCTCGACGGCCTTACTCCGGGCGCTGACTACCAGATTCAACTGTTCGTTTCCGATGACCGCGGCTGCTGCTCCACCAGAACCCACACCTGGCGCGACCGGATCGACGGGAGTGGCAACAACACGAGCACCTTCACGGGGGGATCGAGCTCCTACGTCATCGGCCGGTTCACGGCAGACGCCACCACGCAGCAGGTGTTTCAGGTCAGCAGCGCGGCCAACAGCCACATCCTGAACGCCTACGTCCTGCGCGAGGTCGTCGACACCGACGGCGACTGGGTGCTCGACGCGGAAGACAACTGCCCGAACGCGCTCAACGTCGATCAGGCGGACGGCGATGGCGACGGCGTCGGCGACGCCTGCGACAACTGCCCCGGTACCGCGCCGGGGGTAGCGGTGGATCCACTCGGCTGCCCGTTCGGCGATGCGACCATCACCTGGACCACCGACGCCACGACCACGATCGATGAGAACGACATCGATCTCTCCGGCGTGCTGGTTCACGCCGGGACGTGGGGATCGCCGTCGGTGAGCGTCGACCTGGGCAGCGAAACCATCCTGTTTGAGGATCGTCCGGCTCTCCCGGCCAACATGACGGATGGTGAGGCCGGCGCCAACAGCGAAGGTGAGCTTGCAGATGCGTCGCTCTTCCTCGCCACCGGGCCTCTCGACCCCAACTTCGACGCCGTCATGAAGAGCTTCATGTTCAACTCGATCCCTCTCTCGACGCAGTTGATCGTCACCCTGGATGGGCTTACGCCGGGCACCGACTACCAGATTCAGCTGTTCGCCTCCGATGACCGGGCCTGCTGTTTCGCCAGAACCCACACCTGGCGTGACCGGATCGACGGAAGCGGCAACAACACGAGCGGCTTTACGGGGGAATCGAGCTCCTACGTCATCGGCCGATTCACGGCAAACGCCACCACCCAGCAGTTATTCCAGGTCAGCAGCAGCGCCAATAGCCACATCCTGAACGCCTACGTCCTGCGCGAGGTCGTCGACACCGACGGCGACTGGGTGCTCGACGCGGAAGACAACTGCCCGAACGCGCTCAACGTCGATCAGGCGGACGGCGATGGCGACGGCGTCGGCGACGCCTGCGACAACTGCCCCGGTACCGCGCCGGGGGTAGCGGTGGATCCACTCGGCTGCCCGTTCGGCGATGCGACCATCACCTGGACCACCGACGCCACGACCACGATCGATGAGAACGACATCGATCTCTCCGGCGTGCTGGTTCACGCGGGGACGTGGGGTTCGCCGTCACAGAGCGTTGACCTTGGCACAGAGACCATCCTGTTTGAGGATCGTCCGTTGCTCGCGGTCAACATGACGGATGGCGAGGCCGGCGCCAACGGCGGCGGTGAATCCTCACATCCGTCGCGGTTCATCCCCACGGTGCCTGTCGACCCGAACTTCGAAGCTGTCATGGACGGCTTCACGTTTAACTCAATCCCTGTTGGGACGGCGCTGGTCGTCACGCTTGATGGCCTGACACCCGGCCTCGACTACCAGGTTCAATTGTTCGTTTCGGACGATCGCCCATGCTGCATCGGCGACACGCATACCTGGCGCGACCGCTTCGACGGCAGCGGGAACAACACGAGCACCTTTACGGGCGGATCGAGTTCTTACGTCATCGGCCGGTTCACGGCGAACGCCACCACCCAGCAGGTCTTTCAGGTCAGCAGCGCGGCCAACAGCCACGCGCTGAACGCCTACGTGTTGCGCCAGGTTGTCCACACGGACGGCGCGTGCTGCATGGACGGGGCATGTTCGGTGACCACGCCCGAGGCCTGTTCGGTCTTCATCTGCGACGTGGCCGACCACCTGCCGGCCTCCTTCGCGGGCTGCTATGGCGATGCGGACGGCAATGGCGTGGTGAACGCGGGTGACCGTGGGTTTGTCAGCGCCAACATCGGTCAGACCGACGCCTCGCTGGTTTGCGTATACGACATGGACGGCAACGGCATAATCAACGCCGCCGACCGCGGATTCGTCTCAGCCAATATCGGTCTGTGCACGCCGCTGCCCGATTATCAGAACGGCAGCGGGCTTAACAACGGCGCACCCGACCCGCGCTTCGGGACGGCCACCTTCCAGGGGCTAGGCACGACGTGCGCGGAGACGGTCTGTCCATAGGACAGCCCGCTCAATCCAAGTGGTCTACACCGCCCGCCACGGATTCGTTCGTGGCGGGCGGTCGCCGGCGGTTCGGGCGGAGATGCTCGTCTCCGCGGACTGGCTGGCCGCGCACCTGGAGGACCCCAACGTCGTGATCCTCCACGCCACGGCCGAGCAGGCCGACTACGACGCGGGCCATGTCCCCGGCGCTCGGTTCGTGCCATGGAAAGACCTGACGGCCACCCGGGACGGGAGCATCAACGAGCTGCCGCCCGTGGCGGCGGTGCAGAAGCTCTTCGAACGCCTCGGCGTCGGCGAGACCGCCCGGATCGTCCTGTAAGGCGACAAGTCGGGCGAGGCGGTCACGCGCCACGTCTACGCCGGCGGGGCGCAGGTGCTGGAGGAGTACAGCATCGCCCCGAACGACGACGAGGCGCTGCTGCGCTGGTTCGTCCACGGCGAGAGCTT
>CAYRSS010000021.1:0-66519 GCA_964426945.1 uncultured Phycisphaeraceae bacterium
GTGGCGAGCGGCGCGAGTACGCTGCGATCAAGTTCTTCCTGTTCACCTTGGGCGGCTCGGTGCTCATGCTCGTGGCCCTGGTGGCCATGTATTACTACAGCGGCGACGCCATCGCAGCTGCCCAGACAGCGGGGCTGACCGTCGAAAGCGCCTACCGGCCCGGCGTCACCCTGACGCACGGCACGTTCGACCTGATCGAACTCGCCGTGAACCCGACCATTCAAGCCTACTTCAAGTCGCACTCCACGCTCTTTTTGGGGCTGCGGTTTGCGCCGATCATGTTCATCTTCCTGTTCATCGGGTTCGCCATCAAACTGCCGAGCTTCCCGGTGCACACGTGGCTGCCCGACGCCCACGTGCAGGCCCCTACGCCGATCTCGATGATCCTGGCGGGCGTGCTGCTGAAGATGGGAGGCTACGGCTTCCTTCGTCTCTGCTATCCGATCTTCCCCACGGGCGGCCAGTACTGGGCGTACTTCCTGTCCGTCATCGCCGTCAGCAGCATCCTCTACGGCGCGCTGTGTGCGATGGCCCAGACCGACTTCAAGAAGCTCGTCGCGTACAGCTCCGTGTCGCACATGGGCTTCGTGCTGCTGGGCATCGCCGTGATGACCGACGTCGGGTTCCAGGGGGCGATGTTCCAGATGATCGCCCACGGCATCAGCTCGCCGATGTGCTTCTTCCTCGTCGGCGTGATCTATGACCGGGCGCACCACCGCGAGATCAACCGCTTCGGCGGGCTGTGGCTCACCATGCCCAAGTACGGCACGATGGCCACGATCGGCTTTTTCGCGTCGCTCGGGCTGCCGGGCATGTGCGGCTTCATCGGCGAGTTCTGGGTCATCGTCGGGACGTTCATGGCCGGGAAGACCTATCCTTGGGCGTACGTCATGGCCGTGCTCGCCGCGGCCAGTGTGATTCTGACGGCAGGCTACATTCTCTGGTGCATCCGTCGGGTCTATCTCGGCAAGGAGCGAGAGGAGTACGCCGGCTACCCCGACGCCAGCGCCCGCGAGATGGGCATCCTGGTTCCTTTCGCGATCCTCTGCATCGCCTTGGGCATCCTGCCCGCGCAGACCGTGTTCAACTTCACGAACGGTACCTTGAACCACGTGCTCAGCCACATGAGTGCAGCGCTGGGCAGCGGGGCGAGCCAGATGGCCGCGGCGGTGGGAATGTGAGTCCTGCCCGCTTCGCGATGCGGAGCGCGGCCTTCTGAGAGTTTGAATGAACCTGGTCCTCAACAACCTGCTCGCCGCGACCACGGCCTGGGATGGCATCGACGTGATGCGTCATCTCTCGCTGTTTTCGCCGCTGATCGCGCTGATTGTCACCATGCTGGCGATCGTCGGCGCCCCGATCATCCTCGGTCGCGGGCCGCGACGGATCGCGGGCATCGCCGTGGTGGGTATGCTCGCCACGCTCTACTGCATCTTCCACGCGGGAGGCATGGTTGCCGGCGGAGGCGAAGCCGGGCTGTCAACCCTCCAGCGCAGCGGCCTGCTGATCGCCGACAACATGACGACCTGGTTTCAGCTTGTCCTGGTCGTCTTCATGGGCGGCGTGGTGTGGTTGTGGTGGATGGGCTCGGCGGGCACCGAGCGTAACGCGCCCGAGTTTTTCATTCTGCTATTGGGCAGCGCGGTCGGCATGGTGCTGATGGTCTCGACCACGCACCTGCTGATGATCGTGCTGGCCATCGAGCTGGCGTCGCTTCCCAGCTACGCGATGGTCGGCTTCGATAAGCGCGACCCCAAGGGAGCGGAAGCCTCGCTGAAGTACGTCGTCTTCGGCGCCATCAGCGCGGCAATCATGCTCTACGGGGCCAGCCTGCTTTACGGCCTCTGCGGCAGCATGGACGCCACGGTGATCGCCTCGCGCGTGCTCGACCAGCTTCACAAGGCCGGCCCGCAGGCGGTGTTCATGACGCTGGCTGCGGTGTTCGCGTTCGCCGTGGGCATCGCGTTCAAGATCTCCGCCGTGCCGTTCCACTTCTGGTGTCCCGACGCCTTCGAGGGCGCCAAGATCGAGGTCACGACCTGGCTCAGCGTGGTCAGCAAGGCCGCCGGGCTTCTGCTGATGATGCGTCTGGTTCTGGTTTTCTGCCAGGCGGTGCAGGGGGCGGACGGTTCGTGGCACGCTGCGGTCAGCTCTTTCGATCGCCTGGCCCCGATGTGGTGGGCCGTCGGGTTGCTGGCCACGGTCACCTGCACGGTTGGCAACTTCGCCGCGTACCACCAGACCAGCGTGAAGCGCATGCTGGCGTACTCTTCGATCGCTCACGCGGGCTACATGCTGATGGCCGTCGCCGTCTTCCTGTTCCCCATGGAGCAGACGCCCCTCGGCGCCCAGGTGCCCCGTGCGCAGGTCGGCGTGAGCGCGCTGCTCTTTTACATCCTGACCTACATGATCATGAACCTCGGCGCCTTCGGCGTCACGGCGATGGTGGTCTGGAACACGGGGCAGGATCGCATCGAGTCCTTCACCGGTCTGGCCCGGCGAAACCGCTGGCTCGCCGTGCCGATGATCATCTGCCTGGTGTCACTCGTCGGGCTTCCGCCCCTGGCGGGCTTCACCGCCAAGTGGTGGCTGCTCGTCGCGCTCGGCGAGATGGGCGGACGTTTCGCCTGGACGCTGGTCGTCGTCGCGGTGCTGAACACGCTGGTCAGCCTCTACTACTACATGCGGGTCGTGGTGCAGATGACCCTGCGCGACGACGACAGCCCCGCGGTACAGGCGCCGGTCGGCGGGGTGGCGATGGTCAACGTGTGCGCCGTGCTGCTGCTGGTTATGTTCGTTGTTGCCCAGCCGATCAAGAACGCGGCTGACGGCTACGCCCGTAATCTCTTCGGCATGCCGCGCATCACGACGTCCGCCTCCGCCGACGCATCGTCCGGCAATCCGGGTCTTGTCGCCACTTCCATCGACCGACCATGATCAACAAGCGCGCCATCGATATCCTGCGGGAACTGCTTGCTGCCGAGGACGGATCCTTCGCCTCGCGGCTGATTGAGTCCACGCTCTTTGTCGGAGCGGACGAGGCGGATGAAGACGTCCTGGTCCGTCGAATAGCTCGGGAGGTCAGCGAACACCGCTCGTGGCTTGTCGATTTGCTCTCAGCCTACGGGGGGATGCCCGGCCCGCGCCGGGGTGAATTGCGCTCCGCGGATCTGCACTTTCTCGACGTCAGCCGGGCGCTGCCGCGCCTGGTGGCCAACCTCGAAGAGGTGGTACGCAAGTATGACGCCGCGGCCGCGCTGCTGCCTGCGACAGCGCCCGGGGCCGTCGCCACCGTGGCCCGCATCGGCCAGCGCCACCGTGCGAACCTGGAGGCGCTGCAGAAGCTCCTCGCCGATCGGCCGGCCGCGGCCTGATCATCCGGCGATCAGCGACCGGCGATGCCCGCCGCCATCCGGTCGAGCGCGCCGGTCAGAATCAAGCCGCCTGCGAGCCAGCAGTAGACCGAGAACCAATGCAGTCGCGCCTTGCGGATGACGTGAACGAGCCAGATCAGGCACACCACGCCGACGACCAGTGACACCAGCGAGCCCGTCACGATCGGCCCCCACGGGACGGCAGCAAGCTGTTCCGCCGACATGCGGGCGACCTTGCTGAACTGCACGGCAGCCCCGCCCAGGATGGCCGGCACGGCGATGAAGAAGCTGAACTCGCCCGCCCAGCGCCGCCGGAGCCCCAGCAGCGCGCCGGTGCAGATCGTCGAGCCGCTTCGCGAGATACCCGGCGTGACCGCGCAGCCCTGCGCTACGCCAATCACCAGGGCATGCCACGGGCGGAACTTCGCCCAGCCTTTGCGACCCCGACCGACCAGCGCCGTGGCGGCCAGCAGCGCGCCGGTGATGAGCAGGGCCGTTCCATAGTGACTCGGCTTCGAGAAGCTGGCCTCGAACCAGTCCTTGAATCCGAGGCCGATCGCGGCCGTGGGGATCGACGCGAGCACGCCCAGCCAGCAGAAGCGGAGCGCATGCCGCCGGCCGCGGAAGTCCTGCCGAAGCTCGCTGCGCAGGCGAACCAGGTACGACGTAAACGCCTTTCGGAAGACGAAAGCCACGGCGATCACCGTGCCGATGTGGGCGGCGGCGTCGAAGATCAGCACCGTGTCGCTGCTGCCGTCCAGGCTCATGAAGCGCTGAAAGATCGCCAGGTGCGCGCTGCTCGATACGGGCAGGAACTCGGTCGCGCCCTGGACGATGCCCAGGAGGATCGACTTGAGGTAGGTCAGCTCGCTCACGCCGCGACGCTCTCGTCGAGTATCGAGCGGCTGCGGGCGAGGTACTGCAGAACGGAGAGAACCGTAGCCGCCACCGTCAGGTAGGCCAGGGCATACTTGACCACGTCAGCCGCTTGCGCCGACATCATCGAGCCCCCGTGGGCGATGAGAAACAGGATGACCGGGGCGGTAATGCTCTGGAACCACATCTTGATCTTGCCGTGCAGCATTGCGCCGAACTCGACGCCCCTGGCTTCCTGGAAGCCGCGCAGGGCCGTGATCAGCAGTTCGCGGCTCACGATGATGACCACCATCCACGCGCTGATCCGCGTCACGTTCTCCCCGGCTGCATCGACGAAACTCGGGCCCGCCATGAGGATGTAGGCCCCGCATATCAGCACCTTGTCCGCCAGGGGGTCGAGGATGCGGCCGAGCGGGGTGACCAGCCCGTGTTTGCGGGCCAGATGGCCGTCGAGGAAGTCGGTCAGGGCCGCGATGATGAACACCGCGTTCGACACGTCCAGCAGCAATGGCGAAGGATCGCGCTGGGAGTATTGGCCCAGCAGCACGAAGAAGACGACCGAGAGAATCAGTCGCACCACCGTCAGCTGAGTGGGGACGTTCAGCCTCATGCACGGAGAACCGAGAGAGGGAGGGTCGCGGGCGCCGCGAGCAGGTCGTAGTCGCGGCGGCCGGTGATGCGAACATCGACAAACTCGCCCGGGTTGGCGGTTGCGGGAGCGATCCGCGTGACGCTGTCGACAGCCGGGGCCTGTCCGTAGTGTCTCCCGACCGCCCGGCCCTCTTCGTCGACGCCGTCGATCAACACGCGCAAAGTCGATCCAACGCGGCGCTGGGCCAGCTTGAACGCCACGTCCTGCTGCGCGAGCATCAGGCGCTCCACGCGCTCCTGCTTCACGGCATCGGCGATCTGGTCCTTCATGCGTCCCGAGGGGGTTTCCTTCTCGAGCGAATAGGGGAAGACGCCGAGGGCTTCGAAGTCCGCCCCGCGCACGAACGCCTCCAGCTCCTCGAACTCCGTCTGCGTTTCGCCAGGGAAGCCGGCGATGAGCGTGGTGCGAATCGCCACGCCGGGGATGCGGGTGCGAAGCTTGTCCAGAAGCGTTTCGGTGCCACGGCGATCGATGCGGCGGTGCATGGACTTCAGCACGCGGTCGCTGATGTGCTGAAGGGGAATATCGATGTACTTGCAGACATTCTCGCAATCGGCTACGGCGTCGATGATGTCGTCCGAGACCGAAGTCGGATACACGTACATCAGGCGGATCCAGTCCAGCCCCTCGACCTCATTGAGCTGCCGCAGGAGTCCGCCGAGGCCGCCCTGCACCGAGTCGTCCCCGAGGCCGTAGCTGGAGGTATCCTGCCCGATCAGGTGAACCTCGCGCACGCCGTCGGCGACGAGCTCGCGGGCCTCGCGCAGAATGACCGCGGGCGGCTTGCAATGCATAGGGCCACGGATCGAGGGAATCGTGCAGAAGGTGCACTTCTGGTCGCAGCCCTCGCTGATCCTCAGGTAGGCGTAGTGCCTGGGTGTGAGGCGGAGGCGCGCCGTGTCCAGCTGCACAAAGGGGTGATAGCCGCTGAGGTGAATCTGAACCGGCGGGCGCTCCTGACGGGCGGCCTTTCGGCCGCCCCGGGCGCCGGCACGACCGCCATCGCCGCCGGGGCCGAGCACGGCCTGCACGATGTCGTCGCGGTTGTTGACCCCCACCAGCGCATCGATGCCTTCCACGCGGTCGAGGATCGTCTCCTTGTCGCGCTGCACGAGACAGCCTGCCACAACAACGCGCTTGAGCCCCTTCTTGCCGCCCTTGAGGCGGACGGCGTCGCGGATGACCTCGTCGGCCTCCAGGCGCGACGCCTCCAGGAAGCCGCAGGTGTTGATGACCATGACGTCGGCGTGCGACTCGTCCGCGGTGATGGCGCAGCCCGCCTCGGCCAGTTGCCCGAGCATCTTCTCGGAGTCAACGAGGTTCTTGGCGCAGCCAAGGGATACGAACGCAACGCGAAGCGGCCTGGTCATCCAGCGGGACACTCCTGAGGTACGACCGAGCAGTAGTCTAGCCTGTTTTCAGTCCGAAGGAAGGGCGGCCGGTCGCTCGACGCGCTGCGCAGCCCGCCATGCCTTCCCCTCGGACAGGCGTCCGGCCACACGGGGAACACGTCGCTCCCGGCCAGTTCCGCCGGTCGCTTGCCCGCGGCCGGGCGGCAACCGATAGTACCGGACGTCCGTCGGGCAGAGGGCCCGGCGGGTCGCCGCCTGAACGGCCGTTCGGTCCATCAGTATGACCTCGACCCGGAAGACGACCGTCCTGTTTGTCTGCACGGGCAACGCCTGCCGGTCGCAGATGGCCGAGGCCCTGCTCCGCCACGAGGGGGGGGAGCGGTTCAACGTCCACAGCGCCGGTTCTCAGCCGGCCGGGTTCGTCCACGGTCTGGCCGTCGATGCCCTCGCCGCGATGCACGTCCCCCTCCACGACGCCCGGTCCAAGAGCTGGGACGAGTTCGCGGATGCGAAGGTCGACGTCGTGATTACGCTCTGCGACAACGCCGCCGCCGAGGCATGTCCGGCCTGGCCCGGCTCACCCCTGACGGCCCACTGGCCGCTGCCTGACCCGGCCTATCATCCTGGCTCTCCCCAGCAGCGGTTGGACTTCTGCATGACCGTGGCGGCGAGGCTGCGGGACAAGATTCGGGGTCTGACATCGCTCGACTGGTCCAGTCCGCGGGCCGCGCTGCAAACCGCGCTCGAACGCCTTGGAGAGATCTGAGCCATGCCCATCCGAGAGGCGCGGACCGACGCTGACATCGCTTTGAGCCACGCGGTGATGTCCCAGCTCCGCCCCGGCATTCCGCCCGCCGACTATCTGGACCGCGTACGGCGGCAGCAGGCGCAGGGGTACCGGTTGGCGATGGTTGAGCATCTGGACCGCGTTGTAGCCGTGGCCGGATTCCGACAGGTCGAGTGCCTCGCCTGGGGTCGTGCCCTCTACGTCGACGACCTTGTCACTGACGAGGGGGCGCGCTCCGGCGGGCACGGCCGACTGCTTTTTCAGTGGCTGGTGACGGAAGCGCGTCGCGGCGGCTGCCGCGAGCTCCACCTCGACTCCGGCGTGCAGCGCTTCGGAGCGCATCGCTTCTATCTGTCAAACCGGATGGATATCTCCAGCCATCACTTCCGGCTGGTGGTTTGATCGGCCGAATGAAAGAAGCCCGCGGATACTCGTCCGCGGGCTCCGTGATTCGACTGGCCATTACAAGGCAGGCCCTTCGTCACTCGGTCGGGCGATAGATGGTCTGGACGACGTGGTCCGCGACATTGCGGCCCATCGCGATACCCTCCGTCTTGTCGAAGCTCCAGTGGATGCCGAGGTAGATGCGGCTCTGGCCGTTTTCTTCCTCTGCCTGGGACAGGCTCGTGAAGCTGCGCGGCACGAGCGGGCGAACATTGCCCTCGTTGTCGGTCGTGATGCCGTTGAGCTCGTCGCTTACGAACGTGAAGGAAACGTCGTCGGTGCCCAGGATTTCGCGCAGCGTCTCGAACAGCGAGCCTCCGAAGGTCGCATGCCCCGACGGGTAGGCCGGGAACGGCGGGGTGAAATTGAGCCCGGCCAGGTTGCTCGCCGGGGCACCCAGGGGTGTGAAATTCGGGTCGGCCAGCGTGTCCGGGTTGCCGTCGCCGAGCCGGGAGGGACCGGTCCCTTCGTCCGCCTCGCGAATAGCCGTGACGGGGCGGCAGAAATTGTAATAGTACTTGGCGTCCCACGCGGCGATTCCGGCGTCGGCCATCGCGACGTTGACCAGGGTGATCAGGCGAGCCAACTCGACACCGCGCAGCCCCTCATCCACGGCGATCTGCGTGGCCAGCTGGTTATAAAGACGGGGCGGGGCGCAGAGGCTCGGCGTGCCGTCGTAGGCCCAGAACACTCCGATCTCTTCCTGCTCGGGTGTCCGGGAGGTGGGCGTGATGACGCCGTCGCCGCCGAGTTCCTTGGCCTCGTTGAAGGCGATCGTGAACTCCTCCGTTGTGGTCGCCGGCGGCGGCGGGCACCGGAACTGCGTCGCACTGTTCATCGCGAAGGGCTTGACGCGGTGCCACAGCGGGGCATGCGCCTTCTGCGTCGGGTTCAGCGGGTCCACGCGCCACGCGCCCGGGGCGTCGCTGAAAGTGTAGAGTTGCTCGAGTTCTGAGCCATCCAGTTCGCGCATCGCAAGAATCGCCTCGGCAGCGGCTCGACCCACTTCGATGCCGTTCGCCTTGGGCTCGCCTTCGACCAGACTGTCCAGATCCTGGGCAAGCGCAGCGTCCAGCGACTCGGCGTGCGAGGGAAACAGGGCCACGAGCGTATCGTGCGCGGCCTGCGCCACGGCGGCCCGGGCTGAGGTGTGCCGCGGAGCGGGATCGAGTCTCGTGTAGCTCTCGTAGCCGCCGCGAATCGCCACGACGGCGTCGAGCATCGCGATGTGCGCGATCGCCATCGCCCGGCTGGACCGCGTCGGGCCGAGTTGGTGGCCGAACACGCGATCCTCCCCCTCGGCGACCGCCGCGTGATCCAGCCCGCTGGCGTCGACCGCGATTCGATTCCACCGCAGCACGGCGGAGGAGATGACCTCGTCACTGTCCGGGGTTGGCGTGATAACCCCGGGGCAGCCGATGACCGGCAGAAGCAGAACAGCAATGAGCAACCGCGCTTGGCGTTTCATCCCCCAGATCCCCCTTAAATGCTCCGTGACACTGCGGCGCCGATGAACGATCAGTCGAAATCGTCCAGTGAGAGCAGTATCGACGCTCGTCACGCCAAAGAACATGTGTGCTGCGTGACCGGCTTGGGCCCACGTCCGGGACGGACGTCATGGCCTCCCGTCCAAGCCCGTACTCGGCTAGCCCCGCAGCCTACCAAATCCGAGGCTTCCGCGTCAATCGAGTTGTAACCTGTTTACGCGCTGCCTTCGGCCAGAATCAGACTATGGGTCAAGTTGGCGGGATGGGCGCCCCATAACCACGACATGCGACGGGTGGGCAGCCGCTCGGGGAGTGCTCGAGCCGTCAATTGCTACTGAATCACAAGGGCGACGATGGTCTGATCATCCGCGATCGGCCGACCTGTGGCGAAGGCGGCGAGTTTGCCATTGACGCAGTCGACGATCTCCTGGGCAAAGCGGACCTCCTCGCGGACGCAGCTCAGCAGGCGCTCGCGGCCGTAGAACTCGCCCTCGGCGTTGCGGAACTCCGTGATGCCGTCGGTGTAGAAGATGAGCTTGTCGCCGCGGGCGAGTTTCGTGCGGTGTTCGGGGTACCGCGTGTCCTCGGTCACGGCGAGGGGGAGTTGCTGGACGCGATCGAGCTCCGTGACCTGCAGGTCGGTGCCCACGAGCAGCGGCGGGTTGTGACCGGCGGACGCGTAGGTCAGCGATCGGTCGCGGGGGTCGTAGATGCCGTAGAACGCAGTGACGAACATGCCCATGTCCACGTGCGGCTGCCGCATCAGGCTGTTGTTCATCGTCTCGAGCGTCTCGCCCGCTCCGAAGCACCCCGTGCAGTGGGTGTGGAGCATCGTGCGAAGCATGGCCATCACGACGGCGGCAGGCGGGCCGTGGCCGCTGACGTCGGCAATGAGGATCCCCCAGCGGCCCTCGCTGAGTTCGAAGAAGTCGTAGTAGTCACCCCCGGCGCGGGCGGCGGGGCGGTAAGAGGTTGCGATGCTTACGCCAGGGATGTCGGGCAACCGCGGCGGCAGCAGCGTCCGCTGGATTTCACCGACGCGGCGAAATTCGCGGTCAAGTTGCTGGTGTGCCTCCGCGAGCTGGCGATGGAGGACCAGGCTGTTGACTGCCTTGCCGAAGAGGTTCGCCTGCAGCAGCAGCTCGGGGAGCTCGACGGGATTGAACCGACCCGGCTGCGATGAGCCGCGCACCACCATGTTGATCGCTTCGCCACCGTCAAAGAGCGGCAGCGTGACCAGCGACCTCACCCCGGCGAGCAGGTCGGCGGCCGGATCCGCCGGGTCGATCCGCACGTCGTTGAGGACAACGGGCTCCGCGGCGTAGAGCAGGTCACCGAGGATGCCCCCTGCCAGCACGGGAAGCCGATCGGGGGAACGCCAGGGGTCGATCGGCTGCGGCCAGGTGGTGCTTCGCGTGATCCGATAGAGCGGGGCGTCCAAACCCCGGCGGCTGAGCGAAATGGAGAGTCCTTCGCCGAACAACTGGTCCACCCGCCGCCGGTACATCTTCACCAGTTCCTGCGGGTCGGTCTGCGTGCTGACCTCGTGCACCGTCTTCTTGACGATGTCGAGGCGCGCCTGGACATCCGCCGGCAGGGCCGCCGCCGGAAAACCCTCGCTTGTACGCAGGCTCATCTTCATCTGGTCCACCTCGGATGCGATCGATTCACCGCGGCGGCCGCTGGCTGCGACCCCCGACAGGCTCTCGTGAATTGACCCTGGTTTCCGTTCCTCCGTATGATACCCGGCAGGACACCATGAGACGACCCGGTCAGCCACATGCCACTTCGAGCCAGCGCTCGCTCAGGCCGCCGCGGGCGACAACGGAACCCCTACGCGACGGCGTCTCGACGGTCCGATCGGAGCGGGCCCTGCTGGTGGCGATCCTCGTGCCCGGTACGAACGTCGATCTGCGCAACCCCTTGGGAGAACTGGCGTTGCTGACGGAATCGGCCGGGGCCCGGGTTGTCGACGCGATGGTGCAAAAGCGGACGCAGCTCACAACGAACTACGCCCTCGGCCGGGGCAAGGTCGAAGAAGTCAAAGAGCGTGCCCTCGCGAACGAGGCTACCGTCATCATCTTCGACAACGACCTGTCACCGCGCCAGATCAAGAACCTGGAGATCGCGCTGGAACTCAAGGTGATCGACCGCAGCGAATTGATCCTCGACATTTTCGCCTCGCGAGCCAAGACGCGGGAGGCGCAGCTCCAGGTGGAACTGGCCCAGTTGCAGTACACCGCGCCCCGGATCCGCGGCATGTGGACCCACCTCGAGCGCCTGGCCGGCGCGGGTGGCGGCACCGCGGCCGGCGCGGTCGGCGGCGTGGGTACCCGTGGACCGGGTGAGCGACAGATCGAGATTGACCGACGCATCGTGCGCGAACGGATCAGCTACCTGCGGCGCGAGATCGACGAGATCGACCGTCGGAAGCAGCAGGAAGTCCGCTCCCGCGGCGACGAGTACACGGTTTCGCTCGTCGGCTACACGAACTCCGGCAAGAGCACACTGATGAAGTCGCTGACGGGCGCGGATGCCTTCGCTGCAGACCTGCTCTTTGCGACGCTGGACACCAAGACGGTTCGCTGGGAGCTTCGCGAGGGACGCTATTCGCTGCTCAGCGATACGGTCGGCTTCGTGCGCGACCTGCCGCACCACCTGGTGGCCTCGTTCCGGGCCACGCTGGAGGAGGCGATCCATGCGCATCTGCTGCTGCATGTCGTCGACGGCTCCAGCCCGCGGGCGGTGCAGGAAATCGCCGCGGTGAACGAGGTGCTCGACAGCCTCGGGTGTCACGACACGCCGCAGTTGCTGGTCGTCAACAAGTGCGACCTGGGTGTCCAAGAAGATCTCGATGCATGGCTGGCGGCCCGCCAGCCGGCGCACGTCCGCATCTCAGCGCTGAGCCTGACCGGCTTGGATTCGCTGACGGAACGCGTGCTCTCGACCATGCATGGACGAGCGCTGTCCCTGACGGTCGAGGTGCCGCACGCGATGGGCAAAGTGCTCTCCGAGTTCGACCGCTGGGCCGAGGTGCTTGCCAGGCGGTACTCGGAGACCGGTGTCGAACTCGACATCCGCATCAACCGCAAACAGTTCGAGCAACTCCGGGGCCGTTACCCGGGCTTCAAGGTCATTTCGGGCGACACCGCGCCGCCGGAGGATCACGACCTGGAAGGCGTGGCCTGACTCTCGGCTCCCTGTGGCGGTCGGCCCTGCGCTGCTGCCGATGGATCGGGGCGGATGAATGCTCATCAAGATCTGCGGCATCACGAATGTCGATGACGCCCGCCTCGCGCTGGCTGCGGGGGCGGACCGCATCGGGCTCAACCTGGTGACCGGTCCGCGCAAGATCGACGTGCCCACCGCCGAGAAGATCGTCGCCGCGCTGCCCGACCCCGCTGTCGTTGTGCTCCTCTACGCCCCTGCCGGTGGAGCGGGCTGCATCGCGCCGATCGAATCTCTCCTGGCCAAGGGCGTGCGGCTCGTGCAACTGTACGACACGTACGCTGTCGAAGCGGCCCGGCGGCTCCACGTGGCCGGGGCGCGGATCGTGCATGTCCAGACCGTGGCGGATGAGAGCGCTCTTGACGAAGTGGATGCGTTCCTGCCGCTGTGCCCCGACGGAAGCGTCGAGGCGGTCGTGCTCGACGCGCTCGAGCCGGGTAAGTTGGGGGGCACCGGCACCAAGGTTGACTGGGTCATGCTTGCAAACGCCAGAAAGGCGGGTCGGTTCGCACCGTGGCCCGCGGTCTGGCTCGCGGGTGGGCTCAAGCCCGCGAACGTGGGAACGGCGATCGGCCTCGTACGGCCGGACGGCGTGGATGTCAGCTCCGGGGTCGAGGTCTCCCCCGGCCGCAAAGACGCGGAGCTCGTGCGTGCCTTTGTCGCGGCCGTTCGAAGCGCCCGGGTGGCTGACTCGGCCGAGGATGATGGGGATTGAGGGCTGCCGTTTCGGGGAGAAGTACGGAGCCTGGCTTGTCGGAATCTAACCCGCCGATTGCGTTTGACCCGGCCGAGCTCGCCGTCGTTCTCAGCCACTACGACATCGGCGTGATCGAATCGCTGACTCCCTTCGCTCGAGGATCGCGGGCCAGCCCGAAGGTGGGCATCGTGGCGGCCCGAGGCAAGTACCTGCTCAAACGCCGCGCGCCGCACCGGGCCCAGATGCGTCGGGTTGAGGTCGCGCACCGTGTGCAGACTGCCCTCGTCGCTGCGGGGTTTCCGGCGCCGCGACTTATCCCCAGCCGCACGGAGGCCGCGAGCTACGTCAGGCACGGCGAGCACATCTACGAGTTGTTCGAATTCGTGCCGGGGCATCCGTACGAGCGCGCCGAGTCTGAGGCCCGCAGTGCCGGGGAACATCTCGCCCGGTTCCACGATCTACTGGCGGACATGGTGGGCGGGTGGTCTGGTCCCCGTGGCGACTACCACGACGCCCCGGCGATCCGCACAGGGCTCTGCGCCATCGGCGCAAGCCTGAGTTCGCACGACAGCTTCGCCGGGCTGCCGTCGGATCTGGACGCATGCACGCGCAACCTCCTGTCGGGGTACGACGCGGCGGCAGCAGCGGCGGGGCGGCTCGGAGTGGCGGAACTGCCACGGTGCATCGTCCACGCGGACTGGCATCCTGGAAACGTGCTCTTCCGGAAGGGCGTCACGGTCGCGGTGATCGACTACGACTCGGTCCGTCTCTCGACGGCGGTGACGGACGTGGCCAACGGCGCCCTGCAGTTCTCCTTCGCCGCCGGCGGAGACCCGGACACCTGGCCGGCCCATCTCGATGAGGATCTGCTGCGGGCCTTTGCGGCGGGGTACACGTCGCGTCGGACGCTCAGTTCGGAGGAACGCGAGGCGATTCCTCCCCTGATGATCGAGGCGCTGATCGGCGAGTGTGTGCCCCCCATTGCTGCGACCGGCTCGGTTGGTCGGTGGAGCGGCTGGCGCGTGCTCCAGATGGTCCGGCGCAAGATCGAGTGGATGGCCGCCCACCGCGGGCGGTTGGCCGCGATCCTCAAGATCCCCTGAGTCGCCGCCGCTCGCGCAGTAGCCGGAAGGGGCGGCTTCTGGTAATCTCTCGCCATGTTGCGAGGTAAGCTTCCCAAGACATCCGACCCCGCCAAAGCGGCGGGGTTTGCCATCGAACTGGCCCGCGTGGCGCACGACCTCAAGTGCGAGGACGTGACGTGCATGGACCTGCGCGGCATCTGCGGTGTGACCGACTTCTCCGTGATCTGCACCGGTACTTCCGATCGACAGATGCGCGCGACGGCCGACCACATGGTCGAGATGGGCAGGCGGCACGACGAGCGTCCTTACGGCGTCTCGGGTTACGAGACGGCGACGTGGATCCTGCTGGACTACATCGACGTCGTGGTCCACATCTTCGCCCGGCCGTACCGCGACTACTACGACCTTGAGCTGCTGTGGGGGGATGCGCCGCGGCTGGATTGGCGCCTGTCCGACAAACCCTGATCCACTTTCCACCTGATGCGCGAGCGCCCGGTCCGCTGCGCCACCGGTAATCCTGTTCTTCTCGACGGAGCCAGATCGACGTGAAGCCGTTGCTGACGGAGCTTGCCGACAGGGTTTCGCAGGCCATAACCCGCCTCGGGTACGCGGGCGATCCGCTGGTCCGCGCCTCGCAGGATGAGAAATTTGGCGAATACCAGTCGAACTGTGCGATGGGGCTCGCCCGCAGCGCGGGAAAGAACCCGCGCGAGGTGGCGGCCGCGATCGTCGCGGCACTCGATGTGGGGGACATCTGCCTGGCGCCGGAGATCGCCGGACCGGGGTTCATCAACTTCCGCCTGCGTCCGGAGGCGCTGGCTTCGCGGCTGGCCTCGATCCCCGCGGCGGCCGAGCCGGACAGCGACCGCATCGGTATCGAGCCTGTGGCCTCGCCCGAGACGGTGGTTGTCGACCTGTCGAGCCCGAATCTGGCCAAGGAAATGCACGTCGGCCACCTGCGCAGCACGGTGATCGGCGACTGCGTCGCGCGGATGCTCGAGTTCGCGGGCCACGACGTCATCCGCGAGAATCACGTCGGCGACTGGGGCACGCAGTTCGGGATGCTCGTGGCGCACCTGCGACGGGTCCGCCCGGACGTACTCACCAGCCCGGGCAGCCTCGAAATCCGCGACCTGGAGTCGTTCTATGTCGAGGCCAAGCAGCGATTCGACGCCGACGAAGAGTTCCGCAAGGAATCGCGCGACACAGTCGTCGCTCTGCAGCGCGGCGACGAGGCCACGCTCGCGATCTGGAAGGCGTTCTGTGACGAATCGCTGCGACACTGTCACCGGATCTACGACCGCCTCGGCATCCGGCTGATCGACCGCGGGGAGAGCTACTACAACGCCCTGATGAATGACGTCGTTGCGCGTCTGGAGAGCGGCAAGACGCCGGACGGCGCGCCGCTGACCGTCATCAGCGACGGGGCGCTATGCATGTTTCTCGATGGGTTCGTCACGCGCGACGGCGAGCCGCTGCCGCTGATCATTCGCAAGAGCGACGGCGGCTACAACTACGCGACGAGCGACCTCGCCACTGTCGATCACCGCATTCGCGTGCTGGGGGCGAAGCGGATCATTTACGTCGTCGGCCTGCCGCAGAAACAGCACTTCGAGATGTTCTTCGCCGCGGCGCGCAAGGCGGGGCTGGCGGGCCAGGAGGTCGAGCTGATCCACCTGGGCTTCGGCTCCATGCTGTCGCCGGGCGGCGCGCCCTTCAAGACGCGCGAAGGCGGCACCGTGAAGCTCAAGGACCTCCTCGACGAGGCGGTCGATCGGGCTCGCCGCATCGTGGAGGCTCAGGCAGCCGATCCCGAAATGGGGCGGTCGTTCTCGGCGGATCAGATCAGCCGCATCGGCGAGGTAGTCGGGATGGCTGCGGTCAAGTATTTCGACCTTTCGCATAACCTCGCGCACGACTACCGGTTTGACCTGGATACGATGCTCTCGCTGGAGGGCAACACAGCGCCCTACATGCTCTACGCGTACGCGCGGGTCCGGGCCATCGGCCGGAAGGCCGGCATCGACTTCGACCAGCTGGCGGCCGCTACCCCGCTAACCCTCGACCACCCCAGCGAGGCGCGGCTGGCGCTCATGCTGGCCCGGTTCCCGGAGGTGTTCGAGCTCGCGCTTCGCGAGCTGAAACCCAACGTCGTGACCGACTACCTCTTCGACCTCTCCAAGGCGTTCAGCCGGTTCTACGACAAGAAGCTCGGGGTGCGGGTGGTTGGGGCGGAGACGCCCGAACTGCAGCGATCGCGCCTCCGGCTCTGCGACCTGACCGCCCGGACGCTCCGAGTGGGGCTGCACCTGCTCGGGATCGAGGTTCTCGAGCAGATGTGACCCAGCCCGCCGGGAAAGCGGGGCTCGCCGGGGCCTGACTGGCGGCTAGCCCAGCCTGCCTGATTTGCCGGGTTTTCGTTGACAGGGCTCCAGCTTGACCTATGATCCGCACTCCGGGCGGACGCGGGGATGCGTCTGCTCGATTGCCAACCTTTACGACAGGAGGTCGTACACATGCGCCGTTCTGCGATGGCCGCCGCTCTGACTGTGCTCCCGCTGCTCGTGGGCTGTTCGTGGTTCGGTGGCCGGGACGATTCGTCCATGGCCGACACCCAGCAGCCGGACTACTACTCGCGCGACACGGGTTCGACCTACGACCCGTACGCGACGACCACGACCTATCAGCCCGAGCCCGCGACGCCCACGGGGCCGCGCTATCACACGGTCACCAAGACCGACACGCTCTACTCGATTTCGCGCAAGTATTATGGCACCGACAAGCGGTGGCGCGAGATCTACAACGCCAACAGCGCAGAGATCTCCGATCCGAACAAGATCAAGGTTGGCCAGCGGCTCACGATTCCGTAGCCGTGGGTCGCGGCATACCGTTCTCCGCGGCGAACGCCAAATCCAGCCCTCACGGGGCCGAACATGCCATGAGCGTGGCCGGATGGGATGATCCCCTGCAGTACGTGCGCGGGGTCGGTCCGCGCCGCGCAGCGGCGTTTGAGGCGCTTGGCCTGCGGACCGTCGGCGATCTGGTGGAGTACCTGCCGTTCCGCCTCGAGCACATTCCCCGCTCCATTCCGATCGGCCATGTGATCGAGGGGCAGACCGCCACCCTGGTGGGCGAGCTGCGCGACGTCAACACTCGCGGCCCGCTTTCCAACCAACGGGTGACCGCGACCCTCGTCGACGGCACCGGGCGCTGTCGGATGACGTGGTTTCATTCCACGTACCTCGTCGACAAGCTGCACCACGGGCTCATCGTGCGGGTAACCGGCCGGATTGAGCCGGGGCCATCGGGAGCCACCCTCACCAACCCGCAGTGGGCCGCCATCGAAAACCCCGAGGACGCGTTCGCCGACGACTGCGACCGTTTTCTGCCGGTGTATTCGGCCACGGCGGACCTACCGACGCGGCAGATCGCCCGGGTGATCGATGGGGTACTGGACGACGCGCTGCGCGCGGCGGTGGAGTTCCTTCCCGCGGCGATTCGCGAGCGGCTCGGCTTCGCCCCGAGACCCGATGCGCTGCGCCGTTGCCACCGCCCCGATTCGGCGGAGGGGTTTGCCGAGGCCCGGCGACGCTTCGCGTACGAGGAGTTTCTGCTCGGCCAACTCGCCGCCCAGGCCAGTCGGCGGCGAGCCGCGAAGATCGGCCGGGCGGTGCCGATCCCCATGACTGCGGAGATTGACCGGCGCATTCGGGCGCGCCTGCCGTTTGCCTTGACCGCAGGGCAGGATGAGGCCGTTCGTGAGATCGTGGCTGACCTCGGCCGCGCCGAACCGATGAACCGGCTGCTGCAGGCGGACGTCGGCGCCGGCAAGACGGCGGTTGCGCTTTTTGCGACGCTGGCGGTCGTGGCCGCCCGCAAGCAGGCGGCCTGGCTCGCGCCCACGGAGGTGCTGGCGGCGCAGCATCACGCCCGCATCGCCACCTACCTCGAGGGAAGCCGGGTCCGGATCGGGCTTCTGGCCGGATCGACCTCGCGGGCGGAACGAGATCGCATGCTGAAGGACGCGGCAGACGGGCGGCTCGATCTGCTGATCGGCACGCACGCCGTGCTCGAAGAGGTCGTGCGCTTCCGGGACCTCGCGCTCGCCGTCATTGACGAACAGCAGAAGTTCGGCGTCGCGCAGCGCAACGCCCTCCGCCGCAAGGGCCATTGTCCGCACACCCTGGTCCTGACGGCGACGCCCATCCCTCGCACGCTGGCCCTGACGGTCTTCGGCGATCTCGACGTCTCGTCAATCCGCGAGCTTCCTCCAGGTCGTCGGCCCGTGGAAACGCGGCTGGTCACGCCGGAGCTCGAGCCGCGGGCGTGGAGCTTCGTACGTCAGCGACTCGACGCCGGCGAGCAGGGCTACATCGTGTATCCACTCGTGAACGAGTCCGACGCCATTCCGCTGAAAGCCGCGACATCGGAGGTCGAGCGGCTGGGCCGTGAGGAGTTGGGGGGCTATCGCCTCGGGCTGCTTCATGGTCGGTTGCGGCCCGACGAGAAAGCGGCTGTCATGCGCCGGTTCAAAGCCGGCGAGGTGCAGGTGCTCGTGTCGACGACGGCCGTGGAGGTCGGCGTCGATGTCGCGGCGGCGACCCTCATGGTGGTGCAGCATGCGGAGCGATTCGGGCTCAGCCAGCTTCATCAGCTTCGCGGCCGGGTAGGGCGAGGCGATCGTCAGTCTTTCTGCCTGCTCTTCTCGCACGGCCGCGGGGAGAACGCGTCCGCCCGCCTGACGGTGCTATGCGAAACCAACGACGGCTTCCGCATCGCGGAGGAGGATCTGCGCCTTCGCGGGCCCGGCGAGGTGCTCGGCACGCGGCAGCACGGTCAGCCCATGTTCCGCGTGGCCGATCCCGTGGCGGACTTTGATCTGCTGGCAGCGGCCAGGGATGACGCTGCGGCGATCCTTCGGGAGGATCCCGATCTGGCCCGGCCGGAACACCGGCTGCTTAGACAGGCGATGCTCAGACGGTATGCTGCCGTCCTTCCGCTGGCTGACGTGGCGTAGGAGTCGCGTCGGCCGTCGGGCGGTGATCGGGCACGGATGACGGATCAAGCCCCCATTGCGGCCGAGCGGTCCCGGCTTACCTCGGGCGGTGCGCTGTTACCGGCGCTGCGCCTCTTCACCGGCCTGATGGCCGCCGCGGCGCTGGTGTCGTTGGCATTGGAATTCGGCTTCGATCAGCCGCCCCTGCCGCAGTCGGCCCTCGTGGCCACGCAGATCGCCGCGGCGGGCGCCTACCTGCTGCTCCGAACGGTGGAACTTCTCAAGGCGCCCTCGCGCGCCGCCGCGTTGCGCGGCATGTGGCTCGACATCGGGCTGCTGCTGGTGGTGCTGGTGTACCCGTTCATCCAGTTCGAATTCGCCGCGGATGCGTCGGGGCCGGTGCTGAAGCTGTCCGCGCTCTACATCGCGGTCATGCAGGCGGCGCTGGCCGTGCGACTCACCATCGAAGCGGTGCGGCTCAACCTCGTTATCTCCCGAAGCGGGCTGCACCCCTCGCGTTTCATGGTGATCACCTTCCTCGGGCTGATCATTGCAGGGACGTTGGCGCTGGCCCTCCCGCGGGCGACGACGGAGCGCGTGGAGTCGGCCCCGGAATTCTCGATTCCCCGGCACCTGTTGAACTGCGCGTTCACGGCGACCAGCGCGGTGTGCGTCACCGGCCTGACCGTCTACGATACCGAGCGGGATTTCACGCGGTTCGGCCAGTGGATCATCCTTCTGCTGATGCAGGCAGGCGGATTGGGAATCATGGTTTCAGGCTCTCTGCTCAGCGTGCTGGCGCAACGACAGCTCTCGCTGCGCCAATCGCTGGCGATCCAGGACGTCTTCAGCTACCGCACCCTGGGCCGCATCCGCGACATGGTGGTGTTCATCGTCGTCTTCACCGTGGTGATCGAGTGCTACGGAACGATCGCGCTCTACCCGATGTTCGATCACATCGAGGATACGTGGATCCGCCTGTTCTACAGCGTGTTCCATGCGGTGAGCGCGTTCTGCAACGCGGGTTTTTCCCTCGAGGGAGACAACCTTGTCTCGTACCGTTTTGCTTTGCCGGTCTACACCGCGGTGATGCCGCTGATCGTTCTGGGGGGATTGGGGTTTCCGGTGCTGTACGACCTATGGCTCGGCATGGCGACCACCGTCCGCCGACGGCTCGCGCTGAGACGCGGGTTAAGGCCGGTCCGGCGGCATCGGCTTGCGCTGCATTCGCGGCTCGTGTTGATCGTGTCAGCGCTGCTGATCCTCGCCGGGACCGGGGGTATCTTCCTCTGCGAGTCGCTGGGGCGGGCGGACGTGGCGGTTGACCCTGCGGCACCCACGATGCGCTGGGCCTGGTGGGGACAGCGCCTGCTCGATTCGCTTTTCCTGTCCATCAGCTCGCGAACCGCAGGGTTCAACACGGTGCTCATGTCGCCGCAGGATATGACGCCGGGGGCCCACATGGTCTGCGCGCTGCTGATGTTCGTCGGTGGGTCGCCTGCCTCCACGGCAGGCGGGGTCAAGACCGTGACGATCGCGGTGATCACGATGGGTGTGCTGGCGACCGTACGCGGCCGAAACCACGTCGAAGCGTTCGGTCGTCAGCTTCCGGACAACACGGTGCGCCGCTCGGCGGTGATCATCCTCGCCATGTTCGGCCTCCAGAGCGTAGTCATTCTCGCTTTGGCCGTCTCGGAGACGGCCACCCTGGCGGAGGTGATGTTCGAGTCGGTTTCAGCCTGCAACACCGTCGGCCTCTCCAAGGGCATTACGCCCGAATTGACGTCCCCTGGGCGAGTCGTGATCATGATAGCCATGTTCGCGGGCCGATTGGGCCCGCTCACGATGCTTATCGCTCTGGCCGGGCGTGCACAACCGGCGAGGTACGAGTACCCATCCGAGGATGTGGGCATCGGTTGATCTGCCTTGACGGGCGAGCAAACGGAGTCTCTCGATGCAGCGTTTCGCGGTGATAGGACTTGGCCGCTTCGGAATGCGGCTCGCCAAGGCGCTGGCCGCAGAGGATGCAGAGGTCATCGCCATCGACCGCGATCCGAAGTTCGTCGAGAGCTGCCGCGACCAGGTGACGCTCGCCGTCTGCCTCGACAGCACGGATGAGGAAGCCCTTCGATCGCAGGGCGTGGAGAAGGTCGACACGGCGATCGTCGGGATCGGCACGGACTTCGAGTCGGCCGCGCTGACGGTCGCGCTGCTGCGCAGCATGGGCTGCCGCCGGATCGTGGCCCGCGCCGAGAGCGACATCCAGGCGCGGATCATGTACCGCGTGGGGGCCGATGAGATCGCCTCGCCCGAGCGCGAGTCCGCCGCCCGCTGGGCCCACCGCATCGGTCGGCCCAACCTGCAGAAGTACGTCGAACTCGGGGAGGGCTACAGCCTGGTCTACCTCGCAGCCCCGGCGTCGTTTCACGACTGCGATCTGCAGAGCCTCAAGCTGCGAAACAAGTACGGCGTGAACCTCGTGGCCATCAACCGGCCGCTCGAAGACGACGAGGCCGCGGAGCCCGGAACCGTCGGGCTTACTCGGACGCTCATTCCGGACGCCGACACCACGATTCTCCCGGGCGACATCCTCATCGTGGTCGGCGCGGACGATTGCATCGCCCGCCTGCCAAAGCAATAGCACGCGTTATCTCACCGCGCCGGTCGCCCGATGGCTGGCGAAAAAAAGCGGATCCGCCCGAGGGCGGATCCGCCTGATGAGATTGGTCTGGTCGGCGACGCGGCGTCAGTCGCCGCCGGTGGAAGATGGCGGCCGACGCGGCCGGCGACGACCCGGTGGCGGGGCGGCCTCTTCCTGCTGAGGCTGGGTGTCGTCCGGAACGGCCTCCAGCACAACTTCGGCCTCCGAGAACTTCGTGATGCGCGCGGCCTTCAGGTTCTCCACCTCGAAGGGTCCATAGGCCACCAATCCGAGCGGGTAGTCCGAGTCGCGCATGTTGCCGCTGATGAGGTAGGACGGATACCGTCCAACCGGCTTGTCGTCGACATAGACCACAAGGTCATCAAGCCACAGGGCGACGACGCGATGACGGCCATTGTCGTCGAAGCGGGCGAGGACTTTTGTGTCTGTGTCGTGCTGATCCGCGTCGAGTTGCGAGACGCCGAACCACGCACCGTTGCTGTTCACATCGCCTTTGAAGGCGACGTCGAACGTCACGGCGCAGGGCGCGTACTCGTTCATGCGGATTCCCAGGACGCTGGGCGCCTCTTCCGCCTTGACGTCGCAGCGCAGCAGCCCCTTGGACGCCGACCAGTCCTTCTTCGACTCGCCCACCGAGGCGAATTCGTCCAGCGAATCAAGGGAGACGCTGCGCCAATCGGCGATCTCCTCGACGGTCTTGAGCTCGTTCACGAACGGCTTGAATGCGGTAGAACTGCTGCGCTTCGCATACTCCGGCGAGGTCAGAACGGGGTCGTTCAGGTCCTTGACGTAGCGATACTTCATCCACTCGACCCAGCGGCGTTCAAACTCCTCGACAGCGCCCGTCTCGGGGATGCCGAAGACCGCGGCGCAGGCCGCGTCATGATCGTTGCCCGCCGCCAGTTCGCTGAGGAAGGTGTACATCGCGTGCGGGCCGGTCTCGAAGATGTAGAGCACGACTGATGCACTCTGCTCGTAGAACAGGCTGACGCGCGCGGGATAGCCAACCTGCTCGAACAGGTCGCGCATGCGGAAGTACTCGCCGGCGACGACCGCGCGAGCCAGCCGGCCGGCTTCGCGGTAGTGTTTGCGCGTCTGCTCAAACCGGCCGGCGACCGCTTCGTGGAGCCACTGCGGCGTCACGCTGCGGGCCGCGCCGAAGAACTCGTTGATCATGGCGTGGGTGAGTTCGTGCGGCAGAATACTCTCGATCGCGTACTTGTAGAGGAACTTGCGTCCCTGTTCGTCGGCGTCGAGCTGGAAGATCAGCAGCCATGTCGTGCGACCGGTCATCGAGCCCGACGTGACGCCATGCGATGACGGGGGGGCGCCGCCGACGCGGACGTAGTCCTCCCAGTCCTTGTAAACGACAATCGGGAACCGCGGGGCCCACGACTTGCCTCCGAAGAGGTGCTCCGTCATGAAATCCAGGTAGATTTCCGCCCGTTCCGCGACGATCTTCGAGAGACGCTCGTTGTGGCTCCAGACCGAGAAGTGGTGCGTCTCGTACTTGAAGGGCGGAACCGGGAAGTTGTCGGGCGGCGGCAGCACCGGCGGCAGGAAGTTCGAGTCTTCGATGACTTCGAGCCCCTTCCAGTCAATTTCCGGCATCTCGATATAGAAGACGTTCTCCGGCGCGGAGCGGGCCTCAAGCGACACCGCCTCGGCCTTGTCGAGCTCCGCTCGGCGCAGACGGCTGATCGCGCGGCGCCCGCGGCGGATGTGCTCGTCGCTGACGGAGAGCTTCAGCAGCGCCTCCCACGTCTCGATGGACTTGTCACGGTTGCCGGCCTTTTCGTAGGTGTCCGCGAGAAGGATTCGCGCGGGCTCGTTGGCGGGGTTCTCGGCCATTTCCTTTTCGAGGATGGCGATCGCCTCGTCGAGGCGCCCCTCATCGTAGAGCGTCCGCGCCTTCGCAATGTCGGCCAGGGCCTGTGGAGCGGGCGCCGCGGCGACGACCCCGGCGAGAAGTACCAAGAGGACAGTGTTACGCGTCATAGCGATCCCTCCGCTTCTGGACGATCTTCATCATGTCTTCAAACCGGCCCCGCAGCGTGCCGAGCCATTCGATCAGGTCGCGCATGCCGTCAGGGAACCGCTCGAGCTTCTCGAGCATGTAGTCCGACACCTGCATGAGCGGCCGACACTCCTGCAGAAACGCATCGCACTGGGCCTGCCACGCTTCGCGCCCCGCAGGCGTCAGGCGGCCGGTGGTGGGGTCGAGCTGGACCTGGATGAGCTCAGGGCTGCGACCCAGGGCATCGTCAAACATCTGGAACAGCACGTCCATCAGGTGACCGACTTCGGCGCGGATCAGATCCTGCTCGTAGGCCTCCGCGTATCCGGGGAGAATCGCCTGAGCCTCCAGAATTGAAGCCTCTGCTTCCTTGAGTTCCTTGATATACGGCAGGTGCCGGTCGATCTCGCCCGCGGGCGGGAGCTTGCGGCAGGCCTCGTAGGTGCGCCGCGGATCGAAGCTGTCCTGAAACGCCTTGATGCTGCGGCGCTCGTTCCACAGGAGTTGTTCGCAGTATTCCTGGATGGCGCGGCGCCAGATGTCCGCATCGGCCAGGGCGTTGGGTTCGCGGGCCTGGTCCTGCAGTCGCGGCGGGAGGAACTGGCGCATGTGCTTCTTGTTGATATACCGCAGGTCGTACTCGGGGTTCCACTCGAAGATCTCGAGGTGGGCCTTGGCGCGACGCTTCTCGTTGGCGGTGCCGTCCTTCTTCTTCGCTTCGAGCAGGTCCTTCGCCGTTTCCCACTGCCCCAGCCGCTCGTGGGCGTCGATGATCAGCCAGTCCATCTGCATCCGTACGGCGGGGCTATCCTTGTAGTCCTTGAAGGGCGCCAGGCGGTCGAGCACCTTCTGGTAGTGGCCGAGCTTCGAATCGGCGGCGGCGTTGAGCGTCTCACGCAGCGGTTCGCTCAGTTCATCGAACTTGTCGACGTTGCGCGACCCGGACGCCGCGACGGTGTCCACGATCTGCTCGATGTCCTTACGCAGGTAGGTCCGCGTCGAGAACACCGACTTGAGGCGGATGCTCTTGCTGGTCTCCAGCACGATCTCGCCCTCGAGAAAGGTGCCGTCCTTGAGAATGACTGTCACAGCCTCGGCCGCGGAGGACGCCAGCGTGCAAACCAGCGCCGCAGCCATCAGCATGGAGATTCTTCGCAGGGGGTGTCGCATCATGGATCCTACTCCTCTCTACCGTAGGCCTTGAGTCGCATGGCGTTGAGCGCCGCATTCATGGCAAACTGTCGCGCGGTACGCGGCACGGGACCGCGGCATCCCTCGAAGAAATGGTAGCCCACGCCCGAGGCGATGTCGTAGGTGCTGTAAACGCCCACCGGCGTGCCCTTGTAGCGAACCTCATGGAGGTCCAGCACGCCGTAGGTTTCGAGTCGGGTGTGCAGTGCCTTGCGGAGCGGGACGCGGCGGACGTCGAAACCTTGCGACCCGGCAATCTCGCCGGTGTAGAGCGGGCTGGCGCCGCGAAGCTTGACGATCGTGATGTCCTTGTCCATCGACCGCAGCGCGGCGCGGAAGGACTCTTCCCACTCCTTGTTACCCGAAACGACATCGAACAGGATGAAGGTCTCGCCGCGCATGGCTTCAAGGATCTTCTTCTTCGCGGCCTCGCCCGGCTCCTTCGCGCCGGTCACGCTGACCCACAGCATATCGGGTGAACTGTTCTTGTTGACCTTGACGCGGAAGTTCGACTGCATCAGCAGGTCAACGAGCTCCCCCAGGCTCGGGTAGGCAGGAACGTCGCCGCCGACCTCGAGGTGATCAAACCCGAGCTCCAGCGTGCAGGCCGATTCGACCGGATAGGTCGAGCTGGCGAACGCCGCGCGAAGGGGCGTGCCGTCGGTCATGTACTGCACCAGATTGCTCAGAAATCGGAAGGCATCGGGATTCGCTTCCACCTGATACTGATGCCACAGGCAGGACCAGCTTTGGTTCGGTACGAACAGGAACTTGCGGAAGCCGTTGTCCAGCGCCAGCAGGCCCTCGACGGGCTTGATCTCGGTCGGCTGCTTATAGATCCGATCATCCTCCGGGACAGGCTTCAGCTCGTACTCCGGGAAGGCGGCTTTCATCGCGGCGAGCACCGCATCGCGCTGCCCCGTCTGATCCTCGGCGAAGTCCAGCAGGACAGTTCCGCCGGCCAGGCAGTAGGACCGGATCTTCTGCCACTCCGCCTCGGTCCACTTGGAAGCGCCGACGACGCTGATAAGCGTCAGGGGGGCCTGCCTCAGCTCGCTGACGCCCCACTCGATCGATGCCTCGCGCCAGTTGTGGTTGCGCCGCCGGACGCTGGTGAGGTAGCGAGCCATGTGCGTGGCGTCGCGGTTGAATTGCTCATAGCCCTCCTCGCCCAGTCCGATGATGAGCCGCTGAAGGGCGATCGGTGAAGACGGCCCCGCGAGCATGTTCATGGCCATCGCCGTGCGCTGCGGCGAGGGGCCCTGCTGCTGGGCCACGCCGAACATGCCCTGCCCGTAGTGGTGGGTCATGAGCATCTCCAGCGCCTCGTTGAAGCTGTTCTTCTCGTTGTAGTACGGCCGGCCCGAGAGGGCCCACAGCGAGAGCAGGGCGTCTGGCTCGGCGTAGGGGTCGGCCCCGCCGGCCACAAAGCTGCCGACGTTCCGGAATTGCTCCATGAAAAACTTGTCGAGCCAATCCTCCGCTGAGCGGATGGCGTGCAGGTGTCTGCGATTGGCGAGATAGTCCCGGCAGGAGCGGGATCCGATGCCGTAGGCCATGTCGAGGGTCATGAACAGCGACGCGGCGCCCTCAGCGGTCCGGGCGGTGGTCGTCGCTTCGCCGATGCCGCCATACTTGTCGGATTTGTTGCGATAACCGCCATCGTAGGCCTGGGCCTCGATCCAGTATTGCGCCGCCTTGCGCCACATCGCCCGGTCTGTCCGCACGCCGGCAAAGTGCGCCTCGGACAGGGCCCACACGGCCATCGCCGAGTGTTGGTTGTCCGGCTTGAGGAGCTGGGTCGCTTCCTTGTCTTCGCTGCGGCTGAGGCGGGACCAGCCGCCATCCTCGTACTGCGCGTAGGTCAGGAAATTCACGTCGGAATTAATCGCCTTGGAGTAGCGATCGAGTCCGCCGTAACGCGAAAGGCAGAACAGACGAGCCGCGACGGTCGGGACTTCCCAACGGGTGTTCTCGGCTGGCACCTGGTCGGCGAGCCAATCGAGGGCCCGAGCCAGATCGCCCTCGCCGGGGTTGCTGCCCGTGCCGGCGATGGCTCCCGCGCAAAGTGCCGTGAAGTAAACCGAGTCTTCGAGATTGCCGGCATTCCAGGCGAAAACGTTCGGGTCCTGGAACTGGCGGAGGAAGTCGCCGCCGCGCGACAGCGCCTCGGCCACGCTCTGCTCCAGGCGGTTGCCGATCGGAATGTAGCGCACCGGAACAGGCATCTTCGTCGTCGCCTGCTCCGCGATATCCTCGCCTACTTCGCGGAACGAAAACCGGCGTACACCGAAGATGTTGCCGACCTGCTGGTCGGGGCGCAGGACGATCCACGCGGCGCCGGTCTGGCGCTCAAAGTGTCTCACCTGTACGGCGCCGTGTGGAACGTTGAGACGGCTGATGCCCTCGTTGGGGTCGACCTCGGGGTTCACCACCTTCGTCTCATGCGCGACGGGTTGGCCGTCAGCCCACATCAGGGGAATGATCGCGGGAATACCGCCTTCCACCTTGTCGTTTTCGGCGACGAGTTCGGCCTCCCACTCGTAGGTCCGGCTTGGGCGGATGTTGCCCTTTACGCGGAGCCAGATCTCGAAGTCCTTGATCTGACCGCTCTGAAGTGTGCGCTTGTCGATGATCAGCGCCCCGCGCGAGAAGCCGACGAACAGGTCGCGCCGCACTACCGAATTGGGAATGTTGTCGGGGCGGACGATCACCCGGCCGAAGTCATACTCGGGATCGCTGATCGTGAAGATGATCTCGCGCCCGCCGAGGGCGTCGCGGCCGGTCGCCCGGACGAACGGAACATCCTCGAAGCTGCCGACGGCGATGAGATTTGGTCCCGCCTGGGCCGAGAGGGCCGCCAATCCCAGCACGGCGATCGCCGCAGGCGCCCATCGCGCCGGTGGGGTGGTTCGGTGTTGCACGGTTGATGATCTCCTTCCGGTAGCAACCCTGCGCCGACGGAGCCGCCAGCGCTGCGTGCCATCCAGGATCATCGTAGATCGGGCGGTGTGGCGTACAACGCCGCCGGTGTGAATTCTTGTGAACGTGCGTGAGGCCGCTTCACACCGGGGTCTGGGCTGACGGCCGCTTCGGTTTGCAGACCGCCGGGCAGGGGGCTAGATTGCCCGGAACCCACGCGGCCCAAGGCCCGGCGAGCCGACGCCGCGGGTCCGGCTCGCCGCCAGTCCGAGCAGTCGCCATGACCAAATCCCATTCGCCATCCCGCATCCCGGTTCCCCCCGCTCGCTCCACCGCCGAGGAAACCTGGCGCGTCTTCCGGATCATGTCCGAGTTCGTGGAGGGGTTCGAGGTCATGTCCCGGGTCCCGCCTGCGGTTTCGATCTTCGGCTCCGCGCGCACCCGTCCGGGCGATCCGTACTACGCAGCGGCCGAGAGCCTGGCAGGCAAGCTGGTGTCTCGGGGGTTCGCGGTGATCACCGGCGGGGGACCGGGCATCATGGAGGCCGCCAACAAGGGGGCAGCCGGAGCCGGCGGCGTCAGCGTCGGACTTAACATCTACCTGCCGCACGAGCAGGAGGCGAACCCTTACCAAAACGTGTCGCTCGATTTCCGCTACTTCTTCTGCCGCAAGGTGATGTTCGTGAAGTACGCAGTGTCACTGGTGTGCTTCCCCGGGGGCTTCGGCACGCTCGATGAGTTTTTCGATTCGATTACGCTGATCCAGACGGGCAAGACCACGCGCTTCCCGATCGTCCTGGTCGGAAGCAGCTTCTGGACCCCCTTCGCCGAGTGGATCCGTACGCACCAACTCGAAGCGCACGGCTACATCTCGCCGGAAGACATGGATCTGTTCGAGATCACGGACGACCTCGACTACGCGGCGGAGACGATCGAGAAGGCCTACCGGGCGTACTACGCCGCTGAGCTGGCCCGCGACGCCGCCGAGGTGACTGCCGAGGGGACTATCGTCGGCACCGAACCGCGTCGCCAGCATCGCGATCATCCCTACCAGGACCTCAAGCCGTGATGACTGCCGCGAGTGCGCCCCGCGCAAGGGACATACTGCGTCGATTCCTCGGCATCACCTGTCTGGCTGGGGCCCTGTCTGTTTCGGGCTGCGTCTTCCCGGACGTGCCCAACGCGCCGCTGCAGCGTCACGACGCTCACGCGGGATATCGGCTGGAGAACCTGCCGCCCAGCGCGACCAACACCGACGAAGTTTTCATCTGCCTCGCCTTTTCGGGTGGGGGTACGAGGGCGGCGGCGTTGTCGTACGGTGTCCTTGAGGAGCTCCATGAGACCGCCGTCTCCGGCGGGGGGCGGACGCTGTACGACGAGGTGGACGTCGTGTCCAGCGTCTCCGGCGGATCGTTCACGGCGCTGGCGATGGCTCACTTCGGCCCGGACCTGTTCGATCACGACCAGACCGACGGCCGCGGCTACAAGGCGCGGTTCCTCTACCGCGACATTCAGAGCGTACTGCTACGGACGATTCTCAACCCCGCCAACCTGATCCAATTGCCGTTCGTCGCCCTCGATCGCACCGACCTGGCCGCGGAGGTGTACGATCACCAGCTCTTCGACCGGGCGACCTACGGCGATCTGCTCCAGCGACGAACGCGCCCGTTCGTTGTGGTCAACTCCACGCGGGTCGCCCGCGGGCATCGGGTCGAGTTCACGCAGGATGACTTCGACCTGCTCGGGTCTGACCTGGCGTCGGTGCCACTCGGCTGGGCCGCGGCCGCCTCCTCTGCGTATCCCTTCGCGTTCAGTCCGATCCGGCTGCGATACTACGCCAACGAAGCGGCGAACACGGCCGCCAGGTCCGCTACCCGGCCGGACAGCGAGGGACACACCAGCCCGCGGCGATCGTCGTGGGCCAAGGAACTGCTCGCGGATCAGGCCGACCTCGGTGTGCTCAACCTCGTGGGGCTGGGTCGGAGCCACCGGTTCCTGCATCTCTTCGACGCCGGCGTGAGCGACAACACGGGCCTGCACCACGTATTCGAGAGCACCTTTGGCGGCGCGATATCGCGGAAGCTCGGCAGCGGCAGCGTAAAGCACTTCGTGGTGATCGCGGTCAACGCCGGCGTGTCGCGAGGCAACACGATCGAACGGCTGCCGACAGCGCCGGGGCTGCTGACCATGTTCATGCGTACAGCCGAAGCACCGATCGACGTGAATACGTCCTTCTCCATCTCCGCGGCGCGGTTTCGATTTGAGGAGCACGCCAACCAGGTCTGCGAGGTCTACACGCGTGCGTCCGAGTGGCGCAAGGCGAACTGTCCGGATGGCGACGAGATCGAGGCTCCCGGACTGTGCAATACGTGCGTCTACTTCATCGAGCTCTCCCTGTCCGACATTCCGGACGATGATCGGCGCGCTGACTTGATGAACATCCGCACCAGCCTGTTCCTCAAAGACGACGAGGTGGACAAGGTCGTCCGCGCGGGCCGCGACCTGCTCCGGAACCACGCGCGGTTTCGGGAACTGCTCAAGAATCTGTCGGAAAACGAGTGACGGGAAACCGATCCGTTGCGACAAATGCCCTTCGCCAGAGGCCAGCTAGCCTAGCCAACGCGGACGCTGTTCTTCGCAGCGAAGCTGAACACCCAGACGCGTTCACTTCAGCGGATGAGCGATGCAAACTCGTTCCGCCCGTGCTACGATATAGGAAAGTACATCGCTGAATCCCGCCGGAAGGCGGGAGCGGGGGACCCATTCACCGGGGCGTATCGCCGCAAGGCGTAGGGCAATCTCTTCCGCCCGAGCCCGTCAGCTAACCTCGCAAGCGTGGGAGAGAGGACGCCATCGGTGTGCGCCGACGGGCGAACCTCTCGTCATCTTCGGAGGTTCGTCCATGACTTCCTCGTCGCTGACTGCGCCGCGCTCGGCCGCGGATTCCGATCCTGCCGGGAATGCACCCTCGTCAGAGCCGTCGGATGTTTCCGGCAAACGGCCCATCCGTCCCGCCCGGCTCGCGCTGACCGGCTATGCCCTCTACATCGGCATCGGGTGGATTCTGCTGTGTCTGCCGTGGTGTCAGCGCGGCGACGGCGTGGGTGCTCTCGATAACCTGTTCATCGCGACGTCGGCCGTCTCTACGACCGGTCTGGTCACGGTCAGCGTGTCGCAGGGCTACACCTGGCTGGGCCAGGGGGTCGTGCTGCTGCTCATCCAGCTCGGCGGGCTGGGGTACATGACGCTCGGGTCGTTCCTCATCCTCGCTCGTTCGCCGGCGCTGCCGTTGGCCCGGCAACAGGTCGGCCGCACCGTGTTCACACTTCCCGAGTCGTTCCGCCTCGACAAGTTCATCCGAAGCGTGATCCTGTTTACGGTCGTCATCGAGCTGATCGGCGCCGTCGTCCTCTACGTCCTGCTCAGGCAGCGCGGCGCCGAGAGCCCTGCGTGGAGCGCCGTCTTCCACAGCGTCTCGGCGTTCTGCACCGCCGGATTCGGCCTGTACGACAACAGCTTCGAGTCGTACCGCGCAGACTTCTGGGTCAACGCCGTCCTCGCCGTGCTGAGCTACCTTGGCGCCGTCGGCTTCATCGTCTGCGTCGACGCCTGGCGGATGGCGCGGGGCAAGGTGGACCGCATGACGCTGACCAGCAAGATCATCATCTCAGCGACGATATGGCTCAGCCTCGGGAGCACGCTGCTCATCTTCCTGACCGAGCCGTCGATCTCAACGATGCCTGTGCATGAACGATGGATGGCCGCGTTCTTCCAGGGCATGACCGCCATGACGACGGTGGGGTTCAACACGATTCCGATCGGCGACATCTCGCGCGCGACGGTCATGCTGCTCGTCGTCCTGATGATCGTGGGTGCTTCTCCAGCGGGGACGGGCGGCGGCGTCAAGTCCACGACCGTTTCTGCAATGATTGGTGTCATGGCGAGCGCCATTCGCAGCGAACGTGACGTTCGATTCTGCGGCCGCTCCATCCCGGCCGATCGAGTCTGGACCGCGGCGGCGACGATGGGTTTCTACCTGCTGACGCTGCTGGCAGGGGTGTTCATCCTGCTGCTCAGCGAGTCGGCGCCATTTGAGAGTACACTCTTCGAAGCGGCCTCGGCGCTGGGGACCGTCGGGTTGAGCATGGGATTGACGGCCTCGCTAACGCCGGTGGGCAAGGTTACGATCATCGCCCTGATGTTCTGCGGGCGCGTCGGGCCGCTGACGCTCGGCGCCGCGATCCTGGGTTTGCCGCCCGCCGAGCGAGCCCCGGCGGACAGCGACTTGGCGGTATGACGGCTCGGCTGGCCTGGAGGAGCTTGAGGCGTGCGACTGATCATCGAGTTTGACGGGCCGTTGTTCGACGTGGCGCCCGCATGCTATGCGGCTTACCAGCGTGCGGCGGAGGCCGTCGGGTGGTCGCGTCTGCCGCAGGCGGAATTCTGGCGGCTCCTTCGCACGAAGGGGCGCGAGGCCAACGTACTGCCCGGCTCGAAGCCGCAGAAGCTCAAAGACTATCTGGGTCATTACGACACTGCGGTCGAGAGCGCAACCTGCCTCACTTTGGCCGTCGCGCGACCGGACGTCAGCGCGATCGTCACCAGACTCACGCGCCGCAGTCCGGCCGCGGCGATCACGCTGGGCTCGAACGGCCCGGCAAGACGCGAGATGCTGCGAACGGTAGCCCTTGAGGCGCTGTTCGATTGCTGCGAGGCGTTGAGTGCCGATGTCCGGCGTCGCCCGGTGGAGCTTCGCGCGCTGTCCGGCGGACGTCAGCGCACCGTTGTGGCGGCGGCCACGGACGCCCTCGCCCGCGCCGCGCGGGAGGCGGAGTTGTTCTGCGTGGGCGTCGCGGCGGGCACCTGTGCGGTCGCCCGGTTGCACCAGGCCGGAGCGGACGTGGTATACCGGAACCTCGAGGAGCTCGCGGAGTCCTTCGACCGCGGGGCCGAGGATTTGATCCGCGCCGGCATGCCGGCGGACGTCGTCTGACGCGCCGGCGCGGCGAATGTCGTCGAGTCCGCCCGTGGAGAAGCGATGCCCGACTACACGCCTTATCAGAAAAAGATCATCAACCGCTACTACGACCACCGCGACACGATCTTGCTCACGCGCCTGCAGGAGATCGTGACCGAGCTGTTCCTCGCCGCGACCCCTGCGGCGGAGAAACGGCTGTGGAAGCGGGTCGAGACCACCATGCGGACGCTGAAGGTGCCGGAGCCGGAAATCGCGCACATCTTGGGTCGGGGGGACGCACGGGTGCTCGCAGACCACCTCCGCGACTGGCTGGCCCAGGCGGCGAAGAACCCGCGGAAAGAATAGCGCCTGAGGCCTGGATGCGCTGTAAGCTATTCTTCTTGCAAGGTTTATGGCTTGGTTGCACCGGTCGTTCGGCTGGCGGGAGCGGGGAGCCGCGGCGACGAATCCGACCGGCTGCGCTCAGCGCGATCTGGGGTTGCCCGTTCCCTCGCCAGCGGGCGAATAATCGGGCCGCGGCCTCGAATTAAGCTCAGCAGGAGACCCGCCAACTGAAGGTGGGCGGCCCGTGGCGGCTCGCGGAGTGCCGTATGTTCAGCCAGCTACAATTTGTCCGGCTTCGCGCGGCCGAGCAGGCGCTGCGGGATGGCCGCATCGACGACGCGCACCGCCTGGCCACGGCCCCGGACCTCAAGGAACATGCCCGGGCGCTGGCCGTGCTCGCCGCGCTCTCGGAGAAGTTCCTCGACCGGGCACGCGAACATTTTCGGGCGGACCGGCACAAGGAAGCGCTTCTCGACCTCGATCGCGCGATCGACGGCGGCGAGAAGCGCGACGAGATCGCAGAGCTTCGGCACTATGTCACCACGGTTGCGGCCGCGCTCCACCAGGATCATGCCGCCCGGCAGGCGCAGCTCGACGCCGCGCGCCGGAGGGTCGAACGGGGGTCTCTGGCGGCGGGCCGCGGCATGCTCGCGGACGTCGCCACCGATCACCCCGCCGTCCGCCAGATCCGCGAAGACATCGATCGCCGGGCGCGGGATGTGGCCGAGCTCCTGACGCAGGCTCAGCATGTGCTCGATCACGGACGATTCGCTGAGGCGGCGGGGCGGTTGCGGCGGGCGCGATCGATCGATGCCCAGAACCCGGCGGTCTCTCGTATGGAGTCTGAGCTTTGTGCGAAGGTCTTTCACGCGGCTCGTGCCGCGCTGCGAGAGGGACGTCTCGCCCGGGCGGGAGACGAACTGGCGGCGATCGACGATCTGGGAGCGACGATCCCCGAAAAGGGTGAGCTGCTCCAGATGCTCTCCGCGGCACGACAGGCGGCCTCGGCTCTGGGCGGACACGACTATGGCGAGGCTCGGCGTCACGCCTTGATGTTCGCGCGCCTGCTGCCCGACGCCGAGTGGGTGAAAGAAGTGGTCGAGCAGCTTCGCAAGCTTGAAGACCTGGAGACGATGCTGTCCGCCGGTCCGCTCGGTGAGTCGATCCGCGTGCCGCAGGCCGGGCGAGCGGGGCCGGTGTCGCTGGACGAGACCGTCGCCCTGCCGTCGCGCGGCGCGGTGGGCGCAATTCCCGAACAACTGCTCCTGCTGGTCGATGGCGGCGGGAGCTTCCTGATTCTGCGGAACGACTCGAGTTCGATCGGCCGCGCCGCGGCGAAGACGCCGGCGAGCATTCCGCTCATCAGCGATCTGGGCGAGCGCGAGGCGGTCATCAACCGGGTGGAGGATGACTACTTCCTGCTCGCCTCGAAGGATGTCGAGGTCAGCGGACGAAGCGGCCGGCAGCATCTGCTTCGCGATGGCGACCGCGTGGTGCTGGGGCGGCAGGGGAAGTTCTCCTTTCGGGTTCCCAGCCGTCGCAGCGCGACCGCGGTGCTGGATTTGAGTGACACGACCAAGATGCCTCGCGATGTGCGCCGAGTCGTGCTGATGCGCCACCATGCCACCATCGGCTCGGGACCGGGCGCACACATCGCGTGCCGTCACGCCGGTGTGCCGCTGGTGCTGTTCGAGCGTGAAGGTGCACTCTGGATTCGCCCGCGCAGCGACGGGCCGTTTCAGGCGGAACCGCGCAAGCTGGTTCTCGGCGAGTCAGTCGAGATGGCGGGCGTGACGATGGTGATGCAGACGTTCAGCGCGGGCGGTTCGCGGGCCGTCTGAGTGTATGGCGTGCGACTGGTGATCGCGGCGATAAACGCCGCGATCGCTGATGAGGATCCCATGGCTTACAGGTTCAAGCACGGTGATCGCCCCGTCGAGGGCTACACCATCCAGCGGGCCATCGGCGCCGGCGGGTTCGGCGAGGTCTACTACGCCGTCAGCGATGGTGGCCGGGAGGTCGCGCTCAAGTACCTGCGCGACAATCCGGAGATCGAGCTTCGCGGCGTCTCCGCCTGCATGAACCTCAAGTCGCCGCACCTGGTCAGTATTTTCGACGTGCGAAAGAGCGTCGACAACGAGTACTTCATCCTGATGGAGTACTGCTCAGGTCCTTCCCTCCGCGATCTGCTTGTGGCTGAGCCCAATGGCCTCGGCGAGCAGAAGGCGGCCTTTTTCGTTCGCGAAATCGCCAAGGGTCTGGCGTATCTCCACGACCGCGGCGTGGTCCATCGCGACCTCAAGCCAGGCAACATCTTCTACGACGACGGCTATGTGAAGATCGGGGACTACGGTCTCTCGAAGTTCATGAGCGTATCGCGCCACAGCGGCCAGACGGCGAGCGTCGGCACCGTGCATTACATGGCCCCCGAGATCGGCAGCGGCGACTACGGCCGCGGCGTGGACATCTACGCGCTCGGGGTGATGCTGTACGAAATGCTACTTGGCCGCGTGCCGTTCGAGGGGTCGAGCATGGGCGAGGTGCTGATGAAGCACCTCACCAGCCAGCCTGAGGTGGACAACCTGCCCGACCCGTTCGCGCGAGTCATCCGCCGGGCCTTGCAGAAGGACCCGCGGGAGCGCTACCAGACGGTCGACGAGATGGTGACGGAGCTGCTCGACGTGGAGCATGTCCAGCAGAGCCTCGCCGGCTTCTCGGCCAAGAGCCTGGAGGGGGCTGTCCGTCGCGGCGGCCCGGCCGGCGGCACACCAATGCCTTCGCCGAATCCCCGCGCGTTTGCGAACGAGTTTCAGCCCGGCCCCAGGCTCCGGAACGACGCCGCCCCGGGGGCACCACTGCCGGATCGACTTCAGCGCCGTGTGGATCGCATCAGCCGCAAGGTGGACGATCGTGTGGCGAAGCTTGGTGGCCAGCGTCACGGCGGACCGCCGCCCCTGCCGCCGGCCTCCGGGAAGGCGACGCCACCGACGGCGCGACCGGATCCGGCGCCGGTGGATCGACGGAAGCGGCTCGTCGTTGCCGGCGTTTGCACGATCGTGACCTCGATCGGCGCCGCAGCCGTGGGGGCCACCATGTTCTCCGACGAGGCGGCGATCGGCGCGGGGCTGGCTGTTGCAGCCACGACTGCTGGACTGATCGCCGCGCGAGGTGCGATTGACTGGCTCGGGCACTCAGGGCAGGCGCCGTGGGTCCAGCGTTTCATGACGGTGGTCTTGGCCGGCCCCGCGCTGACGCTGGGCCTGCTGCCCACGCTCACTTCGCGTAACGAGGAGGAAGGCGTTGCCGTCTTGATGGGCCTCGCCGCAACACTGGTGCTGTTCAACTGGAGGGCTGCATTCACGAAGGGCGCGGATGGCCGGCTGCCGATCTGGCGTGCCGTGTGGGTGGGCTGGTGCGCCGCCATGCTGACCGCCGCGGGGGCGGCGATGGTCAACGCCGAACCGCCCGAGGCCATGCTCTGTGGAGCGGTCATCGCCGCAGCGCTGGCGATCAACGTTCATCTGCTGGGTTGGTCGCTTCCGCTGACCGGCGGTTGGGGGCTGGCGGCCTTCGGCATCTCGGGGAGATTCCATCCGCCCGTCGCGAGCGCGGAGGGGCAGCCCGAGCGACGCGGCGAGGGCTCATCCGTGGTCGGGGGCGGGCCCTACCTGCGTGAAGGGTGGACCGGCGCGGACTCCGCCGCGGGCACCGCGGGGCCGCCGCATGTCGAGCAGCCCCGCATGGCCGTGGTTCAGCCCGTGCAGCCGAATCCGCTGCCGCCGTTTGCGCACCCTGTGAGCGTAACGCCTCGATCGCATCGGCCTTCGACGCCGCCGGGCGGTCGCGTGGAGCGTTCCACGGCAGCTCGCGTGGTCTGGGCCGTGGCGTCGTTCCTGTGCTTCGGGGTGTTCGTGATCGCCCTCGTGGTCAACATCGTCGAACGGATGCCGCGCTCGGATGAACGAATTGCTGCCCTGGCGGTCTGTATCGGCGGCGCCGCCGCGGCGTTCTTCTGTGTGACTAAGACGACGCGACTCAAGCGTAGAACCGTGTGGCGCGAGACGCTCTGGCCGCTGGGTGTCTCGCTGGGCGCGGCGTCGACCGCGATGTGCATCGCGATGCTGGCCCTGCCAATGGGGACGATGTCCAGGCCGGTGGTTCCGGCCCTCCTCGTGCTGCTTGGCATCGGCGGAGTGAGTTTGCTGCTGATGCTGATCGCCGCGGTGTTCATGTTCACCGACAGCGCTCGGGAGTTCGAGCAGTCCGCGCAGAGTTTCATCCGTGAACCGCAGGGCTCAGGCGTGCACAGCCAGCCGCCCGCCGCGGTCAACGACGAACATCCTGTCTCGCCGAGTTAAGCGAAGCGCCTTCACGGTTTGTCGGGCAGATACTCGCCAAGCCCCAGCGACCTCAGGTAGCCGAAGAGGGCATCGCGCGTTCGCGGGTCGGCCTGTACGACCATCTGCTCAATCTCAACCTTGGCGTCATCTTTGCGGCCGGCCATGTGAAGGGTGTGAGCGAGATCGGCCCGCAGGCGACCATCCGCGGGCATTTTCGCGACGAGCCAGCGCTGGTGAGGCTCGGCTTCCGCGAATCGTCGCTCGGCGCGCAGCAACTCGACCAGTCCGGCGCGTAGTGTCATTTCCTCCGGCTCGGCCTCGATCGCCTTGTTGAGCAGATGGATCGCGTCTGCCCGGTGGCCCGCCTCTCCACGAATCATCGCCAACGCGGCCCACGCGGTGACCGGCTGACGAGCATGGGTGCAAACCAGGCGAAGCAGGTTCTCGGCGCGCGCCGTGCTGCCCATCTGGTAGAGCTCAGTAGCGACGGCCACGGCCAGTTCGGATACGTACGGCACGCTGCCGACCAGCGGGACTGACGCCTCCACATGGCGAACGGTGTCGTCCAGACGGCGCTGCGAGGCGGCGATTCGGGCGTCCAGCACATGATCGGACCCGGCAAACGCTGCTGCGAGGGATCGGTCTGCGATCTCGACGGCGGAGGGCGAGAAACCTTCGAGGCTGCGCGGATACGCCCACTCCCGCGGCCGCAGCGAGACCAGCCACTCGGCTGTCGCGCCGGAGAAGCTGCGTACGCCGCGTTCCTGGAGATGACGCGAGGTCGAGTACTCGATGATGGGACGGTTGTCGGTGTTGAGCGGGGCGCCGTCGGTCCAGCTCCGGAGCCGCTCGGGGCCGCCGAGATAGAGCATCTTCACGCCCGCTCGGTTTGCGAGAATCTGCTCGACCGGCTGCTTGAGCGCCGAAAGCCGCTGCAGGTGGGCGTCCACCGCCGACTCATCAAACCGCAGCCCGTCGCGATAGCCGACCAGCGCAAAGACCGGGGTGGTGACATCCAGATCCACCAGCCAGAGGGCCGCTTCCGGAAAGACCTCGAGGAAGGAAGCAGCGATGATCCGGGCGTCATCCATCGCAAGCTGATGGCCGGGCAACCACTGAACAAAAACGCCGCCGGGCTCCAGGCGCGCATGGACACTGCGGAACTGCTCCACGGTGTAGAGGTACGCCACGCCGGCGTTCCATGGTGCGAACAGGTCTCCGACGATCACGTCGAAACTGCTCGTCGTGCCGGCGAGGTAGTTCCGGCCGTCGTCGACGATGACCTCGGTGCCGGGGTGCTCAGTGAAGCCGCGGTGCCAGCGGGCAAAGTCGGGCATGGCCTCGACGACGCTGGGCAGCAGTTCGACCGCGGCACACCGCTCGATGGATGGGAAATCGAGTACCGCGCTGACGGTGATGCCCGTGGCGATGCCGATGAACGCCACGCTGCGCGGCTGCGGATGCAGCAGCAGCGGCAGTCGGCCCTGTCGCAGCTCGCGGTCGAGCGATCCGCTGGCGCCAAGCGTATAGCGGTCGTTGATGACCATCCGGCGGTTGCCGTCGGGACGCTCGATCACGGCGAGGCTTGCCCCCTCGCCCTCGTCGTAGCGGATGATCCGCTCGCCCTCGCCGAGCCGCTGGAGTTCGAGCCGCCAGGCGCCGGAGAGCCCCCAGGCCAGCGCGATCGTGCCGCAAACGGCCCCAGCCCACCGCACCGGCGTGCCCGGGTACCCTTGCGCGAATGCCATGGCGGCGAGCGCGGCGTAAAGCAGGCCGATGACCAGGATCCCCCCGGAGACGCCGAACACAGGAAGCAGTACGAAACCCGCCAGCAACGAGCCGGTTACGGCGGCGAGCGTGTTCACCGAGGTCAACGTGCCGACGCGGTATCCGGCTTCGGAAACCTGCGTGGTGGCCAGCTTCCAGGTGGCGGGCAGTACCATGCCCATGAGCAGCACCGGCGGGCCGAGCACCGCAACCATCGCCCCGGCCAAGCGCCAGAGATGGGCTCCGAATGAGCCCCCCCCGGAGTAGAAGTAGGCTTCGGGGATCCGCTGGAGGATGATCGGCGACAGTAGGATCGTCATGACGGCGAACGATTGGGTCCACGCAAGGATTCGCCAGGGGCGCCCGCGGTCGAGAAACCGCGTCACCACCATGCAACCCAGGGCCAGGAAGACCAGGTACACGCCGAGCAGGAGCCCGAAGACGTAGATGCTGCTGTCGCTTCGGTGGCTGATGAGCCGGACGTGCAGCACCTCGAGGGAAAGCGTGCCGAGCCCCGATATGGCCGCCGCGGCCAGAATCGGTAGCGGCGGACGGGTCGGCGCCGGCACGGCTGACGGGACGTCCGGCGGCACGGGACCGCGCGCGGCCGGGGCAGGCGCCCGGCGCCCGATGAGTATGGCCGAAACCCCGACCGAAACGTTGACCGCCACCGCGAGGTAGATGCTGGCGCTCACGCCGATCGACCAGGGGAGGAGCAACGCCCCCACCAGCGCGCCGACGGTGGCGCCGAGCGTGTTCAGCGAATAGAGCAGCCCGGCGCGACCTGCGAAGCGGCCCTCTTGCGTGACCATCGCGGAGACGATGAAAGGCAGGGTAGCGCCCATCGCGACCACCGGCGGCCCGAGCGACACCGTGGCGAGCAGCAGCTTGACGGTGCTCAGCAGTACCGGGCTCTCTCGGAGACTCTCATAGAGCGAGGGATAGAGGTTGCTGTACAAGGCCAACCAGGGCCCGACGAGCAGAGCGGTCGCGCCGATGACGAGTTCGCAGACACCGTACCGCACGAGGCCGCTTCCCCGGCGGCAGAGGCGGCCCCCAAGCCAGTTGCCCAGGGCCATCCCCATGAAGTACGCCGCCAGCACGGCAGCCGCGGATCGCGTGGAACTTCCGAACACGAGCGAGAAGCTGCGCATCCACATCACTTCGTAGATGAGCGCGGCCGCCCCGCCGATGGCGAACAGGGTGTAGATCACCAAGGTTGGCAAGTGGTTCCCCGTCTGTCCTGTGGCCCGCCTCACGGACCGGGGCACCCGGGACGGTTCCGGCCGGCGGCACGACTTCGGTGGGGTTATAGCGGGCGGCTGGGGGAAAACAAAACGCGACCTCGACCTGCCGCGGAGGTCATCCGGGCCGGTCGGCCGATCGGCGGCGGACCTGCTCGAGGTAGGGCTTGCGGCTCAACTCTCGCAGGTCGAGGCCGCAACGGTGGGCCTCCACGTAGAGCCGAGCGGAGTCGTTGACGCTCGTGATCCACTGGGCCGCGCGCTCAAGGCTGTCAGCCGCGGCAAACACGCCGTGTCCTCGGACGATGACCGCGGGGGCCGTCTTCATTGCGCCGGCGACAGCCTGCCCGAGGACCGGCGACGCCGTGGCGGGTACGCACTCGACCACGGGAACCCGGCCGAAGTAGTAGGCCCCTTCGAGATCAAGCGGGCAGAATTCGTCGACCATCCACCCGGCCAAGACTGCCCACAGGGCGTGTCCGTGAGCGACGGCGGAGAACTCCGTCCCGGCGTAGACGGCGAGGTGAACCTCAAGCTCCGTGCTGGCACGGGCTCGTTCCACCTCCGCGGGCCTTAGCGAAGTTTTCACCAAATCCGAGTCGGCGAGTCTCCCGAGCATGGCGCCGGTGCGCGTGATGATGACCTCGTCGCCGCGGCGGATCGAGAGATTGCCCGAGTGTGAGTTGTTGCACCGGCAGGCCAGCAGCGATTCGCCGGCGAGCCGGAAGACGTGCAGGATCGGTTGATCGGCGGAACTCGTGCTCATGACCCTGGCTGCCCTTGCCGCTGGATGCACGCGCGGCTATACCACGCAACGTCCTGCGAAGTCGTCCGGTTTCAGGCCGGAATCGTCCACGAAGCTCCGAGTCGTGGCAAGTCTCCGGCCGCGTGGGAGACCTCGATGAACCCGTCAGCGAACACCGCAACGACCCTCAACCGGCTGGCCGGCCGGGTCGTGAGCCTTGTCCTTGCGATCGCGGCCGCCGGGCTGGCTGGCTGCGGCGGCAATCGGGGCGAAGTCGTGCGGACGCTCCAGGAGCGCGACGCTCTCCGCGTGGAGCGGGATCGGCTCCAGCGGGAGGCGGACGGTCAGCGCCTCACGATCCAGCGCCTCACGGCGCAGAACGAGACCCTGACCCGCTTCGGCGGGGCGCGTCCAGTCGACTTGTTCGCCCCCGTACGGATCGAAATCCTCTCGCGCAGCGGCGGCGCGGACTACGACGGCAAGCCGGGTGACGACGGCGTCACCGTCTACGTGCGGCCGGTCGACGCCGATGGCGACCCTGTGAAGGCGCCGGGCGAGCTTCGCGTCGAACTGACCGACGCCTCGACGATGGGCCGCCAGTCCCAGATCGGTCTTTACGAATTCCGCGAACCGTCTGAGCTGCGCCAGATCTGGTATAGCCGGTTCGGCACGCAGCACTACACCGCCCGTTGCCCCTTCCCACCGGGACGGCGGCCCGCGCCTGGCTCGCGGCTCCTGATCAACGTTCAGTTCACGGATTACCTTTCCGGCGCCACGCTGACCGCCGTCGCGGAAACAACCATCGTCGGGGCCTCGTAGCCGGATTGCCCTGCCCTTTGACGCGAAGTGAGGTGCGCGGCTAGATTGACCCCCGCATGAAACCCGGCTTTGAGCTCGGCATCGTTCGCGAAGTGTCCATCGTCGTCACCGAGGACATGTGCCCGGCTTTCGACGGCGTGATCGTTCATCGCTGCTACTCGACCTGGTCCCTCGTGCACCACATGGAGCTGGCTGCGCGCAAGGTGCTCGTCGACTTCCTCGACGACGATGAGGAGGGCGTAGGGGCCCACGTCAGCGCGGACCATCTGGCGCCGTGCGGCGTGGGGCGAACCGTCCGTGTACGGGCGGAACTGGTCGAGGTCCGCCACGGGCGCGTGACCTGCGAGGTGACGGCGTGGAGCGGCGAGCGGCTCCTGGCTCGTGGCAAACAAGTTCAGGTGGTCCGTCCCAAAGAGGCATTGAAGCAAGTAATGGCGACGGCCTGACTGCCGGCCGTCGGTACGGTGTGCTCACGTCGACGCCTGCAGCCCTATCCGGACAAGGCGGTGCCCATGGATTTCCCCGAAGCCCGACCGGCCGATTCGTTCAAGTTCAGCCACATCCGCTACGAGAAGCGGGAGCACTGCGCTACGATCACCATCGACCGACCGGCGGTGCTCAATTGCCTGCACTTCCCGGCGCTGCGCGAGCTCAGCCGCGCGCTGGAAGATGTTTCGTGGGATGATCGCATTCGCGTGCTCGTGCTGACCGGTGCCGGGGACCGGGCCTTCTGCACCGGGGCGGACCTCGCCGAGCAGGGGGAATACTGCCTCGCGGAGCCCTCCGCCTACTGGAAGTGGATGGGCGCATTCATCGAGGTGCATGATCGGCTGCGCAACCTTGGCAAGCCCTCGGTGGCCCGCCTGAACGGCATGGTGGTCGGCGGCGGCAACGAGATGAACATGTCGTGCGACCTCGCCGTGGCGGCGGATGACGTCACGATTCGCCAGGTCGGCGCCGCCCGCGGCAGCGTCGCCGCCGGCGGGGCGACCCAATGGCTGCCCCTGATCATCGGAGATCGGCGGGCGCGGGAGATGCTGCTGCTTTGCGAGCCGATCACCGCGGCGCAGGCTCTCGACTGGGGACTGGTGAATCGCGTCGTGCCCCGCAGTCAGCTCGATCGAACCGTGGATGAACTCTGCGCGAAGCTCATCGACAAGCTCCCCGAATGCACGCGCTACACCAAGCAGCAACTCAACTTCTGGCGCGACCTGTCGTGGTCAATGACGATCGGACACGCACGGGACTGGCTCGCGGTGCACAATCTGTCCCCGGAGGTGAAAGAGGGGATCGGCGCCTTTCTCGAGAAGCGGCCGGTAGACTACGCGGCGATTCGCGCCCGGGCGGCGGACGCGGGGGACATGCCATGAGCCGACTCGTGGGGCTGGTCGCCGTCGTGGCCGTGGGGGTCGTCGGGTACCTCTACTGGCAGAAGTCGCGGCCGCAGGCGTTTATCGTCTCCGGGCTGATCGAGGCGCAGGAGATCCGCGTCGGATCGCGCGTCGGCGGACGTACCGCGGAAGTCCTCGTGGAGGAGGGGCATTCCGTGCGGATCGGCGACCCGCTTTTTCGCCTCGATCCGTTTGACTACCGCGAACAACTCGCCGGGGCGGAAGCGCGGCTTCGCGCGGCTCAGCAGGAATATGAGAAGCTCGCCGGCGGGTATCGGCCCGAGGAGGTCGAGCAGGCGAGGGCCAGGCGGGACGCCGCGGCGGCCAGTCTCGCACGACTCGAGTCCGGCCCACGGCCGCGCGAAATCGAGATCGCCCGGGAGCGACTCAAGTCGGCCGAAGCGGATCACGAACTGGCCAGGATCGAACACGAGCGATACGTCAACCTGCGACAGCGCGAGGACGCGGCGCAGGTTGAATTCGATCGGGCAGTTCGGGCGCTTAAGTCGGCCCAGGCGGGGGAGGCGGCTGCTCGCGAGGAGCTCGCACTGCTTGAGGAGGGAACGCGGGCGGAAGACATCGCCGCGGCGAGGGCGGCGATGGCTGAAGCCGAGCAGGCGCTCAAACTCCAGGAATCGGGATACCAAGAGGAGGAAATCAAGCAGGCGGAGGCGGCGGTAGCCGCGGCCCAGGCTGCTGCGGACGCCATTCGCGTGCGAATCGAGGAACTGACCGTTGTTTCGCCATGCGACTGCCGCGTCGAGGTCATCGACCTTCGTCCGGGAGACCTTGTGGCCGCCAATGCGCCGACCGTATCCCTCCTGGACCTCTCATCGATGTGGATTCGAGCGTACGTTCCGGAGGCCAGGCTGGCCGATGTGGCGGTCGGTCGGAGCGTGCCGTTTCGCGTCGACGCTCACGGTGATCGCCAGTTCCCGGGAACGGTGACTTTCATCGCACGCGAGGCAGAATTCACACCCAGGAATGTGCAGACCCCGGAGGAGCGCAGTAAGCAGGTATTCCGGATCAAGGTCACCATCGGCGAGGGGGCCGCCGACCTCCGCGTAGGAATGACGGCCGATCTGCTCCTCGACACGGCGAGCCGGCCATGACCGGCGGGGTGATTTCGGCCGTGGGGCTGGGGAGGCGGTTCGGCTCATTCGTGGCCGTCCGCGAAGTCAACTTCGACGTTCCCCGAAGCGGCATCTTCGGGCTGCTGGGGCCGAACGGATCGGGCAAGTCGACCATCATCCGGATGCTGTGCGGGGTGCTGCGGCCATCGGAGGGCACGGGCTTCGTCCTGGGGGTCGACGTGCTCCGCGACGCGGAGGCGATCAAGCGCCGGATCGGCTACATGTCACAGAAGTTCAGCCTGTACCCTGACTTGTCTGTCCGCGAGAACATCCGGTTTTACGCACGCGTGTACGGTGTCCGTGCGATCGAGGATCGTGAGCAGGCGGTACTCGACCTCACCGGCCTGCACCCGTACCTGGATCGTCTGGCCGGTCGGCTGTCGGGGGGGTGGAAGCAGCGGCTTGCGCTGGCCTGCGCGATCATCCACCAGCCGGAGGTGCTGTTTCTCGATGAGCCGACGGCAGGGATCGACCCCGTAGCCCGGCGCAGCCTGTGGGACCTGCTGTTCGAGCTTTCGCGGCAGGGGGTGACGCTGTTCGTCACCACCCACTACATGGATGAGGCCGAACGATGCACCCTGGTCGGGTACATCTACCTCTCCCGGCTGATCGCTCTTGGCTCACCGGATCAACTCAAGGCTCTCCCCGAGGTCGTTCCTCCCGGCACACGGCGGTACGAGATCACCTGTCGCAATGCACCAGAGGCAATGTCTCGCGCGCGACGCCTTCCCGCGGTGCGAGACGTGACGCTCTTCGGCGACCGCCTGCACGTCATGGTCGATGCGGCTGTCTCCCCCGGCGACCTGGTGGCCGAAATTGCCCCGGGGGACGCTGCGAGCGACCACCGTGTCATCGGGCCGAGCCTCGAGGATGTCTTCGTGCTCCTGTGTCGCGCCCAGGACCTGGAGGCGGCCCGATGAGCGGATTCTGGGCGATTCTGCTGAAGGAGCTGTCGCACATCCGGCGGGAACCCAGCACCATCCTGTTCGCGTTCGTCGTGCCGGCGCTGCAGCTGGTGATCTTCGGCTTCGCGATCGACGTCACAATCGACAACATCCCCATTGCGGTCCTCGACCTTGACCGTCGGCAGGAGAGTCGCCGCCTCGTGGATGCTTTGTGCAACACCCGGTCCTTTCGAGTCGAGCTTCACGCCGACTCGCTCGACGGCATTCACGACGCGCTGCAATCGGGCCGGGCCAAAGCCGCGGTCATCATCCCCCCGGACTACTCCGATCGGATCCTGCGGCGCGAGCAGGCTGCCTTCCAGGTCCTGATCGATGGCAGCGATTCGCAAGTCGCCACGACGGCCCTGAACGCCGCGGAACTTCTGGCCCTGCACATGTCGATTGGTCGGGCGACGGTGGTCGCCGAGACCATCCAGTCCGGGCCGGCGCGCGATCAGTCCGGCCGGCCGTCGCTTCCGATCGAGGCTCGCCCGCGACTGCTCTACAACCCCGACCTGGAATCATCGCACTTCTTCATCCCGGGGCTCATCGGAACGATCCTCCAGCTGGTTCTCGTGTTCCTGACCAGTTCGGCCGTCGTGCGCGAGCGGGAGTTCGGCACATTGGAACAGCTTTTCGTCACGCCCGTCGGGCGGTTGGGCCTCATGCTGGGGAAGCTCGTGCCCTACGCAGTCATGGCTTGCGGAGAATTGCTGATCATCCTGCTCATCATGACCGAAGTCTTCGGTGTGCCGATCCGCGGCAGTTTGACGCTGCTGTTCCTGCTGGCGGCGCTGTTCATTCTCACCGCACTCGGCCTCGGGCTGCTGATTTCCACTCTGGCCAGCACGCAACTTCAGGCGCTGCAGTTCTCGTTCCTGGTCCTGCTTCCCTCGGTGCTGCTGTCGGGGTTCATGTTCCCGCGAGCCGAGATGCCGATGCCGCTTTTCCTGGCCGGCTACTTGCTGCCCGTCACGTACTTTCTCGAGATTCTCCGCGGCGTCATTCTGCGTGGCGCAGATGCGATGGATCTGCTGCCGAGTATCGTCGGGCTTGCGGTGTGCTGCCTCGTGGCGCTGACCCTGAGCGTAGCGCGATTCCGCAAACAACTGGACTAGCGGCTTTCGTCGAGGCACGCCGACTGCCCGCGGCTCCCCTTGATTCCCCGGCTGTCCCGGGCAGAATGCGGCCATCATGGCCAATACGATTCTCGCCAGCACGGACGGCGCCGTGGCCATCGCGACACTGAACCGTCCGGACGTTCTCAACGCCCTGTCCATCGAGCTGATGGACGACCTCATAGCGCGCCTGGAAGCCTGGGATCGCGACGACGCTGTGCGCGTCATTGTCATCGCCGGCAGCGATCGCGCATTCGCCGCCGGCGCGGACATCGGCGACATGGCCGAGGCCTCCGCGACGGACATGGACAACCGAAACAACCTCGCCCGGTGGAACCGCATCAAGGCGATCCGCAAGCCGATCATCGCGGCGGTGTCGGGTTTTGCCCTTGGTGGGGGCTGCGAGCTGGCGATGCTCTGCGACATGATCGTCGCGTCAGAAACCGCGCAGTTCGGTCAGCCGGAGATCAACATCGGCGTCATTCCCGGCGCCGGCGGCACCCAGCGGCTCACCCGGGCGATCGGCAAGGCGCGGGCGATGGAGGCGATCCTGACGGGGCGGTTCCTCGGCGCGGACGAAGCACTCGCCGCGGGGCTGGTTTCGCGCGTCGTCCCGCGCGAGCACTTCCTGACTGAGGCCCTGCGCCTGGCCCGCGAAATCGCCGCAAAGCCGCCACTCGCCGTCCGCGCGGCCAAGGAGGCGATCAACAAGGCGCAGGAATCGTCGCTCACGGACGGTCTTGACTACGAACGTAAGCTCTTCTACCTGCTGTTCGCCTCGCAGGATCAGAAGGAAGGCATGCGGGCGTTCATCGAGAAGCGCAGGCCGCGGTTTGAGGGCAAGTAGCCGCCGCTCGGTTTGACTTGGATCAGGGAGCAATCACGTGGCCCAGGAAGATGTCCTGCTGACTCGCGACGATGCCGGCGTCCGTACGCTCACCATGAACCGTGCTGACGTGCTCAACGCCCTGAACAACGATCTACTCGCAGCGATGACGAAGGCCGTGCGCGAGGCCGAGCGGGACAGAGCTGTCCGCTGCCTGGTTCTCACCGGCGCCGGGCGTGCCTTCTCCAGCGGTCAGGATCTCGCCGATGTAGCCGGCAAGTACGACAGCCCCGAGCCGATCGAACTCGGCCAGCACCTGCGCGACCGCTATCACCCGCTGATCCTCAAGCTGCGCACCATGGAGAAGCCCGTCATCGCCGCGGTCAACGGCGTCGCCGCCGGCGCAGGCTGGAGCCTGGCCCTGGCGGCGGATCTGCGCGTCGCTTCGGACGTCGCGAGTTTCGTGCAGGCGTTCGTACACGTCGGGCTGGTGCCGGACTGCGGAAGCACGTTCATGCTGACGCGGCTTGTGGGACCGTCTCGCGCGATGGAGGTCGCGTTCACCGGCCGGAAGGTCAAGGCGGACGAGGCCCTCACGCTCGGACTCGTTTCGCAGGTCGTGCCCGCGGCCGATCTCGGCGCGGCGGTGGACAAGCTGGCACGTCAGCTTGCCGACATGCCGCCCGCGGCGCTGGCCCTCACCAAGCGCGCCATCAACGCCGCCTGGTCCAACGACCTCGCTCGGCAGTTGGATTACGAATCGATGCTGCAGACCACTGCGGGCCAGACGGAGGACCACCATGAAGGGGTGCGGGCATTTCTCGAAAAGCGATCGCCCGTCTGGGCGCACCGGAAGGACGCCTAGCCCGTCGAAGTGGCCGACGCCGGGGCAGGGGTGCGGAGCGGCGCCAGCGGTTCTGAATGGCGGGGGCGGACCAGCGACCAGATGAAGCCGTAAAAGGCGACCAGGAGCGTTACCGCGATCGCCGCGCGGAACCATCGCGGAAAGAGCCGGACTCGGACGTGGAAGACCTTGTTAGGCATCGCTGCTCGGGGGCTAACCGCTGCCGGGCCCATGCTCATTCGAGACATCACGATTCGCCTGCACCGCGGGGAACTGGTCGGTATCCCGTTTTCTATCGGTAGCACGGCCGCCGCGCTGAACTCGGACCCTGACAACAGCGATACTGTACGGCGCCCGCGTCCCATAAGCGGACGAGACGAGCCCCACGCTGGCGGTTTCCGTTGAATCGCTTCAGCCCATCCCGTACCATCGGGCTGGCGATGGAAGCCCGCGATGAGCAGGGCGACCCACGTCGCTCAGATGGGCCGACCGGCGAATCACGCCGGAATCGAAGGGGAATGAACATGTCCAGGCTCCCATTCGCCGCGGCGGCGGTCTGCGCCGGGCTGATCACCGGGTCGGCCCTGGCCGGCCCCGATGTCATCGAGGACATCCTGCTCGATTCCGCCGGTCCGCTGCCAGCCAGCGCGCACGTCGTCAACGACATCCCGCTGCAGGCGATCAACCACATCTACGGTGAGCTGTCCGGCCTGAGCCGCGGCGCCGGGCCGATCGACGATTACGAGGACATGTACCAGATCCTCATCACCGATCCGTCCGCGTTTTCGGCGACGACGTCGCCAACCTGCGACGGCCGCACAACAGCCTACGAGACGGACTTCGACACGCAGCTTTTTCTCTTCAGCGGCAGCGGGCGGGGCGTGCTCGCCAACAACAACGAGGCGAGTTTCAGCATGGGTACGTCGTTGCTGCCCGCGGGGGGGCTCACTGGAGCGGGCATCGGCGCCTACTACCTCGCGATCAGCGGCCTGGGCAATGACCCAGCCAACGATGACGGCCTGATCTTCGATTTCGCAACGCCCACCGAAGTCACCGGGCCGGACGGCCCCGGCGGCGGCGGCGTTATCACGGACTGGCGTGGTCCCGGCGAAACCGGGCGCTACACGATCTGCCTGACCGGCGCTCGCATGGTCCCCGAGCCCTCGACGGCGGCGCTCCTGCTCGGCGCGGCGGTGCTCGGCGTTCGTCGTCGTCGCGGCTGACGAGCGAGCCTAGTCATTCGGGAGCGCGGCGAGTTCGAATTCGTAGTGCTCCGCCAGTTCCTCTTCTCCGGCCGATCTCAGGGACTCGGCAACGGCGGTCAGCAGCACACGCATGGCCGCCGGCTGCGGCGGCTTCAGTTCGCTCAGCGCATCCAGTCTGGTCGACGCCCAATCAGCCACCTCACGGGTACGGCCCTGCGCCGCCATGGCCCGGATCAGCTTCGCCTCCGCTTCGGCCAGACGAGCTGCGCCAGCCGACGCCGCGGTCTCGCCCTCGATCCACGCGCGGGCTGTCGCTTCGGCCGCGCCCGCCTGGCCCGCGCTGAGCTGCGCGTCGCACAACGCCCTCAGGGTGGATCGCACCGAGGGATGGTCCGCCGCCAACGTTTCACGCTTGATCGCGAGCGCCTCCTCCAGAATCGACACCGCGTCCAGGGCGGCACCCTGATCCGCTCGGCAGACGCCGAGGTTGGTGAGAAACTGCGCGAGGTGCCACTGGTGCGGCCGGTCGTCGCTGCGCAGCAGCTCGATCGCCTCGCGGTACAGAGGCTCCGCCTCGGTGTGGCGGGGGGGCTCCTGCCGGCAGAGGATCGCGGCCAGATTGTGCAGTGAGCGAGCCACCTCTGGATCGGTCGGCCCCAGCACGCGCCGGCGGATGCCGAGCGCCTCGCGGGCGTGCTCCTCGGCGAGGGTCTGGTAGCGTCGCCGGTCGTCTCCCTCGCGGATCGTGGCCAGCGAGCGATAAGTTGCGCCCAGGTGGTTGAGCGTGGACGCGACCTCTTCGTGATTGTCGCCCATCAGCCTGCGACGAATAGCCAACGCCTCCAGGTAAAGCGCTTCGGCCTGTTCGTACTCGCGCTCGAACCAAAGCGCGGCAGCAAGGTTGTGCATCGACTCGGCTGATCGCAGGTCCTCCCGGCCGAACAACGCGACGCGGGCATCCAGCGCGTGCTCCAGCCGCTCCCGGGCCAACCGGTAGTCGCCGAGGCTCTTGTACATGACGCCGACGAAGTCCTGCATGCGCGCGCGGGTTTCTGCGTCATCGGCGAACTGATCGTCCAGGTCCGCCGCGAGAAGGTCGAAATACTCTCGAAGCGTCACATCCGGCCCGGCGTTGCTCTCCGGCGCCAGCAGCCGCTCGAACCCGGACTCGTAGAACCCGAGCACCAGTTGCTGACGCTGCGACTCCTCGCGGATTCGGTCGTTCTGGACACTGACGGCGGCTGCGAACCCGGTCATCAGCAGGAACAACGCAGCGATCAGCGAAAACGGCAGCTTGTGCCGCGCGATCAGCTTGCGGAACTGATAAACGCGGCTCGGCGCTCGCGCGAGAACAGGCTGATTGGTCAGGTAGCGATCCAGATCCTCGGCGAGGGCAGCCGCGCTCTGGTATCGTCGCGAGGGCTCCTTTTCCAGGGCCTTCAGGATGACCGCCTCGATCTCGTGGCCGATCTCCGGCCGGATCAACGTCGGCCGTCGCGGAGGCGTTTCGATGATGTGTCGCAGGGACTCGGTCAGCGAGCCGTCGGTCGGGTAGGGCGACACGCCGGTCAGGCTGCGATAGATCAGGACCCCAAGGGCGTACACGTCGCTGCGAACATCGACGTCGACGTTTCGGCCTGCCGCCTGCTCAGGGGACATGTACGCCGGCGTGCCGACGATCTGCCCCTGGTCGAGGGTCAGCGCGGTCAGCGACTCGTCGTTCATGTCAGGCCGGAGCTTGGCCAGGCCGAAGTCGAGCACGTGGGGCCGGCCCGCGGCGTCGACCATGATGTTCGACGGCTTGATGTCGCGGTGCAGCACGCCGCGCTGATGGGCGAAGCTTACCGCCTCGATGATCACGCGCAGCATTTCGAGCGACGTCCGCATCGACAGGCCGCGCTCGCGGATATGCGCGTCCGGCGCGAGCCCCTCGATGAGCGGCATGACGTAGTAGAACCGGCCGCCGGAAACGCCCGAAGCGTAGATCGGCACAATGTGCGGGTGGCGCAGCCGGACCAGCAGATCGATCTCGCGCTCAAAGCGGATCCTCGCGCGGTCGTCGGCCCCCGCGGCGGCGTGCAGCAGCTTGATGGCAACGCGCTGACGCGTGCCGTCCTGCACGGCCTCGTAGACCATGCTCGACAGCGTGCGGGAGATCGGCTTGACGAAGGTGTAGCCCTCGATCCCCTCCTGGGCGAGCGCCGCCGACGGGGGCAGCTTCCCCCGGTCGCTTGCGCCGTGCAACTCTGAGGAGCCGGGCCGGTCGGCCGACGCTCCGCGGGCGTTGCCCGTCGATCCGCTCAGAGCCTCGCGGAGCTGGCGGGCCAATTGGAGGTGGCTGCGGATCTTGGCGGATCGTGACGCGCACTGGCTGCATCGACCCAAGTGCGTGCGAACCTGCTGCGAGTCGGCAGGATCATCGTCGCCGGCGAGAAAGGCCTCAATTTCGTAAAGTTCCGGGCAGCGATCCATGACCCCTGCTCCCACGCTTGCAGTTACGCCAACGACTCGCCCAGGTCGTACCCCGTCAGTTCCGTCAGCAGCGAGCGAACCCGTTCCAGCACGCGAAACTTGGCGACGTAGACCTGGTTGGCCGTGATTCCGAGGCGCTGCGCGACCTCCTTCGCCGGAGCCCCCTCGATCACGTTCTGGTAGAACGCCTGGTAGGTGGACTCGGCGATGTTGGGCCGCACGCGATCCACGCAGTACCGCAGGTGTTCCATCATCCAGTGACGCTCCCACTCGGCTTCAGGGGCCGGCGCATCGTCCGCGACGTTATCCCACACCGCGCTGCCTGCATCCTGATCGCGACGACGGCGACGCTGGTCACGGATCTTGTTCTCGACGATCGTCCGCAGCCAGGACTTGAAGCTGCCGACGTGCTCGTATCGGTCGATGTTCGCCAGCACCGACTGGATGCACTGTTGGGCGGCGTCCTCGGCGTCGGCCTGGTGAAGCCCCCGCGTGCAGGCGAACCCAACCAGCATTGGGCGGTAGAGCTGATCGAAGATCTGCCACGCCTCCTGGTCGGTCCGATCCTTCAGGCGAACCAGCAATGTCGATCGCGTCTCTTCCATATGGCGCACGCTGCCGGCCGGCGGATTGAGCATCGCGAGTCCCACGTCAGGGAAACGCAACTGGCGCGGGGTTCTTACACGGGAATAGGCCGGTCCTCGGGCCGATTGTACGTCCGGGCCGGGCCGCGATGCAAACCGTTACTGGACAAAGGTTTGCAAATCGCTCGCGTGGCAGGGCCGGCGGCGGCTGTCGAGACATCGCCAGCGTCACGGGGAGAGGGTTGCGCTCTCAGCCGGCCGCTTATCCGGCGTGGAAGGTGGGCAGCCCGTCCGCCGTTGGACGTCGCCAAAGCCGCGTGATACGTTGCCGCGATGCGCCTCCGATGGCACAGAATCACCGCGCACACGCGCCACCCGTTCCGGATCGCCCGGGGGGGCAGCTCCGTGGGCGACGACGGCACCCGGGTCGACCGGACGATCCTCGCCCTGGAGCATGACGGCGTAGTCGGCTACGGCGAGGCCGCGCCGACACCCTATTACAAGCAGACCCTGGACACCTGCGAGGAAACCTTCGAGCAGGCGGCCTCGCTCCTGGGCAATGATCCGGAAGACGTCGACGGAATCGTCGATCGGCTGCTGGCCGACTTCCCGCAGCACCGTGCCGCCGTCGCGGCGATCGACGAGGCGCTGCACGACTGGCTGGGCCGCCGGCGGGGGATCCCCGTGTGGAAGATGCTCGGTCTCGATCCCTCTCGGACGCCACCGACCTCGATGACCATCGGCATCGACGAGCCCGACAAGCTGCCGATCAAGCTGGAAGAGGCCGCGGGCTTCCACGTGCTCAAGGTCAAGGTCGGTACGCCCAACGACGAGCAGACGCTCTCCCTCATGCGGCGGCTCGCGCCCAACAAGACGATTCGCGTCGACGCCAACTGCGGCTGGACTACCGATGAGGCTGCCGCGCGGATTGAAGCGCTGAGGCGGTTCGACATTGAACTGGTCGAGCAGCCCATCGCCCCGAATCATCATTCTGCGCTGCGACGGATCACGGACGAGTCGCCTGTGCCGATCATCACCGACGAGGACAGCATCGTCCCGCGCGACGTCGCTCACCTCGACGGCATTGTCGACGGAATCAATATCAAGCTCTCGAAGTGCGGAGGCATCCGCGAAGCCATGCGGATGATACATCTCGGGCGTGGCTACGGGCTGAAAGTAATGCTCGGCTGCATGGTTGAGACCTCCCTCGGCATCTCCGCCGCGGCGCAGCTCGCATCGTTGGTCGACTACGTCGATCTGGACGGGCACCTCCTGTTGCGGGATGATCCCTATGAAGGGCTGCGGCTGACGGATGGCCGCGTCCTGCCAGGAGACGGCCCCGGCCTTGGAGTCACGCTCCGCGACCATCGCTGATCCGCGGCCGCGATTCGCAGTGTTCTCGATCCGATTGGAATTCGAGCAGACAACATGAACAAAACAGCCTTCCCGTTCGCCTTCCTGGGGATGGTCACTCTACTGCTTCCGGGCTGCGGCCTGTTCACCGGTTCGGTGCGGGTTGGTCGCGAGCACGAGCGCCGCGGCGATGAGATTGTCGTCTGCGGGCGGATGTTTCACACCGGTGCGCGGGTGGTTCTCTGGACCGATCCGGGCGGCTACGACGCGTATCGCTATCACCGCCGATTCGACCCCGACGAGGAATTGCCCAGCAAGCCGGCGGGGCAGGGCAGCGCGAACCGCTACAGCAGCTTTCGGCGACACCTGCCGGAGGAGGTCGGCGCCGCCGTACGCAAGAACGGCTGGGACCTGGACACCCTCCGGGAGCATGTCGACCAATTCGTGCTTCACTACGACGTCTGCGGCACGTCAGCCCAGTGCTTCTACATTCTCCAGGACGTCCGCGGCCTGAGCGTACACTTCATGCTGGATGTCGACGGCACGATCTACCAGACCCTGGACCTGAAGGAGCGGGCCTGGCACGCCGGTGAGGCGAATGATCGCAGCGTCGGCATCGAGATCGCGAATATCGGCGCCTACAAGGATATGGAAACGCTCGACAAGTGGTACGTCCGCGATGAGGACGGGCGGACACGAATGACCATTCCTTCCTCCGTTCGCCTCGGCTCGCTCCCGGAGAAAACCTACCGCCCCGCGCGGAACGACCCGGTGCTGGGCAACGTGCAGAAGCGCGATCTGTATCAGTACGACCTGACCGACGCGCAGTACGACTCGCTCATCAAGCTCACGGCGGCGCTGCACAAGGCCCTGCCCGGGATCGAGCTGGACTACCCCCGGAATCCGGACGGCTCCCTGCGGACGACCACGCTGTCCAAGGAGGAGCTGGCAGCGTTCAAGGGGGTGATCGGGCACTACCACATCACGACCTCCAAGGTGGATCCGGGTCCGGCGCTTGATTGGGACCGGGTGATGCTGGGCGCCCGGAAGCTGGCTCGATAACCGGGTCGATGCCCGCCGGGCGGGGCGATCATGCGGCGGGCGGGGCGGGCGATCCGGGCCCGGCCGGTCCCGGGGCTCCCGCCGGGCTGGCGGGGTAGTTCTCCCGGATTGACAACCGCAGGCAAGTCTCGTACCCTCCTACGCTTATCGTTTGCGGGCCCGGGATCAGGGTGCGCGCGGCGCCCTCTGCCCCCAAACGCGTGCGTCACGACGATTCTGTCCGGCCGGGGGGACCCTCCGGTACGACGGCGGAAGTTCAAGCGACCGCGCTGCACGTACCCGCGAAAGCAACGCACCCGCGTGCGAGGTCGGCCGCCGCCTGCAACCGCGTCCGAGCCCCGCGGGCGAACCTGGAGAGGCCATGCTACCGGCAAAACGAAAGTCGAAGACCCGTCAGCGTACCCAGCGGGCGCACCACGCCCTGAAGCCGACCAATCTCGTCTCCTGCCCCAAGTGCGGCAAGGCGAAGCTGCCGCACTGTGCCTGCTCGCAGTGCGGATACGTCAGCGCAAAAGTCCTGCTGCCCGTCGGCGAGGAGAAGGAGGAGTAGCCGCCCATGCCCGTCCGGGTGGCCGTCGATGCCATGGGCGGCGACAACGCCCCCGCGACCATCGTCCGTGGAGCGGTCCTCGCCGTTCGCGACGAGGAGGACATCCGGCTTTTTCTGGTCGGCGATGAGGCCGTGGTCCGCCGCGAACTGGATGCGGCGGGCGCGAGCGATCTGGCGTCCCGGATCGAGGTCGTCCATGCCTCCCAGACGGTGGACATGGACGAGCCGCCCGTTGAGGCGCTGCGGCTCAAGCGGGATTCCTCGCTGGTTCGCATGGCGGAGCTCGCCGCCGCGGGCCGTGTTGACGCGATCCTCAGCGCAGGCAACACGGGGGCGTGTGCAGCCGTCGCGCAGCTCAAGCTGCGACCGCTCGCGGGCGTCACCCGCCCCGGGATCGCGGTGACGATCCCTTCGTTCCACGGTCCATTTGTTCTCTGTGACGTCGGGGCCAACATTCAGGCCAAGCCGCGACACTTGTTTGAATACGCCGTCATGGCGACGGCCTACGCCGAACGGGTCATCGGCATCAATCGTCCCCGCGTCGCCCTGATTTCCATCGGTGAGGAAAGCAACAAGGGCAACCCTCTCGTCAAGCAGACCCATCGGCTGCTCAGCGACGATCCGCGGCTGCATTTTGTGGGCAATGCGGAAGGGCGCGAGCTGTTCGAGAACCGTTGCGACGTGGCGATCTGTGACGGCTTCGTCGGCAACATCATCCTGAAGTTCGTCGAGGGGCTCGCCGCCGGGCTCTTTGCGACGATCGGCCGCGAGTTCGAGACCGAGCTCCCCGCTGAGCGTCGCAAGTTCACCGACGTGCTTGAGCGAGTCTGGTCCCGGCACGACTACAGCCGCTACGGCGGCGCGCCGCTGCTGGGGATCGACGGCGTGTGCATCATCTGCCACGGCCGCAGCAACGAAACGGCGATCCGCAACGCGGTCCGGGTCGCCCGTCGCTTCGTCAGGGAGCGGCTCAACGAGACCATCGCCTCGCGGCTGGCGGAAAACACGGCCGCGAGCGGGACTGGCCTGTCATGAATAAACGGATGCCGGTCGAGTTGCGAGGCACGGGAGTCTACGTTCCCGATCGCATCGTCGACAACAACCACTTCATCGGTTACCTCGACACCAACGAGGAATGGATCCTGACCCGGACGGGTATTCGCGAGCGCCACTGGGCGTCGAAAGAGCAGGCCACGTCAGACCTCGGCGTCGAAGCCGCCCGCCGGGCGCTGGCCGATGCGAACATGACGATCGACGACATCGACGTCATCGTCTGTGCGACGGCCACCGGCGATCACCCGTTTCCCTCGACCGCTGCGATCATCCAGGGCAAGCTCGGCGCGACGCGGACCATTCCGGCCTTTGACGTTGGCGCGGCCTGCGCGGGGTTCATGTACGGCAGCGCCGTGGCCGCGGGTCTGATCATGGGCGGGGCGTTCAAGACGGCGCTGGTGATCGGCGCGGAGACGCTCTCACGCTATGCCGATCCCGACGACCGATCGACCGTGATCCTCTTCGGCGACGCCGCGGGGGCCGCGGTGTGGTCCCGCTCGCGGGACGAATCCGCCGGCATTCTGCACATGGAACTGGGCTGCGACGGTACGAAGGCGGATTATATCTGGTTGCCCGCGGGCGGCTCTCGCATCTATGCCTCGTCGATGACGGTCAATGAGCGCCTGCACTATCTCCGCATGAAGGGTCGCGAGGTCTTCAAGTTCGCCGTCCTCAAGATGGAAGAGATCATCGACCGCGCCCTGGCCGAGTTGAGCATTACCCCCGCGGACCTGAAGTACGTCATCCCGCACCAGTCGAACCTCCGGATCATCGAGTCGATGCGCGAGCGGATGGGCCTGCCCCGGGAGAAGATGGCGATCAACATCGACCAGTACGGCAACACCTCCGCGGCGTCGATCCTCCTGTCGCTTGACGCGGCCCGGCGCTCGGGGAGCATCAGCAAGGGCGATCTCGTGCTGTTCGTCGCCATCGGCGCGGGGCTGGCCTGGGGTACGATGGTTGTTCGGATGTAGGCGGGCACCGTCCCCCGGCGCCGGGATCGGCCGGGCTACGCACAGGAGGGCAGCACCACGTGAGCAAAGTAGCCGTCATCTTCCCGGGGCAAGGCTCGCAGGCGGTGGGCATGGGGCGCGACGTCTACGACGCCAGCCCGGCCGCCCGGGCCGTTTTCGACAGGGCGAATGGGGTGCTCGGCTTTGACATCGCGAAGCTCTGCTTCGAGGGGCCAGCCGACCAACTCGAGCGGACCGACATCCAGCAACCCGCCATCTTCGTGACCAGCGTCGCGTTGTGGGCGGCCCTCCGCGAGGCGCGCGGCGGGGCGGTGTCGTTCCACGTCGCGGGCGGCCTCAGCCTGGGCGAATACACCGCGCTTCATGCGGCCGGCGCGGTCGCGTTTGAGGACGCCCTGAGGCTGGTGCACCAGCGCGGCCGGCTGATGCAGGACGCGGCCGTGGCGGTTCCCAGCGGCATGGTTTCGCTGCTCGGCGGCGACGCCGACGCAGCGAAGCGACTTTGCGATGAGTGCCGGGGCGGCGATGTCCTCGTCGCAGCCAACTTCAACTGCCCGGGGCAGATCGTCATTTCGGGCGGGCGCGAAGCGTGTCGCCGGGCGACCGAGAAGGCCGACTCGTTCGGCTTCCGGCCGTTTCCGCTGGCGGTGGCGGGGGCGTTCCACTCGCCGCTCATGCAGCCTGCCGCGGACGGGCTGTGGGCCGCACTCCAGTCAACAAGCTTCAACCCGCCGGGCGTACCGGTGGTCGCCAACGTCAGCGCCGGCTGGCATGGTTCGGCTGACACGATTCGCGCGGCCCTGCGGGACCAGTTGACTCACGCCGTCCTTTGGCAACAGTGCGTCGAGCGGCTGATCGCGGAAGGCGCTGACACGTTCATCGAGGTCGGCCCGGGCCGTGTGCTCGCGGGCCTGATGCGCAAGATCGATCGCACGCGCAAGGCGGTGTCGATCAACTCCGTCGAGGCCATCGCCATCGCCGCATAGGACGGCGGCCGCGACCGGCCGGGCCGGTCCGTGATCAGATTCAGCCCCAAGGAGCTTGTCGTCATGGAAAAGAGAGTCGCCATCGTCACCGGGGGCAGTCAGGGCATCGGCCGGGCCATCTGCACGACGCTGGCCGAGCGCGGCGTCACCGTGGTCGCGTGTGCCCGCAAGGCGGCCGCGCTGGAGGCCCTGGCGCAGGAGACGCGCGAGCGCGAGCTTCCGGGTTCGATCGACCCGCGCCCGCTCGACGTGTCCAACCGGGCTGCGATCGACCCGTTCGTGGACGCGGTCTGCGAGGCTCACGGACGCATCGACATCCTCGTGAACAACGCGGGGATCACCCGCGACGGGCTGCTGATGTCCATGGAAGACGAGCAGTTCGACGAAGTCCTGACGACGAATCTGCGGAGCGTTTTCTGGCTCACCCGGGCGGTCAGTCGGACGATGGTTCGCCAGCGGTACGGCCGGATCGTCAACATCTCGAGCGTGACCGGCCTGATGGGTAACAAGGGGCAGGCCAACTACGCCGCGGCCAAGGCCGGGCTGATCGGGTTCAGCAAGACGGTCGCCAAAGAACTGGGGAAGCGCAAGATCACCTGCAACGTGGTCGCCCCGGGGTTCATCACCACGGAGATGACCGACGTCCTGCCCGAGGCGGTGAAGAACGCGTTTCTCGAACTGGTGCCGCTGGCCCGATTCGGCGACTCCGCCGAGGTGGCCCGGGCCGTGGCCTTCCTGGCGGGGGAGGACGCCTCCTACATCACCGGCCAGGTGCTGGTGGTCGACGGCGGTCTGCACATGTAGGCCTCCGAGGGGCCGCCCGCCGCGGTCTGCGAGACGGGGGTAGGCGGGCGTTGCAGATCTTCCGGGCGGCGTGTACCATGCCGCGGCGAAGGGCCGAGTGGGGCCGGGCTGCGCCCGGTCGCCGCGAGCCCCGACCGTTCTGTGATAAGCGCCGGCGTCGGCGCACGATTTCGCCCAGAGAATCAGAATCGGGAGATTCCATGGTTCCCAACGCAGCCGAAATTGAAGAGAAGGTGTTCCAGATCGTCAGCGAGCAGATGAGCGTCGACAAGAGCGAACTCAAGCGCGAGACGTCGTTCATCAACGACCTTAACGCGGACTCGCTCGACACGGTCGAGCTGGTGATGGAACTCGAAGACGCCTTCGACATTACGATCCCCGACGAGGAAGCTGCGGGGCTCAAGACGGTCGGCGAGGCGATCGACTACATCAAGAAGCACATCGAGACGAAGGCGTCCGCCTCCTCCTAGGTCGAACCGCGGGGATCGCAGTCGATGCAGCGCCGACGCGTAGTGATCACCGGCATGGGGGCGGTTACGCCCCTCGGCGTCGGTGTTGACAAGTTCTGGGACGGCTTGATCGAATCGCGCAGCGGCATCAGCCGCGTGTCGTTGTTCGACACCGCCGGCTTTGACGTGAACATCGGCGGCGAGTGCCGCGATTTCGACGCTGGTGCGCTGATCGACCGCAAGGTGCTCAAGCGACTCGACCGCTTCGCGCAGTTCGCCGTCGTGGCCGCCACCGAGGCAGCCGGCGAGGCCCGCCTCGACATCGCTGCGATGGACCCCTATCGAGCCGCCGTGGTTTTCGGGTCAGGCATCGGCGGACTCAACGAGCTGGAGGACCAGCACGGCCGCCTCAAGGATAAGGGCCCCAGCAAAGTCTCGGCTTTCACCATCCCCAAGCTGATGGTCAACGCCGCGGCCGGCAACATCTCGATACACTTCGGCGCCAAGGGCCACAGCGTCGCGGTTTCGACGGCCTGCGCGTCTGCGGCCAACGCCATGGGCGAGGCGGTCGGCCTGATCCGCCAGAACCGCGCTGACGTTGTGTTCACCGGCGGCTCTGAGGCGGCGCTGACGCCGCTGGCCCTCTCGGCCTTCGCGGCGATGAAGGCGTTGAGTGCTCGCAACGACGACCCGGAACGAGCCAGCCGTCCGTTCGATCGCGATCGGGACGGCTTCGTGCTCGGTGAGGGCGCTGGCGCCCTGATCTTCGAAGATCTGGAATACGCCCGCCGCCGCGGGGCGCCGATCCTCGCGGAGGTGCTGGGGCACGGTTCGACTGCTGATGCGGGGCACATCACCCAGCCTTCCGAAGACGGAGCCGGCGCCGCAGCCGCGATGAGGTTCGCCCTTCAGGACGCCGGGGTAAAGCCGGAGGACGTTGACTACATCAACGCCCACGGCACGTCGACCCCCCTGGGCGACGCCGCCGAAACCCTGGCGATCAAGACGGTGTTTGGCGAGCACGCGCGCAAGCTCGTGGTCTCCAGCACGAAGAGCTCAATCGGCCACCTGCTCGGCGCCAGCGGTGGAGCCGAGCTGATCGCCTGTGTTCGGGCCATTCAGAACCAGGTCATTCCGCCGACGATCAACCTCGACAACCCCGACGAGGCCTGCGACCTCGACTACTGCCCGCGCGTCGCCCGCGACCGCAAGGTCCGCGTCGCGCTGAGCAACTCGTTCGGCTTCGGCGGTCATAATGCGTGCATCGTCGTTTCCCGTTACGACGGCTGACGCGCCCGACCCGCCACCCGCCTCCTAACCTCCTGTCTGAGTGGGCTTTGCGCTCCCGGCGAACCTCAAGGCCCGCCCAGAATCCGCCGATATGACCGCGGAGGGCCGCCCGACGGCGTCCCCGCGGGCCCCGGAGTCGGCCGTTGATGAGCACCGCCACGTCCCCAGCTCAAGCCCCGCGCGCGGCCAAACCGGATCTGGCGCGCCTGATGGGCATCACCGTGCCGCTCAGCGTGGTCGTGGCAGAGCGCGCGATGCCCATCGAGTCGATTCTCGACATGACCGTCGCGACGATCATCGAGTTTGAGAAGCCGTTCGACCAGCATCTGCTGCTGTTCATCAACGACAAGTGCATCGGGCAGGGGCAGGCGGTCAAGATGGGCGAGAACTTCGGACTCCGAATCACCGCGATCGACTCGCAGGCCGATCGGGTCCTGGCCATGGGGCCGCGCTAGGAGTCCGTTGAAAAAGGGGTCAGGCACCACCTGATTCGCTCTTTTTGGAAATGGAACGGGGCTTCCGGCGGAGCCAGACCCCTTTTTCAACGGACAGCTAGCCCCGCCGGGTGCTTAGCGCGTCCCGCGCGATCATCCCTCCGCCATCATCTTCTTCGCCATTTCCCACGCGGCCTCCCGCGTGTCGATCTCTTCATTGAGCTGCGCGCGACGAACAGCTTCGAGCGTGATCCCGAGTCGCGGGCCCGGCACGTGGCCCGCCGCGGTCAGTTCGTCACCGGTAAGCAGCGGGGGAGGGGCAACGCGATCCGCAGGGATCGCCGCGGCACGCGCGGCGACCGCCGGAGCCAACGGGCGTGCGGGACGGCGCACCTGATCATCCGCTCGCAAGAGCGCGAGAAGATCGGGCCAGCGGGGCGCGGCGAGGAGTTGCTTGAAATCGGCCAGTTCGAGATCGGATCGGCAAACCAGCGATTCCAGCGACCCGGATAACCAGATCACATCATCGCGAAACCGATTGCTCCAGCGCAACGAGGCGGCAATCTTGCGCAGCGCTGGCACCGGCCGGTCGGCCAACAAGGCTGCCGCGGAGAGTTGGGCGGGCAGGGCGGTCGCGGGCAGCACTTCGAGGCGGGCGAGGCCGATCGCGTCGACGGCCGCGTCGAAGGTCCATGCGCTGCACAGCCACGGCCTGAGCCCCGCGGCGGTCAGCAGCTTCCAGCCGGCAGCCCGGGACGGCGCCGCGAGAATCTGCTCGAGCTCCAGCCACACGCGTTCAACGCTGATACCCGCCAACTGATGGGCGTGACGGCCTATCGCTGCAAACGTGGCCGGATCGATCGTGAACCCCAGCCGCGCGGCGAATCTCACCGCGCGCAGGAGCCGAAGGTGATCCTCCGCGAATCGCTCATCCGGCTCGCCGATCGTCCGCAACACGCCCTTGCGAAGATCCTCCTGCCCGCCGACGTGGTCGATGACGCGATCGGCGACCGGGTCATAGAACAGGCCGTTGATGGTGAAATCCCGCCGGCGGGCGTCCTCGATTTCGCTGCCGAAGCTGACCGAGTCGGGCCGGCGGCCATCCGTGTACACGCCGTCGCGGCGGAACGTGGCGACCTCGACGTCGTGGCGACCGACACGGACGAGCACGACGCCGAACTTCGCGCCGACCTGCCGTGAACGGGGAAACAACTCGACCACGCGGTCTGGTGTGGCGTCGGTTGCGACGTCGTAGTCCTTCGGTGCTACCCCCAGCAGGCTGTCGCGTACGCACCCGCCGGCGAGAAGGGCGGTATGCCCGGCCGCCCGGAGGGTGTCGATGATGCGGCGGGCCGCCGCGGCAGGATCGCCGGTGCCGGGGGTCATCGGGTGATCATCGAGACGGCATGGGTGCCGTATTCCCGCTCCTGTTCGATGCTCCAGCCCTCCGGGCTCGGGTCGAGCGACTGGCCGCGGGGATGGTGCAACACCACCAGCGTGCCGGGGGCCGCGTGTCCGGCTAGCCGGGCCAGGTACCTGCGGATCGGACCATCCGCCGATGTGTCCGCCGCGTCGCGATAGGGGGGATCCAGAAACACCAGGTCAAAGGGCGCAGCCCCCGGGCCGGGAACCGCCGCAGCCCAGGCGTCTCGTGCGACCACCTCACCGGCGGGGCCGACATCAAGCCGGGCCAGGTTGGCGCGCAAGACTGTCAGCGCCGTACGATCACGCTCGAAGAACACGCACGAGGACGCGCCGCGTGATAGGGCCTCCAGCCCCATTGAGCCACTGCCCGCGAATACGTCGGCCACGCGGAAGGGCGGCAGTTCTCCCGGCGTACCAAAGCGCGAGCCGAGAACGCTGAACAGCGATTCACGCACGCGGTCCGGCATGGGCCGCGTCACGCCGCCTGCCGGCCAGTCGAGCTTTCTTGATCGCCATTTGCCGGCGATGATGCGCATGGGTCGAACATCCGGGCCATGTTTTCGTTTGACCGCCGTGGCCGTCGACCTATGATGATCCGCCGTCGGACGAGACCTTGCAAGCGACCTCGGATTCGGAGTACTGCGGCCCAATGGGTTCCATCCTCTGCGAACACTGCCCGGCAGCGTGCTGCCGGTACTTGGCGATCGAGATCGACAAGCCTCGATCCCAGCGCGATCACGACGACATCCGCTGGTTCCTGCTCCACGAGGGCATCAGCGTGTTCGTCGAAGAGGGCTCCTGGTACATCCAGATTCAGACCCGTTGCAAGAAGCTGGGGCTCGACAACCTCTGCCAGATCTACGACACGCGGCCAGAGATCTGCCGCGACTACGAACCCGGCGAGTGCGACTACTGCGTCTCCGACAGTAACTACGAGCACCATTTCACCCACGCCTCGCAGCTCGAGACGTACTACTTCGAGAAAACCGGGCGACGCCTCGGCGTCTCCGAGGACAAGCCCCGACGGCTCCCCTTGCGCGGGGCCCGCAAGAGCAAGGGCCGCGCGACCAGCGCCGCGCGCCGCAAGGAGACAGCCAAACGATGATCCGCCCTCGAGCCGCCCTGCTGGTGCCCCTCGCCGCGAGCCTGCTCGGCGGAGCGGGTTGCCTCTCCGGGTCGCTGGCCTCTGACACGGGATCCCGGCAGGAGGGGCGGAAGTGGTCGCTCGATTCGGTCCAGCAGGCTCACGTCGGCGAGACCGTGAAGTTCGACTTTCTGATTCTGGACAGCTTCGGCCGGGCTGTCCGACCGGAGGACGTCTCAGACTACGCCGTGCTCACCGTGGGCGACGAACGCCACCAGACGGAGGCTGATCTGCACGGCCACTACAGCTTCTCGCATTCCTTTCAATCGGTCCGCCCCGGCGACCGGGTCGCTGTGCGTGCGACGGCGTATCGCCAGCGCGACCAGCGGGACTACATGAAAATCGGCGGCGAATGGCTGCGCTACCCCGGCGCGACTGATCGCGAGGATGCGGCCGTCGGCAGCGACAGCGTGCGCATCGAGATCTATCAGGCCGTCGTCGATCTTTCGCTGGAGGCGCCCGGCGCAGAGTTCTCTGCCGGCGCCGGCGTGCTCGAAATGATCCGGCGCGACGGCAACCGGCGAATCGTCTACGCCGCGACCGATGGTCGCCGCGGCTTTTCGCTCACTCGTGAAGGCGGCGATCGCTGGCGTATCCGCTATGAACCCACGGCCGAGGAACTGAACGAATCCGGCCAGACCCTTGCCCGTTTCGCCATCTCTGATGCGGCGGGGCGGCGGCACGAGGTCGAAGGGCAGATCGATACGCCATAGGCCGCGTAACCACCAGGAAGGGTTCGGTGATGGGGCGACGGCACGTCCACTACGAGGCGGCTTTCGAGGACTACGTGCGGCTGCTCGGCTGGCCCTACGTGCCGGTGGACCAGGCCCGCAAGGCCGTGCTCGGCGGCTCACCGCTCAAGTCCTTCGACTTCCTGGTCTACCGGCCGGAGGACACCGCCTGGCTGGTGGACATCAAGGGACGCAAGTTCCCCTATGAAACCGGCGGCGCCCTGAGGTACTGGGAGAACTGGGTCACCGCCGAAGATCTCGACTCCCTCGCCTCCTGGGGCACGGTTTTCGGCGACCGGTTCGAGCCTGTCCTGATGTTCGCCTACTGGCTCCTGACGCCGCAGCGCCGCGTCCCGACGGCATCCAGCCATGCGTACGGCGGGACGCGCTACAGCTTCCTGTGGTTGCCCGCGGCCGAGTACGCCCGCCACGCGCGGCGGAGGTCCGACCGCTGGGACACGCTCTCGATGCCGACGGCCGAGTTTCGCCGCCTGGCCCGTCCGCTGGAGTCGCCCGCCGCGGTCGCGTCGCCTACGCCGAAGATCGACCCGTTGACGGGGCGAGGCCCCGACCGTGCCGAGGTGGCCTGAGTGGCCGCCGGGGCGTAGGGTGGGCTTTACCGACAGGCGGGGGGGCCTATAATCCGGGTATGAGACTCATCGACTCGGTTCGGCGGCTCTGCAACCCCTGCACACGGCCGGCTTTCGCCGCCGTCCTCTACGGGTGCCTGATGGCCGGGGAGGCCTTCGGCGTACAGGACGCCCGCCTTACCGGGGAGGACAAGGGCATCCTGCAGTGGCTGATCGCCTTCGGCGTCGTCGTGCTGATGGCGGCGATCGCTTTCCTGAATCCTAAGCGTTCCCACCTCGATTAATTCCGTGTGCCCGGGGCTGATCGCCCCGCCGGGTCAGACCGGCTGCACACTGTCCCGCGAAAGGAGCTCTGGCACCTTGCTTACCAAACGCGTCATCATCGCGGCCTTGGCGGGGTTGAACTTCGTGCTGCTGGCAACCCTGCTGCTTGGCAGCTATTCACTGCCGCAGGCGAACGCGCAGCCGCGGGCCGGCGGGCGCTCCGGCGACTTTGTCGCCGTCACCGCCCAGGCGCCCGGCCAGTCGTACGACGTGCTGTGGCTGCTCGACATGGCAGATCGGCGGCTGCACGCGTTCTATCCGCAGGATCTCCAGTCGCGACGGCTGGGTTACGGCGGCTTCCGTGACCTTCAGAAAGACTTCCGTCCGGATTGACCCCGACGCCAGATCAAGGATACCCGCCATGGACCAGAGGAATTTCACCATCGGCATTCTCTCCGTCACGGCCGTTGTGATGCTCGTCGGGCTGCTGGTCATCGGCGCCCGCCCGCAGATCGCGGACGCTTCGGGGATGACCGTCACGCAGGGTGACTACACGCTCGTCGTCGGGCAGCTGAGCGCGACGGAGGAACTGCTCTACGTCATCGATACGCCGGTGGCGCGGATGGTCACCTACTCGTTCGATACCGCCCGGCGCGAGATCGTCATGATCGAGCCGCAGGAGCTCGGCGAAATGCGGGAGCGGGCCGCCCAGGCCGCCGCGCAGCAGCCGCCGCCGGCACCCGGTCGCGGTCGCCCCTCGGGCGGTCGTAAGCCCTAGACACCCCGGGCCTCAACCCAGCAACTGCCTGACCCCGAACGATCCTGCCCGAGCCAGTCGGGTGGGGTCGCTCGGGGTGCCAGCGTTTCCGCCCCCCGCCGCCGGGATACCCAACGCAACATAACATG
>CAYRSS010000022.1:0-61443 GCA_964426945.1 uncultured Phycisphaeraceae bacterium
GGCGGGCGGCGATGCCCGGCGCCTTGTACTCGAGCGGGCGGCGGAACGGCGTCTCGATGACGCCCTTGCCGTCCAGCGGACGGCCGAGCGGATCGACGACGCGGCCGACAAGCTTCGGCCCGCAGGGCACGCTCAGCAGCTCGCGGCTGCGGCGGACCTCGTCGCCTTCCTTGATCCCCAGGTAGTCGCCGAGGATGACCACGCCGACGGAGTTTTCCTCGAGGTTGAACACCTGGCCCGAGGCGCCGTTGGCGAAGTCGAGGCGCTCGCCCGCCATGGCGTTGGTCAGCCCGTAGACGCGGGCGATACCGTCGCCGACCTCGAGGACGCGACCGACTTCGGCCACATCCACGCCGGTCTTGTACTGGCGGATCTCTTCTGCAATGACCGATGTGATTTCGTCAACCTTGAACTTCATGAGCGTCTCTGCGTCGTCTCTCAGCCGCAAGCGGTTCGTCCGCCGGACTGCGCCGGCGGCGGCTCGCGGCGGCGTCAGGCTGTCACGTACGAACGTCCGCTGTGCAGTTCGGCCTCGGCCCGCTCAACCAGTCCCTCGCCGAGTCGGCGAAGCCGCGAAGCGGCCGAAGCGTCGAACTTGTGATCCCCCGCCTGCACGATCAGGCCGCCGAGGATCGATTCATCCACCCGCTCGACAAGCTCGGGCTGAAGGCCCAGAACCTTGCCGATCACCTCGGCGATGCGGCCGCGGAGGTCCTCCGACAACGGCACGGCCGAGGTCACGTGCACGTCAATGCGATTGGTCCGGCGCTCCCACAACTGCCGGAAGCTCTCGGCGAGGGCGGCGAAAATGTCGAGCCGCCCCTTGCGGTTCAGCACCTGCATCGTGTCGACCAGCACATCGGCCAGCCGCCCGCGGAAGAGCTTCTCGATCGAGGCCCGCCGGGCGTCGGCCTCTACCGCGGTGTTCGCCAGGAATGCTGCAAACTCCGGGTTGCGCGCCGCGTGACCCGAGAGCTCGGAGAGTTCCATGAGGACGCGGTCGACCTCGTTGCGCTCCGCGGCGAGGGTCATCAGCGCCTGGCTGTAGACCCGAGCGACGGCAAGTTGTCCGATGTTCTCGTCTGGCATGCGCCTGGCCCGCTCCGGATCGTCGGCGGGCAGACCGCCCGTCGACCGCCACATTCCTAGTTGCGCGACACCTTGCCCAGTTCGGCGATCGACTCTTCGATCAGCCGCTTGTGATCGTCGGCCTTCATCTCCTTGCGGATGATCTTCGAGGCCGCGTCGGTCGCGAGGCGGGCCGTCGCCTCGTACAGATGCTTCACGGCCGTCTCGGTCGCGATGGAGATCTCACGCTTGGCGCGTTCGACCATCTTCTCAGCTTCCTTGCGCGCTTCTTCCTCGATGCGATGCTTGACCGACTCGGCGTCGCGGCGGCCTTCTTCGACGATCGCGCTGGCCTCGCTCCGCGCGGTTTCGATGCGCCGCGTGTAGTCGGCGAAAAGCTTCTGAGCCTCCTCGCGCTCGCGCTTGGCGCTGGCGATCGAGTCGGTGATGAACTTCTCCCGGGCCGCGAGCGCACCGACGATCGGCTTCCAGGCCATCAACCGGAGAATGAGCAGCAGCAGGACGAATACCAGGATCGTCCAGATCGCCGTCATCCCGTCCACGGTGAGAAGGCCGTAGCTCGGGGCGTCATGGTGCCCCTCCGCCGCGGCGGCCTGCGCCTCGGCGACGCAGACGCCGCCGATCATCAACAGTCCGGGAATCGTGAAGACACTTCGCATAGCCGTGAAGCCCCGCAACACAGACCACTGTCCAACCGGCGACCATGCAGGCGAAGGGCGGACCGGCGATCCCACCGGGGACCGCCCTTCGCCAGGTTCATGCGGACCCCGACGGGCCCGCCGCGGCATTACTCGCCAAAGATCGTCTTGGTCACCATGCCGCCGGCCGTCACGATCGCGAAGAACGTGAAGCCCTCGATGAGGGCCGCCGCGAGCAGCATCGACACGAAGATACGACCACCGGCCTCAGGCTGACGCGCCTGAGACTCCACCGCACAGCCGGCGAGGTGGCCGATGGCCTTGCCCGCGCCGAGCACGATCAGCCCGATGCCGATACCGACGCCGAGACCGACCAGACCCTTGTCTCCGAAGAGCTGGGTCGCCTGAGCAATCATTTCAGTCATTGCAGCAATCTCCTGTTACAGAACGCCAGCCGACCGTCCGTTCCGGCCTTGAGGTTTAAACGAGGGCCAGGGCGCCGGATACCCCAACCGATTGGCAGCGGAAGTCCGCTGGTTTCTGTTTCAATACGCAGCCTCGTCGCCTTTCGATCCTCCCGCCGCGGGCCGCCGGCCATCAGTGTTCCGGATGCACGGCCGCGCCGATGAACATCGTCGTCAGGAACATGAAGATGTACGCCTGAAGAAACGCGACGAACAGCTCGAGACAGCTCAGCAGCGTGCAGCCGATGATGATCGGCAGCGACGATGCGATGTAACCCGCCGACAGACCCGCAAACACCGGCAGAAGCGCCAGAATCGACGCGAGCACGATGTGCCCCGCGACCATGTTTGCGAACAGACGCATGCACAGCGCGAACGGTTTGACCAGCGCGCCGATGACCTCGAGCAGGAAGAGGAAGCCCCACATGAGTGCATCGGCGAAGTCGAGCGGGTGAAGCCCGCCCGCGTTGAAGCCGTACGCCACGCCGAGGCCAAGCCCGACCCACTGGAAGATCGCCGCGGCCTCCGGACCCAGCGCCGCGCCGAAGAGCTTGTATTCGAAGAACAGGATCGGAGCGAAAATCAGCGCCAGGACGACCTTCATCCCCACCGACGGCCGCGCGGTGCGGCCGGCCACCGTGAACACGTGCGGGGCAAAGTTGTAGATGTAAATTGCCGGCGCCGCGATCAGCGCCAGCGGCGCCGCCATGCCGGTGTGCGCGTGGCCGTGACCGTGACCATGGTGGCCGTGGCCATGATCGTGTTCATGCCCATGAGCGTGCTCATCGCCCTCGCCATGGTGCTCGTCGTGGTGATGATGGCCGTAAGTCCCCGCGACCAGAGCCCGGAACACCTCGGCGGTGCCCGAAAAGTGGATCATCAGGAACGCACACAGCGCCAGCCCGCCGGTCACGTTGACGTTGCCTGTCGCCGTACCGCCGATGTGCTTCGCATCGAAGAAGTGGGCGAACCCGTCAATCGGGATCATTCCCAGCAGGTTGTTGATGAGGATGAAGAAAAAGACCGTCCAGAGGAACGGGATGAAGCGGTCAGTGTTCTCGGCCAGGACGGGCCGCACCACGCTGCTGCGCAGCGCGTCCATCAGCGCTTCGATCAAGCCGGTGAACCCGCGCGGCACGGGCGGCGCGTCGTGGCCGCCGGCGAGCGCCGCGCGGTAACGCATGCCCATCGGCACGAAAATCACCAGCATCAGCACCGCCGCGACCAGCGTCATGAGCAGGTGGTTGGTGAACCAGAACTCTTTTGCGGGGCTGCCGATGGGAATCGGCAGATTCTCATGCAGGATCGGGAACAGCCCATGCGGCAGTACGTGCGACTTGGGGTCGCCGGCGGCGACGAGCAGACCCGAGAGCAGATTCGCTGCGTGGTGAACCATGTTCAGCCCGGTTACTTAGCCGTCGGCGGCCCGCCGGTCCCGCCGGCCAGCCGCAGGGTGATCGCGGTCTCGACCACCAGGAGCACGAGGTAGCAGACCACCAGTGACTTCAGGAACAACTGCTGCGGCGGCCCGGCCACCTTGAGGAACGCGAACCCGGCCCCGAGCGTCAGCAGCATCCGCAGCGTGAGCGCCGCCATCGCGGCCTGCATCCGCCACGCGGGGTGATGCCGGACCACAATCGCGACCGGCGTCAGCGCCACGAAGCCGGCGCCGCAGGAGATAACCGCGGCGGCCAGGATCGTCGCGCCGGTCGCGCGATCGGTCATCCCCGGCAGGACCCAGGCCAGCAGCGCGATCGCCGCCGCCGAACCCAAGCCGAAGAAAACCAGCGTCCGCACCCGACCAGGCCCTCTCGAGCACCGGGCCAACGGCGGGCATTCCGCTGCGGCCGACACCCTACTTGAACAGGCCTTTCGTGACCCGCAGGACGCGGTAGATCCACGCCGCCAGGCCGAACATCAGCCCGACGAACAGGCCGCGACCCTTCCAGCCGTACCGCTGATCGAGCCACCACCCCGCGTATCCCATGACCGCGAGATAGCCTAGGAGCTCGATGGCGAGCTGAGAGTAGCGGCTCCACTCCCGAGTCATACGGGAGTCCTTCCATTCAGAGGACTTCCGCGGGCTCGGCGGTGGGTCGTTACCCGGCATGGGATCCAGTCGGCGACGCCGTAACGCAATCGCACAAAGCGGCCGCGTCCGCCACACGAACCGCGCCTCGTCGCGTGGCGGCCCGGCAGTCTAGCAATGCTGCGATAGCGGTTCAAGAACCAATTCGTGACTTTTGGAACGATCTTGCAGACGCAAAGCGGCGGCGTCCGCGGGCGTCGCCGCCCCTCCTCGGTAGCACCAGCTGCCGCCAAGGCTGGGGTGCGCCAGCGGGCCTCCGCCTGGGCCTTGGACCGCCGCTACCGACTCGCCCGACCCGAATCGCGACGGAGCCGGTTCGACCGCCGCTGTAGGTTTCGCATTTTCACATTCGGCCCCGCCCCGGAGGTGAGGCAGGCAGCCGGTAGTATCCCGCGCTTGGGCGGATAGGATCAGCCTTCTGGAGGGGCGAGCCGTCGACTCGCCGATAGACTGCCCATGAACATTCACCTGGCCATCGTCGGCGCCACGGGCGCCGTCGGACGCGAAGTCTGCACCATCCTCGACCAGCGCGGCTGGGTGCCGCGGAAGCTCAGCCTGTTGGCGTCCGCGCGGAGCGTCGGCACACGAATCGCCGTCGCAGGGGGCGAGCACGAGGTTCGTGAGTTGACCGCCGACAGCTTCGCCGGGGTGGATTATGCGATCTTCAGCGCCGGCGCCTCACGCAGCCGCGAGTTCGCCGCCGCGGCCGTGAAGGCCGGAGCGGTTGTCATCGACAACTCGTCCGCCTTTCGCATGGACCCGACGGTGCCGCTGGTCGTGCCGGAGGTAAACCCGGACGACGCCCGCCGTCATCAGGGCGTCATCGCCAACCCGAACTGCTCGACGATCATCATGAACGTGCCGGTGTGGCCGCTGCACCGGGCGAACCGGGTGCGCAGGCTGGTTGTGAGCACTTATCAGGCGGCCAGCGGAGCGGGCGCGGCGGCAATGGAGGAGCTGCGCGTCCAGTCCGCCGAGGTGCTGGCGGGCCGACCGGCCGAGCCGGCCATCTTCCCTCACCCCATCGCTTTCAATCTGTTCTCCCACAATACGGCAATCGGCGACAACGGCTACAACGTGGAAGAGCAGAAGATGATCGACGAGACGCGGAAGATCTTCCACGAGCCGCAGATCGCCGTGACCGCGACCTGCATCCGTGTGCCGGTGTTCCGCGCGCACAGCGAGTCGATCAATATCGAGTTTGAAAAACCCATCACGCCCGACGAAGTACGGGCGATCCTCTCGAAGGCGCCCGGAGTCGCACTGGCCGACGACCGCGCGGCCAACAGGTTCCCCATGCCGATCGACGCCTCCGGGCGCGACGAAGTGCTCGTCGGCCGCATCCGCCAGGACGCCAGCCTCCCCGACGGGCGGGGTATTGAGATCTTCGTCAGCGGCGACCAGCTGCGCAAGGGGGCGGCCCTGAACGCGGTGCAGATCATGCAGTTGTTGATGCCCGCGCAGTCCTGAACCCCCGCCGACTCGGCCCTCGTCCCCGGGGAAAACCACGAGCAGCTCCTGGCTCCCCGGGGACGGGCGGCCGGCATGTTGCCTCCCGCCCCGCAGTTTGCTATCCTCACGAGCGGCGATTCCGACGTCTCATGTCCGTTTCACGTACGCGCGATCCGTTGACGGCCGGCCTCCGGCGGTCCTGGAGTCATCTCAGTGATTCGACACTGCCTTCCGATCGCAGTCGTGGCTGCATCCCTGTCGATTTCCTCCGCGCAGGCTGCCTTCATCTCCATCGTGAACCTGGACACGTATCAAGGCGGCGCGCCCACGGCCGAAGACCTGGCGGGCGTCGCGCTCAATCCCGGACAGACCGCCCGTCTCGGGATCCTGATCGAACTGCTCGACGGCACGATCTCGCCGTCGGGTGCGCCGAATGGCAATCGGATGTACACGATAGCCATCGGCCTGCGAGCCACGCGGCCGGAGTCTCAAGGGCAGCTGCGCGTCAGCGCACTGGCTTATCACCTCCGGGACGACGCGGGCAGGCCTTGGCATACACCCAGTCGCCCCACGGCATGGAATGAGTGGCTGGCCGGGACGCCAGAGGCCGTGGGCCCGTTTGTTGAAACCTATCACGTCATCGCCTCGACCGGCCTATCGTCGCCGCCGGTGGGGAATTCGCATTCCGGGAACCACACTTTCATCCTCGACGAACTCGAGGTCGCCCTCGAGCCGGGTTTCTGCGATCCACTCGAGGTTGGCATCGCGTTTGATCTGGCCTTTGGTGCGTTCTCGGCCCCTCCCAACCGACTCTACGGCTACCAGCCCGACGACAGCCTTGGACACGGAGGCGACTCGGCCTACCGTGGCGGCTACTGGATCGCCCGCAACGGCCGAGGGCACAGCTCGCGCTTCATCATTCAGGTCAATGTGCCTCAGGTTGACTGCAACAACAACGGGGAGTTTGACGTCTGCGACATCGCCGAGGGAATCGCCGTCGACTGTCAGGGCAATTCTGTTCCGGACGAGTGCGAACTCCCGGGCAACGACTGTAATGGCAACGGCGTTCTCGACGACTGTGAGCCCGACTGCAACGCGAATGGTGTACCCGACGACTGTGACATCGCCGCCGGCACCAGCGACTGCAATGGCGACGGCGTGCCCGACGAATGCGAAACCGACTGCAACGAAAACGCCATACCCGACGGCTGCGATATCTCGAGCGGCGTCAGCTTGGACTGCAATCTCAATGTGGTACCGGACGAATGCGAACTCGACCAGCTTGGCGGTGACTGCAACCAGAACGGCGTGCCAGACGTCTGTGACCTGATCTCCGGCGCCAGCGTCGATCAGGACCATGACGGGTTTCCGGACGAATGCAGGGCGGTCAGGGTTCGGGCCGATGCCTCGCCAGGGGGCCACGGCATATCATGGGCGGCTGCCCTGAACGACTTGTCCGACGCGCTGGCGCTCGCCGCCAACTCGAACGGTGCGATCCGGGAGGTTTGGGTCGCCGCCGGCATTTATGTGCCGAACAACCCGAACCTCGATGACCCGCGCGAAGCGGCGTTCCGGATCCACGGACCGATCGGCCTGTACGGCGGGTTTGCCGGCCACGAGACCGCTCGCGGCCAGCGCAACCCGGCTCAGAACATCACCATCCTGAGCGGCGACCGCCTGGGCGACGACGGTCCCGACGATGCGGGCCGCGAGGACAATTGCTATCGAATCGTCCAAGCCTCGGAGGCGACCCGTGCGACGATCCTCGACGGATTCCTGATCACCGGCGGCGAGGGTGGTCCGGGGGCCGGGCTTCGCGTCCTCAGCAGCCCCGACATGTCGATCCGCAACTGTACATTCGTCGCCAACCGCGCGGCGGAGGGCGGCGCGATCCAGGCCACCAACATCTCCGTGTCCAACTGCCGATTCCTCGGCAACGGCAAGTCGCCGGGAGCGACCGATGCGAGGGGTGGCGCGGTCTACTCGCGCGGGACATTCATGAACTGCGTTTTCAGCGGGAACCACAGCGATCGCGGCGGCGCACTCTACCTGCCCTTCTCATCCGACGTTCACAGTTCAACATTCTGGGCTAATTCCGCCACGGACGGGGGAAGCGCCATGTGGGTGTCCGGCAGCAGTTCGACTTCCGCGTTCGGCTCGATCTTCTGGAACAATCCGACCGCGGGCGATCCTGCGGCGGTCTCATCGATCGCATCTCACGCCGTCGAGGGCACTTACCTCTCGCACTGCCTGATCGAGCGGCTGGGAAGCAACACGACGGGGATCGACACAATCTCCGGCGACCCGCGATTCCGGGAAGCCGCCGGACCGGATGGCGTCCCAGGTACGCGCGATGATGACTTCCGGCTTCTGCCGGGCTCTCCGTGTATCGATGCGGGTCGATTGCCCAACGACGTCCTCGACCTCGACGAGGACGGCATCACGCTCGAACCGCCCCCATTCGACATCGACGGCAACCCCCGCGTCTTCGACGACCCGTGGGCGCACAACGCCGGATTCGGCGTACAAGTGGACATGGGCGCTCACGAACGCAGCGCGCAGGACCTCGACTGCAACCTGAACGGCATTCCGGATCTGATGGACGTCGCAACCGGCGACAGCGCGGACGCCGACGGCGACAAGCGGCTCGACGAGTGCACGATTCGGCGGATCAAGCCCGACGCCACCGGCAATCGCACCGGACTCACCTGGGACGACGCGTTCACCTCCTGGCAGGAGGCCCTCGACGTCGCCGGGCTGCCCTGGGCGGGATCAGGCGAAGCCTGGTTCGCGGCCGGCGTGCACCTGCCACGCACGCCCACCGGCGGCGATCCGCGCCTGGCCAGTATTGCCCTGCTCGACAATTTCGCGCTCTACGGCGGGTTCGCCGGGCACGAACTCTCTCGAGAGGAACGCGACCCCGAACTCAACCTCACGATCCTCAGCGGGGATCTCGGCGCCAACGACGGGCCGGACTTCGCAGGCCAGGCGGACAACGCCCACCACGTCGTCGTCGCGCGCGATGTCGGACCCTCGGCAATCCTCGACGGCTTTACGATCCGTGGTGGCAACGCCACGACCGCCCCGATTGACCAGCGAAACGGCGGCGGCATCCTGGTGAGCAATGCATCGCCGACGCTCCGCAACCTGACCATCGAGCGCAACCGGGCCCTGTGGGGCGGCGGGCTGTACGTCGTCGGTCCGTCCGACCTGAAGGCGCTGAATTGCCTGTTTCTGGGCAACTCCGCAACCAGTTCCGGCGGCGCGGCAGCGGTGCTCAATGCGCATGCCGACTTCATGAACTGCGTGATGAGCGGCAACTTCGCGGCGCAGGGCGGCGCGCTCGTGAGCATGCAATCCTCGCCGACCATCCTGAACACCACCATCATGGGCAACCACGCGACGGGTTCCGGCGGAGGCCTTCGCTTGCTCGGTGAGACTGCCACGCCGCTGATTGCCAACTCAATCCTCTGGGGCAACACCCGCACTGCCGCCTACATCGCCGACGAGGCCGCACAGATCGAGCTGCTCAGCGGCGTGCCGACGCTTCGGTACAGCCACGTGCAAGGCTGGTCGGGATCGCTGGGCGGCGCGGATAATTCCGCGCTCGACCCACTCGTGGTCGCCGCTCCCGATCGCGGGGGCGACGCGTGGGGCAGCGGTAACAACGACTTCTTCGGCGATCTCACCCTGCGGCCCGACTCGCCGTGTATCGACGCCGGCAGCAACACGCTGGTCCCGGCCGACGTGACGGATGCCGACGCGGATGGCGACACCTCGGAGCGTTTGCCCTTCGACGCGGCCGGTCGACCCCGGCGGGTTGATGACCCGGCCGTACCAGACTCCGGTGAAGGTGAAGCGCCGATCGTCGACATCGGCGCGTACGAACGCCAGGCGATCGACCTCAGCGGCGGCGCGTGCTGCGTGCCGGACGACGGAGCTTCAGGCGGCTACTGCGCGGTCGTCGACGACGCCATGGCCTGTGCCGGCATGGGCTTCGTGTGTGATGTGGCCGACCATCTGCCTTCGTCCTTCGCTGGATGCTACGGTGATGTCGACGGCAACGGCTCAGTCAACGCCGGGGACCGCGGGTTCATCGCGGCCGCCATCGGCCGGAGCGACGCCATCGGCGTATGCCGGTTTGACCTGGACGGCAACGGCCAGATCAACGCCGCCGACCGCGGCTTCGTTTCGGCCTCGATCGGCCTCTGCCTCCCACTGCCTGACTGGCAGAACGGCAGCGGCCAGAACCAAGGCACGCCCGACCTGCGGTTCGAGACGCCGACGTTTCTCGGCCCGGGCACGACGTGTGAGACTTCGAGCTGTCCCTAAGCCGACGATCGCAGCGTGCCCGGTCGCCCGAGAGGGTTGAAGCAATGCCCGAGTCCATTACGTGTCCGTCGTGCCAGTCCAGCGTCACCGCGGGAGACCCGCCGCGTGGCGACGCTGAGGAGATCACGGTGGACTGCCCTGTCTGCGCCACCAGCCATGTCCTGGGCGCCTGGCGTCGCGAGCACGCCAGAGCACAGCGAGCCGCTCAGAGGGCAGAGGAACGTCAACGCCGCGAGGACGAGTCCGCCGCCGCGAGAGCGGCACGCAACCGCCGCCGGGCGGAGGAGGCGGACGCCCGCGAGGCCGAACTGCGTCGTCTGGCGAATGCCGCCACCCGTCAGGAGGCGGTTCGCCGCGAGCAGGAGAAGCTGAAACCGGCTAAGGGCCCGGCCTTGTTTCGCCGCTGGTCGGCCTGGGCGCCGGTCTTGTTTCTCTTCATCGGCAACTCGCTCGCGGTGCTCGGCGCGGTCGGTATTGTGGTCTCGGCAGCTCGTGCTCTGGTCGAATGGAAGGCGGCGCCGCTGTTCGACATCCCGATGGGCCTCATCGCCGTCATGGCCGGCGTCAGCTACACGTTCGCCGGCAGCGTCGGCACGGCCGCCATCCGGACCGCCTCCGCGACCGAAGACATGCTCGCGATCATGATCCAGGAGCGCCAGGAGCGGCTTGAGGCAGAGGCCCGGGCGGCGGCGGGGCATCGGCCGCCGCTCGCCGACGCTCGGTCGGAGCGGTCACCGTAACGGGCGCCCGCCGTATCCGGACTGCTTCAGATGCGTCGGCTGGACAGTGACGCCGCTCGTAGAATTCGCCGTATGCCTCGGGTCCGTAGTGCTGATGGTCGCCAAGCCAGTCGGACGCCCGAGAAGCTCACGCACGCGATACGATTGCAGCCGCAACCGGGCGCCGTCCCGGCCTCGCTCGTAGCGAAGGAACCAGACCGATGCCCAACCGAACGGCCCGCCTGATCGTCGGCCTCGCCTGCCTCTTGAGCTGCCATTGCCGAGGCGTTCCCGCACGCTCGCCGGAGGCGGGCGCCCCGCAGCGAGCCACAGCCGCGCTATCGGCCGGGGCCACCTCGGAGGAGAATCCGATCCCGTGCGACACGCAGGAGGTTTGCAGCAGTGTCGCTGAGCTGAACGTCGAACTGGCCGCCGATCTTCAAGTCGGAGACGCGGTAGAGAAACTGACCAGCCATCTGGGAGATTCAGTCGTCGAGCGTGCGACCCACAGGCTGGGCGGAGCAGCCAGTTGCATCCTCTACTTCCGGATCGGCGAGTGTATCACCGTGCGGGCATTCGCATCGTGGGAGCGCGGCGTGTTAACCGATGTGCCGCTTGCAGCGCCCTACGTTCCCTGGGTCTACGAGGCCGGCGGCCGACTGTACGGCACCCCTGGGGGCCTGGGCTTTGCGACTGCGTCCTGCACTGCCCGGGATGGCGGATTCAGCACCTACTGCGATCGTCTCGCCGTTCATTACGAAGTCGCACGACTGAACCAGTACTTCGTAGACGGAAAGCATGTCGGACGACTGCGAACGGAGTTTGAGGACGAATTCTCCGGACGATTCTCCTGGTATTCGGAGAGTCTCCCGGACGTTCCGCGCCCGTTCTTGGCAGAGTACTTTTTCGGTGACTGCATCTCCGTTTCTTTTGCACTTTCGGAGGACCGCAAGTTGATCACCGGTCGCCCATACGCTAGGGCGGCCTCTCCATTCCCGTCGTCCCCCGTCAATTACGCTGCCGACGCGGACGAGGTGCGTTGCGCTGAAGTGGTGGCTCGACTGGCTCGTCCGGGGGTAGCGCTTTCCGTGCTGCGGGAGGAGCTTGGCGACTGTGTCTTGGCCCACGACGAGGAAATTTTGGGCGGAACTGGCGCCGCCAGTCACGCCCTGTCGCTGAGGGCTGGCGCCGGAACTGAGATCGTTTTAGTGCTCCGCGTTGGTTTGGATGGCATTATCTCATTCGTTCCAGGGTTGGTAGCGCCCCCTCCCACTGACTAGGGCGACTGAGCCCACGATCACATCGGATTCCCTACCGGCGACGGCATCGAGCCCGCCCGCGGCGCTCGCCGCCCTCGCGGCCCGAACGATCCCTCCGCCACAAACCCTCCAGCGCTGAAGCGAGCCCAGCCGATAATGTGAATTGCGGCCCTTTTCAGTATCGAGAGGGCTGTTTTCGACGCGTCAGGGATGACGCGGCGAGTCGGTGCGCGCCGCGGGCGGACCCGGGCACGCGCCGCCACGCCGGGCGTCGTCCCGCCGCAACGGACACTGCGAGACCAAGATGCCCATGCACCACCAGGCAACGCCGGGGCGGCGGCTGGCCATGCCGCTCATCGGGCTTGCGATCTGTGCCGTGCTCTGGCCGGCGATGCTCACCTTCCACCCCGGCGACTGGCCCAGCCCGCACCAGTACCCGCACAACAGCCCGGCGGCCAACGCCTGCGGCCCGGTCGGGGCGTTTGTCGCCTACCTGCTTCGCTACTACCTCGGGGACGGGGCATACCCCCTGCTGCTGTTCGCGACCCTTGCCGCAGGGATGAAGCTGGTTCGCGGACACATCGGCTCGATGGCCGAGCGCGTGTTCGGCCTGATCCTCTTCGTAACGTGCACCTCCGCGTCGGCGCACCTCATCGCCAGCCACGCGACCGCCGCCCTGCCCGTCGGGCACGGCGGAGTGATCGGCTTCGCACTGGGCGACTACCTCGGCCGACACCTTCAGGCACTCGGAACGATCATCATCCTCGGCTCGTGCCTGATCGTCGGGCTGCTGTTCGTCACCGAAGGCTGGGTGCTCCAGGTGCCCGGCATGATCATGCGCGCGGGCCGGGCCTCCGGGGCGGCGGCCGCCGCGGCGCGGACGCTGGTTTCCGACGAAGGCCTCGCACTCCTGCGGCTCAAGCCGCTCCCGGCGGCAGGCACCGAATCCCGCAAGAAGCCCGCCTCGCGCTCGCGCCGCAAGGTTGAGGACGAGGGGGACGACGAGGCGGAGGAAGAACTGGTCGACGAAGCCCCGCCGGCGAGGGGCAGGGCGAAGGCCGGCAACTCCCCCGCCACCGAGGTTGACGAGGAGGAGTTCGAAGAGGCCGACGAAGACGAGGACGACACGCAAGCCGTCGCCGAGTCCGAGGAGGACACCGAGGAAGAGGAGAGCGAGGATGAGGCGGAAGCCGAGGCAGCGGAAGACGCCTCTGCGGCCGCGGCCGCAGGCCCCTCGCCATCGGAGAAACTCAAAGCCCTCGTCGTCAACTTCCCACGCCCGCCCAAGCCATCCAAGGTCGAAGCCTATCCGCGCCAGATCGAGGACTGGAAGCTCCCGGACCTCGCGCTGTTGTGCGATCCGGAGTACACCTTCACGGCGCAGCAGGAAGTCTTCGTCCGCGAGCAGGCGCAGATCCTGGAGAAGACGCTCGAAGACTTCCGCCTCGACGCCCACGTGGTCGAGATCGACACCGGTCCGGTCATCACCATGTTCGAGCTCAAGCTCGGCAAGGGCATCAAGGTATCGCAGATCGGGTCGCTGTCGAACGACATCGCCCGCGCGCTCAAGGCCCATGCCATCCGCGTTGTGGCTCCGATCCCCGGCAAGAACACCGTGGGCATCGAGGTACCCAATCACGAAAAAGAGAAGGTTCGGATGAAGGAGCTGATGACGGTCGCCGGCAAGAAGGCGGCGAGCATGCGGCTCCCGCTCTTCCTGGGCAAGGACGCGAGCGGCGCTTGCCTGGTGACCGACCTGACGAAGATGCCGCACGTCCTGATCGCCGGCACCACCGGCTCGGGCAAGAGCGTGTGCATCAACTCGATCATCGTGTCGCTGATGATGACCAAGCGTCCCGACGAGGTGAAGATGATCCTCGTCGACCCGAAGATGGTCGAAATGAGCCAGTTCAAGGACGTACCGCACCTGATGTGCCCGATCGTCACCGACCCGGCGCGGGCCGAGAAGATCCTCGAGTGGGCCGTCACCAAGATGGACGAGCGCTACGAAATCCTCGCCGAAGCGCGGGTCCGGGCCATTGCCGAGTACAACAACCTCGGCAAAGACGAACTCTACCGTCGGCTGCAACCCGCCAGCGACGAAGAACGGGCCGCCATCAACATCCAACTGCCCTACATCGTCATCGTCATCGACGAGCTGGCCGATCTGATGATGACCTCCGCCAAGGAGGTCGAGCACCACCTGTCGCGTCTCGCCCAGAAGTCGCGCGCCGTGGGCATCCATATCATCGTCGCCACGCAGCGCCCCGAAGCGAAGGTCGTGACGGGCCTGATCAAGTCGAACCTGCCATCGCGCATCTGTTTCCGCGTAGCCAGCCGGATGGACTCGCGCATCGTGCTCGATCAGAACGGCGGCGAAGTCCTGATGGGCCAAGGCGACATGCTGTTCCTGCCGCCCGGCTCGCACAAGCTGCTCCGCGCGCAGGGCACGTTCCTCGAGGACAACGAGGTTCAGGCGGTGCTCGACGACCTCGCCGCGCGGGCGAAGCCCGAGTTTCACCCTGAACTGGTCAAGATCCGCACGGCCGACGCTGACGGCGGCAACCTCGCGCTGCGCGACCCGCTCTTCGACAAGGCGGTCCGCGTCATCCTCGAGTCGAAGCGCGGCAGCGTCAGTCTCCTGCAGCGCCGCCTCACAATCGGCTACGCCCGCGCCAGCCGGCTCATCGAGCAGATGCGCGAGGCCGGCATCGTGGGTGAGTACAAGGGCTCACAGGCGAGCGAGGTGCTGGTCACGCTCGACGAGTGGAACTCGATGCAGAAACAGTACGAAGCGGACATGGCCGCGGGGTACGAGGCGGATGACGAGTCCTTCGGCACCGGCGAAGACGCGGACCTGCCCTTCGAAGAAGACGAAGAGGAAGACGAGGACGATGGCGTCGCGGCGATGACCGACGACGACGACATCCGCGGCTGACCTTCGCGGCCGGTTCGCACTGCTTAGCCGGAGACTCGCCGGGCGAACTCCGCCTGGTCCGTCAGGTCCACATCCAGATCGCCGTCAAAATCGAACGCGTTTACGCATTCCACCTCGCATGTCGTGACCTCCGGATCTTCCGGAGACGGCCGGAGCGCTGGGCCTGCCATGCACTCGGCAAAGGCCGGCGCGTCGGCGGCCGTGGCGAGCCCGTCGCCGTCGAAGTCGCCGTCCGCCGCACGCCGCGGGATGCTCGTGAAGGCGAAGGTGAACGGCTCGGATGCGATGTAGCCCGTCGCTCCCACGTCGATCAGCCGGGCGGTCATGTGCCAGACGCACTGATCCGGGTCATAGGCCGGGTCGTTCAGGTTGATGTGCCACGTCAGGTGGACGTGCAGCAGGTATCCCCCCAGGGACAGCGTCTCGCCGCCCGCATCGGCGATGACGAACGACGGCGGCGGACCGATGATGCGGAACGCGGGGTCGATGGCGAGAACCTCGAGAACGATCGAGGCGCCGGGCTGCATCGGTACGAGGTCGCCCGTGGGATTCACCTGGTGGTCGAAACCCGGATTGTTGTCGGCCCAGCCGGGCAGAATCACGCTGCCCGGCAGCAGCGAAACGTAGTCTCGCCCGGGCTCGTAGCCGAAAGTGGCCAGTTGCTGCGTCGGGCTGTGGACACCGACGACGACGTCGCCGGCATGTTGCGCCAGCGCGATCGGGGCGATTCCCACGACGAGGAAGCATGACGCCAGGCCGATCCGCCGGCCGCGGTGAAGCAGGTGCATGGAGTGCTCCTTTAGTGATAGAATGACGAGGGCACGCACCGGGCGGGGACGCTGGGAGTCCACCGCCCGGTGCGATGCGAGAATGGCTGAGTCTTTGCAGTGGGGCGGACCGACGAAGGCGCAAGCCGATGAAGGCTCCGCCCCCTCTCTTTCCCCCCTCCTCTCAGCCATCCCCTACCTGCGGGCGCGACGGCGCAGCGCAAAGCCGCCGAGCGAAAGCAGCGCGAGGCTGCCCGGCTCGGGCACGAACGTCATCGTGTAGATCGGCGAGTCGCAGTAGGCCGACAGCCCGCGATCCTCGAGCCGGAAGCTCATGGACCACGGCGACGCTGACGGGCTGAAGCCCGGGGTGTCGGAGTCGATGTGCCACGTCGCATGCTGGTGGAGCGAGTCGACGTCGCCGAGATGCCACTCATCGCCCGCGCCATCGAGCACGTCCACGAAGCCCGGCAGCCAGGCCTTCAGGGCCGAATCAATCGCGGTGACGACCCACACGAGGTCAGCCGCCAGCGATAGCTGGAAGAAGTCTTCTCCCGGCTCGTCCTCCTCCAGCGCGTCGACGCCGGGCTCGTCCAGCGCCCAGCCGTTCAGCAGCCCTGACGTCGGCTGAAGCACAATCGGCTCATCAAAATCGAACTCGATGGCGAGCTGGCCGGCTCCGGTGCGGCCGACGATCAGGTCACCTTCGTGTTCGTGTCCATCACCCCCGGCATAGGCGACCGGCGCGGTCGCAGCGGCCAGGATCACCGCTAACGATGTCATCCTCTTCCTCATAACCTCTCCTTCACAAACGAGAAAGCAGCTCATTCCCCTCGGGGGCCGCCCCCCCGAGGCACGCAAGCCCGCCCCATGACAACGCGCCGCGCGCAGGGTGAAGCACGCGGGAGAACTGCGCCTCACCGCGCAATCGTGGGGTCGTACTTGTTCAGCAGAAACCGGGGCGGAAAGCCGCCCTCGGGGTCGATCTTGTACGTCTTGGCGAAAGTCATTCCTTCGGCATGGCCATCGAGGAATCCGTAGTTGGCCCGCCCCAGATGCCGCATAAGCTGCAGCTCGCGGGCGGCGAGTTGCTGCGAATCGCCGAACCACCAGTTTTCCGGATGCACGTGATCCGCCGCGGCGAAGTCGCCTTTCTCGGCCAGCTCGACCCAGAAAATGGTCGCAGCCGGCGTACGGATGCGCTCCCAGCGGTCGAACACCGGCTGGCCCGCCAGCGGGTACACCATGTAGGCATTGCTCGCGAAGCTCGTCTGTCGACGACGGCCGTCGGGCAGCGCAACCTCAAAGTGTTCGCTCTCGTCCATCGGGCAGCGGGCGATTTCGAGATTGCGACCGTAGTCCTCGGCGAGCTGCGTCACCCATGATCGAGCCACGTCATCGGCGTCTCCGCCATGGGTGAAGCCGGCCGTGGGGAAGCGTCCGCCACTGCTGTCGGTGTACAGGTGGACCGCGTTCGTGAGCGACCGCATGTTGCTCAGGCACACCACGCCCTTCGCCTGCTTTCGAGCCCGGCTCAGCCCTGGCAGCAGGATGGCGATCAGCAGCGCGATGATGGAGATCACCACGAGCAACTCAATCAGCGTGAACGCCCCCACAGGGCGACCACGACCTACCCTCCGCCTGCGCATGGCACTCTCCCGCATGACCCCGCGGAGCAGCGCGGCGCGCGCGGAACGTGCGCGACCTCGCGCCTCAGCGGAAGCCATGCCTCAGCGTTCGACGAAGCGCGCGCCCGCCGTGCGGCACTGGGCCTGACACGGAACGGCACCGCAGCGCGAACGCGGGTTGACGAACCGAGAACCTGGTGGATGTAGTGGATCGGTCGCGACGCGCAACCGGCGATTCTCAACGGATGTGATGCCGCTGTGCGGCGCGCGGACGGTCGCCGCACGCTCGCGGGCCGACGCGCACGCCGCCGGCGCGCACATCGGGCACATCATCACAGTGAGAACCACTCCAGTGGCTAAAGAATCGACGGTGGAGCGCGAGCAAGGAGGGGACGCGGGAGGCGCTGGGCACTCGGCGCCTCGTGGGGCGGGACAGAGACATCGGCCGGAAGCGGCCGAAAATCGGGCAAGAACGCTCCCACGGCGAGCGCATGCGACACAGCGATCGCACAGAGAGAACAGTCGGAACCGACGTCGTCTGAGCCATGCTTCTGGTCGGTCGGTGCCTGATCATGACTGTGGTCATGGTCATGGTGGTGCCACGCTCGCACCGGCGCGACGAGCGTCGGCGCAATGATCGCGAGCGTGAAAACCGATGAAATGAGCAGGCGATTTCGCATAACGGCGACGGGAGCACACCGCTCCACATCCCATATACTACCACAAATCGCGGGAAGTTCAACCTCTGACGGCGAGAGACATCGATGCGCACACCACGGCGTCACGCCGACCAGAATCCCCCCTCACGCGCGATCTCCGCCACCGGTTTGCGGCCCGTAGGCACTTCGCGCTCGCGCAGCTCCGCCGGCAGGCCGTCCGGATCGCCCGGACGCCCCACGGCGATCATGGCTTCCACCGCGTAGTCTTCCGGCACGTGGAGACCGCGCCGCACCTTCTCTCGGTCAAACCCCGCCATGCCGTGCACCACAAGGCCCATCGCGGCGCCCTGGAGGCAGAGGTTCTGGAACGAGGCTCCGGCATCGAAGGTATGCACCGGGTTCGGCTTGCCGTTGAGCGCGAACACCTTGTGGGACATCACGACGATCAGCACGGCCGCGCTGCGGCACCAGACCTGGTTGGCCTCCATCAGGAAGTCCATGAACGTGGCGAAATGCCGGCCATCGCGCCGGGCGTAGGCGTAGCGCCATTCCTGCTCGTTGTAGGTGGAGGGAGCCCATCGGGCGGCCTCGAACAGCGAGAGTAACTCTGCCTCGGAGATCGACTCGCCGGTCATGGCCCGCGGCGACCAGCGGGTCAGGAAGATCGACTCGATCGGGTGGTCGGCGCGGCGATGGCTGAGCGGATAAGGAAGACGTCCCATGGTCTGGTTGCTCCTGGAGGGCCGGAACGGTTGCACACGGGACGTCAGGATAGCGGTCTGCTGCCGCGGACGGAAGCCGGCCCGGGCGGTCGATCCGGTCCGCGCGCTCATGCAATCTTCACCGACTCCTGCTACGCTCATCAGCTGAGAGGGGTCGTCTCGGCAGCGCCGGATCGTCGGCCGCGGTCGCGCGAGGGATCGATCCGAGACGGATCAGCACGAGGGAATCACCGACATGCCCGTTCGAAGCACTCTGGCCGCCGCGTACGGCCTGATTCGCGTCTTGGCGATTTCCGTCGTCGCAACACCGCTGGTGACCGCGGCCCCTGCCATCGCACGCGCCGACGACGCCGCACCGGCCGCTGCCGCGAAGGATGGTCGCCAGCCCCGGCTCGTGCTGCTGATCGTGATCGACCAGTTCCGCGCCGACCTGCTGACGCGATTCGACGAACACTATGTCGATGGCGGCTTTCGTCGGCTGCGCCGCGAAGGCGCAACGTTCCTCAACGCCCACTTCTCCTACGCCTCGTCGGCAACTGCACCCGGACACGCGACGATCGGGAGCGGGCGCCTGCCGCGCAGCCACGGCATCATCGGCAACGAGTGGCACCGCGAGGACGGCGAGGCCAGGTCGCGCCCGGCGACATACGACCCGCATACGCGCTACGTCGGTGTTGAGGGTGAGTCGGGCGCTGCGCGGTCGCCCGCGGCGCTGGTCGGCGCCTCGCTTTCCGACGCGCTCAAGCTGGCGGATCGCAGGTCGCGCGTGCACGCAGTGGCCATGAAGGACCGCGCGTCGATCTTCACGGCGGGCCGTGCCGCCGACGCCGCCTACTGGTGGCACGAATCCACCGGGCGATTCGTCACGAGCACCTACTACCGCGACGAACTTCCACCCTATGTGGCCGCGTTCAACGAGGCCCGCCCCGCCGACCGCTATCAGGAGGCCGTCTGGACGCCGCTGCTGCCCGCGGCGGCGTATGAACGCACCTGGCCGATGACGGAAACCTGGGCCCCCGGCCTGGCGAAGCGCGGCACGGCGTTTCCGCACCCGCTGCCGAAAATCGACGCGGCCAACCCCGCGGAATACTACGTCGCGCTCTACCACACGCCGTTTGCCAACGAACTCGTGTTCGAAATCGCGCGGGCCTTGCTTGATGGTGAGAAGCTCGGACGAGGCCCCGCGGTTGATATGCTGATTGTCGGCCTGTCGGCCAACGACATCATCGGCCATGCGTACGGCCCGGAGAGCGCCGAAGTCATGGACACAATGCTGCGGACCGACCGGATGCTCGCCGAGTTCCTCGCGCACGTGGACCAGGCGGTCGGCCTGTCGCGCTGCGTAGTCGCGGTCACGGGCGATCACGGGGCCACCAGCAACCCCCATCTCGCCCGGGAGATCGGGGCGGATGCCAACCGCCTCGACGGCAAAGCGCTGGTCGCCGGGCTCGAGCAGGCGTTGCGCGCGACCGCGCCGCCGGAATCCTCCGGCACGCCCCTGGTGCGCGGACTGAAGATGCCGTGGATCTACTGCGACCCGCAACTGGCGCAGCTCGACGAGACGACGGGCGGCGCCCTCTCGCGGGCCGGCAAAGAGTACCTCTGCAGCCAGCCCGGCATCGCCAACGCGTTCTGCGCCGCGGAACTGTCGGGGCCTCCCCCGGCGGCGGACGAGGCGTTTCGCCGTCTCGGGTGGCGGTGCTACTTTCCGAATCGCTCGGGCAACTTCCTGCTTCAGCTCGCGCCAATGTGGTACACACAGGGCGGCGACGCCTCCGGCCACGGTGCGGGCTTCCGCTCCGATCGCCACGTGCCGATCATCCTCGCCGGACCGGGTGTGAAGGCGTGCACCTCTCATACCCCAGCGGATCCGGTCGACATCGCCGTGACCATCGCCGCCCTGCTGGGCATCGAGCCGCCGGCCGAGGCGGACGGCCGCGTGCTTCACGAAGGGCTCGACGAGCGCCCGGCAGGACACGCGGCTGCCCCGAATTGACGCATTCCTTGACCCTGGCGGAGCGCGCTCCTATACGCTCAGAGCAGACTGGACGTCTGCGGGAGCACTATCGCAATGCGCGCGCTGGTCTGGTTCCGATCTGATCTTCGCTTGCGGGACAACCCCGCCCTTCACCAGGCCTGCCGCGAGGCCGACCACGGCGTGGTCGGGGTGTTCGTGGTCAGCCGCGCTCAGTGGAAGCAGCACGACTGGGGGGCGATGAAGGCCGATTTCGTCCTGCGGAATGTCGCCGAACTGTCGGCGTCGCTCGCCGAGATCAACGTGGCGCTGCGGATCGTCGAGGCGCCGACATTCGCCGACGTGCCCGGCGCCCTGGCCGACCTCGCGGCCGCGGTGAAGTGCGACACGCTCTTCGCCAACCGTGAATACGAGGTCAACGAACTGCGGCGTGACGCCGAGGTGGAGAAGGTGTTCGACGCCGCTGGCCGAAACGTCCGCTTCTACGAGGATCAGACGGTCATCCCGCCCGCATCCATCCGCACTCGCGAGGGCGGCGCGTACAGTGTGTTCACGCCGTTCAAGCGGCGATGGTGCGAGCTGGTTCCGCCGGATGTGGCGTCGCAGGTCCTGAACCGGCCGCGCCGCCTGTCGGCGATGGTGGGCAAACCGGACGACGTCCTGATCGACGCTTCCGACTTCGCAGGCCGCACTCGCGCGGATCTCTGGCCTGCAGGCGAGAACGCGGCACGCAAACGGCTGGACAAGTTCGTGGCCGGTCCGATGGCGGCCTATCACGACCGCCGCGACCTGCCCGCCATCAACGGCACCAGCACGCTTTCGCCCTACCTGGCTTGCGGCGCGGTCTCCGCCCGCCAATGTCTGGTCGCCGCGATGACCGCCAACGGCGACGCCGTCGCCGACGGTCCGCGCGGGCCGTCGACCTGGATCAGCGAACTCATCTGGCGCGAGTTCTACCGGCACGTGCTCGTCTCGTATCCGCGCGTGTGCATGAACCGGCCGTTCAAGCCGGCGACCGAACACATCGAGTGGGACCGCGATCAGCGCCTCTTCGACGCCTGGCGCGAGGGCCGGACCGGCGTCCCCATCGTAGACGCCGGCATGCGCCAACTCGCACAGACCGGCTGGATGCACAATCGCGTGCGCATGATCACGGCGATGTACCTGACCAAGGACCTGTTCATTGACTGGCGATGGGGCGAGCGCCACTTCATGCAGCACCTCGTGGACGGCGACTTGGCCAGCAACAACGGCGGCTGGCAGTGGTCCGCGTCGACGGGCACCGACGCGGCTCCCTACTTCCGGATCTTCAACCCGGTCTCACAGGGCAGGAAGTTCGACCCGCAGGGCGTGTATGTCCGGCGGTTCCTGCCCGAGCTCGAGCACGTACCCGCCGAGTCGATCCACGAACCCCACGAGCACGACGCCGCCGTGGGCGACTACCCCGCGCCCATCATCGATCACGCCGAGGCCCGCCGGCGCGTGCTGGACGCGTTCAAGGCGGCGGCGTCCTGACCGGCGAGGCGACCCCAAACGGTCGGTCGGAGTGCCTCCGCCGGCGGCTGCGCTACTCGATCGGCCGCCTAGGACGTATCATGACGACCTCGACAGGGGGTGACCCACGGGCCGGGCCCCTGCCGGAAGTCTGCCGCCCCGCCTCCGGCGGGAGTGCAGGAGTGAGAGTGCGTATGCGCAGGTGGGCTTGGCGTTGGTTGCTCGTCGTAGCCTCGCTGGGCGTTCCCACGATGGCGCAGGAACTCCCCACCCCCGCCGCCCCTGCGCAGCCCGCGGAACAACCTCCCACCACGCCTGACAACCCACCCCCTGCCACGCCGACCTCGAGCCTTCCGAACGGTGATCCGGAGGAGCTGGAGCTGCGGATCGATGCGATCGAGGCGCGGCTGCAGCAGGTGCAGGCGGCCGCGGGCATTGACGACGCCCGCAGGGCCATGCTCGTCGAACTCTACCAACAGATCCTCGCCGAACTCGGCCGCGCGGTAGAGCTGGACAACAAGCGTGCTGAACTGATTCGCAGCCTCTCCGACGCGCCCGCCCAGATTCAGGGACTGCAGGCCGAACTGGCCCAGCCCGCCGCGGACCCGGCGGCCGAGCTCGCCGCGGCTGACAGCCTGGTCGAGTTCGAGCAGGGCCTCGGCACGGCCGAAGCGTCGGTCAAGACGGCACAAGAGGCGGTCGGAAGGTTTGAACAGGAACTCAAGGACATCGCCGAACGTCGGCGTACGGCACCAGAGACGATCGCCGCGGCGGGCGCGCGCATCGACGCCATTCGTGCAGAGCTACAGGCCGCCCCGCCCGAGGGCGAACCGGCGGTCGTCTCCGAAGCGCGACGGGCCCTCGCGCGGGCGCAACTCAGATCGCTGGAAGCGGAAGTCGACCGGTGGGAAGCTGGCATTGCGACCTATGGCATTCGCAGCGAACTGCTCCGTTTGCGATCGGCCAAGGCGGCACGCGATCTGTCGGCCGGCCAGGCACGGGTCGCCGCCTGGCAGGAAGCCGTCACGAACCGCCGGCGAACCGAGGCCGCCGTCGCCGCGGCCGAGGCGGAACGCGTCCGCCGGGAGGCCGCGCGGTCTCACCCCGTCATCAAAGAACTCGCCGAACGCAACGCCCGCCTCGCCGAGGAACGGGCCGGGCTGGTCGAGAAGCTCAAGCGTGCCACGGATCAGCAGGCGACGGTGCGCAAGCTGCTGACCGACGTGCGCACGAGCTTCGAATACGTCGTCAACCGCGTAAAGGACAAGCGTCTCGAGCACGCGATGGGGCTGCTCCTGCGGCGCAAGCGGGACGAGCTGCCCGATCTGCGCTCGGTCCAGCGGCAGGCCGCCACCCGCGCCGAAGACATCGCGACGATCGATGTTCGGATGATTGAGCTGGAGGACGAACAGAAGCGCTTCGCCGATCAGGAAGCAGCCCTGCGAGACGCGGTGGCGCGCGTGAAGCAGGCGACCCCCGACGTGCAGGTCGAGGCGATCGAGGCCGAAATCCGCCCGCTGGTGGCCAAGCGGCTTGAACTGATCGGCACGCTGCTGGTCGACTCAGGCACCTACTTCGACAAGCTCTACGATCTCGACGCCGAAGAGCAGCAGCTCATCGCCCGGGTGACCGAGTATGCCGCTTTCATTGACGAGCGCGTGCTCTGGATCCGGAGCGCTTCCCTGCCCGGGGCCGACGATCTGCGGGCCACCTTCGACGCGCTCCGGTGGCTGCTGGATCCCGCCGCCTGGGGGCAGGCCTGGGCAGGCCAGTTGACGCAAACGGCGGCGGAGCCGGTTCCCGTCGTGCTGTTCCTGATCGTGGCCGGGCTGTTGCTGGGCCTCCGCCGTCGGCTGCGGGGCGTGATCGCGGACCTCGGCCAACAGGCGATGAGCAGCTCGTGCGTCAGCATGCGCCTGACATTCCAAACGCTGGTCGCGACGATCCTCGTCGCGGCGGTCTGGCCGTGCATCATGTGGGTGATCGCGTGGCGGCTGGGGAGCCTTCCCGCGGCGCCGGACATCGCCAAAGCGGTCTCGGCGGGGCTCCAGCAGGCGGCGTTTGCGCTGCTTTCGATGGAGTTCTACCGGCAGCTCTGCCGCTCGAACGGCCTGGCGGAGGCGCACTTCGGCTGGCCGGTGCGCGGCGTGCGACTCTTCCGCCGCAACCTTGCCTGGGTGATGTCGCTGGTGGTTCCACTGATCTTTCTCGGCGTCACGCTGGAGTGGGCCGGGCGCGAGGAGTGGCGCAATTCGATCATCCGTACGGCGTTCATCGCTCGCATGGTCCTTGTGACCGTGTTCTGCGTGCGCATCCTCCGGCCGTCGACGGGCATCTTCGCAGGAACCGAGATGGTCGCCCGCAAGCGCGGGTTCAACGCCCTTCGTCACTTCTGGTATCCCCTGGGCATCTGGCTTCCCGGCCTGCTGGCGCTGCTGGCCCTGTCCGGCTTCGTCTACACCAGCATCCGGATGTGGGAGCCGCTGCGGCTGTCGATCCAACTCGCGCTGACCGTCATCCTGCTGCGGGCCCTGGCGACGCGCTGGCTGCTGCTATCCAGACGCAGGCTGGCTTTCGACCAGCTGCGTAAGCGGCGCGAGGCGCTGGCCAGTCAGCGGCTTGAGCGCGTGACCGACGGCGAAAGCGAAGCGGAGTTGCCCACCGAGCCGGAGTTAGACGTCGCAGGAGTGAGCGCCCAGACGCGCAATCTGGTCAGCACGCTGACGTTCGTTGCGATGGGCGTGGGGCTGTGGCTGGTTTGGGTCGATGTGCTGCCGGCGCTGGGGATTCTGAACAACTACGAGATCTGGTCGCAGGTCGTGAGCGTGAGCGAGACGGTCACCAGCGCCGACGGCGTGACCGAGGCGCGCAACGTCGAGCGCCGCGTGCCGGTCCGCCTCGGGGATCTGTTCATGGCCCTGGTCGTGATCGGCGTGACGGCGGCCGGCGCCAAGAACATCCCCGGCCTGCTGGAGATATCGGTGCTTCAGCGCCTGCCGCTCGATGCCGGAGCCCGCTACGCAGTGACAACGGTCACCCGCTACGCCATGACCATCCTGGGCGGCGTGGTCGCATTCGGAATGGTCGGGCTGGGTTGGTCGCAGGTGCAGTGGCTGGCCGCGGCCGTCACGGTCGGGCTGGGCTTCGGCCTGCAGGAGATCTTCGCCAACTTCGTCTCCGGCCTGATCATCCTGTTCGAGCGTCCGATCCGAATCGGCGACATCGTCACCGTGGGAGAGGTTGAGGGTCGCGTCACGCGCATCCGCATCCGGGCCACGACGATCATGGACTGGAACCGCCGCGAGATGCTCGTACCGAATAAGGAATTCATCACCGGCCGCCTGCTGAACTGGACCCTGTCCGACAACATCACCCGCGAGGTGGTCACCGTCGGCATCGCCTATGGCTCAGACGTCGAACAGGCGACAGCTCTGCTGATGAAGGTCGCCAACGACAGTCCGCTGGTCATGAAGGATCCGGCGCCCTCGGCGATTTTCCGGCGATTCGGAGACAGCGCGCTGGAATTCGACCTCCGCGTGTTCATCGAGAATCGCGACGACTGGGCCGAGTTCGTCCACGAAGTGCATCGCGACATCTACAACGCGTTCGCCCGTGCGGGGATCGAGATCGCCTTCCCGCAGCGCGACATCCACATTCGCACCATTCAGGGGCTGCCGCCGGGCGCTTTCCAGGATCCCGCGACAACCGCCGGACGACGCGACTGACCCACGGCCGCTAATGGGCGGACGGTCCCCGGGGGGCCGCAGACGGGGGGGGACCCGCCGTACGGCGGCGGTCGCCCCGGTCGCGGACCAGCGAGGCCGCCACCCCCACCGCGAGAATCCCGCCGATCACCGCAAGCGACACCTCGATGGGAATCTTGAAGTGGTGCGCGATGATCATCTTGACGCCCACGAAAGCGAGAATGAACACCAGGCTGACCTTCAGGTAGCGGAACTTGTCCATCATCCCGGCCAAAGCGAAGTACAGCGACCGAAGCCCCAGGATGGCGAACACGTTCGAGGTGAACACCAGGAACGGATCCTTCGTGATGGCGAAGATCGCCGGGATCGAGTCGACGGCAAACAGGACGTCGGTGCTCTCGACGACCAGCAGCACGAGGAACAGCGGCGTCATGAACCGCCGGCCCTCCTCGTGCACGAAGAAGTGGTGCTCACGGTAGCCGACCGTGATACGGAAGATCCGCCGGGCCAGCCGCACAAGCGGATTGCGCTCGGGGTCGATGTGTTCCTCGCCCGCGCGGAGCATCTTGACCGCCGTGGCGAGCAGCAGCCCGCCGAACACGTAGTTGATCCAGTCAAACTGCTTCACCAACGCCGCGCCGGCGGCGATCATCGCGCCGCGCATCACCAGCGCGCCGATGATGCCCCAGAACAGCACACGATGCTGGTAGATCGCCGGCACGCGGAAGTAGCCGAAGATCAGGGCGATGACGAAGATGTTGTCGAGGCTGAGCGACTTCTCGAGCAGGTAGCCCGCGAAGAACTCCTTGGCGGCCAGCCCCCCGCCGACCGTGTGACCCTCGCCGAGACCCAGCCCCATGACGTGGTTTTCGTAAAGGTAGTAGACCCCGACGTTGAACACCAGCGCGAGGGCGATCCAGAAGACCGTCCAGCGCAGGGCCTCGGGGGTCTCGATGACGTGGGCCTTGCGGTTGAGCACGCCCAGGTCGAACGCGAGCAGCGCCAGCACAAGAACGATAAACCCGACCCACAGCCACAACATGAAAAACCCTTGAAAGGCCTCGAAACGCTCACGGCGTGAGCAAGGCCCGAACCCGCGGTTCCGGCCGCCCGTCCGCCCTTTCGACGGAGGCCCCGAACCCCCAGTCGCCGCCATGCTGATCCACCCTGAGCAGTAGCGTATTCACCCCGGCCACGAGCCGCAGCGGCACACGATCCTGCCGGGCCTGGTACGCCCGCCCCACCGCGACGCGGTGGATCTCCCGGCCGTTGAGCCTCACGACCACGCCATCGTCCGACCCCAGCGCCAGCACGGCCTCTAGATCTTCGGAAGCGTGAAGGTAGACCAGCGCGTAGGCGACGGCGTCGTAGTGTCGCTCACCGAAGACGGTCGCAAGATTGACGAAGTACTCCGCCCCGAAATCAGCGCCCGGCGTCAGCGGACGCTCGGCCTTCTGCCACGCGACCTTCGCGTCGCCCTTGCCGTCGTAGCGATCAGAGAGATCAAGCTCTTCGTCCGGGGGATAGAGGGTGGTCAGCCCCTCGCCGGCAGGCGCATCGAACGGCCCCGCCACCCACCAGGCGTTGATGGAGGGCAGGAGGGTCTTCTCGAACGGGATCTCCACGATGGGGTCGCCGAACTTGAGCATCGCCCGGCCCGAGAGAGTGACGGGCTGCGCCGCACCGTCCGTAGAGAGCGGCATGCGCAGGGTCATGAGTTCGTTCACACCCGGGCGACCCTGCGAAGTGCGGGTCTGCTCGCCCGCGACCCAGTTGGCCGGCGGGCGAACATCGACGGCCCCCCCGAACGCGTGCTGACCTCCAAGCGCAGGCGCCAAGGTGAACTCGACCACGCCGGAGAGCGACCCGCCCGGCCCCACCGCCAGCGAGGGGCTCGCGGAGACGCCGAGCAGGCGCGAGACCAGTTCGCGGCGCTGCGGCTCCGGGATGGCGGATCGGGCGATCGCGAACGGCAGGGCCGCCGCCTGGGCGCGGATGGCCTTAAGCTGGTCGGTGGTCCACGGCTCATCCAGCCCGATAGACCGCAGCGCGCCGAGCACCTGTCGCAGCTCGGTCGGCGCCGCGTCACCGTACGCGCGCTGGGCGTCCGCCAGCATCTCTGCAACGCCCCGAGCACCGTGCATCAGCAAGGTCTTGCGTGCCGAGTCGCCCAACAGGTACACCGTCAACTCAAGCGGTTCGGAGACCTTCCATCGCGGCGTGCGGACCACGAGCGTGAATTCATCCGGCTCGTACCACCAACCCTCGGCGGCGCCCGGATCGGCCTGCTGCAACACCGTGCTGCCGAGGAAAACGAGTCGTGCCGGCGTGGCGTCGCGCAGGCGGATCTCGTAGACCCGCTCGGCGGGCATGCCGTCGTACTCCCCCTGCGCCGGGCCGATCGAAATCGTGGCCATCGAGTCCACGCCTTCGTACACCTTCGGCGCGCTGGCCACGATCATCGCCGGTGGCGTGAGGCTGCGATGGACGGTAATCGGCGTCCGGGCGAAGCGGTCGCGGCGGTAGTCGAGGCTGTGGCCGTCATCCTCGTAGAGTACGAATTCGCTGCGATCCCCCGCGAAGACGTGGAGCACCAGCGGATCGACCGGCTTCTCGCCGGTGTGCCGCATGGGCGGCGCGGTGGGGATGACCGCCGTACTGCGCACAAAGATCGGAATCTCGTCGAGGGGAACCAGCAGCCTCACCTCGGCCGGGCCGGTGTAGGAACGGCCCGTGTACCAGTTGGTCCAGCCGCCCGGCGGAAGCCAGACCGTCGACGACGCAACCCGCGTCGCCGGATCGCGCGGCGCCGTCACCGGCGCCACGAGCAGATCCGCGCCGAACATGTACTGGCCGGTGAACTGGTACGCCTCTTCAAGTTCAGGCCACTCGTAGTACATCGGGCGGCAGAGCGGCAGGCCGCTGTCGTAGCTGGATCGGGCGTTCGAGTAGATGTAGGGAATCAGGGCGTACCGGAGATGCCACGCCTTCCGTGCGGCGTGGAAGGTCTCTTCATCGAACGCCCAGATGCGCCGCTCCGCCGCAGGGTTGCGCGTGGTGTGCGTACGCAATACCGGGCTCATCGCGCCGAACTGGATCCAGCGGGCGTAGAGCTCCGGGTCCACCGGGCCGGGCTGGTGCCCCCCGATGTCGTGGCTCCAGTAGGCGTAGCCGACGTTGCCCGCGGTCGCCGTGAACCACGGTTGGAAGGCCAGCGAGGGCCAGTTGCAGAAGGTGTCACCGCTGAATCCGATCTGGTAGCGGTGGTTTCCGAGGCCGCCCCAGCGGCTGAAGATCAGCGGCCGCTCCTGCTTGGCGCCGGGATCCCGCGCCCAGTCGCTCCAGTGCAGGTAGTTGAGCCAGAAGAGCGGATCGAGTCCCGGAATCCGCGTCTGCGTGCCCTGCTGCCAATCGATCCACCAGAAATCCACCCCCTGCCGTTCGAGCGGGTGATGCAGGTGCTTGAAGTACGCTTCCACAAACCGGCGATCGGTGGAGTCGAAGGGAATGCGGTCCGTCGTCTCCGGATCAAGGTCGAGCGCCCGCGCCATCTCGGCGAAGGCCCGCTCGTGCCTGCCGACGCCGTCGGCAGGATGCAGATTCAGCGGCACGTGCAGCCCCTGCTCCGCCGTCCACGCAAGGAAACCCTCCGGGTCGGGGAAGTACTTCGGGTTCCAGGTGTAGCCGGTCCAGCCGTCGAGATGCCAGTCCATGTCCACGACGAGCACGTCCAGCGGCACGTCGTGTTCGCGGAATTCTGCGACGAGTTCGCGCAGCTCGCGGTCGCTGTAGGGCCAGTATCGCGACCACCACGCCCCGAACCCATACTTCGGCGGCAGCGGAATCGCGCCCGCGACTTCGCGGAAATCGCGAAGGGCTCGGTAGTAGTCGCGCCCGTAAGCGAAGAAGTACCAATCTTGCGCGTCGGCCTCCTCGCGGGCGACGGCCCAGGGCCAGTCGCCGTTGTCGAACAGGACCCGACGGGAATCATCGACGAGGGTCCAGCCGTCGCGCGAGAGGATACCCGGCTCGATGTCCGTTGCGCCGGAGACACCGTCGAGCGTTCGCGTGGTACCGAGTAGATTGCCCACCGGCCTTGACGCGGGGGTCCACGTCGTTTCCATGCGCCCTACGCGCACGTCGATCTTGAGATTGTCTTCGGCGAACTTTCCTGAGCCCTCACGGTAGCGCAGCGTCATCGCGTCGGTCGAGAGGACCAGCCAGCCATCGACCGAAACGCGGCTGAAGACGGGGACCGGCAACTTGCGGTTGACGAAGGCGAGCGAGGCCCGGTCCTCAAACCGCGCGGCGGGCGACCACTCCAGCCTGATCAGCGTCGGCGTCAGCACCGTGAACCGCGCCTGCCCGGAAACCACGACGGCCTCGGGGCTGGGAACCGGATCGTATTCGCGATCGGCCGCCTGCACGGCCGCGGACGCATGGGTCATCAGTATCACACCAACCGCCAAAACGCCTTGGCAGCGCGTCATGAGCATTCCTCCGGACGCGAAGCGCCCCGCCGCGGACCGACCGCCGCGGGGTAAACGCGATAGCATAGAATGCCCCGTCGAGACCGGGAAGCCGGCGGGCGACTTGACGGTTTCCGCGCCCCCGGAGTACGATTCTGCCGCGGGTGTTCATGCCTTCTGCGGCCGTCCCATCGGCGGCCCGCCCACGCGACGGCGTCGACGTATGCCGCTCGCCACCGGAGTCCGAAACTCATGCCCGATCCCCGACGTGCGATGGCTGGCTGCGTAGCGCTGCTGCTTCTCACCACGGCCTGCAATGAGCCTGACCGCCGCTTCATGCGCTTCGACCCCGGCGTGGCCCCGATCGCCTCGCCATTCGCCGCGTCGGCAGCGTACCGCAACACGATCGGCGAACTGACCTCGATCCAGGGAACGCGCGGGATGGCCGTGCGCGGCTACGGCGTGGTCGTGGGGCTCGGCACACGGGGATGCACGACCGCGCCGCGGCAGCTTTTCGAACGGGTCGTGCAGGCTGTGTACAAGCATCACGACTTCGCCAACCCGATGATCGGGAGCAACCCTGTCTCCCCGGAGCAGTTCCTCCGCGACCCAGACACGGCGATCGTGCTGGTCGAGGGGTTGATCCCGCCGGGCGCCGTGAAGGGCTCGACGTTCGACCTGGTGGTGCGCAGCGTACCGGGAACCGACACGACTTCGCTGCGCGGCGGCCGGCTGTACTCGACCGACCTTTACATTTACCGCGACGTCTCGACGGAGACGTCGATCATCGGCAAGGTCATCGCCGAGGGGCGCGGGCCGCTCTTTCACAACCCGTTTTCCGACGACAAGTCCGCCACGCGGGACGACCCGCTCGAGGCCATTGTGCTCGGCGGCGGCGTGGTCGAGGAGAACCGTCGCGTCCGGCTGGTGCTCTCCGAGCCGTCGTACCCGTTCGCCCGGCGTATCATGGAGCGGATCAACGAGCAGTTCCCCGGCGAGGAGAAGGTCGCCGACGCGCTGTCGCCATCGTTCATCCAGATCAACATCCCGCCGCGGTACTGCGAAGATCACTCGCACTTTCTGGGCCTGATCCGGGCGCTCTACCTGACGCGCGATCCGTCGTTCGGCGTGCAGCGAGCGCGGGAGCTTTCGGAAGAGCTGCGCGATCCCGACGCCCCGCACGCGATGATATCGCTGGCACTCGAGGGGCTCGGCCGCACGGCGCTGCCCGAGCTCGAATTGCTCTACGGTGATCAACGCGAGTGGGTCAGCTTCTACGCGGCGGCGGCGGGAGCGCGGCTGCGTGATCACGTCGCGGCCGATGCACTCGCGCTGCACGCGGGCAAGGCCAGCAGCCCGTTTCGGTACCAGGCCATTCGCGCGCTGGGGCGCGCGGAGGGAATGGCCAACGCGCTCCAGGCGCTGCGCAAGCTGCTCGACGACGAGGACCCGCGCGTGCGCGTTGCCGCGTACGAGGAGCTGGCGCGCGTGCACGACTTCAGCCTGAGCACTACGCTGGTCGCGGGGGACAACTTCTACCTCGACATCGTCCCCACCAGCAGCGAGCCGGTGATTTACGCCAAGCGGACCGGCACCCGGCGGATCGCCCTCTTTGGGGAAGGTATGCGGCTCGCTCCGCCCATCTTCTACCGGGCGCCGGAGGGCGAGGTTACGATCGACTGGCCCGCGGGCGAGGAGAACCTCACGATGGTCCGGCTGACACCCCGCGGGGCGCTCTCAGACCGGTTCATCGCCCCCACGGGTCTCGCGGAGCTGATCAAGTTCATGGGGTCCGACGTGGTGGTCATCGGTAAACACGTGCAGGGCGCAGGGCTCGACTATGCCCAGGTCGTGCGGGCGCTGCACAGGCTCTGCGCGGATGGCAGCATCAACGCCCGCTTCGTGCTTGAGGAGCCCAACGCGGCCGAGATCTTCGGCCCGACCGAGCGTCGCGGGCGCAAGGAGACGGAGTTCTGACGATGGACACCCGGCAACTCGTGACACGACTGGCGCTCGCCGTGGCGTGCACCGCAGCGCTACCCACGGCGGCGCGGGCAGCAGACGAACCCCAACCCGCTTCCTTCGGCACTGCCACCTATTGGGATGACGGGCTCAGCGAGATCTGCTTCTACGACGCGACCGACGTGATCTACGACAAGACACGCAGCTACACGCGGGTGCATCTGACGAACCGCGAGTGGTTCGACGAAGTGGCCGGAGTGAAGGTGGAGACTGATCTTGAGCGCCACACGCCGGTGCTCAAGCTGAACATAGCTGAAGAGATTCCCACCGAGAACTACAACTACCGTTACCTGACGATGATCTTCGCCCGGCGCGATACGCTGCGGCCGCTGAAGATGGTCGTGTCGTCGCAAGAGTGGTGCGGGGCGACGTTCAAACATTTGCGCTGGCTGGGCGACGACCTGGCCGTGAAGAGCTTCTCGTACTTTCCCGGCGAGGGCGACGCCGAGACGACACTGCCGCGCGATGTGTACGCCATGGAGAGTCTTTTCCTCGTTGTGCGCAACGTGGCGCTGTTCGGCAAGGATGGCTCGACGCCGATCTCGCTCCTTGCCCCGCTGCGGACCACGCATGCGGCCGTCACCGACGCCGTCGACGCCCGGCTCGTCTTCGAGAAGCCGCGGTCGATCAAGGTTCCGCTGGGCCGATTCGAAGCGACACGGGTCCTCGTGGAGTGGTCCGGGCCGGAAGCGTGGTTCGATGTCGAGATGGCCGCCCCGCATCGGATCCTCGCCTACCGGGTCGGGCCGACGGCGGGACAACTTCGCTACACCGAGAAGCGCGCCTATTGGGATCGGGACAAGCCCAGCGGGTTCTACCGCCCGGGCACAGCGCCCTGACCGAACGCCGTCACGTCCGGCGGGTCCATTCCGCTCCCGCGTACTTTCCGACGAGCGCCTCCGCGTCGTCCAGTTCTTCCGCGGTCCACGCGCCGGGCTCGATCCGCATGCCCGCGAGCCGCGCGAAGGCCGCCGGGAACTCGCGCTCGACGGCAATCAGCGCTTCATCGAAGGCGGGCGAAATGACCGCTGTCGGTTGCTGGGCGTAGCGATTGGCGAGAATGATCGATCCGTGCTGCAGCAGGGCCTCGCGCGTCCGCCGCTGGGCGCTTCCGGCCAGCTTGTCGGCGCCGACGAGCACGTCGAACCGATGTCGCCGGGCGAAGCAGAAAAACGGGCCGCGGGCCGCCCCGGAGTCGTCGGTTTCGCCGTCGCGCGCGGCGCCGGTCTGCAGGGCGGCGAGCACGCGGATGACCGCGTCGTGGGCCAGCTCGTAGAGGTGATTCGGCCCGCCGGACAGCAGTGGATGGCTCAACGGCAGCGCGAGCGAGTAGGTCATCTCCAGGTCATGCAGGATCGCCCCTCCGCCGGTCTGCCTCCGGACGACGGGCAGCCCGCGGGCCGGGGGTTCGAGCGCTTCATAGTCTTCGAACTTCTGAAAGTATCCCAGCGAAATGGTCGGCGGATCCCACCGGTAGAGCCGCAGCGTGGGCGGCGAAGTGCCGATGCCGGCCCGCATCAGCAGCGCCTCGTCGCGCGCCATGTTGATCGGTCCGCTCTCCGGCGGATCAATGAGCAGTCGGAGGGTGGTCAATTCGCTGGTCCGATAGTGGCGCAAGAAGCCGCCGTTTCCAGGCAGCCCGCGCATCGTGGCTTCTTTCGTAGTCGTGTACCGAACGGTCACGCCGCGGGTCGGCGGCCGGCGAGACGCCGGCCGCGACGGGACGCCGCTGACCCTTCGCGCGTGGCTCGGCAGGAGCCTCGCCCTCCCTGCGGCCGATTCACCTCGCGACCGCCTCCCCTAGGTTGGTGTTTCGGCGTTTCCGCGTTTACCCCCGCCAGCGCACATTCGGCTTGCGGCTGGCGGATACCTCGTCGAGCCGACCGACCGGCATCAGGTGCGGAGCGCTCTTGACCAGTTCGGGGTCGGTCGCCACCTCGTCCGCGATGTCGAACATCACGTCCACGAATCGGTCGAGGGTGTCGAGCGATTCGGTCTCGCTGGGCTCGATCATCAGGCAGTGGTGGATCGGCCAGCTCATCGTCGGCGGGTGGATGCCGTGGTCGATCATGCGCTTGGCGATGTCAAGCTCCGTCACGCCGGCGTCGCCGAACTTCGGCACGGTGATGAACTCGTGGGCGTAGGGCTTGGGGAAGACCATCGGGTAGCGGTCTTTGAGGCGGGCGGCCAGGTAGTTTGCCGCCAGCACGGCCTTCTCGGCAACGTCGGTAAGCCCGTCGTGGCCCAGGGCGCGGATGTAGGTGTACGCCCGCACCAGCACGCCGACCTGCGCATAGAACGATCGCACGCGGCCGATCGACTGCGGGTGGTCGTAGCTCCAGCCGTAGGTGCCGTCCTCGCGGCGCGTGACACGCGGCGACGGCAGGAAGGGCCGCAGGTGCTCCGCGACGGCGACGGGGCCGGCGCCCGGGCCGCCCCCGCCGTGGGGGGTGCTGAAAGTCTTGTGCGTGTTGTAGTGCATCACGTCGACGCCGAAGTCGCCGGGGCGGGCCTTGCCCAGCACGGCGTTCATGTTGGCCCCGTCGAGGTAGAGCTGCGCCCCGCAGGCGTGCAGAATCTGGGCGATGTCGAGGATCTGCTCGTCGAACACCCCGGCCGTGTTGGGGTTGGTGATCATCATCGCCGCGGTGTCGTCGTCGACCTTGGTGCGGAGGTCGTCCAGGTCGACGCGACCGTCCTTGCGCGACTTGACCGAGAGCGACTCGCGGCCGCAGATCGTGCAGGTGGCCGGGTTGGTGCCGTGGGCGCTGTCCGGCGCGAGCACCTTGCGGCGGTCCTCGCCGCGACTGCGGTGCCAGGCATTGATGATCATCAGACCGGTCATCTCGCCGTGTGCACCGGCGGCGGGCTGAAGCACACACTCGGCGAGGCCGGCGATTTCTGCGAGATAGCCACGGACGCGGTAGAGCAACTCAAGGATGCCCTGGGCGTCGGCGTCGTCCTGGTAAGGGTGCATGTGCAGGAAGCCGGGCATGAAGGCGGCCCGCTCGTTGACGCGGGGGTTGTACTTCATCGTGCAGCTGCCCAGCGGATAGAAGTTCTCGTCGATCGAGAAGCAGCGATGGGCAAGCCGCTTGTAGTGGCGGACGACGTCGAGCTCGCCGACTTCCGGAAGGCGCGGCGGCGCCTCGGCGATCAGTTCGGCGGGCAGGTGGCTCGACCGATCGGCCGCGGGCACGTCGCTCTCGGCAAGCCAGCCCGCGGAGAGACCGGGGGCGCCCAACTCAAAGAGCAGCTTGTGATCGGCCTGCTGAACCTTGGGAACGACTCGCGTAGTCATGCACGGTTCCTTCTGTCTACTTGTTCGCATCGGGCGCCGATGAAGCCTCGGGGCTGTCCACGGACAGCGCTCGGCGACGCAGGGCGGCGCGCCAGAGCTCGTCGAGGCTGAACTCGGTGCCGCATTCGGGACAGCGGCACTGCCGCAGTCCGACCAGGCTGTAGCCGCAGCGCGGACAGTGCGGTGGCGCGCCCCGCGCGGTGCGCCAGCCGGCTCGGTAGCCGAAGCTCCACACGAACCAGACCAGCACCGCCGCGGTCAACGCCACGGTAAGCACGACCAGCACGGCGACGCCGACGTGGATCACGGGCCCCACTCGCGGACTCCTCGGTCCGGATGGTATCGCGCGGGCTTGTCGGTGTCTCGGCGGGTGGCGGCCGGCGGCTCAGCGCCGGCCTTCGGCGTAGTCGGCCGGCCCCTGGTTCGGTGCGGTGTCGCCAAGTTCTGCGCAGGTGCGGGCAGCCGAGGCGGAGGCGGCGCCCCCGGCCGGCGCCGGCACGCCGCTGACCGTCAGCGCTGCCCGAACAAGGCCCATGAACATCGGCTGCGGACGCAGCGGACGGCTGGTCAGCTCCGGGTGGGCCTGCGTCGCCATGTAGAACGGGTGGATGTGCTCGGGCAGTTCGAGCACCTGCATGATGGGCTGGTCCGGCGCCCGACCCGAGAAGACCAACCCCGCGCGCTCCATACCGCTGATGTAGTCCGGGTTAACTTCGTAGCGGTGACGGAAGCGGAGCCGTAGCTTGCGGGCCCCGCCGCAGAGCCGGGAAATCTGCGAGCCGGCCGTCAGCAGGACGTCATGGCCACCGAGGCGCATATTGCCGCCGAGGCCCTCGATCCGCTTCTGCTCGGGCAGGATGTCCACAACCGGGTGGGGGCAGTCGGGCTCGATCTCGGTGCTGTTGGCGCCGGCGAGCCCGCAGACGTGCCTGGCATACTCGATCACGGCGATCTGCATGCCGTAGCAGATGCCGAGATAGGGCAGCCGAGCCTCGCGGGCGTGGCGGATCGCCTCGATCTTGCCGTCGACACCGCGGATGCCGAAGCCGCCCGGAACGATGACGCCGTGCAGGTGCTTCATCCGCTCGGCGGCATTGGCCGCGGAGAGGTCCGAGCTTTCGACAAAGTCGATCTGAACGCGGGCGCCGTGGTGCGTGCCGGCGTGTTCGAGCGACTGGATGATGCTGGCGTAGCTGTCACGCAGGGAGGTGTACTTGCCGATGATGCCGATGGTCACCGCGTGGCGGGCGTTGCGGTAGGCGGTGATGTAGTCGCTCCAGGCCTTGCGTCGCTGCTCCTCGGCGGCGGCGTCGATCTTGTCCTCCAGCGAGAGTATCTCGGTCACGGCCGAGTCAATGCCCGCACCACGGAGCATTTCGGAAATCACATACACGCTGTCGCAATCGTGCATCGAGAATACGCGATTCATCGGCACGTTGGCGAACATGGCGATCTTCTCGCGCACGCGCTTGGAGACGGGGTTCTCCGCGCGGCAGGCGATGATGTGCGGGTGGATACCGGCGGCGCCGAGCAACTTAAGGTTGAGCTGGGCGGGCTTGGATTTCTGTTCGCCGAGGGCGGGCGGCTCGACGATGTAGGTCAGCGCAACGAAGCAGAAATTGCCGGGGCCTTCCTCGTAGGCCATCTCGCGGACGGCCTCGATGAAGTACGCATTCTCGACGTCGCCGACGGTGCCCCCCATCTCGACGAAGATGACATCCGCCTGCGAGGCGACGGCCAGCTCGCGCAGGCGGAGCTTCACCTCGCCGGCGACATGGGGGATCATCTGCACGTCGCGGCCGAGGTAGGCGCCGCGGCGCTCCTTCTCGAGCACCGAGGAGAAGATCTGGCCGCTGGTTGTGAAGTTGCGACGGGTCAGGTCAACGTTGAGCATGCGCTCGTACGTGCCCAGGTCCATGTCGCATTCCATCCCGTCATCCAGCACGAACACCTCACCGTGACGGTAGGGATTGAGCGTGCCGCTGTCGCGGTTGAGGTAACCTTCGAGCTTGATGGGCGAAACGCGCAGCCCCTTCTCCTGCAGGATGCGAGCGAGCGAACTTGAAAAAATCCCTTTGCCCAGGCCGCTCATCACGGTGCCGAAGACGATGACATACTTCGTACGGCCGGGCTCGTAGCCGGGGGGAACGGGGGTGAAGAACTCAGTTTCGGCCGAGGCGTGGCTCAGCGAAGAAAGCACGTTCTCAGAGTCCATGGGCTGCTCCCGCATTCGTCACCATCGGACAGAACCCTGGCCCCGCAGGCGGCGGTCCCCCGCCACCTACGAACGGGCGGCTGCTTTCCCCATTCTTCCTACGAACGCCGCGTAGTCCTCCGGCGTATCGATGCCGCTGCACGCGTGCGAGGCGCGGACCACGAGGATCGGATACCCCGCCGCCAGCCAGCGCAGCTGTTCCAGCGACTCGGTCGGCTCGAGCGGCGACCGGCCGGCGGGGTCGATCGCGACGACCTCGCGCAGCGTGGACGCCCGGAACGCGTAGAGCCCCAGGTGCAGGAGCCATCGCGAAGGCTGATCCACCACCCCCTTGCGGTCGCGGGGGTAGGGGATCAGGCTCCGCGAGAAGTACAGCGCCCGGCCACGCACGTCGGTGACAACCTTGACGCGGGCGGGGTCGAGCGGCGAATCCAGCCCCTCATGAGGGCCCGAATCGGCGAACGGAACGGCGACCGTTCCGATACCGCAGGCCGGCCCCTCGGCCTCCATCGCCGCGACGAGCCGGTCGATCGAGTCGGTGTGCATTTCGGGCTCGTCGCCCTGCACGTTGAGGACGATCGCGTCTGGCGGCACATCGAGCGCCTCGGCCACCTCGGCCACGCGATCCGTGCCGCTGACGTGGTCCGCGCGGGTCATGCGGACCTCGCCGCCGAAAGAGGCCACGGCCTGTGAAATCCTCTCATCGTCCGTCGCGATGATGACCCGGTCGAGCCGCTTCGCCTCGCGCACCCGTTCGTAGACGTGCTGGACAAGGTATTTGCCGGTGTCGCGAAGCAGCGCCTTGGCGGGCAGCCGGGTGGATCCGTAGCGGGCCGGAATAACGGCAATGACGCTCACGATCGGCCCTCGGATGTCGCTGTGGAGGAATTCGCAGGTGGCACGGGCCGATGATACTCGCGACCCGCGAAGCTGTCAAAAAAAAGCGCGAAACCGCCCCGCCACCCGCGGCATGACGCCGGGGTGGTGCGGAGCGGTTGCACGAAGGACCGGTCGGATCAGCCGCCGGCGCCGTCGAACACGAGCTGGAACACCCACACGTCGGACATATCGACGTCGCCATCGCGATCGAGGTCCGAGTCGTCGAAGTCCTCCGGCGTGCAGCCCACGGGCGGAGTCAGCACCTCTGGACCGTTGAGGCACGAGGTGATGGTCTCGAGGCGCTCGAGCGTGAAGGTGCGGGTGCAGGCATCGAGCAGCGCCGTCACTCGGATGCGGTCGACCTGCCAGCCGTGGAAGTTGTTGTTGGAGCCGTCGACCGTGTCGAAGTCCCACCGCAAGGTGACGTTCTGGCCGGCCAGGTTGGTCAGGTTGACCGTGCGGGTCGCCCAGGGAAGCCCGGCGGCCGCGCCTGATGGCGTGTCGATAACTGAGGTGTTCGCAAAGACACGGGCGCGGTCCGAGGTCGGGAAGTTCTCGGTGCGCAGGCTCGAGCAGTAGGTCAGCGTGACCTGTGGGCTGCTGGGCACGGCCAACTGCGGCGCGGTCAGGGCCCCCATGTTGCGGGCGGTGCCGGTGACGTAATTGCAACCGGCCGCCTGGCCGTAATAGGCCCAAGCCTCGCCGTCGCACACCGGGTCCACGGGGCAGTCGGCGCCGACGTGCCACAGGCCGCTCGTCGTCCAGCCGGCCGGCAAGCCGGCCTCGAAGTCGGCTTCGAGCACCTCAACCTGCGACTGCTCGCTGACGGCGACGCGCAGCAGCGCCGCCCCATCCCCGAACGGGTAGGACGCCGGGCCGCTGAGCGCGCCCTCGGCTGTGATGTAGAACTCGGGCGCCGCGGAGCACGAAACCGGCGGCAGCATCACCCGGTGAATATCGCCGCCGACCGCGACGAGCGGACGGGTGCGGAATGGCTCCGCGTCGCTGTTTCTGTAGTGAACCAGCGCGGAACCGGGGATGAAATCGCCCTCGACCGAGAGGATGCGGACGTCAAACTCGAAGGTCGCGGCCGGCGGGATGGCCACCGGCAGCGCCGCCACCGGCAGAATGTCGATGCGCGGCTCGCAGAGCCCCTCGCCGGTCAGGTCCGTGTTGACAAAGTACGGGGGAATCCCCTCGCCGCGCGACATGCCGACGATGGCGTCCTGGTCGGTGACGCCGAGGTAGCTGAGCCGGATCCGCCCGTCGAAGAACAACTCGATCTGGAACGTGTTCGCCCCGACCGTCGGGTATCGCGGCACGCCGGCGAAGGTAACCACGGCGCGATCGCTGAGCTGGACGCGGCGCACCGTGCCCCCGCCGCTGGGGTTGAGGTCGTCGAACAGCGCGGCGACGCGCGGCTTGGAGAAGTGCGAGCCGATCGTCGGGGTCGACGAGAAGTCGGCGCTGCCGAAGGTGATGTAGCCGTTGCTGCCCACGTAGAACGCGGGGTACTCCACACCGTAGAGGCTGACCATGGCGCCGTCAGCGAGATTCACCTGCTGCGAGCTGTTGTCGCTGAGCGGCATCAGCGTGCCAATGGTCGGATTGATGGGCAGCTCGTCGATCGGTTCGGTGCACAGGTCGTAATAGGCGAATGAACCGTTCGGCGTGAAGAGCAGGCTCATGCCGGCGATGTCGAGGTTCGCGTCGAAATCCTCGGTCATGTAGTCGGGGATGTCGGTGGTCGTGAAGAAGTAACACTGATTGTCGTTGTGGAAGGTCGTGCCGTTGCCGACCTCATCGACCGCGTCGATGACGAAGGCGTAGGTCGTGTTGTGTTCCAGCCCCGTCAGCAGCACGGCCTGGCTGTCGAGGTACTTGTCGGTCGGGGTCGTTCCGGTGAGCGCCTCGCAGGATTCGCCGTAGCGGACCGTGACGAGCGCGGCCTCGTCCATGGCGACATTCACCACCGCCTGGAACGGGTTGTCGAGCGGGCCGATCGCCGTGACCTCGATGTGGTTCGCCACGGGCGGCACGCAGTCGACCCAAGCCGTATCCACGATCAGCAGCTGCTGCCCGGCGCCGTCGTCAACGTCGTAGTAGACGGCCCAGATCGTGTCGCCGGGGGCGACGTGCAGGACGCCCGGCTGATTGGCGGAGGCGCTGACCGGCACCGAACCGAGGAATCGCGCGGTGAGCGAGCCGCTCTCGGTCACTTCCACGAGTTCGCCGCCAGGCTCGGAGCTGCTGGCGATGATGGCGTAGGCCGTGTCGATCACGAAGTCATCAAGGTTGAGATGGCAGTCAACCAGCTCAACGTCGAGCGTGTCTTCGCAGGCGTACTTCGGCTGTGACAGGGCGAGCTTGCCCGCCTCTGAGCAGTTCACCAGGATCGGCGAGCCGGCCACCGAAAACTGCTGGGGTCCCTCGGGGATGTTGTAGCCGTGGATCTCGACAAGGTAGATGCCCGGCGCGGGGTCGTCGATGACGACCTGCTCGATGTTGTTGAGGCGATCCGGCTGGGTACGCACGGCGTGGGTCGCCGGGTTGACCGGATCAAGCGTCCAAGGGTAGTACACCGCGCCGCCCTCGTGGCGGACGATCAGGTCGATGTCGTTGACCAGGTTCGGCGCGACGTTGGGCGTGCCGGGGTGATCGTCCCAGGCGAGGGTAACCTTCAACTCCTCATCTTCGGGCGTGACCAGCACCCGGGCGATGTAGGTCTCACCCTGAGCGACGCTGTCCTCGAAGAAGTTCTGATTCCGCATGAAGTCGATCGTGCGCCGAATGCGGACAGAGCCGTAACCGGACTTGAAGTCGGGGCCGGGCTCCTCGATGTCCTCGGCGTTGTGCGCGAAGAGTACCTTGAGCGTCGCGTTGCGCGGATCGTCGCTGGTGGGAAACTGCACGCGCCAGTCCTGAATGAGCAGCGCCGACAGGCCCGTGACGGTCGGCGCGGCCATCGAGGTCCCGCAGTAAACGCGGTAGGCCATGTCACCGCTATTGGCCGTGGAGGTCACTCCCCCGTCGGCCCCTTCTTCGCAGCCCGGTGCGCAGACGTCGGGCTTGATGCGACCGTCGTCGGTCGGGCCCCAGCTCGAGAAGTCAGTCATCGAGTCGTCGTTCGAGTTGAGCGCGCCGACCGCGATATGATTCTTGGCCGGTGAAGGCGGCGCGACGGTGCGGTACATCGTGCCGCAGCGGCCGTTGCCGCGCTCGTTGCCCCCCGCCCAGATCATGCGGAAGTGCTCGCCGAGCGAGCCAAGTACGATCGAGTCGATCAGCACGGACACCGCGCCGTAGTCGCCCTCCCACGTACAGGGGAAGTTATTCGCCGCCACGTTGGTGCCGATCGAGGCGTTCGAGATCACCGCCTCGTGGACATTGATGGCCTCGGTGAGATCAACCTCAATATCACCCGGGTTGGTGTACAGGAACCCGTCCGACTGCCCCTGCGGCGTTTCGAAGCCATAGGACAGCAGCCGCGTGGCCGGGGCCATGCCGCGGCGCAGCCCGTTGCTCGAAGCGCCATTGCCGCCGATGGTGCCCGCGACGTGCGTCGGGTGGTCGTGGCGCGGCGAATCATCATGAACGGTCAGCCGTCCGCCGAAGTCAACGTGCGTGGGCCGGGCGCTGCCGCCGTCATAAACCAGCACGACGACGCCATCGCCATCGAGTTCGTACGGCGGGGCCTGGATCTCATCGGCCTCGGTCAGAATGCGGTTCGAGTCGTTGAAGAAGAACAGGTCCAGCGGCGGCAGCGGCCACTCGACCCACTGAACGAGATCGTCAGCGATCAGGGCGTCCACGCCCGCCTCGGGCAGTTCCACCACAAGCATGTTGATCGAGCCGACGACAGAGCGGACGACCGCACCGTGTCCGCGGGCCGCCTCGGCTCCGGCTGTGGCCGCGTCGACGTCGCGGTGGAAGAACACGTAGAGCGCCACGAAGGGCGTCGCACCGGTCTCATCCAGCGTTTCACCCACACGGACCCAGCGCGGAACGTCGCCGGTCAGCACGTCCGGATGCGCCTTCCATGCCGGTTGAATCGACTGAACCGAGCGCAGGCTCGCCACCGCGGCGGCGGCCCGGCTGTCGAGGGCAGCCTGATCGATGGCCGCGAAGAAGGCGTTGTCACCGAGGTAGGAGAGCACCTCGACCCCCGCCGCCGCCAGCGTCGCCCGGTCGGCCGGCGTCAACGCGGAGCTCAACTCGAGCACGATATGCTTCTGGACTGATCGGAGGGCGAACTCGTCCAGGGTCGCCTCCAGTGCCGCCCGGTCGGCGAGAACTGGCGCGGAGGTCCCTGAGCGCCAGCGGACCTGGGCCGTGGCGGGAGCCGCGAGCGTGAGCGACACGACCAGCAAAGTCAGCCCAATTGCGAACCTTCGCCCGGCGGCGACCCGCAGGGCCCCGAAGTGGTCTCGTTGTGAATGCATACTTGGTTCCGAGAAAATGGGAAGCCGCGCTCGCGGCGAGGGCGGCGCGTGGGCTGGGGGGTGATCCGCCTGATTTTTTGCGCACCGACGCCGTGACGCCGGATCGACCCGCGCGGAGCGGCAGGCTCGCGCAGCGGGCCTCCGGACTGCAGTGCTCCCCGCAACCTGATCGTAGCAGAATCCCGGTGGCTGTTCCAACGCAATCACGCCCTCGGCCGCAGGGTTTCGACCCCAGATTCCGCCACGGGTCGAGTGAACTCCGGCTGTACGCCGAGGACCCCAAGGCCGCCGCGCTCGGCCACCGCGATTCTCGCCATTTATGACACCGCGAAGCTTGACACGACGGATGCCATTTCTGTAGCGTGGAGGTGCTCCGGCAGCGGCGTCCATTCCGCCACGGCGCCGGCCGCGAGCCCCGGAGGGGTTCTGGGGGAAGCGAGCTTGCCTATCACCTCCCCCTCCGCGTGCGGGGTGGGGTGGACGGTCGCCATCGCGGCGCCGGCTCCACGCCGACTAATCCCATTTATTCCGCGCGAGAGTTTGGAGAGCGGTTTTCAACCATCAGGCGATCACGACGGGCATCGTTCGATCGCAGACCGGCACGTCGCCGCGGCAGCGCGGGACGCGGTGCATGTGCCAGAGGACGGATTACAGGTTCCTTTCGTACGGGTGGCCGTGCACGGCGCGTAGCGCCGCCGCGGCGGGCCAAGCCCAACGCCCCTGCCACCCGACACCCTGATTCTCAGGAGGAGTTCCATGTTGAGGCATCTGCGGTTTGGACTGGCAGCCTGCCTGGCGATGGCGACGAGCGCGAGCGCTCAACTCATCGTCGGCCAGGACAACGCCAACGTACCGGTCTATCACGTCGATGTGATCACGGGCGTCGCCACGCCCCTGTTCACGCCGGCCGACAGCGGCATCACGGCCGGCGGCCCTAACGGCCTCGCGGTCGATGTCGCCACGGGCACCATTTACTGGACCGACAGCGACGTGCTTTATCGCGCCCGGTTCTACGACTACGACCCGAACAACCCGGGTCGCATTCGCACCGAGGCCATCGGCCAGACCCGGCTGGGCGGCGGCGGACTGCAGATCTTCGACGGTCTGACCTTCGCCAACGGCGTGCTGTACGGCTCGGACGCCTTCCACTCCACCACGGGAGCGGGGCCTGAGGGCTTCTACAGCATCGACCTCAACACGCTCGAGTCGACGCTCCTCGTCGACCTCACGGCGACCAACAGCGGGTGGGACTTCCGCGGACTGGGCTACAACCCGACCGACGGGCTGTTCTACGCGTGCAACAACACGTTGTCGCCGAATGGACGCGGCGTGTACTCGGTCGACATCCTCGGCACGGGCACGATCACGCTGCTGACCGCGTACAGCGGTTTCGCGGGCGAGGGCAACGACGTCGACGGCATCGCGGTCGGCGACGACGTGCTGTACCAGACGATCGACCAGGCCGGCGACTTCGGCGTGTACGACATGATCGCGCTGGGGTACCTCGCGCCGATCAGCCCGAATCCCTTCGGGGTGACGCAGTCGACGGCCGGCGGCGACTGGGGCGGCACGGCCGTGCTCACCCCCCCGCCGGGCACGAATCTCGGCGTGTTTACGTCGGTCAACCCGCCTGACAACCTCGACGCCGAAGTCGGCGCCGTGCTGACCTACACCATCCAAGTGATGAACTTCGGTCCGGACCCGGCCACGGGCGTCGTGATGACGGCGAACGTGACGGGCGACGCGGGCTTCAACATCGACGACATCACCGCCCCTTACGTCGAGAGCCCCCCGGGCACCATTACGGCCAATATCGGCAACCTCGGCGTGCTGGACAGCGTCACGATTTTCGTCCAGATCACGACAACCTCGGAAGGCAACCTGGTCTTCTCGACCAGCGTGACCGGCGCCGAGAGCGATGGCTTCCTCGGCAATAACGAGGACGGCACCGACACGCTCGTTCGCGTCTTCCCTGAACTCGAGGGCGTTTTCTCCGAGATCGCCTCGCACCCGTCGTCCGACGTGCCCGGCCTTTCCGGCAAGTTCACGTCGATCCAGCGTCCCTGGCGCAGCCCGGACGGCACCGACCTCGCCTTCATGGCGGGCACGAACATCGCGCCCTCTACCCAGGATTCAGTCATCGCGCACAGCGTCGATGGCACCTGGTCGATCGCCGTGCAGGAGACGGTCTCCACGCTCTCCAACGGCGGCCCGGTCACCTTCTTCTTCACCGACGCGAAGCTCGGCCTGACCAACGACGGCCGGCTCGGCTTCACCGGCGACGACAGCTTCGCCGCGACCAGCGCGGACGAAGTCATCGTCATTTCCGACGGTGCGACCAACACCGCGATCGTCCGCGAGGGCGACCAGATTCTCGCGCTCGCCCCGAACACCTACACGTTCGGCTCGACGCTTGATTCGGTGAACCTCACCACCAACGGCGACGCCTGGTTCCGCGCCAGCAGCCTGAGCGGCGGCATCCCGAGCGCGGAAAACGCCGGCGTCTTCGGCGCCAGCGGCGGCATCAAGGTCGCCCAGAAGGGCGTGGACACGCCGGTCGGCGCGTCGAACGCGTGGGAGAACTTCGACTCCGACCTGTTCTACGTCGACGCGACGGCCATGAACTGGCTGGCGCAGGGTGATACGTCCGCCGGAACGACCGCGGATGACCTGCTGGTGGTCAACGGCACGGCCGTGATCCAGGAAGGTCAGATCCTCGCGGGTACAGACTTCCTGACGCCGGTAGCCGCGCCGAGCACGACCGCCGGCATCATCTTCCCTGAGATGATGTCTAACGGCGACTGGTACTGCCGCGGCACGAACACCGACGCCGAGGAGGACTGGGTCCTCAAGGGCAACGGCGCCAGCTTCAGCGTGATCGCCCGCCTCGGCGACGAGATCACTCCCGGCGCCGGCGAGCACTGGGATGACGCCACCGGCAACGCCAGCGATTCGTTCGCCCCGACATTCCAGTTCGTGGCGGGCAACAACCAGGGCGACTACGTCGTCGCCGGACGGACGGACAACATCGACACCCGCGTCAACACGGTCCTCGTGATCAACGGGCAGACCGTGGTGGCCCGCGAGAACGACCCGGTCGACCTCGACGGCAACGGCATCTTCGACGACGGTGCGTACATCCGCACCATCAGCACCGATGCCGCCGTGCTGACCGACGGCGGGTTGCTCTACTTCATGGCGGACCTGCGTGCCGACGGCACGCGCGGCCTGAGCGGCTCGGGCACGTCGATCGGCGAGGCCCTCGTGGTCCTGCCGGTCCCTGTCACGCCGCCCCCGCCGGGTGCGGACATGACGATCGGCGTGACCTCCACGCCCGAGCTGGTGACCCGCGTCGGCGACAACGTGACCTACACGATCACGGTGTGCAACCTGGGTCTCGACACGGCCACCGACGTGGTCGTGACCAACAGTCTGCCCGCCGAAATCGACTTCGTATCGGCGACCGCCCCGCTGGCGGAGTTCCCCCCGGGTTCGGGCAATGTCACGGGCAGCATCGCTTCGATGAACGCTTCGGACTGCGTCGTGCTCGAGGTCGTCGGCCAGACCACGGCCGAGGGCAGCTTCCTGAACGAGGTGGGCGTCGAGGCCAACGAGGACGATCCGGCCCCGGGCAACAACGTGGCGTCGGCGGCCACCGAGGTCGACGACCACGCCGACATCTCGGTGACCAAGTTTGACAGCGGCGGTTCGGCGCCGAACGGCCAGTTTACCTACACCGTCCGCGTCGTGAACAACGGCCCGGCCGAGGCGACGAACGTCACGTTCATCGACTCGCTCCCGCCGGAGGTGACGTTCGTGTCGGCTACGAACGGCGCCGCGGAGACCTTCCCGGGTTCGGGCGTGGTGACCGCAACGCTGGCGAGTGTTCCCGCGACGGGCATCCGCAACTTCGTCATCACGGTGCAGGCGCCGAACTTCGAGACGACGGTGTTCAACAGCGTCGAGGCGAGCTCGGATGACACCGATCCGAACCTCGACAACAACACCGACACCATCTCGACCGACATCGGCTTCGGCGCTGACACGCAGCTGACGATCGTCAACGAAGGCCCGGTGCGCGTCGGCGACAACGTGGTCTTCACGGTTACGATCTTCAATGACGGCCCGAATGTCGCCACGAACGTGACGTTCCAGTCCCAGCTGCCGGCGGAGTTCACCTTCGTGTCGGCCGAGAACGGTCCGTTCGAAAACCCGCCGGGCTCAGGCCTGGTGGAGGCGAGCATCCCCTCGCTCAACGCACTCGCCACGCGGACGATGACCGTCGTCGCGCAGAGCTCGATCGAGGGCACGTTCGACTACGTCGCCACCGTCTTCCAGAACGAAGGCGACCCGGATCCGTTCAACAACACCGTGACCGCGTCCAGCCGGGTGGGCAGCTTCTCGGATGTGCGCGTGATTCACTGCGAGGTGATCGGCCATCCGAAGTCCGTCGTGCCGGGCGCGCTCGGTGACGGCGGCGCCGCGGTCGACGCGGTGTTCGACACCATCTTCGACCTGACCGGAAGCTGGGGCGGCCACAAGTGGCTGCTGCGCGGCGACACCGATCAGGCTTCGACGGCGTCGATGGTGCTGCTGGTCGGCGAAGGCCAGGTCGGCAGCGTCTGGGCCCAGGAGAACCAGCCGGTGCACGGCGGCACGGGCGAGCTGTACGACTTCTTCGACAGCGGCGTCCTCGGCGGGTTCAACGACAACGGCGACTTCGCCTACAGCGCCCGCGCCAAGGCCGGCGTGAGCGGCACGCTCGAGAAGATCATCAAGGTCATCAACGGCGTGGGCTCGATCTCCCTGCAGCAGGGTGATCCGGTCACCGTCATCGCTGATCATCCGAGCAACACTTTCGGCGACGAGCAGCTCGGCAACTCGGTCGGCGGCGTCCACCTGCTCAACAACGAGCGGGCCGGTTACACCGTGACGCCGATCCAGAACTGCCACAGCAGCTTCTACCCGGCGGCGTTCTATGACACGATTGCGTTCCTGCAGTCGGGCGCCAGCGCCATCGAGGGCGGGGTGTGGGACAACTTCAGCCTGGGCGACTTCCGCACCACGCCGGACGGCCTGCACTACTTCGCCATCGGCGATGACGACAACGTCGACACCACGATCGACGGCATCCTGGTCGTGGACGATGCGGTCCGCATCCGTGAGGGCCAGGCGCTCGGCTTCGGCCTGGTCAGCACCATCACCTCCGCCGACATGGCGGCCAACGGCGACTGGTTCGCCCGCGGCTCCTACCAGGCGCCGGGTGGTGTGTGGGCGGTGCGTAACGGCACGCTGGTCGCTTCGACCGGCGACCTGATCACGCCGACCTCCGCGGACACCTGGGGCACCTCGTTCCTCGGGTTCACGGGCAACAGCCAGGGCGACTGGATCCTCGTCGGTACGACCGCCGGCGCGGACCCGGCGTCTGACACGGTGATCGTGTACAACGGCACCCACGTCATCGCCCGCGAGAACGATCCGGTCGACCTCGACGAGAACGGCAAGTTCGACGACGACGCGTACATCGGTCGCGGCAACAACGCGCTCGGCGCGTTCGGCGCCGACGACGTGTTCCTCACCGAGGACGGCGTGGTCTACATCCTGACGACCCTGCGCGATGGCGCGGGCAACGATCTGGGTGTGGCCGGCGGCGACGCGTTTGTGGCGATCAACCTGTCGAGCGTCGTCAAGGGCGCGTGCTGCACGGACGGCGTCTGCACCGAGGTGACCGAGCCCGAGTGCTACGGCTTCGTGTGCAACGTCCGGACGTACCTGCCGGGCTCGTTCAATGACTGCTACGGTGATGCGGACGGCAACGGCGTGGTCAACGCCGCCGATCGCGGATTCATCTCCGCGAACGTCGGTGCGTCTGACGACGTCTCCGTCTGCCTCTACGATATGGACGGCAACGGCGTCGTGAACGCAGCCGACCGCGGTTTCGTCTCGGCGACGATCGGCCTGTGTGTGGCACTGCCTGATTTCCAGGACGGCAGCGGCCTCAACGGCGGCTCGCCGGATCCGCGCTTCGCCCACGGTGAGTACCAGGGCGTCGGCACGGAGTGCGCCTCGGTCGTCTGTCCGTAAGTAGTTCGTCCGCGGGCCTGAGCCCGCATCAACACGGGGCCCCGCCCGCCCACCCACGGGCGGGCGGGGCCTTTTTCTTTGTGACGCGCGATTCACGGCCACACATGGCGCACCGGCGGCTTCGTCGGCGAAGAGAGTTCCCCCTCGCAGGGAGGCACACGCGTATGACAGATGATGGTCTCTCCAGATCAGCGGTGCAGCCGACGCTGCGGATGGCGACGCTCGCCAGCCTCGCGCTCGGCGCCACGCTTCTCATGACCGGGTCCGCGGAGGCTCAGTCCTCCGGACGAGCCCTCTTCGTGGCGAACAACGTCTCCGGCACGGTGTCCTCGTACCAGATGTCGGCGGCGGGGGAACTCGCACTTGTCGGCCACTTCACGGCCTCGGCCTATCCTTACTCGATCGACCTCTCCCCCGACGGCCGGTTCCTCGCCGTGGCCCACGCCTCGGCGGCGACCAACGAAGTGCTGCTGGTGTACAACGTCTATCCCGACGGCTCGATGGACATCGCCGGGCAACGCACCGTACCTGACTCGCCCCTCGATGTCGTGTGGCTCAGCAACACTACCCTGGCGGTGACCCAGACCCAGAACTCCGCCGACAACTTCGTCAAGACCTACGCGTTCGACCCGAACTTCGGAACGCTCACCCAGATCGACTCCGAATACACAGGGCGATTCAGCAGCAGCCTCGCGGTCACCCCCGACGGGGCATTCCTGTACGCCAACGAATCGGTGTATGGCGGCAACACCAACAAGATCCGCTGGTTCGCGGTGCAGCCGAACGGCACGCTGACCTACGCCGGCGAGGTCGGGCTGGGATCGTACTACGCGCTCGACATGACGATCAGCCACGGCGGCGAGGCGCTCTACGCGGGTGGCGGCATCAGCGGCGACCGCCACGCGCTGCTCGCTTTCGATCTCGACCGGGGCAGCGGCCAGCTTACGCCGCACTTCGCTTCGCCCTACTACTCGCCGGGCAACTCGCCGGCCTACATCGCCGTGGGTCGCGGCGACACCCATCTGTTCGTCGGGCACGGAACGGACGCGACGGTGCGGTCGTTCCTGCTGGGCGAGGGCGGCGTACCCTCGGCGTCCGTGTTCTCGTACGACATCGGCCTGCAGGGCACCATCGGCGACGTTGTGACGCTTGAGAACTTCCTGATCGTGACCGACGAATCGACCGCGATCGACGGTATCGCCGGCGTCTACGTGTTCGACATTCAGCCGGACGGCACGTTCGTGCAGGTCGGCCCGGTGACCTACGACGGCCAGCTTCGGCCCGAAGCGATGGCGGTGTGGACGCCGCCCGCGGCCACGGGCGATGCCAACGGCGACGGCGTCGCCGACCTGTTCGACTATCCCGAGTTCATCCTCTGCTCGGACATCAGCGGCCCCGGCGTGGACCCGCAGTACCCGCCGTGCCTCGCGGCGTTCGACTTCGACTTCGACGGCGACGTGGACTTCGAGGACTTCGCGGGGTTCCAGCGGCTCATCGAGTGACCAAGGCGGGCCGCCGCTGGCCGATTCCCGACACCCGGGCAGCCCTGTCGCGAAGGCGGCCCCTCCGGCGTACAATCCGCGGCCGTGAGGCCGGTGACTCTCATCGTGGACGGCGGGCACCCTGACGGCCCCGCCGTAGCGGCCGCGCTTGGCGGCCTGGCGGCCGCCCTGCGCCCTCTCGGCGTGGAAGCCCGCACGATTATCAGGACAGGCCAGAGGGCTGCCGGTGAGGACCTGTCCGCCGGCGACTCCGCGGTGATGCATCTGTTCGGGATGCCGCCCGACACCGACCGACTGCTGCAACGGGCGGTTCAAGGCGGCGTGGCCTGTGTCGTATCCCCCCTGGGGGAGGCCACGATCGGACCCTACCGCCGACCGGTCCTGGTGGATCGTCTCGCGCGCTGGCTCCGGGGATTGCCCGTGACGAGGCTGGCGGCGGCTGTGGCCGGGTGTACTTCCGCCGAAGAGGCGGCGTTGCGGGCTCAACGGGTCCATCGCCGCGTCGAGTTGCTGCCCCTCGGCGTCGCCGAGTCGGACTTTGCGGCCCCGCCTGCCGCCCGCGGGTCGGCCGGGCGGACGCTCCTGGTATTGCGTCCGCTGCACCCGATCGATGGGCCCCTGGCGCTGCTCAAGGCCCTGGCTGACCTTGGCCCGGCGGCGGATGGCTGGCAGATCGTCTTCGGCGGGCCCGCAGTCGGCGACTGGCGTTTGCAACTCGAGGCGGGGGTGCGACGCAAGGGCGCCGCAGATCGCGTGCGCTTCGAGCCCTCCGACGATCCCGCGACACACCGACGCCTGCTGGGGCAGGCCTCGTTGGTGGTGTCGCCGTCGTTGCACCACCGCGGCGACACGAGCGTGGCGATGGCCGTCGCGGCTGGCGTGCCCGTTGTGACGACGAGCTTCACCGCCCCGCCGTTGCCGGATGGCGCCATTCGCGTCTGCTCGCCGCGGCGGGAAGACCTCGCCACCGCGCTGCATGACCTGCTGACGGCCTCGCAGGCCGAGCTGATCCGACAGGGCGGCGCGGCGCGGGAGACTGCGCGCAAGAGTCTCGACTGGTCAGTAGTCGCCCCCCGATACGCGGCACTCTACGAAGACCTGGCCGGCCCGCGCGGCCGGGCAGGAACCCGATCCGTCCCTGCCTCACGCCAGGCCGCCGCCGGCGCGAGCGCCCAGCGTGATTGATGTCGCGAGCGATCACCCGAATTCAGAGCGAATCACAGAACGCGCCGGCGAAGTTCAGCGCCCCGGCCTTCCGCCGACTGCTGCGCATGATGTGGCTGTTCCGCGGCAAGTTCGTCCTGGGGCTGGTGTGCATTGTCGTGTACGCAGCGCTGCATACAGTGAGCATCGGCGCGGCTTTCCCGATCTTCAAGCTGATGCTCGAACAGGAGGGGCTGCAGGGCTGGGTCGAGCGATCGGTCGCCTCGCACCGCCTCGGCGGCGATCTCGCCCAGCCGGACACGCCGACGTCCACCACGGTCCGCCTGACCGGCGTCTCGGGCAGCGGGCCGCTGGCTGACCTTGGCGCCAAGCGGTTCGATACGGTCGGCGGCCCCGAGGGCGGACCGATCATCGCGTTTCTGCACGAGGTCGCGAGCGCGCCCGCCGGCGCGACGGTCCGGATTTCGCTGAAGCCCGCCGCGGAGCACGGCGGCGGCGCCTCCGCTCAGCACGCCACTCCGCTGCGCGACGCCGATCTGCGGCACACGATGATGCTCAAGGCAGCCGCGCTGGTCCCGGCGGGGGATACCGAATCGAAGATCGCCGCGCTCAAGACGATCCTGCTCGGGCTCGTGCTCGTGGTCATCGCGACCAACATCTTCCGCTACCTGGGCGAGGTGCTGCTCTCAGCGACGGTGCTGCACGCGATGCTTCTGCTGCGCGAGCAGCTCTATGACCGGGCTCTGCAGCTTCCGATGACGTGGTTCGCCGCGGAGCGCAGCAGCGACATGGTGTCGCGGTTCGTGACGGACATCCAGGAGATCCAGCGCGGGCTGATCGCGTTCGTCGGCAAGTTCCTGCGCGAGCCGATCGCGGCGGTCTTCCTGCTGGTGGCGGCGTTCTTCGTCGATTGGCGGATCACGCTGGTCCTGCTCGTGGTGGGCCCGCTCGCCGTGGGCGGTTTCTACTTGATAGGCCGCAAGGTCAAGAAGTTCAATCGCAGGCTGCTCGAGGGCTTCGGGATGATGATCGACGCCCTCACGACCAGCCTGCAGAACATCCGCACAGTCAAGGCGTACACCGCCGAGGCGCAGGAGGCAATGCGACTCGACTACGTCGACCGCAGCATGTTCCGCCAGCAACTCCGCCTCGCGAAGCTCCAGGCGATCACCACGCCGGTGATGGAAACCGTCGCCGTGATCGCCGGATCGATCCTTACGATCTGGTTCGCGGGGCGCGTCTTGGGTGGCGAGCTGTCGCTGGCGAAGTTCCTGACGCTGGGCGCCATGCTCTCGATGATGTTCGATCCGATCCGCAAGCTCTCCGACGTGTACGTGCGCGTGATGCGCTCGACAGCCGGGGCAGAGCGGATCTTCCACATCATTGACGCTCCGATCGAGCGCGACTTCTCCAGCGGCCACGAGGCCGTGGGCCCGCTGCGCGAGTCGATAACCTTCGAAAGCGTGCACTTCACCTACCCCGGCGCCGAGACCCCCGCGCTGCGCGACATCGACCTCACCATTCGGCACGGCGAAACAGTTGCGATGGTCGGCCCGAACGGCTGCGGCAAGACGACGCTGGTGAGCCTGATTCCCCGGTTCTTCGATCCGGGCGCGGGCGTGGTGCGATACGACGGGCGTGACCTGCGACAGGCCGACCTCACGCAGCTCCGGCGGCAGATCAGCCTCGTCAGCCAGGAAGCCGTGGTGTTCGGCGGCACGCCGCTGCAGAACATCGCCTACGGCGACGCGAACCCCGACGAGGCCAGAGCCCGCGACGCGGCCCGGCGGGCGAGGGCGATTGACTTCATCGAGCAGATCCCCGGCGGATTTTCCGCGGCGCTCGGCGAGCGCGGCACCACGCTCTCCGGCGGACAGCGGCAGCGGCTGGCCATCGCGCGGGCGATCTACCGCGACGCACCGATGCTCATCTTCGACGAGGCGACGAGCCAGATCGACACCGAGAGCGAGCGTCACATCCAGGCGGCCCTGCGCGAGTTCGCCAAGGGCCGCACGGTGATCGTCATCGCCCACCGCCTCTCGACCATCCAATTCGCGGATCGCATCGTCGTGATGGACGCCGGCCGGATCGTCGACTCGGGGACGCACGCCGAGCTGCTGAAGCGATGCACCTTCTACCGGAATCTGTGCGAGACGCAGTTTCTCGGCGAAGGAAGTGAAAAGCCCGCTGCCGACGACGCGGCGCCCGTGGGCGCCGAGGCCGGCGCGGACGACGGGGCCCCCTGACTCCGGCGTCAGTAGACAACGACCGAGTGGATGCTGCGCTCGGGCAGCTTGGCGCGGCCGTCCAGGAAGCTCAGTTCGATCAGGAACGCCGCCCCCACCACCGTGGCCCCGAGCGATTCCACCAGCCGGCAACACGCCGCCATGGTCCCCCCTGTGGCCAGCAGGTCGTCCACCAGCAGCACCCTGTCGCCAGGGCGCAGCGCATCTTCGTGCATCTCCAGCGTGGCGCTGCCGTACTCCAAGTCGTAATCTTCGCGCCGCGTCGGGCAGGGCAGGCGGCCGGGCTTGCGAACCGGAATGAACCCAGCCGACAGCTTGGCGGCCAGTGCCATCGCAAAGATGAACCCCCGTGACTCGGCGCCGGCCACCACGTCCACATGCTGGCCGCGGAAGGGTTGAGCCATCATCTCCATGGCGAGAGACAGGGCGCCCGGGTCGCGCAGGAGCGGCGTGATGTCCTTGAACACGATGCCGGGCTTGGGGAAGTCCGCCACGTCGCGGATGTACGCGCGGAGGTCGCGGAATACAGGGGGATGCATGGGGCTCCTCCGCGCGGCCGGCGCGACCGCTTGCGGGCGGCGAGGGTAGCGGCCCACCCGAATTCGGGCAAGCGCGCCGCCCATTCGGAGAACCCGCTGACCTCAATCTGCGCATAAACCATTATTCAATAAGCAGATGAGCTTGATCCGCGCCTCGATCAAAGCTGCGCTCCCGGCTTGGACAGATGCGGCGCTAACGATCCGCGGGAGGCTTGACCGGCTGGCCGCCAGAGCCGATGAAAAATCGCGTAATGCAGTTGCACTAGGGGCCATGGATCGCTACGCTGCCTCGACCACCTCGGCGGTTTTGGCGCTCCGGGGGGTTTCAGCGGGCGCAGCCGGCCGGGGAGGCGGTTGGCCGCGGTGCGGGCGGATTGCTATAGTCCGCCCCTCAGCGGTGACCGACGCGGCCGCAACAGGACTTGCGCCCGTACACCGTAGACAACCAGGCGGCAGGCTCGGCGGCGTGCGGCGCGGTACGCCGGGGGCTGGTTCCGCCGACATCCCTGACGATCCCGGGGCCACGGGGCCCGGGCCGCCATTGGAAGGAGAGACTTCGTTGAGCACAAGATCGGTGCTGCTGCTACCCCTGCTGGGCCTGCTGTTCCCCCTGTTTACCACGCCGGCCGCTTCGGCACAGGGCGAAGCGACGCCCCCCGCGGCCGCGCAGCCCGCTGCCGCCGCCCCGGCGACGGCCCCCGCCGCAACCGGCGAGGAGAAGGTCGGCCGCGACCCGACAGCGAAGATGCACTTCCTGTGGTTCGTGGCCCCGATCTGCGCTGTCGTTGCGCTGGTTATGGCCCGCAAGTACTACCTGGAGGTGCAGAGTGCCGACGAGGGCGACCCGGACATGATCCGGATCGCCGGCTATGTCCGTGACGGTGCGATGGCCTACCTCTTCCGGCAGTACCGGGTGGTGGCCATCGTATTCGTATTGCTGTGCATCGTGCTTTCGTGGATGGCGCTGGGGTTGAAGGTTCAGCACTGGCTGGTGCCGTTCGCGTTTCTCTCCGGCGGTATCTTCAGCGGTATCTGCGGCTACATCGGCATGCGTACGGCGACGATGGCCGCGCATCGCACGACGGCCGGCGCGCGACAGAGCCTCAATCGCGGTCTTCAGGTCGCCTTCCGCGCCGGCGCGGTGATGGGCCTGGTCGTGGTGGGTTTCGCCCTGCTCGACATCACGGGCTGGTTCGCCGCCCTCTACTTCTTCTCCGAAATGTCCATGCACGAGATCACCGTGGTGATGCTCACGTTCGGCATGGGCGCCAGCACGCAGGCTCTGTTCGCCCGCGTGGGTGGTGGTATCTACACCAAGGCCGCTGACGTCGGCGCCGACCTCGTCGGCAAGGTCGAGGCGGGCATCCCGGAGGACGATCCGCGTAACCCGGCGGCCATTGCCGACAACGTCGGCGACAACGTCGGCGACGTGGCGGGCATGGGCGCGGACCTGTACGAGTCGTACGCGGGTTCGATCCTGGCCACGGCGGCGCTCGGCGTTGCCGCGGCGTACGAAATCGGCAGCGCCACCGTCGGCGCGGATGCCGTCCGGCTGCTGACCGTCCCCATGGTCGTGGCCGGCGCAGGCATCCTGGCCAGCATCTGGGCGGGCATCAACCTCGTGAAGACCGAGGAAGGTGCCTCGATGGCCCAGCTGATGAAGGCCCTGAACCTGGGTCTCCTGGCCTCCAGCGGCGTGATCCTCGCGGCCACCTTCCTCATCTCGTACCTGCTGCTCGGCAGCGTCGGCGGCGTGAGCTGGTTCGGCGTGTCGATGGCCGTCGTGGTCGGCCTCGCGGCCGGATGGGGTATCGGCCAGTTCACGGAGCGCTACACCAGCTACGACTTCGCCCCGACAAGGCGAATCTCCGAACAGGGCCAGACAGGTCCGGCCACGGTCATCATCGCCGGCATCGGCGAGGGCATGATCAGCACCTGGGCTCCGCTCACGATCATCATCCTGGCGATCATGATGTCGTTCTCGCTCGCGGGCGGCACGACCAACTTCATGCTCGGCCTCTATGGCGTGGGCCTGGCCGCGGTGGGCATGCTCGCGACGCTCGGCTTCACCCTGGCGACGGACGCCTATGGCCCGATCGCCGACAACGCCGGCGGCAACGCCGAGATGACCGGCCAGAAGCCCGAAGTCCGCGAGCGCACCGACGCGCTCGACTCGCTGGGCAACACGACCGCGGCGACGGGCAAGGGCTTTGCCATCGGCTCGGCGGCGCTGACGGCGCTCGCCCTGCTCGCTGCGTACGTCGAAGAGGTGCGCATAGGCCTGGTCCGCGAGGGTATGGCCTACATGGCCACGGTTGACCCGGCGTCTACGACGGACTCCGCCGCCGCCGTAGGCGACGTCTACTACATGGGCTACGGCAAGTTCGCCGCCAAGATCGGCAAGGGCACGCGCGAGAGCTCGTTCGATTCGTACATGCTGCTGAATGAGGGGGTCACGCCAATCTTCGACCGCATGCTCGAGACCGGCGGCATGAAGCAGGCCCGCCTGACGAACCTCACGCCGATGCTCAAGGACAACAGCCACGTCCAGGAGGCGACTGTCACCGACGAGAAAGGCGTGTCGCATAACGTCCAGGTGGTGCGGGCCTACAAGGCGTCGCTGCAGCAGTACATGGACTACTACAACGTGACGCTCATGAACCCGAAGGTGCTGTGCGGCATGTTCTCGGGCGTAATGCTCGTGTTCGTGTTCTGCGCCCTGACGATGCAGGCGGTGGGTCGTGCGGCCTACAAGATGATGCTTGAGTGCCGTGAGCAGTTCCGCAAGGTCGCGTCGTACCTCGTCGCCACCAAGGGTATGAGCGAGGCCGATTCGCGCAACGCCGAGAACTGGCCGCGCGGCCAGGTGACGCACAACGGCGAGAAGATCCCCGATTACGCGAAGTGCGTGGACATCTCCACCCGCGGCGCGCAGCGCGAGATGGTGTTCCCGTCGATGCTGGCGATCGCCGTGCCGATTCTCGTCGGCCTGGTCTTCGACGTGGCGGGCGTCATGGGCCTGCTCGCCGGCGGGCTGACCTCCGGCTTCGCCGTGGCCATCTTCATGGCCAACGCCGGCGGCGCCTGGGACAACGCCAAGAAGTACGTCGAGAAGGGCAACTACGGCGGCAAGGGCTCCGAAGCCCACAAAGCGACCGTCGTGGGCGACACCGTGGGCGATCCGTTCAAGGACACCTCCGGCCCGTCGCTCAACATCCTCATCAAGCTCATGAGCATGGTCAGCGTCGTGTTCGCCGGGCTGATCGTGGCCTGGGGCCCGAAGATCGGCGCCATGCTCGGGATGTAAGGCTCCCGCCGCAAACCGCGGCTCGTTCCATCGATTGCCCCGCAGGGCCGGCATCGCCAGATGCCGGCCCTGTTTCTTTGCGCAACCGTCCCGCCTCCCGCGGTTTATCCGGACCCTTCGCCGGCACGGGGTCTACCGCTTCTAACATGGCGGCGCGTCCGCAAGGGCCCCTGTTTTATCACAACTTATTGAATCAGAGGTGGCATTCCTGTAGCATCGAACGCATCGGGCCATTTACCGCCATCGGCGACGGTAGGTCGATGGCGGCCCGACGGGCGAAGCCGTCTGCGTGCCATCCAGCTCCCTTTGTCCCCCGCCGGGGACGTTCTTCGCGGGCGCGTCTGACCTGCTTCGACTGCGCAGAACTCGCCGACGTGCCAACGCCGGCGAGTTCGCATCGAGACACTCAATAGAGGGTGACGGATCTATGGCCGCAAAAGGCACTTGGCTGCTTATCGCGTCGATTGCTGCGACCACGATCGCTTGGGGATCGTCCGCGGCGGTGGCAAGTCGCGACGCCCGGGCGCATCTCGCCGGCGTGGCGGCAGGCCAGATGGGGATCTCCGTGCCCCTCCTGCGCGGCACTGGTTGCGCGGTGGATGAGGAATGCGATCCCGGCGCTATCTGTGAAAACGATGTCTGCACCTGCGTCGCGGAGTGTGACGGGTGCTCCGGGGCGGCGTGCCCGGCGGACGAGATCTGTGTCGACTTCGCCTGTTATGGATTCGGCGCGTGCTGCAGCCCTTCGGGCGATCCGGGGCGCGGCGACTGCGTCGTGACGAACCAGGCGGACTGCCAGTCCGGTGGTGGGCTCTATCTCGGTGACGGCACGGAGTGCACATCGGAGTCCCCCTGCACCGTCTGCGGCCCCTCGAATCCCGCGAGCTGCGACACGAATAATGGCGGGCCGGGCTGCTCCGACGAGGCGTGCTGTTTCGCGGTATGCAGCATCGACCCCTACTGCTGCCTCGAACAGTGGGACGGCATCTGCGTCGGCGAGGCGGAGGACTACTGCGGCGCGCCGGGCGCCTGCTGCCTCGCATCGGAGGAGAATCGCGGCCTGATCGCGTGTGAACCGCGCTCGATCGGCTCGTGCCTCGCCGCCGGCGGCCTGTTTCATGGCGAAGGCGTCGACTGCGCGTCCGTCGACTGTGCTCGCGGCGGCGAGTTCTGCGAGTCGGCCGTCGCCCTGCCCAAGGACAACCAGAGCCGTACGTTCGACGGAACCGAGGGCTGGTTCCGGTTCGAGGCCCTTGATGCGATGACCTTCGTGGACACCTGCGGCAGCGGGTTCGACACCCTGCTGGAGATCTACGACGCTTGCAGTGGCAATCTGATCGTCAGTAACGAGAACTGCCACCTGGGCCCAGGCGGCGCTAACGCCGACCCGACTGCGGCCTGCTACAGCGAAACGATGGACGTGACAGACTCGTGCACGTCTTTCGAGACGGAGTCCGGCCAGACCTATTTCATCCGGGTCTCCGAATTCGGCCCGCTGCGCGGCCCCATCGCATTGCAGTTCGCGCTCCGCGTGCGCTCGGGGCTCGGCCCGGTCGGCGCGTGCTGCTTCAACTTCGGCAAGGGCGGCGAGCAGACAGCCTGCGAGCCAACCAGCGAGGCGGCGTGCGTCGAGGAATTGGGTGGCCAGTGGATGGGCGCCGGCACCGAGTGCACCGGCAACGCCTGCGATCCGCGCCTCTGCGACACCGCTCCCTTCATCGACGGCCCGCTCCCGGTCACGCTCAGTGGTTCGACCGACGGACAGCCCATTTCGCCAGAGCCGCCTGCACTTGAGGCCTGCGGCACCTCGCACTCCGACCCAGGCGGCGAGGTCTGGTACCGCGTTCTGGGTACCGGCAACACGATGACCGCCACCACATGCAACCCGGGCACTGACTTTGACACGAAACTGCATGTGTACTGTGCCACGTGCGACGAGCCCATCTGCGTCGCCGGCAACGACGACCAGGCCGGAGACTTTGTGGAAGCCTGCGACAGCCTGGATATCGATGATAATCGAGGCTCGACGGTCGAGTGGTGTTCGGTGCAGGATGCGCCGTATTACATCGTGGTGTTCGGCTTCGGCGGCGAGACGGGCGACTTCGAGCTCACCGTATCCGAAGACGGAGACGAGTGTGACGACGCAGTCGACTGTCCGCTGATTCTCGAGCTCGTCGGGCCGTGCTGCACGGATTGCGGCTGCGAAGAGCTGACACCGACCGAATGCGAGCTGGCCGGCGGCACGTTCCTTGACGAGTTTCCGAACTGCGACGTCCTCGCCCCGCCGATCTACGGTACCAACTTCGTCGGCGACGGCATCCCGGACAACGATCCGGTCGGCGCGTCGTACACGCTCAACATCCCCAACTCGTTCATCGTGAACGACGTGAACGTCTACCTCGAGATCGAGCACACATTCCAGGGAGACCTGGTCGCCGCGCTGGTGCACGGTGGAACCGCGGTCACGCTCTTCTCCAGGCCGGGTTCTGGATCCGGCGTCCCAGGTGGCTTCTGCCCGGGCGGCGGCGCATTGGGCTACTCGGCGGACGACTTCGGGTCGGCGGCTCAGCGGCTTGTGATTGATGACGAGGCCGCGGTTCCGCTCGACTGCTACGACGGACCCTCAACCGGAATCGACAACTACGCAGGCCCCGCCCGTCCCACGCTTCTGCTTTCGTCGTTCGACGGCATGGACGCTCAGGGCGATTGGACGCTTGTGATCTCCGACCGCCAGGCACTCGACACCGGTGGTGTCGTGTTCATGGGGCTGCAGTTCGGCAACAACCCGCTGTGCCCCGGCGACGTCACGCCGCCCACGCTGGTGGGCTGCCCCGATCCCGGCCCGACCGAGCTGGAGTGCATGCAGCCGCCCCCGCCGCCGGTGGTGACGGCCACGGACAACTGCGACGAGGACGTGGACGTGCTTCCTGCCTCCTCGATCGTCGGCGACACCTGCTACGCCGAGGTCCACCGAACGTGGACGGCGACTGACAACGCCGGCAACGAAGCCACCTGCGCGCAGAACTTCGTGATCCAGGACACGACCGGGCCGGCCATTACGTGCCTTGACCTGCCGATCGTCGTCACCTGCACCAGCCCCGATGGCATTCCTTCGGACCAGGTAGACATCCCCACGCCGACGGCGATGGACGACTGCAACGACGTGGCGTTCATCGGCTCGACGGTGCCGGCGGTGTTCTCGCCAACGTGCGGCAATGATCCGCATCTCGTGACCTTCACGGCCAACGACACCTGCGGCAACTCCTCCAGTTGCCAGGTCGAGGTCCATGTGAAGGGCGCTCTCTGCTGCCCCGCTCTCGTCGACAGCGAACTCACCCTGATGT
>CAYRSS010000023.1:0-57559 GCA_964426945.1 uncultured Phycisphaeraceae bacterium
GAGACCGACCGCATCGGCCACATCCGCGCGCTCGTTTCGCGGCTGGCGAAGGGCGACCGGTGGGATTTCGTCTTCAACATCTGCGAAGGCGTCGCGGGCTACGGCCGCGAGTCGCAGGTGCCCGGGCTGCTCGATGCCTACGACATCCCCTACACCTTCGCCGATCCGCTGGCGGCCGCGGTGACGCTGCACAAGGGCGTGGCCAAGCGCGTCCTCCGCGACGCGGGCGTGCGGACGACCGACTTCGCCGTCGTCGAAACCCCGGCCGACATCGCGAAGGTCAAGCTCCCCTATCCGCTGTTCGCCAAGCCCGTCGCTGAGGGCACGGCGAAGGGGATCGACGCCAAGTCGAAGGTCGACACGCCGGCCGACCTCGACCGCGTCTGCCGCCGGCTGCTCGTCGAGTTCAAGCAGCCCGTGCTGGTCGAGCCGTTCCTGCCCGGCCGCGAGCTGACCGTCGGCATCACCGGTACGGGCGAAACGGCCGTGGCCGTGGGGACGCTGGAGGTGCTGTTCCTCGAAAACGCCGAGGCTCATTCGTACACCTACGTCAACAAGGAAAAATGCGAGGAGCTCTGCCAGTACGTCCTGGCCGACGGGCCGATCGCCGAGGAGGCCGCCTCGCTGTCGCTGGACGCCTGGCGGGCGCTGGGTTGCCGCGACGGCGGGCGGGTCGACCTTCGCCAGGGAGCGGACGGGCGGCTCTACGTGCTGGAGGCCAATCCGCTGCCGGGGCTGCATCCGGAGCACTCCGACCTGCCGATCCTCTGCCTGATGGTGGGCATGCCCTACCTGGAGTTGATGCGCCGGATCGCCGCCTCGGCGCTGGAGCGGGTGAAGACCGCTACGCGTGCCGATCGCGAACGACTGTCGCGCCCGATCAAGGCCGAAGTGGGCCCGCTGCCGGCGCATGTCGTCGCTTCGCGGTAGCCGCGGGAGAGGAACCACAGAGGGCACGGAGACGCGCTGCCGGCCTCTCGCGCGAGAAAACCCCGGAGCACTTCCCGCCGGTTAGCCCGAGTCGCGAAGCGACGAAACATAGTAGCCCAGGGCGCGAGCCCTGGGGCAGCATCCCCCACGAACGGACAAGCCCCCGACAGGGAGCGACACGATCTTGGCAGCGGAGAGGAGAGAGGCAACCCGCGGGAGCCTTGCGCGCCTCCGTGCTCTCCGCGTCCGCACTCCGCGCCCTCTGCGGTTCCTCCTTCTACCCGGCCTGTGCTACAATCGCGGCCGCCCATGCACCTGACCTTCCTTCACGACCGAATTCCCCCCGGCGCACGCCCCGACGAGTTGGACGCCCTCGTGCAGGCCGAGGCGGTGCGCGCCGTGGTCGAGCCGCGAGGCTGGCGGTGTTCGATGTTGCCCGTCACGCTCGACCTGGCGACCGTGGCCAAGACGCTCGCGGCCGACCGGCCGGACCTCGTGTTCAACCTCGTCGAGTCGATCGAAGGTCACGGCCGGCTGCTGCACCTCGCTCCCGCACTGCTCGAAGCCCTGCACATCCCCTACACCGGCTCGTCGGCCGAAGCCCTGCTGCTGACCACGAGCAAGCTGCTCACCAAAAAGCTGCTCGCGCAAGCGGGCATCGCGACGCCGGCGTGGCGAGTGGGAACGGGCAGGTTGCCAGTTGCGAGTAAGGCGGGAACCGGCGACGCACCCGCACCTCCCCACTTGCAACTTGCAACCTGCAACTCGCAACTTCCCCCCTTCATCATCAAATCCGTCTGGGAGGAAGCCTCCGTCGGCCTGACCGACGACTCGATTGTGGCCGTGCACGACGAGGCCGAGCTGCGGCGGATGATCGCCGAGCGGGCGGGGTCGCTCGGGGGTGAGGCCTTCGCCGAGCAGTACATCGACGGCCGCGAGTTCAATTTGTCCCTGCTCTCGCGGGCGGACGGCGGGTGCGACGTGCTCCCCCCCGCCGAGATCCGGTTCGTCGACTACCCCGCGGACAAGCCGAAGTTCGTCGGCTACGCCGCCAAATGGGACGCCGACTCCTTCGAGTACACGCACACCCCGCGCGGCTTCGACTTCCCCCCGGCCGACGCCCCCCTGCTGGACCGACTGCGGGAGCTTGCCGTCCGCTGCTGGGACGCCTTCGGACTCCGCGGCTACGTCCGGGTCGACTTCCGGGTCGACGCCGCCGGGCTGCCCTGGGTGCTGGAGATCAACGCCAACCCCTGCCTGTCGCCCGATGCCGGGTTCGCCGCGGCGGCGGAGGCCGGGGGCATCCCTTATGCCTCGGTCATCGACCGGATCCTGGGCGCGGCGGGCCGGGGGTAGCCTCCCGCGGTCCGGGCGGTTCTCGACCGGAACGGGCGCTGGGGATTCCCCCCGCCGCCGCAACCCGGACTGCGGTGTCATCGTACTACTATTTCCGGGGGGCCGAGGTCCCCCCGCACCGCCGGTTTGATCCTCACGGAGCCGTATGTCCATTCAGGATTTCGTCGCGCGTCACAGCGAGTGGCTGCCTGTCCTCATCTTCTTTGCCCGCGTGACGGACGTCTCGATCGGGACAGTCCGCACGATCTGCGTCATGCGCGGCCAGCGGGCCGTCGCGTTCGTGCTGGGCTTCTTCGAGGTGCTGATCTGGGTGATCGCCGTATCGGCGATCCTGTCCCACCTTTCGCAGTGGATGAACCTCGTCGCCTACGCGGGCGGCTTCGCCACCGGCAACGCCCTCGGCATGTGGATCGAGAGCAAGCTGGCACTCGGCACGCAGACGGTCAGCTTCGTCTCGCAGGGCGAACACCAGGCCGTGGCCGAGCGGCTCCGCTACGCCGACCTGAGCGTAACCAGCATGACCGGCCGGGGCTTCAAGGGCCCGGTGTCGATCTGCATGGCCGTCGTGCCGCGGCGGATGGCTCAGGACGTCATCCGCATGGCGAAGGAGATCGACCCCACGGTGTTCGTCACCGTTGAAGACGTCCGAGCGACCACCGCCGCGGCGACGCAGGCCTACGGCGCCGGCAAAGTGCGGCTCGACGTGGGGCGGAGCTTCCGGCGGTGGTTGAAGTAAACGCGGAAACGCCAACACGTCGAAACGTCAAGACGCCCAGACCGCGAACCACGCGATGACCGCAAGGCGTTTTCGGACCTGCCCGGCCCGGTTCAGGGCAATAGCCGTGTTTCCGCGCTCGTTCTGCTGATCGGTGGCCCAGCGTGAATCCTCGATTCCGCCGGGCTGATCTGCGATACTGAACGCAGAGGATCCTGGTCGCAGGCCGGAGCAACGCCATGAATCCCGTCCATCCCTTCACCCGCCGCGAGTTTGTCACCCGGGGGCTCGGGCTGGTCGGGCTCGGCGCGACCGTACCCTCCTTCCTCTTCGACACGGTCAGTGCGCTGGCCGCCGGAGACACGGCCGCAGCGGCGGGCAGGGACGGCCGGATTCTCGTTGTCATCCAGCTCGCCGGCGGCAACGACGGGCTGAACACGATCATTCCCTACGCCGCCGATCCGTACTACCGGGAGCGCCCGCGCCTCGCCGTGGCGAAGGACGAGGTGCTCAAGCTCAACGACGAACTCGGTCTGCACCCGAAGGCGGAGGGGCTCAAGCAGCTCTGGGACGACGGCCGACTGAGCATCGTGCAGAACGTCGGCTATCCGAACCCGAACCGCTCGCACTTCGTCGGCACGCGCATCTGGCAGACCGCCTCTCCCGACGACCGGCTGCACGAGGGCTGGCTCGGACGCTACTTCGACAGCGAATGCAAAGGCGCCGACCCCGACCCGAAAATGGGCATCGCCCTGACCGACGAGATGCCGCTTGGCATGATGGGGCAGAAGTTCATGCCCATCGCCACCGACGACCCGCGCAACTGGCAGTTCCGCGGGGCGGAACGGGTCAGCAACCTGGCGGGCGACGGGATGCACGAAGGCGACGCCCCAGGCAAGGACGCGACCGGCGACGGGAAAGCCAACCGCCGTGGCGAACAGCCCAGCGTGCTGGGCTTCCTGCGGCGGAGCACGCTGGACACGGCCGTCTGCGTCGAGGAAATCCGCGCCGCCGCCCGCAAGGAGATCGCCGGCGCCCGCTTCCCCCGCGGCCGCCTGGCCCAGTCGCTCGAAAACGTCGCCCGCATGATCGTCGCGGGGCTGCCCACCACGGTCTATTACGTATCGCTCGGCGGCTTCGACACCCACGCCAACCAGGGCGAGCGCCACGGGAACCTGCTGCGCGAATTGGGCGCGGCGATCCAGGCGTTCGTCCGCGCGATGGAGCGGACGGGCAACGGTTCACGCGTTGTGCTGATGACCTTTTCCGAGTTCGGCCGCCGCGTGGCCGAGAACGCCTCTGGCGGCACCGACCACGGCGAGGCCGCTCCGCTCTTCGTCGTCGGCGAGGCCGTCAAGCCCGGGCTGGTCGGCAAGTCGCCCGACCTCACCAAGCTGCACCGCGGCGACGTCGCCTTCGACCTCGACTTCCGCCGCGTCTACGCGACGATGCTCGAGGGCTGGCTCAAGACCGACGCCACGCGGATCCTTGGCGGAAAGTTCCCGGCCCTGCCAATCCTCAAGTAATTACGAGTTACGAATTACGAATCACGAATTGAGGACTTCGCAGCGCCATCACGCGAGCCCCGCGGCCGACGGCGCGTCCTTGGCCTCGCGCTCGCGTGTATCAAGCGCCCGCGGCCCGGCAGGTAGCGCGCCTCCGCGCACTCTGCGTCTCCTCCGCGCTCTCTGCGTCCCATCTTGCGGCCCGCTTCCAGCCGGGCCCCGCGGCGCGGACCCGCGACCCGCGTAAGTAGCGGCGATACCTTCACTTCCGGTGCGATGGCGTTAGGATGGACGGCGTATGTTCCGCATCCGCCGGGTCTTTGACGATATCGCGCCGGTCGATCGCAAGGCCATCGCGCAGGTTCAGGACATCCTCCGCGCGCAGTTCTCGCTCGCCGACGAACGCGACGTGACCGGCCTGCCGGCCAAGCTGAAAAACCCGGTCAAGTACCGCTTCCGCTACCTCCTCTTCGTGGCCGAGACCGAGCTCCGTGGCGACGTCCGCGGCTTCGCCCTGGTGTCCCACGAGCCTGACCTGCGCTTCTGCTACCTCGACTACCTCGCGACGACGCGGAAGCTCGTCGGGTCGGGCGTCGGAGGCGCGCTCTACGAACGGCTGTGCGAGGAGTGCCGCGACCTCGGGGCGCTGGGGCTGCTCTTCGAGTGCCTGCCAGACGATCCGGCGGCCTGCTCGTCGATCGAATTGGCCAAGCAGAACACCGCTCGCCTGCGGTTCTACGAGCGGTTCGGAGCGCGGCCGATCATCGGCGCCAACTACGAAGCGCCCATCAAGGCCGACGACAAGGACATGCCGCATCTCGTGCTGCACGACTTCTCCGAGGGGCAGATTCTGCGCGAGGAGCGGATCCGGCCGATTGTTCGCACCATTCTCGAGCGCAAGTACGCCGACCTCTGCCCGCCGGAATATGTGAAGCTGGTCGTCGAGTCGTTCCGCGATGGGTCGGTCCGCCTCCGGGACTACAAGTACACCCGCCCCGCGCATCGGCCGCAGCCGGTCGAGCCGGTCGCTTTGCCCCATGAACCGCCCCCTGCGCCCGTCCTCCCCCCAACCGGCCCGCGGACGACCCGCGAACAGGTCCTGCTGGTGGTCAACGACAAGCATGACATCCACCACGTTCGCGAGCGCGGCTACGTCGAAGCCCCGGTCCGAATCCGCGCGATCCTGAGCGAGATCGAACCGACGGGGATGTTCCGGCGCATCGAGCCCAAGGAATTCCCCGAGTCGCACATCCGCGAGGTGCACCAGGGCGACTATGTGGACTATCTCAAGCGCGTCTGCGGTGAGATCGGGCCCGGCAAGTCGGTTTATCCCTACGTCTTCCCGGTGAGGAACGCGGCCCGGGCGCCGAAGGACCTGGCGGTTCGCGCGGGGTATTACTGCATCGACACCTTCACGCCGCTCAACCTCAACGCGTATCTCGCCGCCAAGCGGGCTGTGGATTGCACGATGACGGCGGCGGAGGCGGTGCTGCGCGGCAGCCGCCTGGCCTATGCCTTGGTGCGCCCGCCGGGGCATCACGCGGAATACAGCGCCTTCGGCGGCTTCTGCTACTTCAACAACTGCGCCGTGGCCGCGCAGTACTTCAGCAAGCACGGCCGCGTCGTCATCCTCGATATCGATTATCACCACGGCAACGGCCAGGAGGTGATCTTCTACGAGCGCAGGGACGTGCTCACCATCTCGATCCACGGCAACCCGCGCTTCGCGTATCCCTACTTTTCCGGCTTTGCCGACGAGAAGGGACGCGGCGAGGGCGACGGGTATAACCTCAACCTTCCCCTGCCCGAGTCGGTCGACGGCAAGCGCTATCGCGAGGCGCTGGACCGCGCCTGCGCACGGATCAGGCGATTCGCGCCCAGCTTCCTGGTCGTCGCGCTCGGGCTGGACACCGCCAAGGGCGACCCCACGGGATCATGGTCGCTCACCCCGCGAGACCTGGAGGATAACGGTCGCCTGCTTGGCGCACTGCGTCTTCCGACGCTCATCGTGCAGGAGGGCGGCTACCGCACGCGCACGCTGGGTATCAACGCCCTGTCCTTCTTCGCCGGCCTCGCGGGCGAGGTGCACGGTTTCCCCCGCCCCGCCCGGCTCAAGTCACTGTCAGCCGCCGCCAGGCCGATGGCAGAGCGACGCACCCCGGCGGGCTAGCCCCGGCCGCACACTCCCCGCCGCGGCATCGCGCCGCTATGATGCGTTCCTCATTCCACCGACCCGACAGGAGCCACGCATGTACGGCGCCATGCAGGAACATCTTCGCCGCGAACTGGACGCTATCCGCGAGGCCGGGCTCTTCAAGGAAGAGCGCGTCATCGTTTCCCCGCAAGCGGCCGACATCCGCGTGCGCTATCCCGAGGCCCAGCCGCCGCGCGAGGTGATCAACTTCTGCGCCAACAACTACCTAGGGCTGTCGTCGCACCCTCGTGTGCTCGCCGCGGCGGTCGAGGCGCTCCGGACGCACGGCTTCGGCCTCAGCAGCGTCCGGTTCATCTGCGGCACGCAGGACATTCACCGCCGCCTCGAACGCCGCATCAGCGAGTTCCTCGGCACGGAAGACACGATCCTCTACGCCGCCTGCTTCGACGCCAACGGCGGCGTGTTCGAGCCGCTGCTCGGCGACGGGGACGCGATCATCACCGACCAGCTCAACCACGCGTCGATCATCGACGGCGTCCGGCTGTGCAAGGCGAAGCGCCTGATCTACGCCAACAACGACATGGCCGACCTGGAGGTGAAGCTGAAGGAAGCCGCGAGCGCGCGATTCCGCCTGGTCGTCACCGATGGCGCGTTCAGCATGGACGGGACGATCGCGCAGGTCGGGCGCATCTGCGACCTGGCCGAGAAATACAACGCCCTCGTCATGGTCGACGACTGCCACGCCACCGGGTTTCTCGGTCGAACCGGCCGCGGCTCGGCCGAGCACTGCGGCGCCGTCGGCCGGGTGGACATCATCACCTCGACGCTCGGCAAGGCCCTGGGCGGCGCGTCGGGCGGGTTCACCAGCGGCCGCCGCGAGATTATCGCGATGCTGCGGCAGCGATCGCGCCCCTACCTCTTCAGCAATACGGTCGCCCCGGCCATCGTCGGGGCGTCGCTCGCCGTCATTGACCTGCTCAGCGAGTCCACCGCGCTGCGCGACAAGCTCGAAGCCAACACGAAGCGCTTCCGCGAGGGGATGGCCCGAGCCGGCTTCGACATCCGACCTGGCGAGCACCCCATCGTGCCGATCATGCTGTACAATGCGAAGCTAAGCCAAGATGTTGCTCGCGACCTGTTCGCCGAGGGGATCTACGTCATCGGCTTCTATTATCCGGTGGTGGGCAAGGGGCTGGCGCGCATCCGCGTGCAGCTCTCCGCGGCACACGAGTTCAGCCACATCGATCGAGCAATCGAAGCGTTTACGAAGGTGGGCCGCAAGTACGACATTCTCGGCAAGAAGCGGGCAGAAATCGTCGCCCAGTACGGAGAGTAGCCAGCACGGGGTGGCCGCGCGCCGCCGCGCTGCTGCGTCCGCCGGTCTGCATCATTCGCCACGTCGAAAGGAGTTGCTCATGTCCGGATTCACCCTCACCGAACACATCGCGCGGCCGGTGGAAGAGGTTTTCGCCTTCACCACGGACACGCAGAACGCGAGCCGCTGGCTGGGCGACGTGACGAAGATCGAGATGCTCACGCCCGGGTCGATGCGCGTCGGATCGAAGTTCCGCGAGACGCGGCGCATCAAGGGAAAGGAACACTCGGCCGTCATCGAAGTCACCGAGCATGCCCCGCCCCACCGTCACGCCGCCTCGGCGACGATGATGGGCGTGACGGCCACCTATCACTACACGTTCGCACCCCACGGCGACGGCACGAAGATCGACATGAAGGCGGAAGTGCACGGCAAGGGGCTGGCCAAGCTGCTCGTGCCGATGGTCCTGTCCACCATGAAGAAGCAGGACGGCGATCAGCTTGTGCGGCTCAAGGCCGCCATGGGCGGCTGACGCGGCGTGCTTGTGAGTGCCGCCCGGCCCCCTCCGCTTCGGAAACCGCGCCGGAGTAAAACGTCACGTACGGGCGACGCTGCCCCCCGACAAGCGCCGCCCGTACGCTGGGTTGTTCAGGTTTGAAGGCTGCGGCAGACTTACGACGCCGCGAGGCCCGGCTCGCTGTCGGCCTTGTCGCCGCACTCGGCCAGCTTGGCCCGCAGCTTCGCCGCTTCTTCGTATCGCTCCTCGGCAACCGCCTCACGCAGCGCGCTGCGCAGGACGATCACCGAATCCTGCGGCATTTCGGCCATGATCTCCTGCCGCAGCTCACGCAGGATCCGGGTCTCCTCGGCCGCTTCATAGGCGTCTGCCTTGTTCCACGACTCGAAGACGCTGCGGATGTGCGCCAGACCGCGGTTCACGTGGGCCAGGGCGCTGGTGTGCTGCTCCTCACCCAGCGCATGGTACGCGCGGGCGCGGGCGTCCATCATCAGCACGTACGGCCGGAACGGCTCAAGCCTGCGACGATCCTCGGCCTCGGCCGCATACTCACGGAGCATGTCCATCACCGCGATGTTGTGGGCCGTGTCGGCGATCACGTCTTCGAACTCTTCGAGCACGAAGAGCGACACGTAGCGCCGGTAGTAGAGCGACGCCTCTTCGTGAAGCTCCTTGCACTCCCGCGCGGACAGCGCGAAGCCCACTGTCGTGCCGTTCTTCTTCTCAAAGCGGGCCAGGCGCTCCTTGTGGTGGCCCAGCAGCGTCTCGCGCCCGTGCGGGCGCGCCCCGTCGGGGCGGCCCTTGCTTTCCATCTGCAGCAGGCCCAGCTCGACGCGAAGCTGGATCTTCACCGTACCGTCTGCCCCGAGAATCTTCCGTGTCGAGATGCGATCCGGATCGTAGTCCCAGTCCATCAGGACCGGTTGGAGGTCGATGTAGGACATCGCTTCACCCTCCCGCCGCACTCCCCCTGCCGTTCGGAACCACCGTGCCCCTCAACACGGGTAGGACTCTCGCTGCGCCGGCCGGTGTCACAGGTGCGGCGGGCACCCGTCACGCCGTCTCCCCTTCCTTTGAGTGGCGCCTCGTGGTGCAGCAGGTCCATTGGCAATGTACGATTCGACCCGCTTCCGGGAGCCGCGGGCGGTGCGGGGCGCGGGCTGGCACTGCTTGGCGGCGCATAATCGCCAAGCGGCTTGCCGCCGATGGAGGGGCAGACCGGGGGCAGGGGCAGAAGTTGCGCGTCCGAATGGGGGTTTCGCCCCGGTTCGAACGACCGGGACGGCGCGCAGCGGCACCCCGCGCGGGATAGCGCCGGGGTGCACGGACCAACCAATTCTGGCATGGAGCGTGGTGGCCGGGCGATCAGCCCAGGACGTCGAGAAGGCGGTCGATGGTCGCGTCGATTCGCTGCGGCGTCAGGTACGTCCCGGCGGCGATTTCTTCGCGAATCGCCTGGTGCCGGGCCAGCCGGAGGCTGGACGCCTCGGCCGCGTCGGCCAAGGCGATCGACTCCGCGGAGAATGCCACGTCGTAGGCCTCCCCGATGGCGGCAGAATCGGCCGTGCGATGGTCACCGGCTGGCGCGGGTGGCGCGATCGTCGTCCCCAGCGAGCTCGGCGGGATGTTGGCGATGTTGAGGATCATGGCGTTTCCCCCGGAGAAACCAGCGTCCGAGTGCGTTATTAGTATCGTCCGCGGGGGTGCGAAATCTTGAGCGGTTTCGCCCTATAAACTCGGAATCTCACAGCTTCCTACAAACCCTAGGATCAGCCAGGTCGCCCCACAACGAGATGTGGGCGGACCTGCCGAAACTACCGCCCGCCGGCTACCCGCAGGCGGTGGAGTCCACTGGCACCTTACAACTACCTAATACGCCAAGAGGCCGTCCGGCGAGCGATCCTGCTGACTGACAGGTGCAACGTATTGTGGATGCTTTGCTTATGGCTGACGCGAGTGCCTTGCAACCACACTGCATTTTCTGGCTTATCTCCCCCCGCGAGCGGGCGTCAAAGCAGGCCGGGCCGGCTCGGACCGGAGGTGCTCCGCAGATCCCCAGGGGAAGCTCCCGGCCGATCATGCCGATAAGCCCCAAGGCGGCCTCGAGTCTCCCGCCGCGCGGAGGCGAGAAATCCCTTGGATGCGTCTCCGCCGTTTGGTAGGATGCAGTGCTGAGCGATATTATCGCTCTTCCCGCAAGGGAGGGAGTTTCGTTTGCGTTCGAAGGGGCTGGGTCTGGGGTGTCTGGCTCGCGCCGCGCTTTTGACGAGCGCGATGGCGGGCAGCGCGCTGCTGATGGCGGTAGCCGTCGGCACGGGTGGTCACCCGCTCCTCGCCTGCGTCGCCCTGCTTCCGTTCTTCTACTGTATCAAGACCTGTCGCCCGCTCGCGGCGGCCGGCGCCGGCGCGGTCTGGGGCGCGAGCCTCTTCGCCTCCGCGGCGCTCGGTGACACCTTCCCGGTCAGTCCGACGATCGCCTCGATGCTGATGATGAGCGCGATTCCCGCGACGTACGCGGGGCTCGGCGCGGTTATCACTCGTCGTCTCGGCTTCAGTCCGTTTATTCTTGCGCTCGGTTGGATCGGCGTTGAGTTTGCGCTGACGCCGCTCGGCCTGCGTCACGGTCTGCTCGCCGCGACGCAAGACGGCGGCGCCCTGCTGAACGTCGTCGGCGGCTTCCTCGGCTACGTCTTCGTCGCGTTCCTTGTCGCCTATGCCAACGCGCTGGTGCTCTCGCTGGCATCTCGCGTGCGGCTTTCGATCAAGCTGACTTCGGCCACCGGCTGGTACGCGGCGCCGAAGGGTTGGGTGCGCACCACGTGTGAGCGGCTCAGCCAGTCCGAGTTTGCTGCAGGCCTGCAGGCCCGCGCCCCACCGGCGTGATCCCCGCCTGTTGCGCCCCAACACCCTCGCAACTACTGTAGACAAACGACCACAGCGAAGCGGCACCTCTTGGGGTTACTGCTTCGATGGGTTCGCGTAAACGATTTTACGAACGTTCGTTGGATTCTTCAGGAAGGAACACTCATGTTGCATCGTATCGGTTCGATCGTCGCCGCCTTGGCGATCTGTAGCGCGGCGCTCTTCCCGGCTTCGGCGGTTGCCGTCGAGCAGTTCGTGCAGAACGAGGCCGCCCCGGTCGTCGCGGGCGACAACGGCATGGCCCCCGCCGATGATGACCTCCGCGGCGCCTCGTGTGGCCCGCTCGAGCTCTCGCAGCTCAACAACCCGGACAACATCGAGGCCGGCGCCGGCGTCGCCTGCCCCGCGCCGCAGGACAACTTCTGGGCCCGCTGCTACGACCTCGCCAGCGGCCCCCTCGCCGGCCAGGCCATCACGGTGAACTGCGTTGAGTTCGGCGTCGAGGCCAATGCCCGCACGAACTACTCCGTCACTGTCCGCCTCTACATCGATTCAAACGGCTGCCCGCCCGAGACCGCCGGAATGGGCGCGCCCATTGCGTCGACCACCGTGCTCGTTCCGGACGGCGCTGCGAACCAGGCCGTCACGGCCACCTTCGGCGCCCCCGTCGCGGTGCCCGCCAACTCGCGCCTCGTGGTCGAGCTCTTCGCCCCCGGCGTGGGTCAGACCGGCGGGTTCTTCATCGGTGGTAACGACGACGGCGCGACCGGCGTCAGCTACATCAAGTCGGCCGGCTGCGGCATCGCGGAATACGTTGACATCGACACGGTTGCCGGCGGCCAGTTCGCCGGTTCGGCCTGGAAGCTCGACATCGGGTACGCGTGCAGCGCTCCGACCGCCTGCTGCCTGCCTGCGGGTGGCTGTCAGGTTCTCAGCCCTGAAGACTGTGCGACGGCCGGCGGCGAGGCGCAGCCCTGTGGCAGCGTCTGCGGCCCGAACACCTGCCCGAACACCGGCGCCTGCTGCCACGACGGCATCTGCGAAGAGCTAACCGCAGCCGGCTGCGCGAACGTCGGCGGTCGGTTCAAGGGTACGGGCACCACGTGCACGGCGGGCCAGTGCTCGGGCGCCTGCTGCACGGACGCCACCTGCGCTGACAACGTGGCCATGGAGAACTGCGACGCGGCCAACCAGCGTTACCGCGGCGACGGCACGACCTGCGCCGGCAGCCCGGCTTGCAGCGGTGGTTGCTGCGACGGCACGACCTGCACCGACGGCGTCGCGGCGACGTCCTGCGAACTCCCGCTGAACTACCTCGGCGACGGCGTGGCTTGCGCCCCGGCTGGTGCCAACAGCCCCTCGTGCGCCCCGCCGGCCATTCCGACGATCTCGGAGTGGGGCTTCATCATTCTCGGCGTGCTCGTGCTCGGCGCCGGCGTCATCGCCGTCACCCGCCGCAACGCGACCACGGCCTAGTTGATTGCCACCCGGAGCGACTGCTCCGGGAGCTCAACGATGTCTGAAAGAAGGGCCGCCCCCGAGATTTCGGGGGCGGCCTTTTTCGTTCGACAGCGATGACGGTCGCGACCGGCGTGAGGCCGCGGGGCCGGCTCAGCAGCGGCCGTTGCGCTCGTACTCACTGATCTTTTCCAGTCGTCGGTCGTGGCGGCCACCTTCGTAGTCGGTGGAGATCCACACGTCGACGACGCGGCGGATGAGTTGCTCACCCAGCAGGTCGGCGGGCAGGCACAGTACGTTTGCGTTGTTGTGCCGACGCGACAGCTCAGCCGTCAGCTCGTCGTGGCAGAGCGCCGCCCGGATCCCACAGACCTTGTTGGCGGCGATGGACATGCCGATGCCCGATCCGCAGAAGAGGATCGCCCGCTCGGTCTCGCCCGACGCGACCGACTTCGCCCCGGACAGGGCGGAGTCGGGATAATCGCAGCTGTTGGTCCCTTCACAGCCGAAGTCGGTGACCTGGTGGCCATTGGACTCGAGATACGCCTTGAGGCGTTCCTTCGCCGAAAATCCACGATGATCGCTGCCCAACGCCACTTTCATAGTACGACCTCCTCCAGCCGCACCCGCAGCGCCCGCTCGATGGCGTCCGCCGCGACCTGGTAATCTTTCAGCGATCCGCCGGCGGGATCGTTGATATCCCGATCTTCCGCCAGCATCACAATCCGATCGGCCGCCGAAGGCTCCATCGCCGCGGCGACATCACGATGGGTCTGCGTCATCGCAAACACGTAGTCGGCCGACCGAAGCATTTCGGCCGACAGCGCCCGCGAGCGATGCCCTGAAAGGTCGCCGCCCTGGCTGGCGACGACCGTCAGCGCGTGTTCCGAAGCGCCGCCGAAGCCGCCGCTCGTGCCGGCCGACTCGATCACGATCCCGCGCACCTCAAGGTCGTCCGGATGGCAGCCGACACGCTCAGCCAGCATGCGCCGGGCGATGGCCGCGCCCATCGGGCTGCGGCAGGTGTTGCCGGTGCATACGAACAGGATCCGCAGCATCGCCCACTGGCGGATGCTGCGCTCTTCGTAGACGCCGTCGCGCACCAGTTCGTAGCGATCGCCATCCACGCGGACAATTGTCGAAGGCCGCGCGTATCGCGTGGCACCGGCGTCGATCAGCACGTCGACCTGACCGCCGAGATCTTCCAGCACCGCCTCGCCGGAGTAGGGCGCCGGCCGGCCCGCCAGGTTGGCGCTCGACGCGACCACCGGATGAGGCACGGCGGCGAGGATTCGCGAGGCGACCGGGTCGTCCGGGCATCGCAGCCCGATCACTCCCTCGCTGACCAGCTCGTCCGCCACCCGGGCATCCCTGCCGACCAGTACCGGCGCACCGGCCAGGTCGGCGGTCAGCAGGAGCGTCAGCGGCCCCGGAAACGCCTTGCGAACGAGGCGCGCAGCGAGCCCGGAGAGCTTCGGCGCGTACTGCTCGATGTCGCCGCGCTGAGCCAGATGGACGGTGAAGGGCTTGCCGTCGGTACGGGACTTGAGCCGGCGGAGCCGATCCATGGCCGCGGGCAGGTCCGCCCGGGCGCCGACGCCGTACACGGTCTCGGTCGGAAAGGCGACCACGCCGCCGCGCAGCAGAGCCTCCGAGGCCACCCGCACGGCCTCGGCGAAACCCCCGTCAGCCGTGACCTTGATGACCTCCGTGCCCATGCTTCGCTCCGGAATTCATGCTAGGGGCAATCCCGGAAGTGTCAAGAACAGGGGCACCGGCGAGCGGAGGGTGCGGCGCGGTCCCGGCCGCGGCTATGCGCGCACAGTGCCGCCGACGCGTGGAGCCATTCAGAGCCGGAAGAGCTGCGAGCGGCCGGTGTCAGAGCGTGATCGGATCGAGATGCGGAGTCTGGGGCAGAACCTCACCGCGGGCGCACTCGGTCTTGCCGGAGCGGAACGCTGAGAAGAGGTGCTGGAAGTAGTCGAAGTTCTCCAGCCCCGCAGCGGTGAGGCTGTCGTAGCGGGCACGGCGGATCGGGCTGACGCCATCCGTGGCGACCTGGGACCAAGGATAGGGCCAGAACACCCGCTGCGAATCTTCAGGCGTGCGTGTGAACATCGTACGCATCCCCACTTGCCCGGGCGGGTTCCCGCGGCCGGCCCATGCAGCGGGCCGCAGAGAGCCTTCGTCGGTATATCGCCCGATTCGGGGACACGGTTGAGAACAGCCCGGCGGAGCGTTCTCGGCTCGGTATTATGCTCCCCCGGCCCGCCCCAGCTTGCGGCCGTCCACTCGAAGTCCATGCCCTGCGGCCGGCCGTTTTCCTGGCCCTCGAAGCGGGCGCGCACGGCGGACAGGGCGCAGACACAGACCGCACGCGAAATGCGCATGCCGAGATTCTTACCGGCATCATCTGTGGGGATGGCGCAGGGCCTCGGTACCGCCTTGGGACTGGCCGTCCGGGCACTCCCCGGCCGCCAAGCCGCCTACGGCGGGCGCGCAGGGGCTACCCCTCGTCGCCCGGCTGGGCGATGAGCCCTTCGAGGAAGCCCAGCACCGTATCGCTCACGAAGCCCTCCCAGGCATCCAGGGCCCCATCGCGGGCGGCAGTCTGGACGTTGCCGGCGCAATTTCCGAAGACGAAGGCGCTGCCTCCCAGGCACAGAATCGCAAGTCTGCGGGTGATTCGCATCATCGAGAGGATTCTCCGGGGCCTGCGAGACGCTCGGCCTCGCGTGGAACGAAGTGGCAGTCGCCGGGCGTCAGCCGCGGGCGAATTCGGGTCCCTTGCCGCCACGGCGCGAGAGCCTACACGCGTCCCCCGGCGGCGGCAAGGTTCTGTGTGCGACCGCACCCTCGCCCTGCGCGGTGCCGGCCGAGGCCGTGCTATTCAGCAGCACTTCTTGTGCCGAGGATTTGCCGGATTCTGCTTGAGCAGCCTGTCCGTTTTTGTACGATCATGACTGTCCTTGTGCGAGAATCGGGATCGCGCGTCGAGCCTGCGGCCATGTCGTTCGCCGTGGGAGAAACGCTGCCGTGCGAGGCAAATCCCGCCCGCTCGCCAGTCTGCACATGACGAGAGCGAAGCCCAGGAAGTCGGACGACTCCGGGCGACGGATGGGGGGGCGCAAGAGACAGCGTCGGCCGGGGCAAGGGGCCGACGGCGGGGGCTCGCGGTTTCGCGCGCGCCGGGCGCTCGTCGCGCTCAGTGTCGTTCTTCTGGCCGGCGCCTTCGGTGCCCACGCCCTGTGGACCCGGACGACCGGCCCCGCTTCCACTGCCTTCACCTCGATGCCGCTCGAGGTGGATGCGGCGACCCTTGATCCGCAGGTCGCCGCATACGTCAGGCCGTTCTTCGACGCTGCGCGAGCTTCACCCGATCGCCATGAATCGCAGGTCGAACTCGGGCTCGTCTGCGCGGCGAACGAGTTGTGGGAGGAGGCAGGGGCCGCCTTTGCGGCCGCGCTGCGCATCCGCCCCGGCGACCGCCAGTCGCTGCTTTACCACGCGATGGCGTTGCGTGAGACGGGCGACTACCCGGCGGCCCGAATCGGACTCGACGAAATCGTGAAGGCGCATCCCGAGTTCCCCGCCGCGCTCTATCGCCTCGGGTATGCCTACCTCGAAGAGGGTGAGTTCGACGCGGCAGAGGCGGTGTTCGAGCGATTCGTCCGCCTCGCCCCGCGCGCGGCCGTGGGCTACGTCGGCGCGGGCAACGCGCGATTATCGAAGCAGCGCTACAGCGAGGCCGCCGCCGCCCTTGAAAAGGCGCTCACGCTCGACCCGAGCGACCGCCACGCCCGGCACCTGCTTGGGCTGGCCTACCGTGGACTCGGGCGTCTGGACGAGGCCCGCGTCGAGTTGACCGCCGGCAAGGGTGCGACTCCGCGCAAAGTCGCCGACGACTGGACCGCGCGGATGGACACCCACGCCCGGTCGCTGCACGCGCAGATCGAGCGCGCGGCCGAGCTTTCCGCCCAGGGCCGAACGGCCGACGCCCTCGCGGTGATGGTCGAAGCGCACAAGTGGCACCCCGACAGCACCGCGGTCCTCAACAACCTCGCCACCTGCTGTCTCGCCGCGGGCGATCCATCCCGGGCGATCACCCACCTTGAGCGGGCCATCGAGCTTGACCCCGGCGACTTCGCCGCGCGGATCAACATGGCCGGTGTTCGCCTCGCGCAGCACGACGCCGCCGCCGCGCTCGACGAAATCAATCGCGCCGTGGATCTCGCGCCCGACGTCGCCCAGGCGCGCCTCGTGCAGGGCCGCGCGCTGAGCGCGCTGCAGCGGACTGACGAGGCGCTCGAGGCGTTTGAAGCCACGCTCCGCCTTGAACCCGGCAATGAGCAGGCGCACAACGAGCTTTACCGCGCCTACTTCGCTCGTGGCGACCTCGCGCGATGCGTCGACCACGCCCGCGCCGTCGCGGAGCGCCATCCGAGCCATCTGCCGCTGCAGCTTCAGCTTTGCCGCTTGCAGCTCCAGCTGGGGCAGCGCGACGACGCCCGCGTCACCCTTGACCGCGCCCGGCGGATCGACCCGCAGAATCCCGACGTGCTCGCCCTCGCACAGCGCTTCGACCCGACATGGAGAAGGTGAGATCCGCGTATGAGCCTGTGTTTCCGGCTGTCTGCGCGCCGGCGGCGCGCTCTTGCGATCACGGGGCTGGCGACGACCCTCGCCGGCGCCTGCCGCAGTGGACCACCGCCCCAACCCGGCGCGAAGGCCGCCACCGGACCCACGTGGTTTGAAGAGGTGGCTGAGGCGTCCGGCCTCCGGTTCACCTATGTCAGCGGCCATCAGCAGCGGCGGCTTTTCCCTGAGATCATGGGCGGCGGCGTCTGCCTTCTCGACTACGACGGTGACGACGATCTCGACGTGTACTTCGTGCAGGGCGGCAGCCTCTCCGCCGGCCCCGACACCCAGCCTGGCAACGTACTCTACCGCAACCGCGGCGACGGCATCTTTGAAGACGTGACAACGGCTGCCGGCGTCGGCGATCGCGGATACGGCATGGGCTGCACCGTGGGCGACTACGACAACGACGGCCGACCCGACCTCTACGTCACCAACTACGGCCGTAACATCCTCTACCGCAACCGCGGCGATGGCTCCTTCGAGGACGTGACGGACTCAACCGGCGTTGGCGATGCTTCGTGGAGCGTCAGCGCAACGTTCCTCGACTACGACGCCGACGGACACGACGACCTGTTCATCGCCAACTACCTCAACTGGTCGCCCGCCCGCGAGCTGACCTGCGTGGCCATCGGCGGCCGGCCGGACTACTGCAGCCCGCTGAACTACAACGCTCCGGCGCCCAACCGGCTCTATCGCAACCTTGGCAATGGGCGGTTTCAGGATGTGTCGGAAACGGCGGGGCTGCGGGCGGCGGACGGCACGAGCCTCGGCGTCGTCGCCGCCGACCTCAACCAGGACGGCCACGTCGACCTGTACGTCGCCAACGACGGCATGCCCAACCAGCTCTGGATCAACCAGGGCGACGGCCGCTTCCGTGACGAGGCGCTGCTCGGCGGCTGCGCCGTCAACGTCAACGGCCGCCCCGAAGCGGGAATGGGCGTACAGGCGGTGGACATCGATCACGACGCCGACCTCGACCTGTTCATCACCCACCTGCGCAACGAAACCAACACGCTCTACCTCAATCACGACCCCACGAAGGTTCACTTCGACGACGTGAGTTCCGCCTCCGGCCTCGGCGCCCCGAGCCTGCCCTACACCGGCTTCGGCCTCGCGTTCGCCGACTACAACCAAGACGGCCTGCTGGACCTGTTCATTGCCAACGGCCGCGTCCGACAGGCCGGTCGCCCCGTGCGCGAGGACGATCCCTACGCCGAGGGCAACCTGTTGCTCACCGGCCAGGTCGGCGGGCGATTCCGCGAGGTCGCCCCGGCTGGCGGCACGGCATCGCCGCTGATCGCAGCCTCGCGCGGCTGCGCCGCCGGCGACCTCGACGGCGACGGGGACGTCGATCTCGTCGTCGTCAACCGCGATCACCCGGCCCACCTCTTGCGCAACGTCACGGCACGGGGAAGCTGGCTGATCCTCCGGGTGCTGGACAGCGATGGCGGCGAGGCGGCCGGGGCGATCGTCACCATCCACACCCGCGGCGGCGGCAGACAGACGCGCCTCGTCGGCGGCGCGTATGGCTACGCCAGCGCGAACGACCCACGGGTCCACTTCGGGTTCGGCGAGGGCGAAACGCCAGAATCAATCAGCGTGCGATGGCCTGACGGCGTCGTGGAGAGGTTCCCGCCTGCGACGCTGAACGCCTCCCACGCCCTCCGGCGAGCCCGGGGACGGTAGCCTTGGCACACGGATTGCTAACTGATTCCCGGAGCCCCAAGGCGCTCGCCTGCGCCTGCCGCATGCGAGCGGCCGACCGGCCGAACCCCGTCGGGGCCCGGAGAGGCGGCAACCCATGAAACGCGATCAGGACGGCAGCACGGCGTTCCCGGGGGTTCTCGAGCATCAGGGCTTCCAGTATCACGCCCCGGGGATGACCCTGCTCGACTACACCGCGGTGGCCTGCCTGCACGGGCTGCTCTCGCGCAGCGGCGAGGGGCTGATGGAGCCCAGGGACGCCGCCGAGAGCGCCATCGGCTATGCCGAGGAACTCGTGCGACAGCTCAACGAACGCGTCGACGCCGGCTGAGGCCGACGAAGCTCGCGATTGACGAATCCACGCGCAGACGCACCATGGTGCGTTCCCGTAGTCGAACCGGGGCCCGGAAGCGCCTGCGCACCATGAAGGTCACCATCTGCCTGATTACGCTGAACCGCCCCGAGGGGCTGCGCATGGCGTTGCAGGGGCTCGACGCGCTGACCCCGCCCGACAGGCCCGACGTTGAGCTGTCGCTGGTTGTCGTAGACAATGACGAAGCCGGATCCGCCCGGGCGACCTGCGAGGCGCTCCGCCCTGCCCTGCACCACGCGCTGCACTACGACATTGAGCCGCGCCGCGGCATTCCGTTCGCTCGCAACCGCGCGGTGGCGCTGGGCCTGGCGCAGGGCGCCGAGTGGATCGGGTTCATCGATGACGACGAAGAACCCGGCGAAGGCTGGCTGGCGGAGTTGCTGCGTGTTCAGGCGGCCACCGGCGCGGACGTCGTCACGGGGCCCGTCGTCCCCCGGTTCACCGGCAGCCCACCCCGCTGGGCCGAGCGCGGCGGTTTTTTCCGCCGACTTCGCTATCCCGACGGCGCACAGCGCGACCGGGCGTTCACGAACAACGTCCTCTTCCACCGAAGCGTATTCGAGCGCGTCACGCCGCACTTCGACGAGCGAATGGCCCTGACCGGCGGCAGCGATGCGCACTTCTCGCGCCGCGTGCATCGCGCGGGATTCCGGATCGTATGGGCAGACCGGGCGGAGGTGTTTGAACACTTTCCCGCGAGCCGCATCTCGCCGGAGTGGGTGTATCAGCGTGCCTACCGTATCGGTACGACCACCGCCTTCGTGCACCGCGACTTGCGCGGCATCCTACCGGCGGCGCTTTACGTCCTGCCGGTGGCGGGGTACCGCGTGCTGAAAGGCTCGCTCCAGGCACTCTGCGGGCTGCTCGCCGCGGCCCACTGGCGCGTCGCCGGTGTGCGTCAGATTGCCTACGCCGCGGGGATGATCGTGGGGCTCCTCGGTGGGCGCTACCACGAGTACGCCCGAACGCATGGCGGATAGCCGCCCTCGCGGCGGCGGGAGGTGCTACTCGGCAGCGCCGGCGAGCGAGCGATAGATCTCCTCCAGCCGGTCATCCAGCCTCCGGACATCAAACCGCGCCTCGACCAGTTCCCGTCCCGCACGGCCCATGGCCGGCCAGCGCGAAGGCTCCGCCACAAGCTGCCTTAACCGATCCGTCAGCGCATCGACATCCCGCTCGGGCACAAGAAAGGCGCTCACACCATCCGCGACGCCCTCGGGGATGCCGTTGTGGATAGTCGACAGCACAGGCAGCCCCATCGCCTGCGCTTCCTGCAGCACGAGTCCCTGCCCCTCGGTGTCGCCATCGTCGGCTGTGACACTCGACAGCACAAACAGATGGCTGTCGTCGTAGAGCCTGCGTACCTCATCCTGCGTCATCGCGCCCATCAGTCGGATGTACGAGCCGACCCCAAGCTGGTCAATGAGCGCCTGCAGCGAACCGCGGAGCGGACCATCGCCCACGATGCGATAGAGCAGCCGCGGGTGTGCCCGCGCGACGGCGGCCGTCGCGCGAATGGAGTATTCGATGCCCTTCTTCTGCACCAGCCGCCCCACCGTAAGCAGGCGAATCTCGCCGTCGTCGCCGGGGCGGCGTTCGCGGAAGGCGAACTCATCGACCTCGATCCCCAGCGGCAGGTGGATGATGCGATCCCGCGGACAACCCAAGGCGGCCGCCTTGTCCGCCATGAAGTTTGAAATGGCGGTGAACCGCTCTACCCGTTCGAACACGTGCCGATAGACAGCCCCGCCGCGCCGCCGGGGGTAGGCCGTCACGTCGTAGCCGAGAAACGTCGTGAGGATCGGACCACGAATCAGCCCCGCGTCGCGCGCCGCAACCGCCCGGATGGCGTTGACGGCGAAGAAGCAGTGGATGACGTCGTAGGTCGGTCGGCCGCGCAGCGGCGCCAACTCGTGCAGCAGCCGAAGCGACGCCCCGTCGGCCCCATGCGCCAGCGGGCTCACCAGCCGGAGCCGCCGCGGGGCCTCGCCGCCCGGCGGAGCGAAGACCAGCCGCAACGCAGACGCGGCCCGCGCGAGATAGCCCGCGGGCATCGCCGGCGGCAGCGTGGCCCGCCGCACGAGCCCGAACCGCTCCACCAGCTCATGCTGCTTGCCCGCGGGGCCGGGCCGACTCGGGTAAATGTCCACCTCGTGACCGCGGGCGATCATCGCGGCCATCTGGCGGATGATGAAAGTGATGGAGAGCGCGGGAAACTCGCCGACGAAACAGGCAATCCGCATCCCACCGCGCTCCTGCCCCGTCGGGGCCGACCCGCATCAGCCCGCCGCGGGCTCGTAACCCAGCTTCGCCAGCAGCGGCCCGATCAGGCTCTGCAATTCCCGACGATCCGCATCACTCAACTCGCGCCGTCCCTTGCCGATGCTGGCTGTGCTCACCGGCTGCAGCGCGTTGGCGTGATGGCTCAAGGCCTCGACGTCGCCTAGCGGGGCCGCCCCGGCGGCGTCCTGCGCCATCGAGTCGGCGTAGCGAAGCCCGAGGAACTCGCAGACCGTCCGCAGCGAGCCGGGAGGATCCGCGACGAGTCGTTCGTAGCGAAGGTCAAGACACCTCCCGGCGTGCCGATCGCGGAACCGCTCCGCCGCCCGGATCGCGCGGGACCAGCGGTCCGCTGCGCCGCTGAGGCTCATCCCCAGCCCGGCATTCACCCACGAGTGCACCACGTCCACGCCGTCGCGAATCAGGTTGACGAGCCGCGCATCGGGAAAAGTCGCTAGAATCTCTTCCATCGCAAACGTGTTCAGCGGCGTCTTGTCCGCCCACCGCGTCGCGGGCGTGCCCGACTGGTCCGCGTGGTAGCGGTAGATCGCGTTCAGGATCATTGCGAGTGATCGCTCGGCCGGCGGCGCATCCGCCAGGCGAAGGTAAACCGGCCGCAGCGACACCCCGAAGTGTTCGAACTCGCGGTGGTATTCGAACATCCCCAGCACGTTGCGCAGCAGATGGGTCCAGGTCCGGTCGCTCTGTCGCCGAAAAAACCGGATCGCCGGGCCGAGCATGTAGGTCTCCGGCGGAATGTGGATTTCGCCGCCGGCGACGAGCATCCGCCGCAGCAGCGTGGTGCCGCAACGACCGGATCCGACGATGAAGCAAGGGCCATATCGCTGCGATTCCCGCTGCAGCGGGTGGCGGCGCCCCAGCAGCAGGGTGTGAGCCCGCGCGAGCGCGTCAAACCAGGCGTAGACGAACTCAGCCATGCGTCCTCCGCCGCCAGCCCGCAAAACACCGGTCGTCGCCATGCGCCGCGCGGGTGCGCGAGAATACCCCGACCGAGGTCGAACCGTCCACCTCGCTCCGCGCTGCCGGGTCATGCACCGGCGGAATCACCTGACCGGGCGGCCGGCCGCAGGTCGCGCGCCATCAGGATGATGTCCCGCAGGTGTGCGACGCCGCCCGGCAGCACGGTCCACGCCCCCAGATAGAGCAACGCATACGCGGTCAGATCAACCAGCGCCCGACCCACGTGCGTGAGGATGTCCGCCACGAAGTAGTCCACCCCGAACAGCGCCGCCCCCGCTGCCACGGAAGCCAGCGCCGGCCGCCAGATCGCCCGGCCGAAATCCTGCATCGTCACCGGTGTGTTCGCGTAACAATACGACAGCCCGAACGGCCGCAGGCAACAGGTCGTCAGGCTGAACGAAGCCGCCACGCCTGCCGCCCCCCACTTCACACCCACCACGAAACCGGCCGTCGTGATCAACGCGCTGAAGATCGTCCAGCGAAGTTGCCGATCGGCCCGACCCAACGCAAGAAACACCCACGCCAGCGCGACGTTGAACGTCCCCACGAACGCGGCGGGCGCGAGAATCCTGAACAGCGGTACGACCTCGTCCCACTGCGGCCCCAGTACGATCCGCACCAGCGGCGTCGCCGCCGAGAACATGAACGCCACCAGCGGCATGCTCAGAAACGTCACCAGCCCGATCCCCTTGCGGTAGTAGCCGCGAAAGAGCTCGGGCTGGTTCTGCAGCCGACTGAGCGTGGGGATGGCAACCTGCGTCACCGGCGTGTTGAACTGCCGCAGCGGCAGCAGCAGCAGGTCGTACGCGCGTTGATAAAGCCCCAGCGGCGTCGGGCCCCAGGCCTTGCCGATCAGCACGTTGTCGAGATTACGGGTCAGGTAGACCAGCACGTTGGCGGCCATCACGTTGCCGCCGAAGGCCAGCAGCGGGCGCACCCCTTCGCCGCGGAACCGCGCCTGCGGTCGCCAGCTGCACAGGGTCCACAAGGCGATCAGCTCGGTCGACACGCCAACAAGCTGCATCACCACCAGCGCCCAGTACCCCGCCCCCATCAGCCCCGCCGTCACCCCCGCCGCGGCCCCGATCACGGCCGACGACACCTGCACAATCGCGATGGAGCGGAACCGCATCTGCCGTCGCAGCAGCGCCTCGTGCTGCACGCCGAGCCCGCCCAGCAGGAACGTCACTGCCAGCGCCAGCGCAATGCCCGCCAGGCGCGGCTCGTCATAGAACCGGGCCAGCAGAGGCGCCCCGGCGAACGTGAGCAGCATCAGCAGCGTGCCGATCGCCGTGTTGAGCCAGAACATCACCGAGACCTGCCCGTCGGTCAGGTCCTGGCGCTGAATCGTTGCCTGCGTGAGGCCCAGATCCTTGACCAGCAGCAGCAGATTGGTGAACGCGATCACCATCCCCATCAGGCCGTAGTCGGCCGGGGTCAGTTGCCGGGCGAGAACCGCCGTCGAGCCGAGCCCGATGACGAAGCGGCAACCCTGGGCGAAGAGTGTCGCCGCGCCGCCGCGGACGCTGCGGCCTCGGAGATCCTCGGCGAGGTGATCGGTGCTGATGAATTGCCCGGCTTCTCGTTTCAAGTGGGCGGCATCGTATCCGATTGGCCGGGCATGCAAACTATCGCGGCGGCTCGGGCGGACGCCCGCCGACGGCATCAGCCCGCTGCGCGACCCGCCCGCGCCGCATCACGTCGATCGAACCCGCGACGAACCCCACCCCGCGCCAGAAGGCGCGGAGGAAGCTCATCGGCGCAAAAGCGAGGTAGGAAGGCCGCCGCAGCCGGCGCAGCAACCGCCAGGTCATCGGAAACTGCGCCGCGGCGAGCAGCGCCGGCGCCGCGAGGCTGCCCCACCAAAGCCCCGGAACGAGCAGGAAGGCCAGCCCCGCCAGGCTCAGCATCGCCAGCGGCGGCTGGACGTGATCGCTCAGCCGGCTGTACGAGTCACCCGCCAGCCGCCCGCGGTGGCTGGCGTGTAGAAACGCCCGCCAGTAACCCTGCTGCCGCTGCGTGGCGAGATAGGCCCGCAGACTCGTGGGGTGATAGTGACGGACGCGAGATCGAATGTCGAAACGGAGCTCGTAGCCCGCCTCCATCACGCGGAAGGCCAGCTCTGCGTCCTGCGCCTTGAGGTATCGCTCGTCGAAGCCCCCCACCGCCTCGAGCGCCGCCCGCCGATAGAGCACGTTGAACGTGGCGAGGAAGTCCACTTTCGGCGGCATGGCCAGGTGACGCTCGACGATTTCCTCGTGGATCAGCCGCGAAACCAGTGAGGCGTCGTTCATGTTGCCGTAACTGCCGCTGACGCCGCCGACGGCCGGATCGGCCATCACGGGCAACAGCACTTCAAGTGCTCCCGGCTCGGCCACGCAATCCGCATCGATGAACCAGACGAGCGGGTGGGCGGCGCCGCGCCAGCCGAGGTTGCGAGCAGCGCCGGGCCCCGCGCCGGGCCCGCGCAGCAACTGCACCGGAAACTCAGCCACGATCGCCGCCGTGTCATCCGTGGAGCCGTCGTCCACGAAGATGATCTCGCCCAACCGCGACGCGGGTGTCTTCAGAAGCGGCACGACAGCCGCGAGACACGAGCGGATCGTCCGCGCACAATTGCGGCCGGGTATCACCAGGCTGACACGCTCGTCGCTCATCAGAAGCAGGATCGATTCAGCACGGCCGCCGCGCCGGCGCGCTAGCTACATCCGACTCCGGATCAGCTCGAGGTTGCGGGCCGCATTCACGTGATTGGGCTTGAGCTTGAGGACCGTCTCAAACTTCTCCTCCGCTTCCTCGTATCGCTGCAGCCGCATCAGCACCAGGCCGTAATTGAGCCAGATCTCGGGATTGTCCGGCCTGAGCCGCGCCGCATCCGCGATGTACGGCAACCCTTCCTCGTGCTGGCCTTCGTTGGAGAGCGCTAACCCGAGGTTGCTGCGCGACAGCGCGTGGCGGCGGTCGAGCTGGACTACGCGACGGAAATAGGGAATCGCCTCGGGCTCTCTGCCGAGCTTGGCGTACTCCATGCCGATGTTGTTGTTCGCGCTGACATGGTCCTCGGACAGTTTCAGCGCCGTCAGGTACGACTCAATCGCCTGCTGTCGGAGCGGCGCAACGTCGCCCCGGCGACCCTCGCGGGCCGCGCGATCGGCCAGATCGCCAAGCTCCTTGCCGAGGTTGTAATGCGCCCGCGGGTTGTCCGGCGCCAGCGCGATAACCGAGCGCCACAGCCGGACGTCGTCCGCGTAATCCGCGGTGCGGGCGCGCGTGCGCGCACCCAGGAGGGTCGCCACGACCACCGCAACAATCATCGCGCCGACCCGCATCGGCCGGCGCTTGAGCAGCTCGCGCCCGAACACCAGCACCAGGCCGGCCACCAGGATCAGCACCGGCGCCAGAGCCAGGTACATACGATGCTCGAATGCAGCGTCACGGATCTGGATGAAGCTCGAGGTCGGCGCGAGCAGCACGAAGAACGCCGCCGCGACAAACCCGAGCGGCTTGTTGCGAACTACGCCCACCGCCGCAGCAGCGAGCGCCACCAGAAGCAGCATGCCCTCCAGGTAGACCTCGCTGACTCGCCTCACGAATGGCCAGCTGTAGTCGAGACACAGATGCTGTGGCCAGACCGCGAGTTTCAGGTAGTGCGGAATGACCTGGGCCTGCGTCATCAAGTATTCGAACGGCGTGGCCCCACCATACGAGAAGCCGACTGTGGCCGATCGCTTCCCCGTCGAAAGCACGCCCCCGACCAGACCCGACTGAACCAGCAGCAGCCAACTGAGTGCCAGCCCGACGTAGAGCGGCCAGCGGCGGCGGAATACCTCGCGCCACGAAGCCGACAGGAACACGCGGTCAAACAACAGAACGAGCACCGGCGCCGTCACCATGTCGCCCTTGCTGATCATCCCCAGGCAGGACGCTACGACAGCAAGCGCCAGCCACAGGTGGGCAAGCGGCGGCCGGATCGGCCAGCCGCCGGGGCTGTCCGGCGAGCGCGATTGGGCCTCCGCCAGCCGGATCGAGCCGTAGAACACCAGCAGGTAGAACATGCCGGCCAGCGCCTGGGCACGCTGAATGACGTACATCACCGACTGCGTGGTCAGCGGGTGTACCACCCACAGCAAGGCCACCGCCAGCGCGAACCAGGGAGCATACGCGCCGAAGCGCTCCCGCAGCGGTGCGGTGAGGAGCGTACGCCGGACCACACCATAAAGGGCCGCCGCCGCCGCCAGGTGCACGGCGATGTTGAACTTCAGGAAGCCGCGGGCCTCCGGCTCGTTCCGCTGAGCGTTCCACGCCGCCGCATTGCGGTTCAGGTCGAGCGTCCAGTTCACCAGCGAGCGCCGAGCCGAATCGCGGTCACGGATAACCCACATGTCGTCGTCGAACACGAACGTGCCATTGGACGCGTTGGAGTACGCCAGCAGGCCCGCGAGAACCACGGCCAGCGGCAGTAGCACGTGCCACCACGGCCGCACGGGCACGGCGAGCCCGGGGGGCGCGTCCATCGGCCGCGGGCCGGACTGTCTGCGTTCACGGATTTCGCTGCGGGTAGCCATTGTCGGTCGCGTCCTGTAACCCATGCCGCCCCGGTTGGCAAACTGCCGGAGGCCGAGCGGCCCGCCCGTAGCTTCGGCTTTTGCCGCGCGACCCTCGAACACGCCGATCAAACGGGCTACGATCAGGTACGACCCGCCTGCCCAGGCGAGGCGCTCCGCCGTAGACCGTCCAGAGAACGCCGCGTGACGCCGGAACCTCCCATGCCCGATAACGCGCAGCGCGCCGACCTGATCCACGGGCGGACGTTCGTCGTCATCGCGGCGTACAACGAGGCGGCAGTCATCGCCGGCGTCGTGCAGGGGCTGCGCCCTTCGTACGAGCACGTGGTGGTCGTCGACGACGGATCGACCGACGGCACTTTCGACGCCGTCCGCCCCGTCGCCACATACACCCTCCGCCACGCGGTCAACCGCGGCCAGGGCGCCGCCCTCCAGACGGGCATCCGCTTCGCCCTGGAGCAGGGTGCCGCGTACATCGTGACTTTCGACGCCGACGGCCAGCATCGCGTGGAGGACATCGACCGCCTCCTCGCCCCCCTCGCAGCGGGTGAGGCGGAGATCACCCTCGGCTCACGGTTCCTGGGCTCGACCGAGGGCATGCCCACGTCACGGCGGTGGCTGCTGCGGCTGAGCGTGCTGTTCACCCGCGTCGTCAGCGGCGTGCGAATCAGCGATGCCCACAACGGCCTGCGCGCGTTCTCGCGCAAGGCCGCCGAGCGCCTCGACATCACGCTCGACCGCATGGCCCACGCCAGCGAGATCATCGAGTTCGTCGGTCGCTGCGGCCTGCCCTTCACCGAAGTGCCCGTTTGCATCCGTTACACGGAGTATTCTCTGCACAAGGGTCAGTCGGCGCGCGGCGCGCTGCGGATCGTGATTCATTTCCTGCTCAAGAAGGTGCTCGGATGACGACCCTGCTGCTCGCTGCACTGGCCCTGCAGACCGCATCCGGCTCGGTGCCCGCGGTGCCGGGCATGACGCTCTTCCAGATTATCCTGCTGGCGATCGACGCTGTGCTGCTGCTGATGGTGCCCGCGGCGGTGCGGAGGCGGTGGGTGTCGCTCGGGGCGGGGATCCTCTGGGCGACAGTCTGCCTGATGGCGGCGGTGGTGGTGGCGTTCCCGGAGACGACCAAAGTCGTCGCGCGCACGCTCGGCGTGCAGCGCGGCGCGGACCTGGTCATCTATTGCGCAATCGTGGTGATGATGATCGGATTCCTGATGACCTACACACGGCTGCGGGCGCTGCGCCGCGAGGTGACACTGCTCACGCGGGAGCTGGCCATCCGCGATGCGCACCGCGGCGAGCGCCCGGACGACGCCCGCCGGCCGGCACCCTAGCCGCCCCGCCGCCTCAGTTCCAACGGAACCTGCGAATCGCCAGCGCCCAGCACACCAACCCGATCGCCGCCAGCATCACCAGCGCCGGCCACTGCGAAGCCAGGGAAGCCCCGTCGAGCAGCACGTTGCGCAGCCCGCGATTCAGGTGGGTCAGCGGCAGCGCATCGACCACCGGCTGAAGCCAGTCGGGGAAGTTGTCCGGGCTGAAGAAGATGCCCGACAGCAGCCACATGGGAAGCTGCACGAGGTTGATCAGGCCCATCACCGTTTCGATCTTCTTCGCCCGCGAGGCGATCAGCAGACCGATCCCCGAGAAGCACGCCGCCCCGCACATCACCAGCACGAGCATCGACGCCAGGCTGCCGCGCACCGGCATCCCGAACAGCAGCACCCCCGTGCCGATCATCACAACGAGCTCGGGCAGCGCAAACAGCGTCGGGCACCCCAGCAGCGAGAGCAGGAACTGCCAGGGTCGCATCGGGGTCGCCGCAAAACGCCGAAGCAGCTTGCGCACGCGCAGCTCGACAAGCACGAAACCGACTCCCCAGAGGCCCGTGCCCATGATATTCATGCCGAGCAGGCCGGGAATGAGAAAGTCGATGTACCGCGAGCCGGGCTCGGTGATGTGCGAGTCTGATGTGGTTGCGACGTCGGTGCGCCCGGCACCGCGCTGAAGCGCGTCGTCGGCGAACAGCCGCGCCGCCGCGCTGCCGGCGCGCATCGGATCGAACCGGTATTCGTAGACCGTCCGTCCTTCGAGAGTCGCGGCCTTCACCACCACCTGGGTCTTGCCCAGCCGGAGCCGGTCGGCCGCAGCCTGCGCGTCGCGGATGGAGGCTTCGAATCCCCTGTCGTCCGTGCCGGCTTCCTGCAACACATTGAGCGCAGCGGCCGCGCCAGGGCCGTCCTCAATGTCAATCACGTACGTTTCGGGCCCCTTCGAACGAAACGCGACGCCGAGGCAAACCGCAAGTAGCAGCGGCAGCCCGTACCCCCAGAACAACCCGGCCGGCTCGCGGTAGTGCATCCGGAAGCGGTACATCAGCAGTTCGCGAATCGGGCTAGGCCGCTTCATCGGTGAGGTGCCTCCCCGTCAGGTTCACGAACACATCCTCGAGGCTGGCCTGCCGCGTCGTCAGATGGGCCAGGCGCAGCCCGTCGGCCTCCAGGCGCCGCAGCAGGGCCGGAAGCGCTACGTGGGGCTCGCCGACCTGCAGGCTGAAACCCCCGCCGGCTACCGTCGTGCGCGACACCGTCGGCAGTTCGGCCAGCCATGGCAGCGCCGGCAGCGAACCGCTCTCCCCGGCACGATCGAGGGAGAATTCGATCACGTGTTCCGAAGCCAGGGAGGTGATGAGCTGCTGCGGCGTACCCAGCGCGATGACCCGCCCCTGGTCGACAACCGCCACCCGGTCGCAAAGCCGCTCGGCCTCGTCCATGTAGTGCGTTGTAAGCAGGACGGTGCAGCCGCGCTGCTGCTGCGCGCGGATGATGTCCCACAGCGACCGCCGCGCCTGCGGGTCGAGCCCGGTCGTCGGCTCATCGAGCATGAGCAGCGAGGGATTGCCGACGAGCGCGCAAGCCACGGCGATGCGCTGCTTCTGCCCTCCGGAGAGGTGCTCGTAGTAGGCGCGGCTCTTGTCCGTGAGGCCGACTTCGGCAAGCACGTCGGCCGCCTCGCGTCCCTCGCGGTAGAAGCTGCGGAAGAGGCGCACCAGCTCCTCGCAGGTCAGCCTGTCTTCGAAGCGGGTTTCCTGGAGCGATATGCCGAGGCGGCTGCGGATCTGCTGCGTGTCGCGACCCCAGCGAAGGCCGAACACCTCAACCTCGCCGCTGGTGGGAGGAATCAGCCCTTCGACGATCTCTGCGGTCGTCGTCTTGCCGGCGCCGTTGGGGCCCAGGAGGCCGAAGCACTCGCCCTCAGCGACCTCGAGTTCCAAGCCGCGCAGGGCGTGGACCGGAGGCTTGCGCCGTTGGGTGTACGTCTTGTGCAGGCCGCGACAGAGAATCGCCGGATGAGCCATGGTTTCCTGCGTGTCGCGCCCGCGCCGGGGGACTCAGTCGCCCGCAGACTCGTTACCGCCGGCGGGTGCGTCGGCCGGCGCCGTGTCGGCGGGCGGTGTCGTCGCCGCGGGCTTGGCGGCCTGGTGCACGGTGATCCGAGAAGCGGTGAACTTCGTGATCTTCCCGGTCTTCTCGACGAGCACCTCGCCGTCGACCCGCTGCCCGACTTCCAGATCGGCGAGCTTGCCGGGCTGTCCCCCGACCGTGATGACCGTCGTGGCGACAACTTCGGCCTCACCATCGAGTTCGACCCCGGTCTTCTCGTGGCGGTAGGTGACCGTGATTTTGCCTGTCCCGTCGGGGTTTGCGGCGACCTTCTTGATGCGGCCGTCCGTGATCGTGGTGGTCTTCGGCCCTGTCTCCTTCTCGCGGCAGCCGCCCGGCAGGGCCGCGACCAGCAGCGCGACCACGGCAACCCCGATCCGGAGGGAGCCGGGCCACCCGGAACCGGGTCGGCACCGGATGGGAGACGAGTGCACGTGCGCGAGCGAATCAGCCGTCTGCGAGTTGGTGGGGTTCATGGTTCATCCTCTCCGGCGGACTCCCTGCGCTCTGCGGAAGCCCGCATCCGTGAGGCGGAGTGTAGGCGGCGCTCACACCGGCCGCAATCTTCTCGCGTCGCCAGGACCCGCCCCGCCATGCCCGTTTTGGGCGGAGTCGGGTACAATGGCAGGTTCTTACAACCGGCAGCGTCGATCCGGCTTGCGGATCGCGGGAGTCGGGGAGGTTCCGCATGGACCGTGTCCGCTTCTCCCACATCGCCCATCGCACCCACGTATTCTGCAACCCCATCAGCGAAGCGAAGATCGAGCGCATCATCGACGAAGCCCGGCTTGAGTCCGGCGATCGAGTCGTAGACTTCGGCGCCGGCAAGGCGGAGCTGCTCTGCCGGCTGGTCGAGCGCTACGGCGTCACGGCCGACGCGATCGACACGGCTGCCGTCTTCCTCGAGGAGGGACGCCGACGGGCGGAGGGGCGAATCCCCAGGGACGCGATTCGGTTTCACGAAGCCGAAGCGAGAACCTGGCTGACCGCCAACCCCGAGCGGTGGCGGATGGCCTGCTGTGTCGGCTCGACGCACGCATTCGGGGATTTGACGGCCACGCTGGAGGCCCTGCGCGGCTGCACCGGGCCAGGCGGATTGGTCCTCGTCGGGGAGGGCTACTGGCAAGCCCGCCCCGACCCCGCCTTCCTCGCCCTGCTGGGCGGGTCGGAGTCCGACTACCGCACCCACGCCGGCAACGTCGAGGCCGGCATCGAAGCCGGCCTCACCCCCCTCTGGGCCTGCACAGCCTCGCCGGACGACTGGGACGAGTACGAGTGGCGCTACGCCTCCTCGATCGAGCGTTTTGCCGCGGAAAACCCGGACGATCCCGACCGTCAGCCGATGCTGGAACGGATCCGCTCGTGGCGCTCAGCGTACCTCCGCTACGGGCGACATACGCTTGGCTTCGGCCTGTACCTTTTCGCCCGGTCGTAGCGCCCGCGCCCTGGCCGTCCCGGAGGGGGCGAAACCCTACGTAAAATCCCCGAAAACCGCTTTGAAGTCGGGCTTGGTTCAACCATAATCGGCAATCCGGCGGTTGATGGAGGGGGACCGCTCTCGCCTCGCCGGGCTCGCACAGGGGTCCGACTCGTTCAGGGGGAGACAATCCGTATGAGTTCACGCTTGAGCCGCGCGCTGGCGGCTGCAATTACGCTGCTGCTGCCGGGCGCGGCGCTTGCCCAGCTCCGCGTCGCCACGTGGAATATCTCGAACTACGGCGGCGGGCGCGACGCCGAGCTCAAGACGGCGCTGTACGACGAGTTTCAGGGGCGATCGCTCGCGCCGGACGTGCTGCTTGCGCAGGAGATTCTGAGCGACAGCGCGACAACCGCGCTGCTCACCATCCTTAACACCGCGCCGGGTTCACCGGGTGACTGGGCGGCGGCGCCTTTCGTGAACGGCCCCGACACCGACAGTGCGTTCTTTTACCGCACATCGCGCGTCACCTACCTCGGCATGACCGTCGTCGCGGTGGGCGGCACGGCGCCAAACCACCCGCGGAACATCCAGCGCTACGACGTTCGGCTTCAGGGCTACGGCGCCCCGGAAACGACGATCGCCTGCTACAGCACGCACATGAAGGCCGGCAGTGCCTCATCGGATCAGAGCCGCCGCCTCGTCGAGGCACAGCGCATCCGCGACGACGCCGAGACCCTGCCCGCCGGCTGGCACTTCCTGCTCGGTGGCGACTTCAACATCCAGTCCTCCTCGCAGGCCGCGTACGTCGAGATGGTCGGCTCGCAGATCAACAACAAGGGCCGGTTGTTCGACCCCATCGCCACACCCGGAAGCTGGAACAACAGCGGCAGTTTCCGCATTGTCCACACGCAGGATCCCGTCGGCGCGGGAGGGATGGACGATCGCCACGACCAGTTGCTGCTGTCGGGCTCGCTGATCGACGGCGCCGGCCTGGACTACATCGGCAACCCGGCGATCCCCTACAGCACGACGACCTGGAACGACCCGAATCACTCCTACCGCGCGTGGGGCAACGACGGCACGACCTTCGATGCAGCCATGGCCATCGCGACCAACTCAATGGTCGGCCCGGCCATCGCCCAAGCCATTGTCACCGTCGCCAACGGAGCGGGACACCTGCCGATCGTGCTCAACCTCCGCGTTCCCGCGAAGTCCGGCACCGACCAGGACACGCTGGACTTCGGCCAGGTCGCGCTGGGCGGCGTGGCCGAACTTCCGATCGAGGTGTTCAACGCCGGCGACGTGCTCACCTGGGGCGCGGACGGCATCGCCGACCTGGGATACTCGCTCGCCACGACGGGCGAGTTCGACGCCCCGGCGGGTGCGTTCGTCGATGAGGCGGACGGCGGCGGTAATTTCCACATCGTCGCGCTGGACACGTCCACGCCGGGCGTGAAGTCAGGAACCCTGCTCGTCACCTCGAACGACCCCGACCAGCCGGTGCGCATGGTGACGCTGGTGGGCGAGATCGTTTCCTCGTCGATCCCCGGCGACTATGACGATGACGGCGATGTCGATTCGGCCGACTACGCCCAGTTCGCCGACTGCATGGCCGGGCCCGGCGCCGCGCCGGCCCCCGCCCTGCCGGGCGCGACCCCTGCCCTCTGCCTCGAAGTGTTCGACTTCGACGCCGATGAGGACGTCGACCTGGCGGACGCGGCCGAGTTCTGCCGCCTGCTGCCTTGAGAGCGGCCCGCGGCCGGGCCCGCCGCCGATTGCGATCGATCGCCCCGTGGGGTTAGAATCGCGGCCGCAGTACCGTCAGGAATCCGCCAACTCCCGTGGAGTGATACAATGTCGTACAAGCTCTCGAAGGCCGACGTGTGGGCCGTGGACGTGATGAATCGCCCGGGCATGCTCGCCCGCATTCTTGAATCGTTGCGGAACGCCGGGGCCGAGCTCGAGTTCATGATCGCCCGCAAGGCCGCCGACACCACCTCGCGCATCTTCCTCTCGCCCATCAAGGGCAAGAAGCAGAAGGCCGCCGCGGCCGAGGTTGGGCTCGTTCCCGCCACCGGCATGCACTGCCTGCGCATCGAGGGACCCGACAAGGCGGGCATCGGCGCGGACATTACCCGCGCCGTGGCCGATCACGGCGCGAACCTCCGCGGTGCTTCCGCCGCGGCGATCGGCAAGAAGATGGTCATGCATCTGGCGCTTGAGTCCGAGCCGGACATGGAAGCGGCCCGCAAGATCGTCCGCGACATGCTCAGCGGCAAGAAGAAGAAGGGCAAGAAGAGCGGCAAGTCGAAGAAGTAGCGCCCCGCCCGTTTAGCCCGCGCAATCAGACGCCCCCCGCACCGGCTCAGTCGGCCGATGCGGGGGGCGTGCTCTTACTTACGGAATTCGGCGAGACGGTCAGCGGTCCGAGCCGGGCTCCGTCGCGCCTTCGGCGCCGGTCATCATGATCACGAATCCGCCGCCGCGACGGGACTCCGCCGCGACATATTCCGCCTCCAGCGCCCGGGTGATGCGCGCCCGCGAATCCGCCAGATGCGCCCGGGTGTAGTCGTCAAGATTCGCCGCGGGGGCATTGACCTTGTCGATCGCTGCGCCGAGCCGCTTGAGCGTCAGCCGTGCCACCGAATGCACGTCGGCGTTGACCATCGAGCCTGGACGGGCAATGACCAGGTCGATCAGCCGCTGCAGGTGGTCCCGCTGCAGGTTGCGGCGGAAGCTCGGAATCATCGGCTTGCGAGCCGTATAGGGCCCGGCAGGCGCCGCGGTGAGCTCGGACCACACCGCATCGGTGAGCGTACCCAGCACCTCGACGACGGTGACCGGCTCAACCTCGCCGTTGACCTTCACCTCCGCGTCGTACACGCGGTTGAGCGTGAACGGGTTGAGCACCTGGAACATGACGCGGGCCTGCATGTTGAGCACCGCATCGTGCACGTCGAACGTCAGCGACGGATCGTAGTCGTCCGAGTCCCAGTGGCCCCAGCGGCCCGCCGCGAGGCTGTTCAGCAGTTCCGGCGGGAAGGCGAAGCTGTCCGCCGAGAGCATCTTCTCGCCCACGAACTTCAGCGCGGCGCGCTGCTTGTCCGCCGGGACGACCTCGATCGGCGACCTGCCGTTCGGGTCACCTTTGTGATCGCGGTGCACATACTGGCCGCCGACGAGCCGGGCGGCGACGACGCCGCCGAAGCCGTACTCACCCAGCACCATGCTGAACGCCCGACGCAGACGGGCGCGGCTGTCGCCGTCCTCGATGAAGTTCTTCAGACCGTCGGCCCAGAGCCGGCGAGCCGTCGCGGTCATGTACTGGGCGAACTCGAGCGGCTCTTTGCCGTTGTCCCAGCGGTTGACCAGCGGATCCGGATAGAGGAACGACGTGTCCTCGTCGGTCGCATAGTCGAGACCCGACTCGGCGCACCGCGAGGCGATGCCCTTGAGCATTTCCTTCTCATTCTTCGGAGCGCCGTCCTGGTCCGACGACTTGAACACGCGGTAGCCGTAGTCGATGGCCCAATAGTCATACGGGCCCAGCGTCGGCGTGGCGAAGTAGCCCTGGTCCGCTTCATTCTCGCCGTAGAGATAGGGGTTGTAGTCCATCACGCTCGCGGTGAGCTGGTGGTTGGGGTCGGCGGTGGAGTTCTTCATCTCCGCCAGCCGTCGCCACGAACTGGCCTTGAAGTTGTGCCGCAGACCCAGCACGTGACCCACCTCGTGCATGACCGTCTCCTTGATCGCCTGGCCAAGGAACTCCTCGGGCAGGTTGCGCTTGCCGTTGGCGGCAAACATCAGAGACGCCATCGTGAGCTGGCGCGTCGCGCCCATGCCCATCTCGCAGAGATGATGCTCCTTCTTCGTGCCCCACGCCGCGGCGCGGGCCTGCTCGAAGTTGGCCATCAGGGCCGCGGTCTCGTTCACCGCCGGGCCGCCCGGCAGCTCGAAGCCGGCCACGTGATCGTGCGCCGCGGCAAACTCGTGCAGCGGACGATCCGACAACGAGGCGCTCGGCTGAGGTCCGTGAAGATCGTAGGTCATCGTCCAGTACCGGATGTACGCGTCATCGAAGATGATGTCCGCATCGAGAATCTGACCGGTGAACGGATTGACCCGTGACGGTCCCATCGCAAACGCCCGGCCAGTGACGATCCAGCGGAAGAAGTTGTACCGCGCGTCTTCCGGATCCTTGTCGGCGTGGATGGTGTCGGTCTGCTGGTGAACGACGATGGCGTCGCGGATGCCCGCCGCCTCGTACGCCTTGTTCCACTCGAGAATGCCATCCCGGACATACGAGCGATACTGCACCGGAACCGTCTTCTCGATGTAGAAGACGATCTGGTCCTCGGGGAGCACGTCGGACACTTCCTGGTCCGGCCGGGCTTTGCGGAGCTGCCAGCGGTTGATGTATCGCTTGAAGAGCGTCGTGGCATCGCGATCGGCGGTCCAGTCCTTCTGCGCCGTCAGGAAGTAGCCGATGCGCGGATCCGCCTCGCGCGGGGTGTAACCGTTGTTCTCGGGCAGTTCCGAGATGCTGTAGTGCACCGTGACATACTGTCCGCCGCCCTGTCCCATCAGGGCCAGGTCCACGGCGAGCTCGGTGTTCTTGGGGAAGTTGCGGACCTTGCCGTAGCGCGAGAGGCCGCCATCGATGCGCCCCCCGTAGAGCTGGCCGATCCCCACGAGGTCAGTCTTGATCAGGTCGGCCAGGTCGATGACCGGGTCGCTGCCCGACAGCGTGGCGATCGGGATGGAGCGAATGATCGCGTCGGTGTAGGTCCGCTCGATGGCGTGACCCAGCGGCGAGCCCTTGCCCTTCGTGTAGCGCGAATCCGCCTCCATGAGGACGAGATTCTTGCCGACGCGCTCGAAATACACCGCGCCGTCGTTCCACTGCCAGCCGGCGTAGTTACGCCCCTGCGCGATGGACGAGGCCCAGAAGAGGTTCTTCTTGAGCATCGACGCGGGGATCTTCGCCAGGAGGCGGTCTGTCTTCTCGTCGTGATAGAGGGTGAGGAAGCCCTCGCGGACCTGCATGTCCTTGGTCACTTCCTCGAACTTGGGAAACTCCGGCTTGTCCTGGCCGGGCTGAGCGAGCGCGGCGTCCGCCAGCGTGCCGAGCAGCATTCCCGCGCACAGCGCGATCAGCGTGCTCACCCGCGGCGGTCTGGTGGAATCGTACTTGATCGGAGTCATTCTTCTTATCTCCGTGCTAGACCGTGAGTCCGTGGGTTAGAGCTGGTACTTCGCCGCGAGGGCCCGATCGATGCGCGACTTCGACTCGTCGAGGTGCGCCCGGGTGAAGTCGTCGAGGTTGCCCGCGGCCGGACCCTCGAGGATGCGCCCGATCCGCTGCGACAGGTTCGTCATCCGCATGGCGACCAGCGAGTGGATGTCGGCCGACATCATGCTGCCCGGACGCGAGATGAGGATGTCGGTCATCATCGTCAGGTGCCGGCGCTGCAGATTGCGGCGGACGCTGCTGATGAAAGGCTTGCGGGCCGAGTGCTTTTCGCCCACGTCGCCGGCCACCTCGGCCCAGACCGCGTCAGACACGCGGCCGAGCACCTCGGGCGCCGTGACGGCGTCCTGGTCGGCGGCGACCTTCAACTCCGCGTCGTGGATGCGATCGAGCGTGAAGGGATTCATCAGCGTGAACAGCGCCCCGTACTGCGCGGCCGCGATGCGGTCGTGGATCGGGTAGTCGAGCTGGCTGTCCATCTCGTCGCTGTCCCAATGTCCCCACCGCCCGGCACCCAGCTTGTTGAGCAGTGCCGGATCAAAGCGGAAGTCGCGATCCGAGAAGACCGTCTCGATCAGGAAGTTCAGCGCTTCGCGCTGCTTCGCCGCGGGAACGATCTCGATCGGCAGGCGGGCGTCGGGATCGCCCTTGTGATCGCGGTGGATGTACTGCCCGCCGACGTACCGGGCAGCGAACTGCGCCGACTGCCCGTACTCGTTGAGCAGCATGTCGAACGTGTTGCGCAGGCGGTTGTACGCCTCCCCGTCCTTCACAGCCCACGACTCCATGTCTTGCTGCAACGTGCGGACCATCTGCATCCGCTGCTTGGCATACTCGACCAGGTCGCTGCCGTTATCCCAGCGGTTCACGAGCGGGTCGGGTGAGAAGAACGTCGTGTCTTCGTCCGTCGCGTAGGCCAGGCCGTCCTGGGCCACCCGCGCGCAGACGTTCTTGAGCATTTCCGCCTCGTCCTTGCTGCCGCAGCCGTCGTACCACACGCCGTAGCCGTACTGGATCGCCCAGTCGTCATACGGCCCGACCGCGCCCGGGGCGAACCGCCCCTGAGCGTCCTCGTCGGGATGGATGAGCCCCTTGATGTAGTCCATCACCGAGCCGGCGGTCGGCGCGTCGGGATCGGTGGTCGCCAGGATCTGGTCAACGCCCTTCCAGGCGCTGGCCTTGAAGTTGTGACGCAGGCCGAGGGTGTGGCCGACCTCGTGGGCGGTCACGTACTTGATCATCTGGCCGATGAACTCCTCGCCGAGATTCTCACGGCCGGTGGCCTTGAGGTAGGCCATGTTGAAGGCCATGTCCTTGACGATGCCCTGCGCACAGGTGCAGAAGCCCTGGCGGCTTTCGAGTTCGCGGATCATCTCGGGCGGCAGCGTGACATCGACACCGCCGTAGCGGGTACTCTCAGGCAGCAGGCGTTCCTGCAGGGGCTGGAAGCGCCACTCCGGATACCGGGCGAAGAACTCCTGCAGCGCCGGGTCGTCCGAGTCGGCCAGGCCCGTGCCGCTGAACTTCGCGTAGGACACCTGGAAGCTGCGGACCAGCGCGTCATCGAAAATGATGTCCGCGTCAAGCAGCTGACCGGTCAGCGGGTTGGCCAGTGACGGCCCCATCGCAAACGCGCGGCCGCTGACGATCCAGCGGAAGAACGAGTAGCGCACGTCCTCAGGATCCTTCTCGGCGTGGACGGTATCGGTCTGCTGTTCGACGGCGATGGCGTTGCGGAAGCCGGCCTTCTCGAAGGCGGTGTTCCACATGAGGATGCCCTCGCGGACGTAACGGCGGAACTCTACCGGGACGGTCTTCTCGATGTAGAAGGTGATCCGGTGCTCGGGCGACACGTCGGAGACGGCCTTCTTAGGCTCGGCCTTGCGGACGTCCCACCGGTGGATGTAGCGGCGGAAGACCGTGTCGGCGTCGTGCGGGGCGGTCCAGTCCTTCACGGCGGTCAGGAAGTAGCCGATGCGCGGATCCGCCTCGCGCGGCTTGAAGTCGTTTTCAGGCAGTTCGACGATGCTGAAGTGAACGCGGGCGCGGGTACCGCCGCCCTGCGGGTTCATGAACGCGCCGTCGACGGCGATCTCGACGTTCTTGGGAAACACCTTGTACTGGGCCCAGCGCGAAATCGACGGGTCCATGTTGCCGCCCATCACGCGGCCGACCTGGGCGAAGTCGCTCTTGAGCACCTTGTCGAGGCTGATGACCGGGTCATTGCCGCGCTTCGTGACGATGGGCGTGGCCAGCACGATGCCGTCGGTGTAGGTGCGCTCGATCGCGTCGGCGACGGGGTCCTTCTTGTCCCCCTTGCGGTAGCGCAGGTCCGGCTCGATCAGGACGAGCTTCTTGTCCATCTCGTGCCACTGGACGACGCGGTCGCCCCACATCCAGCCCGCGAACCCCGGCCCGCCGGCGATGCTGCTGGCGATCAGAAAGTTCTTCTTGAGCATGCCCGACGGGATGACGCACAGCAGCTCGTCCGTCTTCTCGTTGTAGAGCAGCGGCACGAGACCGGGCTTGCCCTCGGGGCCCATGATCTCCTTGAAGTCCTTCGTGTAGTCCTTGAAGTCGGGGAAGTCTTTCTTCTTCTCCTCCTTCTTCTCCTCCTTGTCCTTGGCGGCTTCGGGTTGCGGCGGCGCCTCCTGTGCGCGCGCCAGGTGCGGCCGCCCGAACGGCATGGCGATCGCCGCGGCGAGCGCCATCAGCAGATACATCCCACGAGGGACTTGGGTCGATCCTGTCATCACGGTGTCTCCTTGGTGCGGTTTCGCAAGGATGGGAAAGGACGTTGGCCTATCAAGTATGAGAAAAAACAGCCCGGAAAACAAGCTTGGCGCGGCACTGCGGGCCGTCGCCCGCGGCCGGGAGAACGATGCTTCTGCATCGGCATCAGGGGGGCGGGGCTTCCGCCCCGGCTTCCGGCCCCACGACGCAGGATAACCGAAACCGCTCGCCGGGCGCGCCCCGCTACAATTTCTTACCCACACGCGACAAGGCGCGCGGCGAAACCTCAGCCGCCGCCGCCCCGCCGGGTCTTAGGTAAGTTCGAACAGAAGTTCAACCTCGACCGCGGCATTGAGCGGCAGTTCCGCTACGCCCACGGCTGCCCGGGCGTGTCGTCCGGCGTCGCCGAAGATCTTGACGAGCAGGTCGCTCGCCCCGTTGGCCACCTGCGGCTGCGCCGTGAACCCTGCGGAACTGTTGACGAACACCCCTACGCGAATGACGCGCGCGATCTGGTCGACCCCCCCGGCCGCATCCGCCGCGGCGGACAGCCCGTTCAATGCCGCGATGCCCGCTCCGTCGGCGGCGGCTTCGACCGCCACGTCGCCGGGCACCTTGCCGGTATACACGACTTTGCCGTCGCGGAACGGCAGTTGGCCGGAGGTCTGCACGTACTGGCCGCTCCGAAGGGCGGGCAGATAACTGCCGACCGGGGCAGCGATGCGTGGAAGGGTCAGCCCCAGCTGGGCCAGACGCTCACTGGGTTTCATCGGTCAGCTCCTCGCCGGCAGGGCGCGAAGGCGGTTCGCCGGCCGGGGACGCCGCCCCGCCGGTCATCGCCGGATCCTCGCCGGGCAGGTCGATGTCCTCTTTGAGGCTCATGAGGAACTCGTCATCGTCAAGCTCCTCCGTCTCGTCGGTTTCCGCATCGAGGACGTTTTCGAACGCCTCGGCATCAGCCTCCACTCCCCCGCGCGGGGCGGTGCGGAAGGGGCCCGCAGCGTCCTGGTAGGTGTACGCCTCGTCTGCCGTCTGATCGAGCGGAGTCGCGTCGATGAGGTGAAGCAGGATCGGGGCGAACTGGGCATCCTGACTGGCGCGGACGCGACGCTGGCGGATCAGTTCGAGCAGGGCGAGAAACAGGCCGATCATCTCGCCGCGCGACCGACCGGTGAAGATGTCGTCGAACCGCTGCACGCCGCCCGCCCGCTGGAGCGAATCGAGCATGTCCTCGGCGTGGAGCGTGACCGGCGTGTCATCGACGCTGACCTTGTGGGTCGGGCCGGTGCGGCCGATCTGATCCATCATCCGGCGGAAGGCGTCGAACAGATCCCACACTTCGACACTGTCGAGCTCCACGCCGTCCTCGTCGCCCGGGGCGACCGCCGGCACTCGCGGATGGCGCCGGTGATGCTCGTCGGCGGCGGCGCCGAGGCCCCGGGCCGCCTGCTTGAAGCGCTGATACTGGAGAAGCTGGCGAACCAGTTCAAACCGCGGATCGCCGAGTTCCTCCTCGGCCTCGTCGACCGGCGGACGCGGCAGGAGCATGCGCGACTTGATCTCGACGAGCGTCGCGGCCATGACGAGGAATTCGCTGACGCCCTCGGGGTCGAGCACCTGCAGCAGGCTGACATACTCCAGGTACTGCGCGGTGACGCGGGCGACGGGGATGTCCTGGATGTCGACTTCCTCGCGCCGGATGAGGAACAGCAGCAGGTCCAGCGGACCGTTGTAGACCTCGAGCTCGACGCGGTAATCAGTCAAGGAAGCCTCGGTTTGAATCGGCCTGTTCGGAGGGCCCGCCTACGCCGCCACCACCAGCCCGCACGCCTTGCGCACCTCGGCCATCACCTCGCGAGCAACCTTGCGCGCTTTCGCCGCTCCCTCGCACAGCACGGCCTCGACCATCGCCGGATCGGCCGCGAGCTGCTCGCGGCGCTCGCGCGCCGGGGCGAGCACTCGATCCACGACGTCCGCAAGGGCGCCTTTCGCCTCGCCGTAGCCCATCCCCCCCGCGCGGTAGCGCGTGGCGAGTGCGGCTGTTTCCTCGGGCGTCGCCAGCAGGCGGTAGAGTGCGAAGACGTTGCAGGTATCGGGATCCTTGGGTTCCTCGACCGACTTGCTGTCGGTCTTCATGCTCATGATGCGCTTGCGCGACTGCTTGGCGGTTTCGAACAGCGGGATCGTGTTGTCGTAGCTCTTGGACATCTTCTGACCGTCGGTGCCGGGCACGATCGGCGCTTCGCTGAGCTTCGGCTCCGGCCGCTTGAGGGCCTCGCAGCCATAGGTGTTGTTGAAGTACGCCGCCATGTCCTGGGCCATCTCGATGTGCTGGACCTGGTCGCGTCCGACGGGCACCAGGTCGCTCCGATAGATCAGGATGTCCGCCGCCATCAGCACAGGGTAGCAGAACAGCCCCATCGACGGGGTGATGCCCTTCGCGGTCTTGTCCTTGTACGAGTGGGCTCGTTCGAGCAGTCCCTTGCCCGTCACCGTCGACAGTATCCACGCGAGCTCGGTGACCTCGGGGACGTCGGTCTGACGAAAGAGGGCCACCTTCGCGGGGTCGAGCCCAATCGCGAGGTAGTCAACGGCGACATCGACGGTAAGCTGCCGCAGGAGTTCGGCGTCCTGGATCGTGGTCAGCGAGTGATAATTGGCGATAAAGAAGAAGCACTCGTGCTCGTCCTGGGCCTGGATGTGCTGGCGCATGGCGCCGAGGTAGTTGCCCAGGTGCAGCTTGCCGCTGGGCTGAATGCCGGACAAAACGCGCATTTCGGGAGGCCCTCCGTGATGGCTGAAGCGTCGCGGGCAGGGCTATCATTGTCAAGGAGCCCCTTCTTGCACGGGGCTGACGGGAGGATCGAGGGATGATGATCAGCAAGCTCACGATCGCGTGCCTTGCCGTCGCGGCTGGCGGGTTCGGACTTCGCACCGCGTACTGCTGAGGGCACCCCGCCAACTTGCTCGGTACGGGCATGATCGTCGTCGGCGGAATTCTCGCGGTGGTTACCTGGCGAGGGCGGACGCCCTGAGTACCCGGCCAGAGGCGCTTCTCGGGGGCGGGGGCGGAAGCCAGCGCCCGAATCGCCGAAAAGGCTTGCCGGACTGCCGCCAACCGCCGACAATAGGGGTACAAGGCTGTGTCCCCGCTGATGATCGGCGGGATGACCTTCTCGCAAACGAAGGGATTCGGGACCATGCGTACGACAACGACCCTGCTGGCGGCGTGTGCCGCAGCCGCCGTTCTCGCTGCCGCGCCGGCCGCCTTTGGCCAGACCCCGGGCCAGACGACCCCGGGCATCCTCAACCCCAGCCACATCCGGCTGCAGAACCAGAACCTGGGCCAGCGCCTCCCCGGCCGGATCGTCGCGTCGGGCATCGCCCGAGCGGACACCATCCGCCCCGAGCCGCTGGAGATCATCCCGATCACCGAGGAGGACGCCCCGTCCATCAAGTCGGCACTCTTCGCCGAGACCCTGACCCAGCTTTTCCAGGACCTCAACGCGTCGATCGTCCTCTTCCAGAACCAGTTGCTCCGTCGAGCCGGGCGATCGACCGTCGCCCTGCCGAGCCTGGGCAGCGGATTCGACCTGGGTGGCCTGCTCGATTCCCTCACGGGTAACTGACGCACGGCGTTCAATACGCGATCCAATCTCCTGCAACGCACCCCCGGCCGCCCGCGGCCGGGGGTGCCTTGTTGCATGCTTGCCCGGCCGACCGACCTGGTGTACTATTCTTTCAGAACTTACTGAAAGGATCCCGAATGGCGCAATCCGCCGTCCACGCGGCCGCCAACCTGTTCATCCGACGCTGGGGAGAAATGGGGGCCAGCTGGGGCATTAGCCGGACGATGGCCGAGATCCACGCCCTCCTCTACCTCTCCGGCGAGCCGCTGTGCACGGATGACGTCATGGCCCAGCTCGAAGTCTCGCGCGGCAACGCCAGCATGAATCTGCGCCAGCTCGTCAATTGGGGGCTCATCTCCCGCGTTCACCGCCGGGGAGACCGCAAGGAGTACTTCGAGGCCGAGCGCGACGTCTGGGCGATGTTTGAGACGATCACCCGCGAACGCCGCAGGCGGGAAGTTGAGCCCATCGTCGAGACGATCGAGCGCTGCTGCGGGATGATCGAGAAGGAGCGCGGCACCCTGCCGACGGAGGAGCGCCGCCACGCGGAGCTCTACGAGGCGCGGTTTCACGAGATGCTCGAGTTTTTCGCCCTCATCAACCGGGTGTTCAACGCCATCACCCAGACGGGTCCGCAGGGAATGCGACAGCTCGCCGGCATGCTGGGCTCGATGGCCGACGCCGGCGTCGCGGCCGTCCCCGCCCCACCGCCGCCAGCGTCCCCCGCACCGGGCCGAGCCGGTGCCTCGCGCCCCGAAACCGCGACGCGGACTGCGCCCCGGCGACGATAGCCTGCCCCTCGCCGCCTCGCTTGGCCGTGCCGCAGGTGGCGCCATAAGCTATTGTCCTGAAATAGCCTGTGTCGCTAGTTGGTGCCAGGGCAACGAGCGGCTGCGTGATGAACCTACTTTTTTTTCGGATGTCATCCGCCGTCGGACGGGTCGCGGTGTTCTATGGAGTGGCTGGAGTCGTCAGGAGTGGGTTAACTCGCGCGGCTCGCTATGGCGACTCCAGCCCGCCTTGTTTGCAATCCGCGGGTGAGTTCGCCTCGCGGTTTTGATCGACACAGTCCGGCGGCCGCGGGCTTGCGGTTCCCTCCCTGTGCCGTGTTTCGTCCTCCGACAAACCGCGGCCCCGGACTGCGTTTTTTCCCGAACTCTCTTTCTCCTTCTCCGAGACACGGCGGCCAGCGGGTGGAACCCGGTGGCCGCCGGTTTGTTTTGCGCGGACCGGGCGCGGCGTGTGCCGAGCGGGTGGTTGCCGACGTGTTCGGCCAGCTCAGGCGGGCTTGCGACAGAGGCAGATGATCTCACGCTTCGGGAGGCGCAACCGTTCCACGACTTCCGGCGCAAGCCGCTGCACGAACGTATCCGGTTCCACGCGGAAGCCTGCTTCCTTCAGCCGGTCGTAGTAGTCGTTGCCGTAGATACGGACGTGGTCGCGCTGGCCGAACACTCGTTCGCGGTCGGCCTCGGCCGTGACGCTCCAATCCTCGAACGTCTCGGCCCGGTTCCGGTCCATCGGTACCTGGATCAGCCCCCAGCCGCCCGGCTTCAGCACGCGAAACAGCTCGCGCATCGCCTTTCGATCGTCGGGGACGTGCTCCAGCACATGGCTGCACAGCACGACGTCGAAGCTCGCCTGGGGATAGGGAATCGCGCAGATATCGAACCAGACGTCGGCCCGCGGCGAGTCGAGATCGGCGCTGACGTAGTCGAGGTTCGCAAGCTGCCTGAGGCTGCGTTGAAGGCTGATCTCCGGCGCGAAGTGCAATACGCGGAGGCGGTCCGTATAGAGGTTTGTGCAGTCACGCAGGTAGAGCCACTGAAGGCGATGTCGCTCGAGCGCGCCACATCCGGGGCAGCGGGCGTTCTCTCGCCGTTTGACGCCGTGCGGCTGGAATCGCCGGAACCGCCCGCCGCAGCACGGACACTCGAAGCGATCGCCCCGCAGCCACCACCGCGTCATCGCGAGGTAGATCCGCGCTGCCAACGGCCGCCACGACCACCGCCCTCGCGGCCGGTACCCCGCCGCAGGCGGTGCAGGTTGTGCTGGTTGCGGCCCGGCCATCTCGACTCCGTCCTGCGGTCCCTGCGACGCGCCGCTACAATAGCGGCTATGGTCCCGCCGGAGCAACCGCGCCTGTCTGTGGTGATTCCCACGCGCAACCGCGCCGGGAAGATCCGCCGCTGCCTGGAGGCGCTAGCGGCGCAGAGCCTCTCCGCGATGGAGGTGATCGTCGTGGACGACGGCGCCACGGATGACACGCCGGCGGTGCTCTCGGGCTTCGCCGCAGGCCGCCCCTCCTTCGCCCTTCGCGTGGTGCGAAACGAGCAGCCGATCGGCGCGAACCCCAGCCGCAACCGGGGCATCGCCGCCGCGCGGAGCGAGTTGGTCGCTTTCCTCGACGACGATTGCATCCCCGCGCCAGGCTGGGCGGCCGCGTTGGTGAGTGCGTTCGACTCCCCCGACGTCGCCGCGGCAACCGGGCTCGTCGACAATGCCCCCGCCACAAACCTATGGGAGCTCGTATTCAAGGGCACGCACCGCGTCCATAGCCCCGACGGCCGGCGCGCCACGCGTCTGGTCGGTGGCAACATGGCCATCCGTCGGGCGCTGCTAACCCACCACGGGCTGGACGAGGATCGTGCCGCCGCGCCGACCGACATGACAGCCTCAGGCCGCGGCGATGAGGAAGGGCTGTACGTGATGCTTCGCCGCGCAGGCCGGGAGGTGCGCTTCGTCCCCGAGGCCTACGTCATCCACGACCACCCCCACACTGCCCGATCGCTCCTCCGGCAGGCGTTCCGCGGCGGCGGCGCCGCGGCGCGGCTGGTGTACAAGTACCGCCTCCCGCCGCGGCTGGACCTCCTGCCCTTCATGCTCGCCTTCGCGGGCGTGCCGTTGACGCTCCTCGATGTCCGCCTGGCGGCGCTCCCGTCGGCTGCCTGGATGCTCGGGCTCGCTGCGCTGGCGTACAACGAGCGGGTGCGGAAAGGAAAAACCTGGCTTGAGCTGATCCGTTGCTTCCCCGCGCTGATTGTCTATCAGCATGTCCGGCTCGCCGGCCACGTGCGGCAACTGATCCGCCTTTATCTCGGCAGCGACAAGCTCGCCCGCGTACCACGGGAAGGACCGTATCGCGCCTGACTGGCGGGTTGTGCGGCCCGTCGTACACTTCAGTGGAGCGCCCCGCCGCCACTCACCGTGGCCGGGCTGGTGCATGCGCCGGGAGGCCGCGACATGATTCGCCACGACCGACTCGAGCCCGATCGGGCGATGGTCCTGATCATCGACGTGCAGACACGCCTGCTGCCGAGCATCCGCGGCCACGCGGAGATCGTACGCGGGGTCTGCAAGCTGCTCGACGGGGCGGCGGTGTTCAGGCTGCCGGTTCTCGCGACGGAGCAGTATCCCAAGGGGCTGGGCGGCACCGAGTCTGAGATTGCCGACCGCCTCCGCCGGTCCAACGCGACGCTGCTGGAGAAGTCGGCCTTCAGCAGTTGCGGCGAGGCGTCAGTTCTGGACGCTCTACGGCAGCTCGATCGCCCGCAGGTCATCGTGGCGGGCATCGAGTGCCACGTATGCGTGCAGCAGACCGTCCTCGACCTCGCCACGATGGACTACGACGTGTTCCTTTGTGCCGACGCGGCCGGCTCTCGCGGGCGCGTCGATTATGAACGAGCCCTCCAGCGCATGGCCGCCGGCGGAGCGGCGGTGACGACCGTCGAAAGCGTCCTCTTCGAACTGTGCCACCGCTGCGACTCGGCCCTCTTCAAGCCGCTCAGCGCGGTCATCAAGGCGTATTCTGAAAACAACCAAGGTCCTGCGCAAACCGCCGAAAGTCGGTAACTGACGGTGGCGTAGTGGTTTACGGCGGAATTGAAGCGAAACCGAGACTGCGCAGCGCAGGTCGGTTTCCGGCGGCGAGCGGCCTTCCTGATAGCGCCAGCGGGGGGACTTTCGGCATTCGGCGGGACTTTCGGCGGTGGGCGGCCTGCCCTGGAGCGGCCCGGATTGCAGCGAGGCTGAGAACGCGGCATCGCGGCCAGCCTGTGATTTTACCCCTCCGCCGCTTCGATCACGGCGTCCGCCCCTGTGCGCGTCGCCCAGTTGCGGGGCGGAGTCACGCCGACCCGGTGGTTGGCGGTGTTGGCCTGGGCTTCCATCGCCCGGCGCTGGGCTTCGGCGGCCTGCATCATGACGCGCGAGGCATGGTCGAGCCGGGCGAAGAGGGCTGCGATGTCCATCCCGCCCACGTCGATCTTTCTATCCCCGCCTGCGGCCGAGGCCGATTCGCCCCGGCCGCTGCGGAAGTCCATGATCGCGCTGCCGCTCGGACCGTCCGGCATCCATTGGGGTGTCGCCCGCGTCGCCCCGTGCTCGCCCCCGCCTGTGCGGCGCCATATCTGCGCTCGGATCGCCGCGTGCAGCGACGCTGCGTCGGCGGCCATCTTCTTGCTCGCGTGCGACAGGCCGGGCGTCATGGCGTTCCAACCCGTCTCGGAATCGCTTCCTAGCTCGGCCTGCGCGGCCTCTTCGGACGCGCCGGATGCCCGCAGGGCCTCGTACATCTGCACGAGGCGGGCCAGCTTGCGGCGGTCTTCGTCGGTGAACTCATCACCGCGAAGCTTCTTGATCATCCGTTCCAGGTGCTCGGTACCACCGCCCGTTGAGAACTCGCTGACGCCGATCGGACTGTAAAGGAACTGGCCGCGCTCCAGCTCGCGCTGCAACTCCTTCATGCGATCCCGCTCGACTTCGCGCTCCACCGCGGAGTCGCTCGCGACCTCGCGGCCGATGCGGCCTTCGAGAGCCCTCCGAGCCCGCTTCGTGCGAAACTCGCGGGACTGTCGCGGGTCGGGCGCCTTCATGAGCCCCTGGTCCACGGCGCGGGCCAGTGTCTCCAGGTCATCGATGCTGCCGAGAGCCCCGCCCTCCGCCAGGTCGGGGCCGGCGTAACCGCCCGCGATCGCGGCCGCGGTCGCATTGCTGATGCCGCGCTCCGTCAGGCGCTTCGCCTGGGTCGACGCGCGTCGCAAGTCGTCGACGCTGACGCTCTCACGCTGCTTGAGCGCCACGCCGCGTACCGCGTCTTCCGTGTCCAGCTTCCCGGCCTGCATGCGGTTCTGGCCTTCTATGAACCGCTCCTGCTCCTCACGCGCCGCGGCGATCGACTGCTGGACGGCATCCCAGGACGCCTTGAGCACGCTCAAGGCGATGCCCGCCGCGCCGAGCGCGGCAGCCAACTTCAGTGAACCGGCGCCGGCGCCGGAGAACTTCTCCAGGAGCCCGCCGAAGATCTGGCCGAGGCTCTGGCTCTCGCCCTTCAATGCCCCGGAGGCCTGCGCCGCCTTGAGCATCGCGTCGACGTATCCACCGAGCTCGGGGTTGACGGAGCGAATGAGGCCGACCAGTTGCGACCAGGACGAATGCGACTGCTTTGTCGCATCGGCCTGGCCCTTGGTCGAAGTGGCCGCGCCCTCCGTTTGCTTCTGGAGATTCTCGACCTCGCCCGCGACGCTCTGGAGCGACTTCTTTGCCTCTTCGGCGCCCTCAGCCTTCACGCCTATTGTCAGCTGCGAATCGCTCACCAGATCGATCTCCGGCGGGTGTCTCGGATGGGATTCGACAGGGCTTCGATCCGGTCGGCGGCCTCGCCGCAGAGGGCGTCGATGCTCACGCCGGCCTTCGCGGCCAGGACGATGCGGAGACGATCAGCCCCGGTGACGACGGGGACGCGCTCGCGCGGGCCGTGGCGGTGTACTTCAGCCGGCGGGGGCGAAGCCGAGGGCTTCGCCGCACCGCCGGCCTGGACGGAATACTTTGACTTGGCTGGTGATGACGCGGTGGGCAAGGCTCCGGCCGGCGGGGGCGCAGCCGAAGGCTCCGCCGCACCGCCGGCCTGGATGGAAGGCTCAAGCTTACGTCCGCGCCTCGCCACGGTCTAGCCCTCGGCGGTTTCGAGCGTGGTGCGGACGGCGTACTGCCAGTATCCGTACGTCATCGCGTAGCGAGCCCGGACGCCGTAGAGGTAGACCTCGCGGAGGAAGCCGGTTTCGCTCTTCTCGGTCAGCTCGTTGAATTCGAGCGGCTCGCGGTCCTGGAACACGAAGGGCCGCACGACGCCGTCGGTCTTCACGGTGTAGAAGACGGCCGGGTCGGTGATGCGCGGGAACGCGACCACGCGGGCGGCGCCCTTGAGGACGTTGTCCGTGTTGCCGATGAGCGTCGCGCTCATCGCTTCGAGCGCCGTGAAGTACAGGCCGGGCGCGACGACGAGCATCAGGCCGCTTGCGCCCGCGCTCATCGGCTCGCCCTGGTCATCCTTGTAGCCGAGCATCGCCTGGACAGCCTGCTTGACCGCGGCCTTGAACTCGGCCACGGTCGGATCGGTCGCGTCCGCGCATTCAAGCGTCAGGTCATTGTCCTGCGTGCCGGATGCGCCGGAGACGTGCGAGCCGGAAAAGAACGGCACGCCGTCGTAGCTGTTGAAGCCCGTCTCGCCGCCGTTGGCGAGCAGCTCGGCGATGAGCAGATCCTTGTGCTGCGCGGCGCGGGCGGCCATCTCGCCGATGCGGATGGAAATCTGCCCCGTCTGGTCGTCGGACAGCTCATCGCGATCGACTTCGAGCGTCAGCTCGTATTTCTGGTTGACGACGTCGTAGCTTTCGGTCCGAAGGCCGCGTGCCAGGCGGCCCGTGCCCCATTCGCGCATCGGCGGAACCGAGCCGAGGAACTTATACGCCTCGCGATCCTTGTTGCTCTTGATCGTCGTGGCCAGGTCCTGCCAGACGGTGGGCGTGCCGCTGAGGCGGGCGAGGAATTCGCTGCGAAGGCCTGCGGTGAGCAAGCCGGTATCGATGATAGCTGCCATGGTGGTGGCACTCCTTTGTCAGTGAACCGCGCATCCGTGCGCGGCAAGCGGCGGGCGAGGCCCGGCCTAGACGTAATCGACTTCGACCAGGAACCCCGCCGGATCGGCGGTGGTGCCGTTGGTGACGGCCAGGGTGAGCACGCCGCCGGCGGCGATCGCGGTGTGCTCGGTCAGCGTCAGGTTGTACGGCGTGTTCGCGTTGGGGAAGGCGGGCGTGGCGTCGAATTCGACGGTGGCGACCGTCTCGCCGCCCGCCACGGCCACCGTGATGACGCAGGTGTTGCTGGCGTCGATGCCCGACGCCGCCGCATCCTGGTTAACCACGCGGACGGCGGTGACGTTGGCGCCGTCGGGGAAGACGTGGATCGCGCGGGCCGAGATGTCCACGCCGGCGGAGAGATTCGCGACCGCGTGCGTCAGGGTCTTGACCAGCTTGCGGAAGGGATCGATCCGCAGAATGACCTCGCCCGTGCTCGGCACGTCCTGGGCGATGCCGACGTAGGAATTGCCGTGGCCCAGGAAGGTCAGGACGTTGTCAGCCGACGCGAACACGGGGCGGCCGATGTCCGCGGCGACCGCGCCAGCCAGCGTGTGCACGAAGTCGCCTTGTGTGTACACGCGGACGCGCTCGGCGCCGTCGGCGCTGCCGCCGGTGCGCTGCTCGAACGCGACGCCCGCGAAGGGATCGCCGGCGACCAGGCCACGGGCGGCGCCGGCGGTCAGGCCGACGAAGGCGCCCTTGTACACGGCGGCCGAAGCCTTGACGGGAAGGGTACGGATCGACTGGTCAACGAAGTGATGAACGTCGCGGTTTGCGGTAAGCGGCATGATTCAGGCCTCCTTGCCTGGGGGATTGTGTGAGTGCCAGTCCGTGGCACTGTGGGCGGGATGCTTCTACTTATTCTTGGCGGTGTCGGCGGCGCCGGCGGTCGTCGGCGTCCAGCCCGCGCTGCTTCGCCCGTAGACCATCACGCCATCGACGACTTCACCCTCAAGGGAGAGCAGCCCAGCTTTGGATCGCTCCCAGAACGTCAGCAACGCTGCGCTGGCATCAGGGGATAGGCCGCTGATGCTCCCCCACGCGAATTCACGCGCCGCAGCGTCGCGATACTGACGCTCGATTTCCTTGTAGATCGGGTCGTTGCGGAACTGCGAATCGTACTGCCCCGCCTCAATGGCCTGATCGATGCGATCAAGTTCAGCCTTGAGCGCGTCCCGTTCCGTGCGAGCGAGCCAGAGCGGGACCTCGCCGACGGTGATCCGGCCCTCCTCGACGGCAAGCGCCGCTCGCATCCATCGCTCACTCGGTCCGTGAGGGAAGCTGAAGAGGTATTGCAGTAGCGCCGCTTGCACGTGCCGGGTCATGGTTGCGCCGGTCGTGCCTGGAGCTTCCTGGACGAGGCGCACAATCGCATCGTCGATCCAGGCGTTGATTTGCTTCTTTGCCACGGGGGGCCGCTCCGTCGCTGTGGTCAAGTTTGCTCACCTCCCATTCTACGTTCACCGCTGCACAAGCGAAACAGCCCGGCGGGCGTTTCGGTCTTGTGCTTGACTTTCATAAGCCTATCACATAGGATGCGCGGCGTCAAGGTCGAAGTTCGGGTTTTGTAACCCGGCGGCCGCGACAGGTTCCAAGATGGGAGAAATCGCATGAAAAAGGCTCTAAACACGCTCGAATCGGCCGCGACGGCGGAGCATCACCCGCTGTGCTGCGGGGCGCAGGCGGAGGCCCTGGCGAAGCGGATCGCGAGCGCCGAGTCGTTCGTCAGCCGGCTGGACCGGCTGGCCGGGGAAGTGGCCGACCTGTGCGGCCCGGGCTACGAAGCGAACGCGCTTCGCGGCCGCCTGCTCGCCGCGCAGGACTATCTCGGCGGGCTGATGGCGGAGCAGGACTACCTGGACCATCACCACCACGAAGCGCAGGAAGAGTAGAGACGGCAAACGCGCGACCGCCGGCCGGCCGCGGGGCCGGCCGGCGGTCGCGAGGCTCACGGATGGAGAAAAGCGATGGCGAAGCGGAAAAAGGCTGCGGTGGCGATCGGGGATGAGTACACGGTCAATCTGATCGAGACGCACCGGGCGGCGCCTGGCGCTGCCGTCGCGTACGCCAGAAAGGCCGCGGATGAGCGGCACGCGCTACTAGCTGACGACGTGAGACGGTTTCGGCACCTGTCAGAGATCCAGCGGTCCGTGGCGCTACGCGCGGTGGGTGGCGAGCAGATCTCGCGTCGCATGCAGGTCATTGAGGCGATCCGCGAACTGCTTCCCACGTTCGATGATGGCTACCTGGTGGCATTGCTCACCGAGGTGAGTGTGGATTCGCGTTGGATAGACATGGGGAGCTGGGGCAGTCTTCGCGGGAAGCTCTACGGGGAGCCGGACTGGGAGACGCGGCTCCGTCGCCGGCGATCGATCGCGGCCGCGGCCACTCGTAAGAGGAAAAGGGAACATGCTGAACCAAATACTCCCGCCGCCGGAGCCGCTCGACCGAAAGGCCGTCGGTCGGCGCATTCAAACGGCAAGGCTGAAGCGCGGCCTGCGTCAGCGTGACCTCGCGGCCATGCTCGGCGTGAAGAAGAACACGATCGCGATCTGGGAGGGCGGTCACCGCCTGCCCTTCGGCGCGGGGCGGCTGGTCGCGCTGGCGAGCGCGCTGCACCGCAGCATCGACTGGATTCTGACGGGCCGCAATCGTCGCCGGCCCGTGGACTGAGTGCTTGAGGGTGGGGCTGGGCGTGCGCTCTCGCGTTCTCCGGCGGCGCCCAGCCCCGGCCGGGACCTGCGGGGGATGCCGGTTCGGAAGCTAGACCGGTAGCGCGGCTGATCCGGCCGGCGCCCCCGCGCTTTTTCATGGAGGAACCATGTACCAGCTTGACGCCCCCGAAGCCCTGATCGCCCTGGACGAAACAGCGTCCAGCGTCGGCAGCGGCCTGAAGACCATCCGCATCAGCCCTGACGGGATGGTGAAGAGCCGCAACGGCTCGTTTGTGCTCGACGCGGAAGACGCCGGGCGGATCATCGCCGAATTCGCCGGTCACAAGACGGACCTGGTGATCGACTTCGAGCATCAGACGCTGGGCGGCGCGTACGCCGCGCCGGACGGCCGGGCGCCCGCCGCCGGCTGGGTGACGAAGCTCTTCCACGAGCCGGGCCGCGGCCTGTTCGGCATGGTGAAGTGGAACGCGGAAGCCGTGGACCTGATCCGGCGCGACTCGTATCGCTACCTGTCGCCCGTGTTCTCCGTCTCGCGTGAGACGAAGCACGCCGTCGCGCTGCACAGCGCGGGCTTGACCAACAAGCCCGCGATCCCCGGCATGGACCGCCTGGCGGCTTCGGACCGGGTGCTCGCCGCGCACATGGCGGACGCGGCGATGAACCTGGTCGATCGCCTCGCCGACCTGCTGCGCGCGAAGGGCGCCGACCTGGCGGATGGCGCGAACGTGGAAGACATCTTCCGGGCGCTGGTGGAGCTGCTGGATGGGAGGTCGGCGGAAGCCGCGCCGGCCCAGCCGAACACCGATTCGGTGGAGCTGGTCGCGCTGCAGACGGAGCTGGCCGTGCTGAAGGAAGCGGCCCGCGCCCGCGAGGTGCAGGACGTGATCGATTTCGCGATAAACTCGCGCCGCGTGGCGAAGGAAGACAAGTCGAAGCTCGACGTGATCCGCGCGGAGGCCGAGCGCGATCCGGCCAACGCCAGGAAGCTCGTCAACCTGCTTCCGGCGGTGACGCCACCGCAGGGGCGGCTGATAACGCCCAGCCCGCTGGACACGAATCGCGGCCGGCTGATGGTCAATGCCGCCCATGAGTACCGCGAGAGCCCCACGCTCCGCGGCACGACGACGCTTCGGGCCTACGTCGACATGAAGCTCGGCGATGAGAACCAGCCCCGGATGAGCGAGTCCGAGCTCCAGACGCTGACCGCGAGGTAAACCCTTGGCCCTCCGTGCCCAAAGCCAGCGCCCCTCCGACAGGCCCGATGACTGGCTCGTGCTTTCGCACGCCGCCAGCCTGACCGGTCTGTCGGAGCGGGCCTGGCGGGAGCGTGCGAAGGCGCTCGCGGATCGCGGCCTGGCGAAGCTGGCGCCGCCGCCGGGCGGGCGAGGGCGCCCGACCTGGTGGATTCACCGCAAGGCCCATGCCGAGCTCGTGCGGCGTGAGGCGACGCTCGACGTCCAGCGCGACGCCTTGTGTACAAAATTCGGCCTGCCGGCCACGGAGCTGGCGTACAAGCGGATGCGGTGGCTGACCGCCTGGCAGCGGGCGTGTGAGGAGCCCGGCGCCGCGAGCCGCAACGCGGTCGGCGCGCGGATCGTCGCCAAGGCCCGGCGGGTGGAGGGCGAGGGATTCGCGATCAGCGTTCGCAGCCTGCAAGCCTGGCGGACGGCGCAGCGCCGCGGCGGGCTGGAAGCCCTGATCGACGGTCGATCGATAGATCGTCGAGCCGATCCTGAGGGCGGGTCGAGCGCGGCCCGCAGCCCGGAAGCGGTCGCGTACTTCTACGGGCTGTATCACACCGAGCAGCGGAAGGGCGTGGCGGCCTGCCACGAAGCGACCGCCGCGGTCAGCGAGCTGAAGGGCTGGGCGTGGCCGGCGAGCTACAGCGCGACGCGGCAGTGGCTGGGGCGGTACGATGACCTGGCGATGACCTGCCTGATGCGCGAGGGCAAAGAAGCGTACTGCCATCGGTTTAACCGGTACATGGAAGTTGACTGGAGCGGCGTTGAGCCGGGCAAGTTCTACGTCACGGATCATACGCAGTGCGACTTCTGGGTGGAGTACAAGGGCGAGCAGCTCCGCCCCTGGCTGACGGCGGTGATGGACCGGCGCTCGCGCTGCGTGGTGGGCTGGCACCTGGGCATCAGCCCGCACCAGGACGCGATCCTCGCCGCCTTCCTTATGGCCTTCCGCGACTGGGCGGTCCCGGCCGTCATGCACATCGACAACGGGAAGGACTTTGCGTCGAAGCTGCTGACGGGCGTCACCAAAGACCAGCGGGCCGAGTTGATCCGCAGGTACGGCGGCGAATGGAAAGAACACCTGGTCGAGTGCAGCGATCCGCGATTCACGGGCGTGCTCAACGAGCTGGGCATCGACGTGATCTATGCGAGGCCGTACGCGCCCTGGGCGAAGGGCACCGTGGAGCGCTGGTATCTCATGTGTCACGAGCGATTCGACAAAGACCAGGCGACGTACTGCGGCAACAGCCCCGTCACGCGGCCAGAGTCACTGGAGGACGTGCGGGCCGGGCGCATCCGCCGGCCCCGCGAGGCCGGGGCGAAGGCGCCGGCCCTGGGCGTGATCGACGGCCGCGTGGTGCCCACGCTGGAGGAGGCTCGCGAGGTCATCGCGGCGTTCGTGACGTGGCATCACCATCGCCCGCACAAGGGCGAAGGCATGGATGGCCGGAGCCCGCTGGCCGTGTGGCACACCGCGACGGCGCTGCGCAAGGCTGACCCGGCGGCGCTGATGATGCTGATGCAGAGCCGCGGCGTGTACAAGGTCGGCCCTAACGGTGTGGGCCTGAAGATCGGCGGGGCGACGGTGCGGTATGGCCGTGATGCGCTGCTGCTGCAGCGCAAGAGGGCTCGCGAGGTTCTCATTCTGCAGGACCCGGCGGACGTGTCGCGATGCTTCGCACTGGAGCCCGAGTCGCGGCGGTTTATCTGTGAGCTGCTCGCCAACGAGCGCATCCCGGCGATGGCAACTAACGATGAAGTGCGTGAAGCGCACGCGAGGATGAACCGCGACCGGCGCATCCAGGACCGCGCGGCGAGGCAGAGTGCCTGGCGGTCGCGTAACGTCGCCGAGGAAATGCGGTCGCTGAGGGCGCAGCAGAAGGCGCCCGCCGCCCTGGGGCCGGAGTCGGCGCCGACGATCGTTCCCGTGGTCACGGGGCTGGAGGGCGTGGCCGAGCAGATCGCGGACCAGGCGGCGCGGGTGGGCCGGGAGCGAGCCGCGAGCGATGAGGCGAGCATGGATTGCGCCGCACTCTTCGCCCCGCCGCCAGTCGAGCTGCGAGCTGACGGCGTTCCGAGCTTCCGGGAGCACCTGTACGGCCAACGGCTCACTGACGCGGATCTGGACTTCACCGCCTTCTACACCCCGCCGGCGGCCGGGGACGGTGAGGATGAAGACACGGATGGACCGTCGGGCATGGATGCCCCTTCACGACGAAGGGAGACCGCATGACCGACAGGCCAAAGAGCACGCCTGACCCGGCCTTCCAGGCACTCGCGGACGAAGCCCGCGTCGCGGTGTCGGCGCGGATGCTGCGCGAGGATGAGCCGCTGAAGGCGAATCAGCGGGCGGACATCGTCGAGCGCGTCGGCCGTTTCCTGGCTGAGCACGCCCTGACCGCGGATGACGCGGCGCAGGAGCTGGGCCTTGCGCCGCAGGACGTGAGCCTGATTCTATGCGTGGGGACGCCGCCGCCGTCGAAGGATCGCCAGCTCGCCCGGCTGCACAACTGGATGGAGCTGACGGCGCGCCGAATGGGCATTCTCGCCCGCCGCCGCTTCGTCGAAACGAGCGTGGCGAAAGAGATTCTGATCGTTGCTCGCACGACCGCGGAGACGATGGGGATCGGCGTGGTCTACGGGCCGGCGAGGATCGGCAAGTCTTTTACGCTGGCCGCGATCGTCGGCGAAGCGGCCTACGGGACGCCCGTCCTGGTGCGTGTTGAAGAGACGATGCGGCGCCCGCTGCCGCTGCTGCGGGCGCTGTGCGGCGCCTTCGGCCTGAAGACGGGCGGCTCTGCGGCGGATTCGATGCGACGGCTTGTCGGTCGGCTTAGCGGAACTAAGCGCCTCATCATGGTCGATGAGGCGGACCGGCTGCGCCCCA
>CAYRSS010000024.1:0-57520 GCA_964426945.1 uncultured Phycisphaeraceae bacterium
TCGTGCCGCCGTCGTCGAGATCGCCTTCGATGATCGGGGGCAGGTAGAGGACGTACCCCTCCTGCGTGCCGGGAATGAAGGCCATGCCGACGATGGTGCGACCATCGTCGGAGATGTCCCGGGCCGAGGCGAGTAGAAAATCAGTCAGGTCGATGCCGTAGCGCTGCGGCAGCCATGTTCGCAGAGGCCGCAAACCGTAGCACTCGTCCCAGATGAACGGGCCGAGGTGGATCTCGGGACTGCCGACGTAGACAGAGTCGCCCACGGCCGTGGCGCCGTCGTAGGTCGTGGCGGTGAACGCGCTCTGGAACGGCAGGAGGACCATCCCCTCGGCCTCGGTCCAGCGGAAGGCGCCCATACCGCTCGTCGGCGCCACACCGCTGCCGTAGATGACGCGGCCGTCGCCCGAGATGGCGCCGGCTCCGGCGGATCCCTGGTCATCCCATTCTGGCCAGCCGGGGTAGCGGCCGAGGCTGACCATGCCGGTTTCCTCGGTCCAGCGGAAGGGTTCGGATAGGGGACCGCTTGTCGCGGAGGCGCCAACCACAATCTGGCCGTCGGCCGACACATCCCGTGCAATACTGCTTCCAAACGCACCGGGGAAGGCGCCAAGATCGATGACGGCACCGTTGCGCCATAGAGCCGCGCTGATAACGAAGGGGATCGAACCGTAGCCGACGAGTGTTTGGCCATCGGCAGACATCGCCTTCACGTCACTTCGAAACGGCCCGCCCGGCAGGTCGGCGAGCCCAATCATTCCAGCGGACGGGCTCCACCAGAACGCCTGGCCACCATAATCAAGTCCAGCCGTTGCAGCGGACCGACTGCGACCTGCGGCTACGAGACCGTTGAATGAGAGTGCGGCGATCTCGCTCCACGGCGAGTCGGCACCGGGGAGAAAACCTATCGGCTGGAGCCCTGTTTCGGATGTCCAAATGAATGCCGTGGGGCCGTCTGCTGCCAGACTGTGTCCCCCAACCACATCTCCATCGCCAGAAACAGCCATTGCAACGCTCCAGACACTGCCGCCGGGGAGATCGCCCAATGGAAGGAGCGTCGCTCCTTGCGCGTAAGTCCTCACCGCGATGGTGGCAGTCAGCGCCGCTATCGTGAGGAACGATTTCATAACCATGGGGTTCCTGCTGCGTGGGCCGCGTCGCCGGCTCGTTCCTCCAGCGGTCGGGCTCCCGCCGGTCAGTGCTCAACCGCGAACTCTCAGCTTCGGCATACGAGGCTGGCACGTGGGATGCCACGCGCGACCGCGCAGGTCCCCACGCGAGAATTCCGAGCGGGAAATGCCGCGGCTGCGCATCAGCGATTCCACCGCCTGCACTTTGGTGATGTCACCCCGGCCGCGTGTTTCTTACGCGCCGCCGCGGAGGTTCTGGCCATCCCGCGGGGCCCAGCGCGATCCGGACGTGAAGCCGACCCGCCGCCAACCGGTAAAAAACGCGGCCCGCCCGGGTTGCGTTGCGCAAATCCGGGCGGGCCTTTCGATCGTTGCGGCTGTATCAGCCCGGCAGCGTCTGCCGGCTAACTACAACCTCCTATACGTGAATCCAACGGATCACCTCCTTTCGAAACGGGACCCGACCCCGCCAGGCCGCACTGGCCCGACGCAAGTCTTGATCCCCCTGCAGGTCGTCACCGCAGGCACACCGCGCGAGAGGCAAGCCGGCCGGTCCGCCCTCGCTCGGCAGGTCGTAGTGTCCAGCTTCACGCCGCCCAATTTCGGCGCTCCACCGGACCTTCCGGTCCCTGCACCCAGAGTCTAATACGCGCGTTTCTCGGAAGTCAAAGCCTATTTGCGCAGAATGACGGGATCGGCCGGGCTATCGGGCGAATGGCGGGAATAGTGCGATTGCAGCATCGCCGCCGATGGCCCCCGGAACCGGCGGGGATATTCGCCGCGGCCCGGCGAACGTAGAATCCGGCGGGCTGGCGACTTGGACCCGGGCCGTGGCCCGCGACGGTCGCCGGACGCGCACGCACCGACGGAGGCTGGCTGTGGGGCTCGCCCGCAGATTTGAGTTCCTTCAGGGCTATCTCAAGGCCCCCACCACCGTCGGGGCCGTGGCGCCCAGCTCTCCGGCCCTGGCGGCCGCCCTGTGCGCCCCCTACCGCCGCCACGCCGGCCCGGCCCGCGTGCTGGAGGTGGGGGCCGGCACCGGCCCGGTCACCCGCGAACTGGCCCGCCTGCTCAAGCCTCAGGACCACCTGGATATCTGCGAAATCGAGCCCCGATTCGTCGAGATCCTCCGACGGGACGTGCTGACCCTGCCGACGCTGGCGCAGCCCCTGGCCGAAGGACGCGTCCGGCTGCTCAACGGGCCGGTCCAGGAGGTGGCCCGGCCGGGCGAATATGACTTCGTCGTGTGCGGGCTCCCGTTTACCGCGTTTGAGCTGGCCACCGCCCAGTCGGCCATGACTGCGATCCGCACCAGCCTCCGGCCGGGCGGGGTGCTCAGTTACTTCGAATACATCGGGCTGAGGTGGATTTCGCGGACGTTCACGCTCGGGGCGGGGCGGGAGCGCATCCGCTCGGTGTCGGCGTTCGTCGGTGAAAACATCCGCCGCTACCAGTTTGACCGGCGCAGCGTGCTGCGCAACTTTCCGCCCGCCTTCGCCCGTCACCTGCGCTTCGACGAGCCGGCGCCGTCCTGAGCGACCGCCGCCCTACGGCTCGGTTGCGGCCGGTTGGGGCGCGCGGACGTGACGATCAAACCACACCTGGAATCGGGCCTGCTGCTCGCGGAGCTTCTCCGCAAGGCGCGGGTCGTTGCCGTAGGAATAGTACTCCTCCGGCCGGCGACCGAGGCGTACGCGGATGTCGAGTTGCTCGGCGCCGCGCAGCACCGTCAGCGTGATCACCGCGCCGGGCCCCTTGAGCCGTACCGTTTCGCCGAACTCGTTCTCTTCCCCCAGCCGGCGTGGCCGCCCCAGCGGTTCGCCGTCGAGCCGGATAATGACGTCGTACTGGCGCAGGCCGTCGCGATCGGCGGCGGTGCCGGGCAACACCGAATCCACCGACAGCCCCACCCCGCCATCGGGAATCCGCGGATCAAGGTCGGCCTCGATCGGGATGTTCTGATGGCGAATGCCCAGGAATCCATTCTGATCGAGCAGGTGATGGTTGAGGTAGATGGTGCGCAGCAGCGATTCGATGGCCAGTCGCACCTCGAGCACATCGCTGGTGCGATAGGCTTCGCGCAGCTGGGCGCAGGCGAAGACGCCGATCTCTTCGATCGCCTGGCGGGCGCTGGTGCGCTCGGCGAAGGCGGGTGAATCGAGCCGGGCGATGTGACCGGCGATTTCGCTGCGGGTGACGTCGTCGACCTCGGCGTGGAACTCCTCATCGCCGACGTCGGCGGGGGCGAAGCTGTCGCCGTCCTGCTGGCGGTTGAGGTAGCCCAGGGCGGCGAGCTGCTGGGCGCGCATCGCCGCGCGCACCTCGCGACGGTTTCGCTGCGCGGCCGCGGGCTCGGCGACGGCCGCGACCATCGCGAGGCAAAGGATCATCCGAGACAGAAGCGGCAGCCGCATGGGGAACTCTCCGTCGGCCGGGCGCCGGCCGCCAAGGCGATCCGTACATCGTAGATATCGGCCCGCCTGGCATCAATTCCACGGCGGGGGTCCTTGAGAAGTTGTGACGATTGCCGCCGCGGACAGGCGGTGGCCGGGTGATTTCGATTGCAAGGCCGCAGGGGCACCGTTAACCTCCGCGCCGCGGCCTGCCCGCGCGGCCGCAGGGAAAATGCGGGTTCCTCCTTCTTACGGCCGGCGGCGCGACCCGCCGCGGGACGAACCCACCCCGCAAGGACACCTCTGGTCATGAAGCACGCAACCACCCGCCCGGTTCGGCCTGGTCTCGCGGCGGCCGTCATCCTGTGGCTGCTGCCCGGTCTGGCCTTCGCACAGCAACCGGCCGACGCGCCGCCTCCGCCGGCCGACCCCGCGCCCGCTGCGCAACCAGCCGCGAAGCCCGCGGACAGCTCTTCGCCCTTCAACCTCTGGACGGCGAAGGAACTCACCGGCGACTGGGGCGGGGCGCGGAAGACGATGGCCGACGAAGGCGTGACGTTCAAGATCAAGACGATCGCGGCAATGATGGTCAACGCCCACGGCGGCCGCGAGACCAGAAACGGTCACGACGCCGGCGGCAGCTATGACGTCGACCTCGTGCTCGATCTGGAGAAGCTCTTCGACCTCAAGGGCGGCAGCTTTCTGATGCGGGCGAAGGGGCAGTGGGGCGGCGAGGCGAGCGACTTCGACGCCGAGAAGATCGGCGGCCTGTTTCGCACCAACTCGGACGCGGGCGAGGAGGAGCCGATCTTCATCGACAAATGGCATTACGCCCAAAAGCTGATGGATGACCGCGTCGAGATCCGCCTTGGTCGACTCGACATCATCAAGGACCTGATCGACCTGAGCTGGGTCATGGGCGACGAGGACACCAAGTTCCTCAACCAGGCGCTGGTTCGCAACGCGACGATCCCTTCGGCCAAGGCGCTGGCCGCGTATGTGCAGGCGGAGGTGATCGACGACCTGTACATCCGTGCGCTGGTCGCGGATGCCCAGTCGCAGGTGCGGCAAACGAATTTCAACACGGCGTTTCATGACGAGGACTGGTTCCGCGTGCATCTCGAGCTGGGCTGGATGCCGAAGTTTGAGACTTCCCGGGGCGCGCTGAAGGGCAGCTATCGCCTCGGCGGCTGGTATGACCCGAACGGCAAGCAGCATTTCGACAATCGCAGCCGTCGTGGGGCCCTGCGCACTGAGACGGGCGACTGCGGCGTGTACGTCGGTATCGATCAGATGGTCTACAAGGAAGTGCCCGACGCGAAGGACAACCAGGGGCTGAGCGTCGCCGCTCGATACGGTTGGGCGCCGGAGGCAACCAACCGCACGGAACACTTCTGGGCCGTGGCGATGGCGTATGAGGGGCTCATCCCGGAGCGCGACAAGGACGTGCTGGGCATCGGCGTGGCGCAGGGCATCCTGTCGAGCGATTTCCGCCGCTTCGTGGCCCCGACGGCGGACCGCGAGACCGTGTTCGAGATGTACTACTCGTGGCAGGTGACGCCGTGGCTGACGATCAGCCCCGACTTCCAGTTCATCGCCAACCCCGGCGGCCGGCACGCCAACGACGACGCGACGGTGTTCGGCGTGCGCGTGCGGATGCAGTTGTAGGAAGAAGGCAACGGGGAGGGGGTCGATTCGGGGGTTTTGGCGGGGGCGTGATCATTCGCCATCGGCGCGGTAGAATGTTCCGGCCGTGGGGTGTCGCGGCTGGAGTCTACGACGTGCTGACCCGCATCGAGGCGCTGAACTATCGCTCGCTCCGGTACGTCACTCAGCGTGTGTCGCGGTTTCAGACACTGGTAGGGCCAAACGGATCCGGTAAGAGCACATTCCTTGACGTCGTCGGATTCTTGGGCGACATGCTTCGCGTCGGTCCGCTTGATGCGATTCGCGGAGGCCGAACGATTCCCCCTCGTGCCGCGGACCCTGCGCATCTGTGCTGGATGCGATCCGGTGACTGGTTTGAACTCGCCGTGGAGATGGAGATCCCGCAGCATCGCCTCGCTCGACTGGGCAACGGCAAGTCGCGACAGGCCCGGTACGAAGTTCGCGTGGAATTCACACCACCGGCCCGCGAGGTCATCCTCGCCGCTGAGACTTTCTGGCTGAGACCGACCAGCGAGTATGAGGACCTGTCGCAGCGTGACTTGTTCCCAGCGCTGCGAGAGGTCCCGACTTCAATCGTCCATCCACCGCGCGGGCACGCACTCACGGGGTGGAAGAAGATCGTAAGCAAGGGCTACCCATCCGGCAACGACTACTTCATGTCAGAGACTTCAGGGTGGAACAACCCGTTTCGCCTCGGGCCGAGCAAGTCGGCGCTGGCTAACCTGCCTGACGATGAGGAGCGATTTCCTGTCGCCTCGTGGGCCAAGCGTGCGCTGATGGATGGTGTGCACCGCGTGGTGCTCAATGCGGAAGCGATGCGACTGCCCAGTCCGCCCGGCTCCCCGCTACAGTTTTTGCCTGACGGGTCGAACCTGCCTTGGGTGATCCATGAAATGGAGATCACCGATCGGACGCAACTCACTCGATGGGTCGATCATGTGCGAACGGCCATCCCCGACATAAAGACGATCACCACGATCGAACGGCCAGAGGACCGGCATCGCTACATCACCGTAGAGTACGACAACGGACTAAAGGCCCCGTCATGGGTGGTATCCGACGGAACGCTGCGCCTCCTCGCCCTTACGCTGCTGTCTTACGTGAATGATCTCCAGGGAATCTACCTGATCGAAGAGCCAGAAAACGGCATCCATCCCCGGGCCGTCGAGACAATCTATCAGTCGCTCTCCTCGGTATACGGCGCTCAGATCCTCTGTGCCTCGCACTCTCCGGTCGTCCTCGGCATGGCGCAGCCTTCCGACCTTCTGTGCTTTGCGAAGGACCGGCAGGAGGGGGCCACGGACATCGTTCGCGGCGACGAACACCCCCGGCTCCGAGAGTGGAAAGGTGAGCTCGACCTGGGCACGCTCTTTGCTGCGGGTGTGCTGGGATGAACCTCGAGCTCGTCGTCCTTGTGCCCGATAAAAACATCGAGCAGGCGATTCGGGGGCTGCTTGCACGTCCCGAGCGCATTGCCATGCGCCCTCTGTCGCAGGACGCGGTCGAGTTCGTCGTCACGCCAGGTCGCGATCCAGGAGTGTTCAAACACGCCCGCGGACTGCTGAAACCCTACCTGCAGGACAATGGTCGCGCACTGGTAATTCTGGATCGTGCATGGGATGGCGCTCCGACCTCAAACCCAAGCGAACTTGCGGCCGGTATCGAGGCTCAACTGACCCAGTGGGGCGACCGCGCGCGATGCCTTTGCATCGATCCCGAAATCGAAGCTTGGATCTGGAGCGATTCGCCGCATGTGGCGACACAACTTGGATGGACGTCGCTGCAGGAGCTGCGCGTCTGGCTTGAGAGCCTCAGCCTATGGCCGGACGAAAGCGAGAAGCCACCCGATCCGAAGACGGCCTTCCTCGCGGCGACGAAGGAGAAACGAGTCACGCCATCTTCCGCAATTTTCAGGCAACTGGCCATGCAAGTCAGCTTCAAGCGGTGTCGCGACCGGTCGTTTAACCAGCTCCTTTGCATACTCCGGGCGTGGTTTCCGGCCGATCAGGCGAGTCCTTGAGGCGCAGCACGCGGCCAGCGCCATGCGCCGGCCGCGTCATCTGTCTCGCTGTTTGCCTCGTTGCCCTCTCCCCTACGCCTTCACGATCTTCTTGCGCCCCTTCTTCACGCCGACGGTTGCGTTGCGCGTGTCGATGACGAGGCGGGCGTGCTGGACGATGAATTCGTAATCGTAGGACGAATGGTCCGTGGCGATGAGCACGGCGTCATAGCCTCGCAGCATGGCCGCGGAGATCTTCTTGCTGGTCATCTTCAGGTCATGCTCGCGCTGTTTGTGCGTGCGCGGGATATGCGGATCGTTGTAGTCCACCTTGGCGCCCAGCTCGCGGAGCAACTCAATCAGTTCGATCGACGGGCTCTCGCGCAGGTCGTCAACGTCCTTCTTGTACGCCAGGCCCAGTACGAGGATCTTCGAGCCCTTGACCGACTTCTCGTGGTCGTTGAGCGCCTCGGTCAGCCGGTGGATGACGTACTCGGGCATCGAGGTGTTGATCTCGCCCGCCAGTTCGATGAAGCGGGTCGCCATGTCGAACTGCCGCGCCTTCCACGTCAGGTAGAACGGATCGATCGGGATGCAGTGTCCGCCGAGGCCGGGCCCGGGATAGAAGGGCTGGAAGCCGAACGGCTTGGTCGACGCAGCCTTGACGACCTCCCAAACGTCGATGCCCATGCGGTCAAAGAGCATCTTCAGCTCGTTGATCATCGCGATGTTCACGCAGCGGTAGACGTTCTCAAGAATCTTCGCCGCTTCGGCCACGTCGCAACTCGACACGGGGCAGACCTTCGAGATCGCCGCTGTGTACAGCGCGGTAGCGACCTTCAGGCTGCGCGGCCCCACGCCACCGACGACCTTGGTGATATTCTCGGTGGTGAAGTCCTTGCGGCCCGGATCCTCGCGCTCCGGCGAGAAGGCGAGGTAGAACTCACGTTCCGCCTTCATGCCGGTGGCCTCGAGGATCGGCTGGACCACTTCGCGCGTCGTGCCGGGATAGGTCGTGCTCTCGAGCACGATGAGTTGTCCGCGGCGCAGGTTGTCGGCGATCAGGTGCGCGGTCGACTCGACATAGCTCAGGTCCGGGTCGCGCGTCTTGTTGAGCGGCGTCGGCACGCAGATCAGCACGACGTCGCAGCCGGCCAGATCCTTCGGGTTGCTGCTGGCGACAAACTGCCGGTCGGTGACGAGCTTCTTGATCGTGCTCGACTGGATGTGCTCGATGTAGCTCTTGCCCGCGTTGAGCATCCGGACCTTGTTCTCGTCGATGTCAAAGCCGAGGCAGCTGAAGCCGGCCTTGCAGAACGTCCGCATCAGCGGCAGGCCGACGTAGCCCATGCCCATGATGCCGACGCGCGCCGTGCGGTTTTCGATCGCCTCCAGCAGCTCGCGATCGGTGAACGGCCGGCGCGAAGTCGACGCCGATCCGCTTTGCGACTTGGTCTTGCTCATCTTCAGTTCCGTGGTAGCCGTCATAAAAAGGAATTCCCCGGATGATCGTCTGCGGCCGACGTCGCAGCGACGCGGCGGAGGCCTCGGGTCGGCGGCACACCCCGCGCCATCGACCCTGCGGCGGCCGAAGGCCGCGCAGGAGCCCTGCCGTGGCCGGCCGCGACAACCGCCCGCGTTCGCTTTCCGGCGAACCGGCGGGCGTCAGGGACGTATCGACGACCGGCGGGCGATACTATAATCTCCGCTTTTCCCGTGGCTATGGCGGGGCGGCGAAAGCCCCTTCGCCCCACGGGTCGGGTTCTGCCGGAGCGGTCCAAGGAAGCGTATGAGCCACAATATCCCTCTCGCCCGTCCCAACGTCACCCAGGCGGAAATTGACGCCGTGGTGGCGGTCCTCAAGACACCCACGCTCAGCCTGGGTCCGAAAATGGAGGAATTCGAGGCCGCAATGGCCGCCTACTGCGGCACGAAGCACGCCGTCGCCGTGTCGAGCGGCACCACCGGCCTGCACTGCATCGTCCACGCCATGGGCATCGGCCCGGGCGACGAGGTCATCACCACGCCGTTTTCGTTCGTGGCCTCCTCCAACTGCATGCTCATGGTCGGGGCGACGCCTGTTTTCGTCGACATCGACCCGCACACCTGGAACATCGACCCCGCCCGCATCGAGGCCGCCGTCACCGCGAAGACCCGCGCCGTCCTGCCGGTCGATGTCTTTGGTACGGTTCCCGATCTCGATCGGATCGTCGGCTTCGCGAAGAAGCGCGGGCTGCGCGTCATCGAGGATTCGTGCGAGGCGCTGGGCACCGTCTACAAGGGGCGGAAGGCCGGCTCGATCGGCGATGCGGGCTGCTTCGGATTCTACCCCAACAAACAGATCACCACCGGCGAGGGCGGCATGATCGTCACGAACGACGACACCGTCGCGCAGTTGTCCAAGTCCTATCGCAACCAGGGGCGTGACGCGATGGGCGGCTGGCTGGCGCATCCGCGCATGGGGTCGAACTATCGCCTCAGCGAGGTCAACTGCGCCCTGGGGCTGGCCCAGATCCGGCGCATCGACGAGATCATCGCCCCGCGCACGCGCGTCTACGAGATGTACCGCCACCACCTGGCCCGCGAGCCGCGCGTCATCATGCAGGCGGTCGGCGCGGATCAGGAAGTAAGCTGGTTCGTCTGTGTGGTGCGACTCGTGGACGAGTACACCGAGGACCAGCGCAACCGCCTGCTCACCGGCCTGCGCGCGGTGGGGGTGGGGTGCAGCAATTACTTCGCGCCGATCCACCTTCAGCCGTTCTACACTGAGCGGTTCGGCTTCAAGCCCGGCGATTTCCCGGTGTGCGAGGCGGTGGCCGCGCGGTCGATCGCGCTGCCTTTCCATCACGAACTGACCGAGGCCGACGTCGCGACCGTCTGTCGCGAACTGAGCCGGCAGATTGACGCTTTGAAGAAGTGAAACGTTGCAAGTTGCACGTGGCAAGCGGAAGGCTCCGCTCGCCACCGGCAACTCGCCACTCGCACCTGGTTTCCCATGTCCCGCGACCGCGTCATCACGAGTGCCCGTCGGACCGAGGATGAGTCGGTCGATACGGCCCTGCGCCCGCGCCGCCTCGCCGAGATGGTCGGTCAGGGGGCGATCATGGAGAAGCTGACCATCGCCATGTCCGCCGCCACCCAGCGCGGTGAGCCGCTCGAACACATTCTGCTCGATGGTCCGCCCGGACTCGGCAAGACGACGCTGGCGAACGTCATCGCCCTCGAAATGACCGGCAAGCTGCCGCGGATTACCTCCGGTCCCTCGCTGGCCAAGCAGGCCGACCTGATGACGCTTCTGACCAACCTCGAGACGGGCGACGTGCTGTTTATCGACGAGATCCACCGCCTGCCCACGATCGTCGAGGAGTTTCTCTACCCCGCGATGGAGGATTTCCGCGTCGATTTCACCATCGAGGGGGGCCTCTCGGGGCGCGTGGTGAACTTCGCCCTGCGGCGGTTCACGCTCATCGGCGCCACGACCCGTTCCGGCGCACTGAGCGCCGCACTGCGCGACCGCTTCGGCCACGGCTATCACTTCGCCTACTACACGACCGACGACCTGGCGACGATCCTGGCCCGCTCGGCGGAGCGACTGGGCGTGCGCGTGGAGGCGGGCGCCATCGAACAGGTCGCCCTGCGCAGCCGCGGCACCCCGCGCGTGGCCAACCGCCTGCTCAAGCGCGTCCGCGACTATGCCCAGGTTCGCGGCGACGGCGTGCTGACCCCGACGATCGTCCGCGAGGCGCTCGAGATCCAACAGGTCGACGCCCTCGGCCTCGACGAACTCGACCGACGATTCCTGCTCGCGCTGATCCGGACCTACTCCGGCGGGCCGGCGGGCATCGAAGCTCTCGCGGCTACCATGGGCGAGGAGCGCGAAACCCTCGAAGACGTGGTCGAGCCGTTCCTGCTCCAGACCGGCTTCGTCATCCGCACGCGACAGGGGCGCCAGGCCACCCGGGAGGCCTACGCCCACCTCGACCTTCCCGTCCCCGACGGGGCCGCCGCCGCCCGATCTGCCAAGGATCAGCCCTCGCTCTTCTGAAGCGGCGGCGGCGCGGGGCCCGGCTTTACAATTCCAAGGCAAAACTCTATAGTCTCCCGCTGATTATGCAGAAACACCCAGCGCTCCCGAAGGCGTTCGCCGAGATTGGTATCGACACCCCGCTCCTGAAGGCCCTGGCCAAGGTCAACTACGTCGAGCCCAGCGATATTCAACGCGCCCTGATTCCCGCTGCACTGGAGGGCCGCGACATCCTCGGCCAGGCCCGCACCGGGACGGGCAAGACGGCCGCTTTCTCGCTGCCGATCCTCCAGCAGCTCGATCCGAAAGGCGCCCTGCAGGCGCTCTGCCTCGCCCCGACGCGCGAGCTCGCCGTCCAGGTTGCCGGGGAGGTCTCCCGGCTGGCCGAGTTCACCGGCCTGCACATCGTCCCGATCTACGGCGGGGCCAAGATGGCCACGCAGGAGCACCAGCTCGGCCGCAAGCCCCACTTCGTCGTCGGTACGCCCGGCCGGGTGATGGACTTCATGCGCCGCGGCGTGCTTAACATTGCCAACCTGCGGTTCGTGGTGCTCGACGAGGTCGACCGGATGCTCGACATCGGCTTCCGCGACGACATCAAGGCGATCCTCGGGCGCGTCACCGCCCCGCACCAAACCATTCTCGTGTCGGCCACGCTCGATGACGAGATCAAGCGCCTCGCGATGCGCTACATGAATGATCCGCTCGAGGTGAACGTCTCGAAGGACCGCATCACCGTCGACGAGATCGACCAGAGTTATGTCACGGTCGATTCGCCCGACAAGTTCCGGGTGCTCCGCCTGCTGCTCGAGCAGGAGAACCCGCCGATCTGCATCGTGTTCTGCAACACCAAGGCGATGGTGCGCAAGCTCGCCCAGAAGCTTCACGAGATCGGCATCAACGCCAGCGCCATCGAGGGTGACCTCGAGCAGCGCAAGCGCGAGCGCGTGATGGCTCAGTTCCGCAAGCACCAGATCCGCGTGCTCGTGGCGACCGACCTGGCCGCGCGGGGTATCGACGTCAGCGAAGTATCCCACATCATCAACTACGACCTGCCTCCCGATCCGGAGGTGTATGTACACCGCATCGGCCGCACCGCCCGCATGGGGGCCCGCGGCGTGGCCATCAGCCTTGTGCCGCGCGACGAGGGCAAGGAGCTGACTAACGTCGAGATGCTGACCAACAAGCTGATTCCCGAACGCCGCGTGCCCGGCTTCACCCCGCGGGCGCCCAAGCCCCGGGAGGTCGAGCCGGAGCCCACCGGGCCGGTGATCTCTTCGCGGCTGACCCAGCCCGCCGCCGCCACCACGGCCACGTCCGACGGGCCCAAGGCGCCGCGACGGACGCTCGGTGGCCGCTTCAAGCCGTCGCGTCGGCGCCGGCTGTAGCCTGCTGCGCCGCGGATTCCCGATGCTCGAAGACGATCTCATCCCCGGCGAAGAGGAAACCGCGCTGGACGAAGAGTCGGCCGCGGCGGAAGACGACGCCCCGCCCGAATCGATCGTCCGCGAACATCGCATCGGCCGGCGCGTCGCCGCAACCCGCCTCGACAAGTTCCTTCACGACCGCTATCCGCGCATCTCGCGCACCGTGCTGCAGCGCTACATCCGCGACGGCCAGGTCACCGTCAATGGCAAGCCGAGCAAGCCCAGCTACGAACCGATGGAAGGCGACCGCATCGGCATCACCCTGCCCCCCCCGCCGCCGACCGACATCATCCCGCAGGACATTCCGCTCGACATCGTCTACGAAGATCAGTGGATCCTGGCGATCAACAAACAGGCGGGCATCGTCTGTCATCCGGCACACCCGTCGCAGACCGGCACCATCGCCAACGCCGCCGCGTTCTATGCCGATTCGCTCAGCTCCGGCGCAGACCCGTTCCGCCCCGGCATCGTGCACCGGCTCGACAAGAACACCACGGGGCTGATGCTGCTGGCCAAGACCGACGAGGCGCACTGGCGCCTGGGGCTGGCGTTCGAAAAGCGGGAGATCCGCAAGGAGTACTTCGCCATCTGTGAGGGGCGCTACGCGCTCGATGGCGACATCATCAACAAGCCGCTGGCCGCTCACCCGGAAACGACGCAGCGCATGATCCTGCCCACCGGCGGCAATCCACCGCGACAGGCGCTCTTCAAGCAGGCCATCACCGAGTATCGCGTCGAGAAGCGCTACCGCGGCTACACCACGGTCCGGCTGTTTCCCAAGACGGGACGCACGCACCAGCTGCGCGTGCACACGTCATCGATCGGCCATCCGATCGTGGGCGACGTGCTCTATGGCGGCAAGCCCCTCAGTGTGCACGACCTGGCCCTGGCCGGCTCGACCGAGCCGCTCATCGAGTACCAGGCGCTGCACGCTCACCGCCTGCGCTTCACCCACCCGGTGCTCGAGAAGCCGATGGAACTCGAAGCGCCGCTGTCGGCGAAGATCAGGGCGATTGTCGATCTGCTCGAGGAATACCGGCAGCCCTGAGCGCGACGCTCATCGCGACGCATCTCATTCAGGCCGCAGGCGAACCGAAAACGGTCAGGCGGTCTGCAGAACTTCCGCCCCACGGGGCGACTCGCCGGACTCCCGCACGCTGGCCAGCTTGTGCAGGTATTCGTCCAGCTCGTCGAGGGAAAACTCCGCGAGGAAGTCGGGGCGGGCTGAGGTGTTGATGCGGCGAATGGCGTCGATCAGTTCAGTCTTGCACATCGGGTCATCGCTCCGGATCGCTGTCGCGCGCGGGGCGGCCTCTCGGCCGAACCGGGCCGCGGCGCCGCGCGGGGCGCATTGTTATCGGCCGAAGCGCGAACCCGTCTGAAGCGGCCCGGCCGCGCGATTCCTGCCGCCGCCGCGCAGCTTCCGCCGCCCGGGCCGTACGACCGTGGGCGACCACGCTGCGAACGCTGAAATCGACCCTCCCTGCGCGATGACCACGGCGGAAAATGCCACGCCGCCCGCTCAGCCGCCGAGCAGCTCCATCGCCTTCGCCAGCACCGGATCCGCCGAGGCGAAGTCGGTGAACTTCGTGTCCACGGCCACGTCCGGCCGCACGCCGACGCCCTCCATGATCGAGCCGTCGGGCAGCAGGTCCTTCCACGACGACAGGAACACCGTCACGCCGTTGCCCAGTTCGTGGGGCTTGGGATTGCCCGAGCTGCCGCCGCTCGCCTGGCCGACGAGCTTCGCCCTCGCGCCATGGCGCATCATCAGCAGAAACGACTCGTTGCTGCTCAGGTTCGCCGGCCCCATCAGCACGACCACCGGCGCGGCGTAACGCTCGCGGGTGCGCGTGGGCTGCACGACACGGTCGATCGGATCAGTAAACGCCCCGCGCGTACCCGGCTTGCGATACGAACTCTTCGAGTACACAACCGGCTGCGAAACGAAGCACGCCGCGAAGTCGCGGGCGATGATTTCGTCGCCGCCGTCGTTAGGGCGCACGTCGATGATGAGCCCCTTCGTGTCTTTCATCTCATCCAGCGCCTCGTACAGCGCCGCAAACGCCGGCCGATCGTGCGAAGACCAGGAACGAATCTGGATGTAGCCCATCGGTCCGGTCGGCCCGTCGAGCCGTCCGGTCGAGACCATCGCGCTGCGATCCTTCCAGTCGCCGACCAGCCTGCGGAGCGTCTGCTCGTTCCAGTTGGCTTCGTACGTCCGCTGGTGAGTCCAGAGGGTGAACTCGCCGACCTGCACCGACACGTGGGTGTCGGCCGCCGGCGCGAGAAAGGCCGCGGTCGCGCGGGCGAACGCCGAGGGCGTGCTCGCTTGCACCAGCTTCGGCTCCATCTCGCGGAACCGCGCCTCCCAGTCCACACCACGCAGGTCGCGGTACGAATAGTGGTTGTCGATCGCGTCGCGCAGCGCCTGAACGGCCTTGCGATTCGCTTCCTCGGTCAGCGGGGGTCGTGCTCCTGCGGAGGCCGCGGAGCGAAACGAAATCGGATAATGCACCGCAGACTCGCCACTCACGCTGCGGAAATTTCTCGCGGCCGGGCAGTTCACACTCAGGTCATACCGGCGATCCGGCGCGAGCTTGACCGGAATGACGAACACCCGCGGCGACTGCCACGACGGCTTCCCGGTGATTTGGGGCATCTGCTCGCGGCTGCCGCAGATCGAGTGTCCGCCGGGGCTCATGTCCTGGTCGAACTCAATGCGGATCTCTGTCGTCGACAGGTCCACATCGATATCGGCGTGATCCGGGGAGGCGCGAACCACCCGCGGCGGCGCCCCCGCCGCCGGCCACGCCGAGATCCCCAGAACCACCACCCCCACGACTCCGCCGAGCGCGCACCGCGTCCGCCTGTCGATCATGACCGGGCTCCTTCCGGCGTCGCGACCGGCGACGCCTCTCCGTGGACGTGTCACCCGTCGAAATGTTAACCCCGGCCGCCGGCAGCGCCTCCTGTCGGGTCGATTGCCCCCCGCGCAGACGGGCGATATGGTGCGATCGTGAGCGAATACGCCCTGAAACCCGCCCGCGGACCGCTGGACGCCACCGTCGCCGTCCCCGGTTCCAAGAGCCTGAGCAATCGGGCGCTGATCACCGCCGCGCTGGCCGACGGACACAGCGTGCTCTCCAACGTGCTGCTCGCTGACGACACGCGCCTGATGATCGAGGCGCTGGCCGCCCTGGGCATCGCCGTCACCGTGGACGAGGCGGAATGCCGCGCCGAGGTCTCGGGCTGCGGCGGACAGGTGCCCGTCAGCGAAGCGGCGATCCACTGTGGCAACGCGGGCACGGTGATGCGCTTCCTGACGGCGGTGGTGGCGGCGGGCTATGGCGAGTTCGTCCTCGACGGCGCCCCGCGGATGCGGGAGCGACCCATCGGCGATCTGGTTGACGTGCTGCGGGCACTGGGCGCGGGCATCGAATACCTGGGCACCGAGGGCTACCCACCCCTGCGGATCCACGCCCGGCACCTTCGCGGCGACCGCGTGGCCGTCCACTCGCCCGAATCGAGCCAGTTTGTCAGCGCCCTGCTGATGGCGGCGCCGCTGGCCGGGGGAGACGTGATGATCGAGGTCGGCGGCGACGTCGTCAGCCGCCCCTACCTGAAAATGACCGTGGCGGTGATGGATGCCTTCGGCGTCGCCGCGATCGAACAGTACGGGCCGGATGGGGCGAGATTCATAGTCCCCGCCCCGCAGCGCTACACGGCCGCCGCATACGCCATCGAGCCCGACGCCTCCAACGCCACCTACTTCCTCGCCGCGGCGGCGGTGGCGGGCGGCCGGGTGCGCGTGCCGGGGCTGGGGGGCGCAAGCCTGCAAGGAGACGCCCGGTTCGTGGATGTGCTGGAGCGGATGGGCTGCGACATCCGGCGGGAGGCCGACGCCCTGACCGCCATCGGCCCGGCGGACGGCCGGTTGCACGGCGTGGACGTGAATCTGGCCGACATGCCGGACACCGCCCAGACGCTGGCGGTGGTCGCCCTCTTCGCCGACGGTCCGACCACGATCCGCGGCGTGGCCAACCTCCGCGTCAAGGAAACCGACCGCCTGGCTGCGCTGAACGCCGAGCTGACCCGGCTGGGGGCGATGGTCGAGGAGCGCGATGACGGCCTGACCGTCCATCCGCCTGCGGGCCTGAAGCCGTGCACGATTCAAACCTACGACGATCACCGCATGGCGATGAGCTTCGCCCTGGCCGGCCTGCGGACCGCGGGCGTGCGGATCGCCGATCCGGGCTGCTGCGCGAAGACGTTTCCCGACTTTTTTGCCCGGTGGGAGGCGATGTTAGCTGTCCGTTGAAAAAGGGGTCTGGCTCCGCCGGAAGCCCCGTTCCATTTCCGAAAAGAGCGAATCAGGTGGTGCCTGACCCCTTTTTCAACGGACTCTTAGCCTCGGTTTGACGAATTGACGCCGCAGCGCCGCGCGGGATGATGGGTGGGGGCGACAGATCCGATCGACAGCCCGCGCCGCGACGGCGCGACGAGGAACGACCATGACGCATGACGCGAATCACAGTGCCATGGACTGGCACCCGGCGCGATCGTTTGAAGAGTTGCCGGCCTATCAGGCCGCGCGCAAGCTCGCCAACGCGGTGTACCCCCTCGCCGCCCGCGAGGCCTTCGCCCGCGATCCGATGCTCGTCGATCAGCTCCGCCGCGCGGCCGTGGCCGCGATGTCGACCATCGCCCAGGGCTTCGAGCGCGAGTCGCCCGCCGAGTTCATCCGGCACCTGTACATCGCGCGGGGCGCATGTGGCGAGGTCCGGGCCCAGATTCTGCTCGCCCACGACCAGCGCTACATCGGCGACGCGGACCACGCCCGGCTGCACGACCTGGCCCGGCAGACTTCGTCGCTGATCGCGGCACTCGTGGCCGAGATCCGGGCGTCAGACGCGACCGATCGCCCCGCCCACCACGACGGCCGCGCCCACGCCCCCAGAGACCTCCGCCGCGAAGACCTCGGCCTGGGCCGCCGCCGCGAAGCGGGCCTGGGTGAGAGCTCGCAGACCCGGCCGATCTTTCACGATCCGAATCCCGACAGGCGGTAGGGATGGATGTGGCGCGGGCGTCTGACCAGCGCTCCTGGAGGACAGGCCTCCATGGGCTGACTTACGAACCGACCAACTGCTGTAGCCGGGCGTAGTCCCGGAGGTCGGTGTCGCCGTCGTGGTCGAGGTCGGCTTCGGGGCAGGGGGTGTCGGCGTCGGGGCCGAGCAGGCAGTCGGCGAAGAACGCGATGTCGGCCGCGTCGTGTGTGCAGTCGCTGTTGAGATCGCCGGGAACGGGCTCGCCACAGGCCGCGGGGACGAGGCGCTGGAGCATCGCGAAGTCGCGCAGGTCGATGCGGCCGTCGCCCGAGAGGTCGGCGCGGAGGCACCACGGGTTCTCGCCGTCGGGGCCGAGCATGCGCTCGGCGAAGATGCGGACGTCCTCGGCGTCGATCGTGCCGCCGTCGTCGAGATCGCCTTCGATGATCGGGGGCAGGTAGAGGACGTAGCCTTCCTGCGTGCCGGGGATGAAGGCCATGCCGACGATGGTGCGACCGTCGTCGGAGATGTCGGCGGCGGTAGCAAGCTGGAAGTTCGTCAGATCGATGCCGAATCGCTCAGGAAGCCAGACTCGCAGGGGGCGCAGGCCGTAGCACTCATCCCAAAGGAAGGGGCCGAGGTAGACCTCGGGGCTGCCGACGTAGACGGAGTCGCCGACGGCTGTGGCGCCGCCGTACGTTGTGGCAGTCCAACCGCCACGGAACGGCAGGAGGACCATGCCTTCGGCCTCGGTCCAGCGGAATGCACCCATGCCGCTGACCGGCGCGCCGCCGCCGCAGTAGATGACGCGGCCGTCGCCCGAAATGGCGCCGGCGGCACTGAAACCTTGATCATCCCATTCCGGCCATCCGGGGTACCGGCCGAGGCTGACCATGCCGGTTTCTTCGGTCCAGCGGAAGGCTTCATATAGCGGGCCGCTTGTCGCAGAGTACCCCACCACGATCTGGCCGTCGGCCGAGATGTCCAGTGCGCCACTGCTGCCGAACGCACCGGGGAAGGCGCCAAGATCGATGACGGCACCGTTGCGCCATAGGGCCGCAGAGATGACGAAGGGAATCGCGCCATCCCCCACAATGGTCCGTCCATCGGCCGACATGGCAGAGACCCCGCCCCTGAACGGACCCCCCGGCAGGTCGGGGAGCGCGACCAAGCCGATGGGCTGGCTCCACCAGAACGCCTGGCCGCCTGGGTCAGGCCCAGCCGTAGCCGCGGAGCGGCTGCGACCGGCAGCGATGCTCCCATCGACCGACAACGCTGCAAGTTCGCTCCACGGCGAATCAGCGCCGGGCAACACTCCTACTTCGTGGAGTCCGTTCTCCTGTGTCCAGACGAAGGCTACCGCGCCGCTGGCTCGACTGCTGCGGCCGCCAACAACTCGACCGTTGCCCGAAACCGCGGTGGCAACGCTCCAGACGTTACCACCCGGCAGATCGCCGAGCGGGATTAGCAGCATTTCCTGCGCAGAAGCCCTCACCGCGACTGTGGCAATCAGCGCAACTATCGTCAGGTGTGATTTCATAATCGTGAGGCCTCCTACTTCGTTGCTCACGTAGCTCGCTCATTCTCTCCGAGACTGATTTTCTTCTGGCCAGTTCTCAACCAAGCACTTGGGCCTTCGATCTACGAAGCTGGCACGCGGAATGCCACACAAGTTCCGAGAAAATCGTGAAGGCGCTTCGCCAACAGGAGTCGCAAGCGAAATTCTACACGGCTGGCCCCGAGGCCTCTGCGACTGCGCTTCCGCTTTATCCCACTCCCTTCCAGTCCGCGGCGAAGCACTTCACGCGAGAATCCCTACAGAAGATGCTTCTACCCGGGATTCCAATTCTATCGCGCGGTCGCTCATGAACGTCACCGCGAAAGCGCGTTTCTTTCGCGCGGTTTCACGCAATGTTCACTTCATTGGAGGAAAAAAATGTCTCGACTGTCCAGAATCGTGTGTGTGTGTGTGTGATTTGCATTGTGGCTGAATCGGCTTTCGGCACCACCGTGCTCCGTGTCTGGAAGGACGCCACTGGAACACCGACTGCGAATCCGACGACGTGGGACGACTCGTATACCGACCTTCAGGCTGCCATCGACGCCGCGGTCGTGGACTCGGATTACGAGATCTGGGTCATTGGCGGCACGGAGTTGGCCCCGATCGTCTATTCTCCCGGCGATCCGGCAGATCCCTCGACAATCACGAACCGTAATCTGACCTTCAATCTAAAGAGTGGCGTGCGCATCTATGGTGGATTCCAGACAAGCCATGAATCGCTCGAGGAGGCCAGGCCGCTGTCGTTTGTCACCATCCTCTCCGGCGAAATCCACACCGGAGTCTCCACCGACAACCTCTTCCACGTCGTGACGGCGGACGGGACGGGGGCCGGGACGCTGCTCGACGGCTTCACGATCAGGCGTGGGTCATTTTTCACCGACTGTGCCTGCGGCGCGGGGCTTCTCGTTACGGCAGAGTCGGAACTGACCATTCGCAACTGTCGCGTCACGGACAATGAGGCTTTCAGCGGCGGCGGTGCGCATGTTGGGGCAGGCGGCGCCCTCACCATCGAGGACAGCGTCTTCGACGCGAACGAGGCCAAGTACACCGGATGAGCCATCTACAATTTAAATGGCGCGCTGACCGTCCATCGAAGCTGGTTTACCAACAACCAGGCCCATCAAAACCAGGGGGGTGTGTTGTACAACGCGTTCAGCCTTGCCACGGCCGAGTTCGCGGACTCGCTCATGTACGGTAACTTTGCCCACGACGAGGGCGGCGCGATCTACAACGAGACGGGCGCAGTGTCGATGATCAACTGCACCGTGGCCGACAACAAACGGGCGGCCGGCAGCATTGGCGCGGGTATCCGCAACTACGCCGGATCGTTCGAAGTGCGAAACTCGATTCTCTGGTGGAACAGACTGGAAGGGGAGGAGACTGCGGCATACATTTCGGCCGCCGATCAGTTCCTGGGCGAAGGTACGATCACGCACAGCTGCATCAAGGACAACGATGCTGAATCGGTTCCCTTCGGCGGCGCCGCCAACGGCAACATCGACCAGGATCCGCTCTTCGTCGGACCGCCCGCTCCGGGCCGGTTTCACTACGTGCTCCAGGAAACCTCGCCCGCGGTCGATGCGGGCCGCACGGTGCTGGCCTCGGACCTTGACCTTGAGCGCAACACGCGCGTCGTCCGCTGTCGAGTGGACATGGGCGCGTATGAATACCAGGTGGAAGCCGATGAGAGTGGTGCGTGCTGTGCGGGGGCCGTTTGCTTCGAGGTTGCGAATCCGTGCGCATGTCAGACCGGGTATGTCTGCGACGTCAATGCCCTGAACGACGGAACTGCGCCGAACGGTGCGTGCGGCAACAGCACCGGCGGATGCTGCTACGGCGACGCGGACGGTAACGGCACGGTGAACGCTGGCGATCGCGGGTTCATCAGCGCCGCGATCGGCACAAGCGATCCCAATCTGATCTGCTTGAACGACCTTGACGGCAACGGGGTTGTGAACGCCGGCGACAAGGGATTCGTCACCGCGAACATCGGGCTCTGCACGCCACTGCCCGACTGGCAGAACGGCTCGGGCAACAACAGCTCTTTGAACGAAGGCGAATACGATCCGCGGTTCCCCGGTGAGTTCACCCTCGCCGGCGACTGCGAAACGACAGTCTGCGAAGAGTAGCCGGCCTTCGACCATCTTGCGGGCGGTTACCAGCGCCGCCCGCGATTCCCCGCCGAGCAAGCGGTCCGGGCGGCTCTGATCCGCAAGAATTGGCGGGTCATATGCCTCCGAACGACACGCCTCACCGCGCCCACTCCGGCACGCCCGCCCCCCCCGCCCCCAGCACCGGCCCGCCGATCAGGTAGAACACCAGCGTCACCAGCACCACGCCCACGAGGTTGATTATCAACCCGGTGCGCACCATCCGGCCGATCGGCACGCGGCCGGTGCCGAACACAATCGCGTTCGGCGGCGTGGCCACCGGCAGCATGAACGCACACGACGCCGACACCGTGGCGGGGATCATCAGCATCAGCGGATTCACGCCCATCGCATGGCTGACGCGGGCGAGAATCGGCAGCATCACCTGCGTGGTGGCCGTGTTGCTGGTCAACTCTGTCAAGAATGTCAACATCAGACATGTCCCCAGCACCAGCAGCAGCGGGTTCTTAACCTCGACGCCGGCGAACACGCTGCCGCACCAGTGGCTCAGCCCGCTGTCGCGGAACGCGGCCGCCACGCAGAAGCCGCCGCCGAACAGCAGCAGCACGCCCCACGGCAGATGCTGGGCCGTTTCCCAATCCATGAGATAGCGACCGCCCGTCGGCCCCGACGCTTCGGCCGCCCCGCCGCCACCACCGGCCGGGATCATGAACAGCAGCGCCGCCATCGCCAGGGCCACCGTCGCGTCGTCCACATACGCCGCGCGAAACAGCCCGGGCAGGCCGTCGGCCGTGGCGAACAGCCGCTCGAGCATGGCCGACCAGCCGTGGTTCTGTCCGCCGTAGGGGATCGACCGCGTGATCCACAGCCCGGCCGTAGCCGCGAAGACGGCGGCGACGATCCGCTGCGGGCGGTTCATCGGCGGCAGGAGGCGGCGCTGCTCGCGAATCACCTCGCGGCCGACCGGATGGCGATCCACCGGCACGCGGCACGTCAGCCCGACCAGCACCCACCAGACCACCGGCACGAACACCAGCGCCAGCGGCGCGAACACCAGCATCCACTGGGCGAAACCGATCTCGGGCGCGTCGGGGAAGAGCCGGCGGTAGATGCCGAAGAACGCGATGTTCGGCGGCGTACCGACGGGGGTGGCCACGCCGCCGATGCTCGCCGCATAGGCCACGCCCAGCAGCAGCGCGACAGCGAAGTTCGCCCGCACGCGCGGATCGGCGTCGGGCGTCAGCTCTTCCATCGCGGTGATGACGGCCATCGCGATCGGCAGCATCATCAGCGTGGTGGCCGTGTTGCTGATCCACATGCTCACCACGGCCGCAGCGACCATGAACCCAAGCACGATCGTCCGCCGCCCGCCGCCGATGCGGGCGACGATGCCCAGGGCCATGCGGCGGTGCAGCCCCCATTTTTCGATCGCCAGGGCGATGATGAATCCGCCCATGAACAGGAACACATTCGCATCCGCATAGGGCGCGGCCGCCCGCCCCACCGGCAGCACGCCGACCAGGGGAAACAGCACCAGCGGCAGCAGCGACGTGATCGGGATCGGCAGGGCGACCGTGATCCACCAGCAGGCGACGAGGGCCGTGACCGCGGCGGCCGACAGCATGGTGCGGGCGTAGCGCTCGACCACCCGCGCCTCGGCCTCCGCCTCGTCCGGCGGGCGGACGTCAGGCTCTCGGCCGTCCGCCGCGGGCGAGTCTGTGGTGCCGGTCTTGCCCCGCGATGTGGCCAGCAGGCTCGCCGTGTCCGCGGCAAGCGAGTCGGCGAAGCACTCCCGGGCGGCGGCGCGCATGCTCTCCGGCGTCGGCAGGGCCAGCAGCCCCGCGAACAGCACGATTCCGAGCCAGAACCCCGCCCGCTGCACCCGCGGCGAGCCCTCGGCGCCCTCCCGCGGACCGGGGCGGTCCGCCGGTGAACCGGCCGGCGGCGTGGTGTGAGCTTTGGTCATCGCCCGACCCCCGTCGGCCGACAACCCGGCCGCGGCGCCATGCTACCGCGCGTCGGCGGCTATGGCTTGAGATACCGGCTGCGGTTCCCTCGCCATGACGGGGGGGTAGTTGGCACATTCGTCGTACCCAGCGGCGTCGCGAAGAATCAACCTCGCGCCCGCGGAGTGTCCGGAAGCCGTATTGTAAAACACGCGCCCTGGCCGGGCGTGCTATCCACCGTCAGCGTCCCGCCGTGTTCCTGCACGATGCGCCGCGTGATCGACAGCCCCAGCCCCGTGCCGCCCGGCTTGGTCGAGAAGAAGGGGCGGAAGATTCGTTCGATCGCCCCGGGCTCGATGCCCACGCCGCTGTCGCGGACGGCGATCTCCACGTCGCCCGAGCCGTCCTGCGCCCGGACCAGGCTGACGGCGATCTGCCCCGCGCCGGCTATCGCCTGCTGGGCGTTGCGCAGCAGGTTCAGCAGCGCCTGGCGCAGCAGGTCTTCGTCCACGGGAATCACCATCGGCCCCCCCGGCAGATCGAGGCTGACCGTCACCCCCTGCCGGGCCAGTTCGGGCTCGAGAAACTCGACCACGCCGCGCACGATGAGCCGCACATCATGCGGCGCGGCCGAGAGCCGGCACGCACCCACCACGTGCAGAAAATCGTCAAACAGCCGCTGAAGCCGCCCTGCCTCGCGCTGAAGCAGCGTCACCTTCAGCATTGCCCGGCGACGGACATCTTCCGGATCGGCGTCGTCATCGCGCAGGTCTTCCGCCAGGAGCTGAAGGTTCATCGTCATCGTCGACAGGGGATTGCGCAGCTCGTGGGCCAGCCCGCCGGCGAGCTCGACGATTTCGCTGATGATGCGGTGATCGTCGGGGTCGGCCATGCGGTCCGCAGGTCGGTCGGCTGATTCGCTCATGGCGCCGCTCGCGGCAGTCCGCCCGCGGACCCGGCACGTCGTGGACGCGGTGCGACTGCGGCGGATAGGATACGCCGACGACACGCCGCGGATAGATGCGGCCGCACGAAAGGACGCTGTTTCATGGAAAACACCCTCGATCTGTTCGAACGCCGCGTGCTCGGCGTGCTCATCGAGAAATCGATCGCCCAGCCCTCCTATTACCCCATGACTTCCAACGCCGTCGTGGCCGCCTGCAACCAGAAGAACAACCGCGACCCGGTGATGGAACTCGACGAGGAAACGGTCTTCCGCACCCTCTCCGCCCTGCGCCAGAAGGGGATCGTGCGCCAGGTGCTACCCGGCGGCGGCGCGCGGACCGACCGCTATCGCCACGAGGCTTTCGAACACTTCGGCTGGGAGCCGCGCGAGCGGGCGATCATGTGCGAACTGCTCCTGCGCGGCGCACAGACCCCCGGCGAGCTGCGCACGCGGTGTTCGCGGCTCATGCCCTTTGACTCGCTCGAGTCGGTGTCGATCGTGCTGCAGAACCTGATCGACCGCAATCCGCCGCTGATCCGGCTGCTGCCGCGCCGGCCGCGCGAGGCCGCCGATCGGTACGACCACACGATGTACCCGCCCGACGAAGTCCGGTCCGAAGGCGACACCGCCGCGCCCGCCGCCGCATCGCAGGCCGCCGCGGCAGCGCATGCGGGTGTGGCCCACGCCACGCTGCACACCGCCGCATCGCACGCCGGCGCGCCCCACCACAGCGGGGCCCGCGAGTCGGATGACACGCGCCTCGAACTCCAGTCGCTGCGCGAAACCGTGGACGAGATGCACCGTACGATGGAAGACCTGGCCTCGCGCCTCGAACGGCTCGAAGGCCTGATGCGCTGAAGCAGCCGCGAGGATAACGCACGGTGGAACACCCTCTCGCATCGCCGTCATCATCCGTTCACGACGCGCCGCGGCCCGCCGACGTCGGCCTGCGGCTTCAGGTGGGCGTCGGGCTGGCGCTGCTGATGGGTATGACGGCGGGAGCGGGCCTCGCCATCGACGAGCTGCAGCCCATCGACGCGCCGCCCCTGCGAACCACGATCGACCCGAACGTCGCCGGCTGGTGGGAACTGGCCGCCCTGCCCGGCCTGGGCGAAGTCCGCGCCCGCGCGATCGTCGCCTGGCGCGAGCGGCAAGCTGACGACCCCGACCCGTCGTTTCGCACGGCGGCAGACCTCGACCTCGTGCACGGCATCGGCCCGGTGACGGTCCAGCGTGTGGCAGCGTTTCTGCATTTCGATGAGGGTCCGGCCGACCCGCCGCCCCCCGACCACCACAGGCCGGCACCGCGTTGACTTCGACCGGAGGCGCGCCGAAGATGCCACGTCGCACCCGGCACAGGCCGGCGGGCCGCTGCCTACGCCGCCGCCCGGTCGCGGGGCGGACGGGAGGGTGCGGGCGGTCGCCCGGCCGGGTTCATGGCGATCATCACGCTCACCACCGATTTCGGCACCCGCGATCACTACGCGGCGGCGATGCGCGGGGTGCTGCTGAGCCTCGCCCCCAAGTCGCCCATCTGTGACATCACCCACGACATCGAGCCGCACAACGTTCTGCACGGGGCGTTCGTGCTGCGCAACGCCTGGCCCTGGTTTCCCGAGGGCACGATCCACGTCGCCGTCGTCGATCCCGGCGTGGGCAGCGAGCGCCGGCTGCTGCTGGGGCGCTACGAGGGACGCTACATCCTCGCCCCGGACAACGGCCTGATCACGATGCTGCACCGCACGCTGCGGCTCGAAGAGATGCGGCTGATCGAGAATCGGCGCTATTTCCTCGCTGGGCTGTCCACGACGTTTCACGGACGCGACATTCTGGCCCCCGTCGCCGCTCACCTGGCTTCGGGCATCCGCCCGCGCGAGTTCGGCCGCTCGACCGACCACGTCGAGATTCTGCCCATCGCCCACCGCTGCGACTCGGTCGCCCGCAAGATCAACGGCCAGGTGGTGTACGTCGATCGCTTCGGCTCGCTCATCACCAACATCCACCAGCGCGACCTGGCGGCCATGCCGATCCGCGAGACGGCCATCGAAGTGTTTGTAAACGACCAGCGGCTTGGCCCGCTGCGCACGCATTACGCCGAGGTGCCCGCCGGCGAACCGCTGGCCCTGATCGGCAGCACCGAGTATCTCGAAATCGCCGTCAACCGCGGCCGGGCGGCCGAGCGGTTCGGCTATCCCGCGCCGCTGCAGGTGGAAGTGCGCTGAGCGGTACCGCCGCGCCGCCCTACCCCATCGCCTCCTGGTAGCGCATCAGGATCTGCATCCACGCCACCTGCGAGAAATTGAACAGCGCGTGCCCCACGATTGCCGGCACCAGCGAGCGGCGCCAAATCGTCACCACGCTGAACAGCACCGACAGGATCGTGATGGGCACCAGCGCGGTGAGCGTCTGCTCGAAGAGGTGAAGCAGCGCGAAGACCAGCGTGGAAAGCACGACGCCTGCCACCCAGCTTCCCGTCGCGCGGCGCAGGCGGGTCATGACGAAGCCGCGAAAGAACAACTCCTCCCACAGGCCGACGGCGCCCATCACCGGCAGGTACTGCCACAGCGGAATGCGCGGCAGGAGCTGCTGGAGGTTCTGGGCGTTCTCGTTCATCTGCTCAAACGCGCGGGGAAAGGCCAGACCGAGCAGCAGCATCGTCGGCACGATCAGCATGTAAGCCACGAGCGGACAGCCCATCCCGACGAGCACGTCCACGCCGGTGCGCCGGGTGCACAGCCCCACCGAAGCCCATCGCTGCCCGCGCAGCGCGATCATTCCGGCGATGATCACCAGCACATATCCCGTGCGCAAGAGCAGCATTGGCACGAGCAGCCGTTGTGTGAGCGCGGTCGCGGAATCTTCGCCGTCGAGGGACACGCCCATCAGCATGGCCACCAGCGGGGTGAAGGTGAACTCCAGCGCCAGCAGCGCCGCCGTGGCGATCAGCACGTCCGCCGCCGCGGAGGCGCGGGAACTCGCTGAAAGCAGCATGGGATGAAGGGGTTCGAGCCGAAGGGCGGGATCGACGGGCCGCGCCATCGGCACCGAGAAGCCGGTGGGCGGCGTCGGCGCCGATGGCCGGGCCATCGGCACGGAATCGGAGGGCGCCGGCCCTGACGCCGCCGCAGCCTGCCGCTCCTGCGGATCGTCGTGGGGCTCGGGCATCACGCCTGCCGGGGTAGGTGCCTTACGAGAGGACTTTCTTCATGGCGGCGCCGATGTCTGCCGGCGAGTCGGCCACGGCAACCCCCGCGGCGCGGAGCGCGGCGACCTTCGAATCGGCTGTGCCTTCGCCGCCGCTGATGATCGCCCCGGCGTGGCCCATGCGGCGGCCGGGCGGCGCGGTCCGCCCCGCGATGAAGGCCACCACCGGCTTGCGGATGTTGGCCTTGATGTGCGCCGCGGCGGCCTCTTCGTCGCTGCCGCCGATTTCGCCGATCATGATGATCGCGTCGGTCGCCGGGTCTTTCTGGAACAGGTCGAGCAGTTCGATGAAATTCAACCCCTTGACCGGGTCGCCGCCGATGCCCACGCAGGTGGACTGGCTGATCCCGAGCGAAGAGCACTGCCACACGGCCTCATACGTCAGCGTGCCGCTGCGCGAGATGATGCCGACGGCCTTCGCGCCCTTCTCCACCGGCTTGTGGATGTAGCCGGGCATGATGCCGATCTTGCACTCGCCGGGGGTGATGACGCCGGGGCAGTTGGGCCCCACCAGCCGCACGCCGCGCTCGTCGAGGAACGGGCGGGCCCGCACCATGTCGAGCGTCGGCACCCCCTCGGTGATGAGCACCACGAGCTTGATGCCCGCGTCGGCCGCCTCCATGGCGGCGTCGGCCGCGCCCGGGGCGGGAACGAAGATCATCGTCGCATCCGCGCCGGTGGCCGCGACGGCTTCGTGGCAGCTCTCAAACACCGGCAGGCCGTGTTCCGACTTGGTGCCGCCCTTGCCGGGCGACACGCCGCCGACCATCTTCGTGCCATATTGCAGGCATCCCGCCGTGTGAAATGCGCCGGCCTTGCCGGTGATGCCCTGACAGATGACCTTCGTATCGCGGTTGACGAGGATGCTCATGAGTCTGCCGTTGATTCCTGTCTCGACACTGCCCGGCGGTCCCGGCCGTCCGGAGCGACCCGCGCCGTCCAGGACCACCGATCCGGATGAAGAGGGGCAGTATCGCGGTTGACCGCGGCGGAGGCAACTGCGACGCGGGCGGCGGCATGTCGGCCGCCGAACAGGCAGGACGTGGCGCAGGCTTCCAGTACGCTGCGACGGCTTCCAGCACGTGGCACGGGCCCGCGGGACGTGGCACGGGCTTCCAGCCCGTGTGAAACTCGGGCCTGAGGCCCGCGCGACGCCGGCGACGCCGACAGGTCAGGGGGCGGCAGCGGAGCCGGGGTTGACCTCGCGGAGACGCTGGACCGAGGCTGCGAGCCGGTCCACCGCGTCGGCGATCGGGGTCGAGGGCGGCTGGCCGCCGGGCTGGGGCCCCGCAGCGGATTCCTTCTCCGCCGGGGTGGCCGGGAGTTCGTCGTGGAGCGGGTCCGCCCCATCGCCGGCGGGTGCCTGGGGCGCGACAGGGGGCGGTAAGGCTGCGGGGGTTATCCAGAGTCCCCGATCATCACAGCCTGGCGCCGGCTCCAGCACGCCGGCGTCGGTGGCCTCGCGGCAGATCCGCTCCGCCTGGTTCAGCAGCGCCGACATCATCATGTCGTCGCGGATGGAGACGAACTCCTCGTCGACGAGCTGCGCCATCGCGCCCACGAGCGGGTGGCGTGCGTCGCGCAGGATGGCGGTCAGTTCGGCCCGATCCGCCTCGCTGTAGCGGCCGGGCAGCGCGACCGTGCGCGGAAAGCGGCCGGGCGTGGCCAGGCGAGCAATACGGCGAAGCAGCTCCAGTTCGCCGCGGAGGCGGTACAGATCGTCCCGGGTGCGGGCGGTCTCACGCGCGGCCGATCCGGCGCGCGGCACGCAGTAAACGGCGGGCAACGGCCCGGCGTCGTGAAGCTCACCCAATGAAACGCACTCGTCGGTCATGGTCGCCGGCGCCCGCGGGGTCGATGGCCGACGGGAGAGAAGCCCGTCGCTGTTCCCATTCGTCGGCTGGCCGGCGGGTCGGCTTCATCAGCGCGGCCAGCGGGGCCACCCGATGTGTGCGGAACCGACGCGATTATCGGGACATTCTCTCTGGTGCCGGCAAACACCGTTCAGCGCTGCTTCTCTGCGGGTGGGTAGAGTTCTTCGATCCGCTTCTGGAGTTGCTCGATCCGTTCGCCCAGCTTGCGCACCACGCCGCCGTCGTCCTCCGCGCGGGCCGTCCGCAGAGCGTCTTCGGCCTCCAGCCGATGGTGTGGCTTGATCGCGCTATCGAGGAAGCGGCGCAGCGCATCGAGCGACGCGCTGTCGGCGAGCGTGGCCAGCCCGCCGATGGCCGCACTGACCGAGCGATCCTGCGGGTCACGCAGCCATTCGACGAGACTGCGGCGTACCTCGTCACGGCGATCGCGATGAGCGCGTGCGACAGTTGCCGCTCCTCGAATGGCAACCGGCCGCGTGCGCTCCGGTTTGCCGTAGGCGCCAAACGTGAGCAGCACGTCGATCGCCTCCGGCGCCTCGCGCGCGGTGAGCGCCTCCAGGGCGGCGATGCGAATCTGGTCGGTGTAGGACTCCTTGCCGGTGTTCTCGATGAGCAGCGCGGTGGCGTCGAAGGAGAGCACCTCGCCGAGCGCCCGCGTCGCCTCCGCCTCAACCAGAGAACTGGGGTCGCTCCGCGCAAGGGTGGCCAGCGCTTCGCCGACTTCCGCCGTGTCGTAGCGCCGCAGCGCGTTCACCATCGCCCGTCGCACCTGGTGAGCCCCCGACACGATGCGATCGGCCAGCAGCGCCAGCAGTGCATCCCGCGCGGCCGGCGTGTTCATCGCACCCAGCGCCTCGGCCGCCTCGACCCGGACAAACCACGGACCCCCGGTTCGTCGCACGGCTTCAGACAGCGCCGCCACCGCGGCGGGGTCGGTATCTTTCGCCAGCGCCGCCGCAGCCGCGCAGCGCGACACGGCCGTCGGCCCCGCCTCAAGCTGGGCGATGAGCATCGCCCGCGGCGGCGCGAACTCGATGCGCGACAGCAGCGCGGCGTACGGATCGATGCACACCATGCTCGGCGGCGACGCCGCAGGGAACGCGATCACCTCTCGACGCTCATCAAGCTGGAGTGTTCGAGAGGTTTCGCCCTCCGGCGTACGGATCATCACGTGCAGCGGCACGGCGAAGGCCGGCGATGCGGCGCTGATGGTCTGGGTTTGCTCGACCGTCAGCCTGACCAGTCCCTCTACCTCCGACCACTCATAATCTATCTTCAGATGCGGCACGCCCGGCCGCATGACCCACTGCTCAAAGAACTGAACGAGGCTGCGCCCGCTGACTTTCTCGAAGACGCGCCGGACTTCGTCCGTCTCCACCAGTGCGTAGCGATGCGTCTCGACATACTTGCGTACGGCGGCCCAGAACAGCTCGTCGCCCAGTTCGGCGCGCAGCATGTGCAGCACCGCCGCGCCCTTCGAATACACCAGCGAACCCTTGCGCGAGAAGCAGTCCATGGGCCATTCGTACGCGTCGTGCAGCAGCCCCTCCCCTTCTCCAGCCCGATCCGCGTCGGCGATCGAGGCGAACCGCTTCCAGGCCCGGTAGAGGTACTCCTCGCGACCGCGGATCGCCTCGGTCCACACCGATTCCATGAAGGTCGCGAACCCTTCGTTAAGCCAGATATGTCGCCAGCCGCGACACGTGATGAGGTCGCCGAACCACTGGTGGGCCAGCTCGTGGGCGATGAGCCCCTCCAGGTGCTGATCGAGCGCCGCCCGCGGCGTGAGCAGAAGCGTGTCCGCCATCGTCGTGGCTGAGGTATTCTCCATGCCGCCGAAGTAGAACAGCGGGACATTCACCTGCGAGTACTTCGCGAAAGGATAGTCCGCCGCGAGCAGGTCGGAAAACAGCCGCATCATCCGTGGCGTCTCTTTGTACGTCAGATCCGCGAGCGGCCCCTGGCCGCGCGGAGCGAAGTACTCGATCGGTATGTGGCGGAAGTTCGCTTCGACGCGATCGAAGTCGCCGATGACCAGCGAAACGAGATAGCACACGTGCGGCTCGAACTGGCGATAGTGAAACGTGCGCCGATCCGCGCCGTCCTCCTCCTTCACCTCCATCAGCCGCCCGTTGGAAATGGCGTGATAGCCCCGCGGAATGGTGACGATCATCTCGGTCGAGAGCCGATCCACCGGATAATCGAGGCAGGGAAACCAGTAGCGCGAGAACTCCGCCTCGCCCTGCGTGTGAATGATCAGCGGCCGGTCGGGATACCCCTCGTCGGGCACGGCCCAGACCATGCCGTAGATCGGCTCGACACAGCGGTAATCAATCACGAGCCGCGTGTCCTGCCCGGCTGGCAGCGGCGACGCGAAGGCGATGTGAATCTGCCCACCGTCGTGACGCCAGTCGATCGCCGGCCCGTCTGGCGCCGCAACGGCATCAATCCTCAGGTCGACCGCATCCAGCGTCAGCGTGCGCACATCGGCATGAACCGGGCGCAGCGTGTAGGTCGCGGACCCGGCAAAAGCACGGTCTTCCAGCCGCTCGAAGTCGAGGCGCAGCGTCAGGTCGGTGAAGTCCACCGGGCAGTCGGGCGGATAGCGCCGCACGTCCGCACCGCTGACCGGGTCGAACACCCGCGGGCCGGCCGCCGCTCGATCGCCAGCCACCAGGACCGCGGCCACCAGCACGGCGATCACCAGACGCTTCATCACGAACGCAGCCATGACAATCTCCGGGCGCGGCGGTCCGCCGCGCGGGGTCACCGGGGACGAGAGGGAATCGCGATGGCGTCCGGATCCAGCCGCCGCACGGATTCCTCCAGCGGAATTACATACGCCTCCGGCCCCGGAGCGGCCTCCATCGCCTCAACCGTCCACGCCTCCGCCAGCGCGAACGGGCCTACGCGCAGCCGAACCAGCCCCGTCAGACAGCCGCCCACCCCCAGCGTCCGGCCCAGGTCGCGAATGACCGACCGCACATAAGTCCCCCGCCCGCAACACATCGAGAACTCGACGGTCGGCCAGTCGTAGGCGTGGACGAAGAGCCAGTCAATCCGAACGCGCCGGGCGGCCGGCTCCACCGTCTGGCCGCGGAGCACCCGCCGGTAAGAGGGCACCCCTCCGATCTTGAGGGCGCTGACCGCGGGCGGCACCTGCTCAATGTCGCCCTCGAAGCCGGCCGCCGCACGCAAGACTTCATCCCGCGTAGGCACCCTGACCACCTCAACCGGCAAGAGGGGGCGATCGCTGTCGAAACTCTCGCTGGTCACGTCCAGCCGGGCGGTGGCGCGGTACACCTTGGGGTGATCCATGATCCGCTCGACCAGCTTGGTGCCGCGGCCCAGGCAGAGTACGAGCACACCGGAGGCGCCCGGATCGAGCGTGCCGCTGTGGCCGCTTTTGCGCTGGCCGACGATCCGGCGGACGCGGTACAGCGCCTTGGCCGAGGTCACCCCGACCGGTTTGTGAAAGTTGATGACGCCTTCCGGCGGGGTAGCGGGTTGCATGAAAACTGTGCGGAAGCGCTGAACGAAAGTGCCGCTACGGGGCGATCCGGGTCAGCCGGACCACGATGCCCGCCGATTCCGGCGCTTCCAGCGGGGTCAGGAGCAGGTCGCCGTGACGCTGCTCGAGCCGGTAGGTTCGCTTCGACCCATCCTTCTCGACGAGCGTCAGGGTGCCCCCCTCCGCCGTGTAGGTTCCCGTGGCGGTGCGCGGAGCGGGGCCCGTGCGGGTCATCGTGAAATAGCCGTCTGCGTCGAGCGTAAGCACCAGAATCGACCCTGGCGGCGTGGTCGGCCGCGGGTCCATCCGCTCATAGGTGCCCGACAGGGTGGCGCAGCCGCCCGCCAGGACGAGAGCCAGAGTCCCGAAGATCCGCGTGGCTGGTTTCACGGTTGATCTCGCCGATGGCCCGAGGTGCTGGCGTCTGCCCGCACCCGGGATAGAGTATCGCGCTTCGGCCGCTCTTGTACAGGATCAGCCCCAACCCGGAGGCCCCCGTGAGCACCGCCCGCGAGCTACCCATCATCTTCATGCCTGGGGACCGGATCTACTTCCGCCCCGTGGAGCCCGGCGACACGAAGCGCTACCAGCGCTGGATTAACGACCCCGGCACCTGGGTCAACATGCTCAGCTACAAGCCGGTGAGCGAGGAGGCGGAACGCCAGGCCCTGCAGCAGTTCACCTCAGACCCCTATTCCGCGGCCTTTGCGGTGGTGCTGCGCGAGGGCGATCTCCACATCGGCGGGGTCGGCCTGCACCATATTCACCCCCGAAACCGCTCCGCCCAGTTCGGCATCATGATCGGCGAGACCGCCTACCGCGGCCAGGGATACGGCACCGAGGCCACGCGGCTGATGCTCCGCTACGCCTTCGAGACGCTCAACCTCCACCGGGTCGAGCTGGGCGTCTACGCGATCAACCCCGCGGGCATACGAGCCTACGAAAACTGCGGCTTCGTCCGGGAAGGGGTCCAGCGCGAGCATACCTTCATCGCCGGTCGCTACGTCGACCACATCATGTACTCCATCCTCGACCGGGAGTACTTCGCCAAGTACGGACGACCTGGCGACATCTCCGCCTGAGGGCAACCGCAGCCCCCCCGCTTTCAGCCCTCCCGGGGCGGTATGCGCGCGGATTCCGCCGCCCAATGTTAAAATAGGCATTTTTTCGGACTTTTGTTACAGCTTCCCATCTCGCCCGCCCGATAACCCCGGGGACCGGAAGGGAAGAGGCTGTTTCACTGAGGGAGGCAGGATGATGACTCGCCGGATCGTGGCGAAGGCATGGCGGAAGGTCGCGGCAGCGGCAGCGGCGGGCACGATGTTCGCCACCGGCTGCGACACCGAGACGCTCACCCGGATTTCCATTGCGCTTCAGGCCGTGGCGGACTATGACCGCCAGCAGGAAGACCCGACGCTCGGCGATGTCGTCGATGCGTGGTGGGAGAGCCTGTAGGCCGGCCCCCAGGCAGGATCACGCCCCGCGCCGGTCGGCTGGAGGCCGGAGGCGCCGAAGCGAAATACGAGTCGGTCGGGCCGCGGATGCGGCGAACCGCCGGCTTCATGATCAGGGCGGCGCAGGCAAGGACGCCCGCGCCGCCCTGAAATTGTTCCCGGAGGTTCGTGGCGCACCATCGGCCCGCCGCGACCAAACGCCGCGCGCACGCGGCTTTCGCTTGACGATCTCCGCACACATGGCCGATAACATTCCGCGTGGGTTCGACTTGCGCTGCGGCTCGTCCTTCGCGGGGATTGGGTTTCCTTTCATGCGAAAAACACTGATCGTGTCGATGGTCCTGACCATCGCTCTCGCCGGCTGCCAGAAACAGAAGGCTTCGCGTGATCGCCAGGCGCATCGTCAGCCCGCGCAGCGCAATCCCTATTCCAAGCAGCCGCTTCCACCGCAGTACCGCCAGCCGGCGCAGCGCCAGCCTGTCGCGCCGCCCCCCTCCGGCATGTGGTATCCGACCGCTGCGAAGCTCAGCGGCCGCTGGACGCAGATCATCGTGCATCACAGCGCGACGGCCGTCGGCGGCGCGAAGTCCTTTGATCGCGCACACCGCGCCAAGGGGTGGGAAGAGCTGGGCTATCACTTCGTGATCGGCAACGGCACGGAGACGCCCGACGGCGCGATCGAGGTGGGCTCACGCTGGAACAAGCAGAAGCACGGCGCCCACTGCAAGACGCCCAACAACACGGCGAACCTCGAGGGCATCGGCATCTGCCTGGTCGGCGACTTCACGCGGACGCGACCCACGCCGGCCCAGCTAGCCTCGCTGGAGAGGCTCACCCGCTATCTGTCGTGGCAATGCCGCATTCCGCCGGATCGCATCACCACCCACCGCGACGTGACCGGCAAGACCGCCTGTCCGGGTCACAATTTCTCCATCGCGGGGCTTCGCCGGGCCGTCCAGTCCCCCGCGGCGGCTTCAAGTATGCGTTGACATCCGCCTCGCCGGAGGGTTGCGCCCGGCGTCGGGGTCAAAAATATCGGAAGCGTCCTAAACCGCCACCTTCGCGCAGCCGAATGGTAGAATATCCTGGTGCGGGTCCGAGCGCGATAATGCCGCTTCAGCCCCGAGGGCCGCGGCATCATGCCTGCGCCCCACGACCACCGGCATGGCGTGTTCGCCCGGCGACCGCCCGTGATTCGAGTATCTTTCGCAGGAGCCAAGGGAATGGTCAGGTCCAAACTCACCAATCGGTTTCGTCGCTTCGCGGTTGGCGTCGCGCTGGGCGGCTCGATGTTTCAGCTCTCCGGCTGCGATCCGGCCGTCCGCGACGCGCTGCTGACCGGCCTCGAGGGCACCACCACGAGCCTGACCAACACGCTGATCTCGGCGTTCTTCATCAGTCTCGAAGATGACACGTCGGGCGACAGCCTGACCACGACGTAGCCGTCGGCCTTCGGACCGCCCCGGCGTCCATAACCACGCAGCCATTCGCGGCACCACCGCCGTCGGCGTCCGGCCGGCAGGCAGTCGTGCCGCGTTGCATTGGTGGCCCGAGGTGCTCAGCCGCCTTGGGAGCCCGCCGCCGAGCGGGTATAATGCCGCATCACCGGCCGACGCACGGATGCGACCGCGCCGCCGCTTCACCGAAGGACTCCCCATGAACGCCTCTCGCGCCGATTCGCCCGCCCCGGCGGGCGGCGGCCCATCCGACGCCCCGCTGCTCTACCTCGCCTCGGCCAGTCCGCGCCGGGCCGAGTTGCTGCGCGCCTACGGCTACCACGTCCGGATCATCGAGCCGCCCATCCCCGAGCCGGACAGGCTCAGCGAGGGCATACCGCCCGGCGCGCTGGCCGAGGCGTTGTCTTATTTCAAGGCGCGCAGCGTCGCGGGCGGGCTCTCTCGCGGTGTGGTGATCGGCGGTGACACGGTTGTGGCACTTGATGGCCACTGCTACGGAAAGCCCGAGGACCGCGACGACGCGCGCCGAATCCTCCGGGCCCTGGCCGGAACGACGCAGGAGGTCATCACCGGCGTCACGGTGTTGTCCCGCCCCGGCGATCGCCGTCTCATTCAGCACGAGGTGACGCAAGTCACCATGCGCCCGATGAGCGACGACGAGATCGAGGCCTATCTCGACACGGGCCTGTGGCAGGGCAAGGCCGGCGCGTACGGCATTCAGGATCATGGCGACGCGTTCGTCGAGCGTGTCTGCGGCAGCTTCACCAACGTGGTCGGCCTGCCGATGGAGCTTCTGGGTCGCATGCTCCACGAGTTCGGCATCGTGCCGGGCAGCGCCCCTTCAACGACGGAGGCCGGTGCGCCGTCGTGACCCCGTCGCCGCGGCGATTCGCCGCGCGTCGTTCGCTTGACAGTCCGAAGGCGACGTCTACGATCCGGCGGACCGACTCTCGCCGGGCCATAAGCAGAGCCGCCCGTCGCGTGCGGCATGGTGACCTGTGCGTCTTCAGATCGACAACGAATACGACCGTCTCGAAGCGGTCCTAGTGCATCGTCCCGGGCGCGAAATCGAGCGCCTCACGCACGAGAACATGAAGTACTTCCTCTTCGAGGACATCCCCTACCTCCGCCGGATGCAGGATGAGCACGACGCCTTCGTCGACGAGATGCGCGACAAGGGCGTCGAAGTCGTCTACCTTGAAAAGCTGCTGCTCGACGTGCTGCGCGACGAGGCCGTGCGGATCGACCTGATCGAGAAGGTCTGCCAGGTCGCCGAGATGCCCGCCCTGGTCGAGGCCTTTATCGGCGGGCGGCACTTCAGCGACGAAGAGCTGGTCGAAGTGCTTTTCGCCGGACTGACGCAGGGCGAATTCGACCGTCGCACCGGCCGTTCCACTCCCGCCAACGACGACGAGGAGAACTTCCTCCTGCGGCCGATGCCCAACGCCTATTTCGCGCGCGATCCGGCCGTCGTCGTGCGCGACGCGATCATCTCGGCCAAGATGCACTACCGCGTCCGCATCCGCGAGAGCATCCTGACCCGCGCCGTTCTCGAGAACCACCCGGAGTTCCGCGATCACGCCATTACCTACGGCGGCACGCGCGACCCCTCCGAAGATCGCCCCTATACCATTGAGGGCGGTGACGTCATCATCCTGTCGCCCGACGCGGTGCTCATCGGCGACAGCGAGCGCACGCGAAGCGAGACGATCCGCAAGCTGGCAGGCAAGTGCTTCCAGTTCGGGCGCGTTAAGCGCGTTTACGAGATCCCCATTCCCAGCGAACGTTCGTTCATGCATCTCGACACGGTATTCACCGTGCTCGATCGTGGACTGGTGCTCTGGTATCCGGAAGTGATGGCGAAGGTGAAGGCGATTCACCGCTACGAGGCGTCACCGAAGGATCCGGCCGAGGCGGTCCGCGTGCCCGAAAGCCGCAGCTTCGTCGACGTGCTGCGCGACGAGTTCGCCTCCGACGTGAAGATCATCGACACCGGCGGCGGCGGCAAACACTTCGCCAAGCGCGAACAGCGCGCCGACGGCACGAACGCCTTCGCCATCGCGCCGCGGACGGCGATCGTCTACGAGCGCAACGAACGCACCATCGCCGCGCTCAAGGACCACGGCGTGACCTGCATTCCCATCGATGACTCGGAACTGGTCCGCGGCCTGGGTGGGCCGCGGTGCATGACCATGCCGCTGCGCCGCTCGCCTTCCTGAGGTGGCGCCGGGCCGCCGCTACGCCTCGGTCAGGCCTTCCCGGATCGCGAAGCGCGCCAGCTCGACCCTGTCGTGAATCCCCAGCTTCTCCATCAGCTTGGTGCGGTGGTTGTCCACCGTCTTGGGGCTCAGGTGCATGATCTGGGCAATCTCTTTGGTCGCCATGCCGCGGGCGACGTAGCGAAGCACCTCCACCTCGCGCGGGGACAAGGTCGACATCCGCGTGGCGCCGGCGTCGGGAACCTTAGCGCTGCGCTCGTCGAGCACCATGCGACTCTGCACGTCCTGCGAGAAGACCGACTGGCCCGCCGCGACCTGCCGGATCGCCTCGGCCACGCGAGCCGGCGGCTCGGTCTTGATAAGGTAGCCGTTCGCGCCGGCGGCAAGCGCGTCGCGCACGTAGCGATCGGTGATGAGTCCGCTCAGAAAGAGCAGCCCGGCCGTCGGCGCGATCATGCGTATCTGCCGAGCGGCGTCGAACGCACTCGCGCCCGGCATGCCGATGTCCATCACGACGACGTCGGGACTGGTGTGCGCGACGAGCGAGACGCCCTCCTCCGCGGAAGAGGCCGCGCCGATCACGTCGAGGTCCGGCTCGCGCGCGAGCCGCTCGACCAGCATCTGTCGGACCAAGTCATGATCGTCGATCAACAGGACGCGGATGCGTGACATCGCGGGGGGCCCTCACGCGCCGCCTTCGTTTCCCAATCACTTCTGCGCTGTCGGCTGCACAGCAGCCGTCGGCCGGATGACAACGACCGACGAGCCCGCGGCTCAACCGACCAGAGACGACGGAAGTGAACGACCTTGAGGCAAGACGCGGGCCAGCACGTCGCAGCACGTCCGGCGACCAGCAACCGGCCACCAACCGTGTGTGAAATCGCGCAGTAACACGCCCACGCGAGGCAGCGCCTCGCGAGAACGAACCCGGCGGACTACCGCAGAGGCCCGTCGCCCATTGGAATGCTACGAAAGAGCGCGGGGGGGCGTCTACCTAATAAAGTATGGCTTTCCAGCCTCAGTCGCTGAGCGGCAGGGACGGCTGGGTTCCGGAAGCCTTCTTCGCCGCCACCGTCGCCCGCAGCCGGCGGCCGTCGGCAGTCCGAACGGTGCTCACAAGCGGATTCTCGCTGCCGTCGAGCGGATCTCCGGGAGAGATGGCCGCGAGGCGACGGAGGCCTTGTTGGGCGTATTCGGGCGATAGTTCGAACCCGAGGAAGCGCCGCCGGAGCTTCTTGGCCACCGCCAGGGTTGTGCCGCTGCCGGCGAAGGGATCGATCACGAGGTCGCCCTCGTCGGAGCAGGCCCGGATGATCCGCCCCAGGAGCTGCTCCGGCATCTGGCAGCCGTGGAAGCCCATCCGCTCCTTGAACGTCCCGCAAACCCGGGGGAAGTACCAGGTGTCGCTCGTGGCGTCGAAACCGTCGGGCACGTCCTGCGGGCGGAGGATCCACGTGTCATCCGGCACGCGGCCGACGGGATTGGCGCGGCGGTCGGCGTAGACGAGCTGACGCGCCGAGGGGACCCGGATCGCCCCGTCGTTGAAGGTGACGCCGCGGCCCTCAGCCCCGGCCTCGTCCTCCGGGCGAGCGCGACGCGAGCTCGGTTTCGGGCGGCGCGACTGTTTCACGAAGTAGAACAGGTGGGCGTGGGAGCGCGTGAACTTGCTGTGGCAGTGCACGCCAAACGTGTAGTACCACACGACCCAGTTGCGGCAGACCAGACCAAGTTCACGGGTCGCCAGCACCTTCAACTCGGCGGCGAACTCGTCGCCGATGGCCAGCCAGAACGTGCCGCCCGGGCGCAGCGCCCGCACCACGCCGCTCATCCACTCGCGCGACCAGTCAAGATATTCATCCGCCGACCGCCGGTCGTCATAGACATCGTACGTGTAGCCGATGTTGAACGGCGGATCGGCAAAGGCGAGATCGACCGAGCCCTCCGCAAGCTCGCGCAGCCCGGCCACGCAGTCGCCCTGGATGATCGTGTCGCTGCCCGCTTTGGCTGTGCGCTTCTTCGGCATGAGCGCATCGTATGGGCGATGAAGCCGCGCAACAACCATCACGCGCCGGCGCGCCGGCGCGGACGGAACAAATCACAACCAGGATTCGTCGCAAAATCGGCGCGGCGACCGGACTTGCGATTTCCAACAGAAAAACGCCCGCCGCGGCTCTCGCGAGGCCGCGGCGGGCGCACAAAGCAATCAGGCCGATGCGTGTCGCCGTCGTCCGGGACTACGGGCAGGTCGTCTCCGCGCAGGTCGTGCCCAGCCCCTGGAACACCGGAGCGCCGAAGCGCGTGTCAGGGACGCCGCCGTTGAGCCCGCTGCCGTTCTGGAAGTCGGGCAGGGTGCTGCAGCTTCCGATGTTGGCCGAGACGAAGCCGCGGTCCGCCGCGTTGACCACGCCGTTGCCGTCGAGGTCGTTGATGCAGACGAGGATCGAATCGGTCTGACCCACGTTGGCCGAGACGAACCCGCGGTCGGCGGCGTTGACCACGCCGTTACCGTCGGTGTCGCCGTAGCAACCGACGAAGGTCACCGGCTGGTGATCGAACACGTTGCAGACGAAGCCGACGCACGCCTCCGGCTCGGTCTCGGTGCACGAGCCGCCGCTGCAGCAGGCGCCCGTGTCGCACGGGAATGGCGTGAACACGCAGCCCGTCTGGCTGTCGCACGAGTCGATCGTGCAGTCGTTGCTGTCGTTGCACACGATCGGGTCGTTGACGCACGCGCCGCCGACGCACGAATCATCGGTGCAGGCATCGTTGTCGTCGCAATCGAGCGGCTCGTTCTCACAGACACCGCCGGAGCAACTGTCGATCGTGCACGGATCCAGGTCGTCGCAGTCCACCGGCTCGAACGTGCAGCCGGTGACATCGTCGCACGCATCGATCGTGCAGGCGTCGCCGTCGTTGCAGGTGATCGAATCAAACACACACCCGAGGCCCGCGTCGCACGAATCAGTCGTGCAGGCCGAGCTGTCATCGCAGGTGATCGGCGCGAAAGTGCAGCCGTTCACCGGATGGCAGGAATCCGTCGTGCACAGGCTGCTGTCGTCACAGACGATCGGCTCGAAGACACAGCCGGTACCCGCGTTGCAGGAGTCGGTCGTGCAGGCCGAGCTGTCGTCGCAGGTAATCGCCGTGAACGTGCATCCGTTAACCGGGTGACACGAATCGGTCGTGCACAGGCTGCCGTCATTGCAGGTCAGCGGCGTGCCGGCCACGCACTGGCCGAAGGTGTTGCACGTCTCGCTGCCGGTGCAGACGCTGCCGTCGCTGCACGCCGCATCGGAGGTGCACTCGCACGGAGCACACACGCCGCCGCAATCGATGCGGACCTCGTTCTGATTCAGCACGCCGTCAGAGCAGCTCTCGCAGGCGGTCGTTGAGAGCGAGGCGGTGGCGCCGAACGCGGTCTCGAGCCCGTCGAGATTCCGCGCCTTCACGCGGAAGGTGTAGTTCGTCGATCCGTTCAGTCCGTTGATCGCCGTGGTGCCCCACTGGGCCGTCGTGCGGAAGACCGCCGCGACGCTGGGGTTGCCCGACGCATCGACGTAGCGGTTGAGCCACGCGGCGTGGTTCGGTGAGGTCGCGCTGCACTGGATGGCGTACACCGTCGCCGCGGGGTTGCCGTTGGTGTTGCTCACGGCCACGTTCATCGTGCCGCAGGCTGCGCCGCTGAGCGACGGGGCGCCAGGCACGTTGGCTGCGGTGGTGATCGACGCGGTGGCGCCATACGGCGTTTCGTTGGCAAACTTGTTTCGCGCCTTGGCGCGGAAGGTGTAGTTCGTGTTCGGGCTCAGGCCGGTCGCCTGGTCCTCGATGTCCTGGATCCACTGATTGATCCCGCCGTCGCCACCGGCGGTCGACGAGTCGAAGTAGAGACCCGACTGATCGAACATCAGGTCGGTGAAAATGTCATCCGTGTACATGCGGATGCTGGTCGGCTGGATGTCGTAGAACTCCAGCGCCGTCGTCGGCGTTTCAATCGCGGTGCAGCCGGCCACGAAGTCGGAGTACGCCGTTTCGTTGCCGATGCTGTCGCGCGCCTTGACACGGTACGAGTACGGGTTGTTCGTGATCAAGCCCGTGTCAAGGTACGTGGTCGACGCCTGCCATCCGCTGTCGTCGGCGAAGGGACCCTCCGGGGCGGCGTCGAAGTAGTACTCAACCGGTCCGTTCGTGTCCGTCGCCGTGGTGGCGGTCATGTCGACCGAGCTGACGCTCTGGCCGGTCGGCGGCACCGCGAAGGTCATCGGGTTCGGGCTCGGCGGATCGAGGTCCGGCCCGACACACGTCACGGCCTGGGCGCGGAAGGCGTCCACGCCGGACTCGACGATGCTCTGCGTGCCGCCGTCAAGGGCGATGAATCGCACCTTCATGGCGCTTGTCTTCACGACGCCGGCGGTGGTGAGCGCCGCCTGGTCGATGACGTGGTGCGTCCAGTTCAGGCCGTTGTTCGCCACGTGTCGTGCGATTTCGACCCAGTTGCCCGCCCCGTCGGTGTTGCTGATCTCAACGAGCAGGTAGTCGTCGCCGCCGGTCATCGTCAGATTCAGATAGTAGTCGTACTCGATCGTCGCATCGCCCGCGTTCAGGAACGCCAGCGTCGGTGAGATGAGGATTACCTGACCGTTGTCGACGTCGCTGTTGCCCGCGGCGTTGTCGGTCACATAGCAGTATCCGCTGCCGTCGCTGTCGGCCGCCGGGTCATACGCCCAGTTCGCGTCGTTGACGGGAATCGCCCGCTCCCAGCCGCCATCGGTGGCGCCGGCGTTGTTGACGGTCCAGCCGAGGTTGGTGTTGAAGTTGTCATGGAACGAGCCGCCCGAGCCGACGATCGCCGAGTAGAACGAACCCGGCGCACCGGCAGGAAGGGTAACCACGCCGGCCTGGGCGCCCTGCACGGAGAAGTAGAACTCGGGCGTATCGCCGCAGTCCGCCGCGGGCAGCGTGCCGGTGTACGACGTGCCGCCGTTGTGGGCGAGGGTGGTCGCAGTGAACGCACCGCCATTGAGGCGGTAGTAGATCAGGGCCGAGCCGAACACGATCGAGTCATCGCCCGGGTTGATCGTCACGTCGATCGGCGTAGCGACGGAGGGTGCGATGACGGAAGGCACGCCCGAGGGCAACGTCATCGTCAGCGGCACGAAGTCCTGGCAGTTGGCGTCGCACGTCGAGCCGTTCGGCGGATCGCACTCTTCGCCCGGATCGACGATGCCGTCGCCACAGGTCGTCGCGGCGTAATCCCACCCGATCGCATCGAACATCTGGATGTCGACGTCGGTGAAGAAGTTCGGGTAGAACGTCTCTCCGGTCGAGCAGACGCACGGATCCATGATGTAGATGCTGGGGCTTTCCTCGCGGAAGTGGCTCGCCTGCCATGGGCTGCCGTCGGACATGCGGTGCTCGGCGACGATAAGGTCGCTGTTGGCGTCATCGTTCGGGTTGTTGAAGTCCGCGGAGCGGGCGGTGGTCTGGAACTCTTCGTAGGTGTCGGGGTTCCAGTCTGTGCCGGCGCCGTCAAGGCGGGCGAAGCGGAAGATGTCGATGGCTTCGATGTCGGCGGTGCGGAAGTCGACACCCGAAGTGAAGCCCATGGCGTGGCCGACTTCGTGGACGATCACGCCGATGAAATCGAGGCCCGACAGGCCGTTGCTCGGATCATAGTCCCAGTTCGCGGTGCTGTTGAAGGTCATGCCCGCGTCGGAGCCTGAACTGCCGCCGATCGTCGCCTTGTGGTTGGCGCGGGTGAAGAACACTCGGTTCTCGTTGGTCACCGCGGCCGAAGAGGCATCGTAGCGCACGGGAATCGTCGATCCCGTGGGCAGCCAGTCCTGGATGATGTCGTCGCTGTCCTTGTCGCTGATCATGCCGGCGCGGACGGTCGCCCAGCTCGGGGCCGTGGGGTAGGAGCTGCCGGTCGAGCCGATCACGCCGCCGCCGAGGTTGGCGAAGCTGACGTTGATCGTGACCGTGATCGGATCCGCGAAGAGGCCCTCGATGTACTGCGCGGCAACCTCCAGCGCGGTCACAGCCGAGCCGGGCACCGAGCCGTCGGCGTTGAAGACGATATTGAGCCCGGCGCCGCGCAGGGCGCCACCGCTGATCGGGGTCACCAGGTGCGCATTGGCGGGATCATTGAAGATCGCGTTCGACGCCGCGGCGATGTTCTGCAGGTCCTGCACCGTCATGCCGGCGGTGTCGCTGCCGCACATGAAACGCCAGACCACCTCGGAGCCGACCTCCATGGTCGTTCCGTCGGCGTACAGGGTGACCTCGGTCGGCGGACCGGTCTCGACCCAGAACAGGTTGTCGGGACGCGAATCCAGTCGCGACGGCGCCGCCGCGACACCGGCTTTGCCGTCCGTCGCCGGCGCCTGAGGCTCAGAGGCCATCAGGGACGAACCGGCGAGCAGCGCCGCCGCACAACCGAGAATCCACGCCGATCTGTTACGCAATACCATCATCTCGACTTCCTCTTTCGACGCAGCCAAACCCCGAAACTCGCGCCCCTGGCCACCGCAGCCCATTTCTCGAACCCGCCGGAACTCCGCGCAGGTCAAGCATCAGGGATGGGGAAAACCCCAACTCGCCCGGGAAACAACACCCGGACCCGGCGCAGCGGAACGCAGCGCGTCCGAGCGAAACCCAGGTTCTGAGCGAGTCAACGACAACCACACCGGCGCGGCAGGGGGAGATCGGTAAACGACCGACTCCGAGCCGGAGGGACCACCACCCCCGTCATGTTAGCACGACTGCACACCCGAAGGCAACGACAACTTCTTGCACGCGTTTACCGGACAGCATAAATCTTTGGTGCATTTTTTGTCCGGGGACTGGAGTTGAAGACGCCTCCCGCAGTCGTGTAGCAACGTGAATAACGTCTGATTCCGCCGAATGTTGCAGCGATCGCCCCGCAGGCGAAGGGACGCCGATGATCGGACAGATGCCCGCAAACGGTGGCTTCATCGAGGCGATTCGGGCGTCTACAATGCGGCTGTGAATGATCACGACGCCCCGACCGGTCCGACAATTCCCGACGCCCCCCCGCCCGGGCAGGCCACCGTCCCGCCGGCCCAACTGCAGGCCGCAGGAGCCCCGCCCTGGGCAGCCTTGGCCGTCTCCGCGGGATTGGTTGCCTTGGTGATTCTCGCCTTCATGCCGGCCCTGGCGGCTGGCTATGTCGATTGGGACGACACCCGACTCCTGGACGGCGGTCTGCCTTATCGGACCTGGTCGATGGAGTCGGTCCGGTTCGCATTCACCACGACCTTCGCCGGGCACTACCAGCCGCTGACATGGCTCAGCCACACGCTCGACCGGGCGATCTACGAACGCTCGCTCGGCTCGGTCTACCTCGATTTCCACTTCGGATCCCACCTGACCAGCGTCGTGTTGCACGGCCTCTCGGTGGCCCTGCTCTTCGTCATCGCCCGGCGGCTGCTCACGCTGGCCCTTCGACCGGTTGGCGGCGAGCGATCCTGGGAAATGCTGCTTGCGGCCGCGCTCGCGGCGATAGTCTTTGGGGTGCACCCGCTTCGGGCGGAGTCGGTGGCCTGGCTGGCGGAGCGGCGAGATGTCCTCTGCGGCGTGTTCGCCCTGCTGAGCGTGCTGTTCTACCTGCGGTACGCGACCACTGCGGCGGAAAACGCGAACGCAGGACAGCGACGGTGGGATTACGCGCTGGCCGTTGCCGCGTGCGGCCTGTCGCTCCTGGCGAAGGCCTCCGTCGTGCCGCTCGGCGTGGCCCTGCTGGTGCTCGACTGGTATCCGCTGCGCCGCATGCAGGGAACGGGGCTGGATGTCCGCCGCCTGATTATCGAGAAGATCCCGTTCCTCGCGCTGGGGCTCGTCTTCGGCCTCATCGCGGTCGCGGCCCAGTCGCAGGCCGGCGCGATGGAGACGCTCGGCACGCACGACATCACCGCCCGCCTCGCGCAGGCGCTGTACGGCCTGACGTTCTATCCTTGGAAGACGCTCATCCCGACGGCGCTAGCTCCGCTCTACGAAATCCCGCGTCGCGAGTTGCTCGTCGCCTCGCCCCTATGGATCGGGCTCGGGGGTGTCGCGGCGATGGGCGCGGCGGGCTGGCTGCTCCGACGACGGGCACCCGGCGTGACCGCTGCCCTGCTGGTCTACACGATCATGATCGCGCCGGTGCTGGGGTTCTTCCAGAGCGGCACACAGCTCGTGGCGGATCGCTACAGCTACCTGCCCTGCATCGGGTTCGCGATTCTCGCGGGCGCGGCGCTGCTGCTGGTTATGCGGGCCGTGAAGAAAGGCCCCGGCGATCGCAATCCGGTCGCGCTGGGCGTGCTGGTCTCCGCGGCCCTCGCGGCGATGCTCGCCCGGGCCACCATGGCCCAGGCCGACATCTGGACGTCCGGTGAGTCGCTGTGGAGCCACGCCGTCCGCGTGCAGCCCGACAGTGCGATCTCGCGCATCAACTACGCCGACGCCCTGGCCCGCCGGGGCGATCTGGCCGGCGCGCTGCAGACCTATCGCGCCGGACTCGAACTGGACCCGAACGACCCCATCGCCTGGCATCACATGGGGCTGACGATGGAGATGATGGGCGGCCAGGCCGAGGCGCTCTCGTCGTACATCCGCTGTCTGCAGCTCGATCCTGATCGCCGTGGGGTGCATGTGCTGGCGGCACGGCTGCTGCTGGGGTTCGGCGACCTCAACGCCGCGGTCGCTGTGATGGAAGACGGCGCCCGGCGCACGCCCGACGAAGAGGCACTGCTCCGGCTGTTGATCGAGGTGAAGGTCAGCCTGAGCGACGACGCGACGCGCCACGGCCTCGAAGCGGTTGAGCTCGCCGAACGGCTCGCGGCCTTGCGCGGCGGCGACGCTGTGTCGCGTATGACGCTGGCCACCGCCCTCGCTGCCGCGGGCCGCTTTGAGGAGGCGACCGCGCTCGGCCGATCGGCTGCGGTCCTGGCCCAACAGACCAACCAGAAGCCGCTGCGGGCGGAGATCGACGCGCGGGTATCGCTGTTCGAGGCGGGCACGGCATGGCGCATGACCCTGCCCGGCCCGACGCCTTGATCGCGCCGCGCAGGAACGCCAGCGGGGCGGGCCGCACGAACGCGCGGCCCGCCCCGTCTTATGTCTCGATCGTGAATCGGCTTGCGTCAGACGCGCGGCTTGGGCTCGGGCATACGCTCGAGCACCTTGTCGCCCAGGCCGTAGTCGAGCGACTCGTACGAGGTGAGCCACTTGTTGCGGTCACAGTCGCGCTCGACGACGGCCATCGTCTTGCCCGTGCGGCCGGCGATGATTTCGTAGAGCGCCTTGCGCAGGCGGAGAATCTCCTCGGCCTCGATCGACAAGTCGGTGGCCGTGCCCTGCATGACGCCGCCGATGAGCGGCTGGTGCAGCAGCATGCGCGAGTTAGGCAGCAGGAACCGCTTGCCCTTCGCCCCGCCGCACATGATCACCGCCGCCATGCTCGCGGCCATGCCGATCGTGTAGGTGGCAACATCGCAGCGGAGATACTGCATCGTGTCGTAGATCGCCAGCCCGGCCGACACGGAGCCGCCGGGGCTGTTGATGTACAGGTGGATGTCGGCCTTGGGGTCCTCGTTGGAGAGGAACAAGAGCTGACAGACGATGACGTTGGCCATTTCGTCGTCGATGCCGCCGGTGACGAACACGATGCGGTCCTTCAGCAGGCGCGAGAAGATGTCCATCTCGCGATCGCCGCGGCCGGTGTGCTCGATGACGAAGGGAACGCGCTGCATCCTGTGGATCTGACGCTCCATGCGTGATACCTGCCTTTGAAAAACGTTCGCCTGGTTCCTGTTCGTGCTCGATGCCTGACGCGGCGCTAGCTCGGCTTCTTCTTGCCGCTGAACTCGACGATCTCGTCAATCACGCCGTAGGCGAGGGCCTCTTCGGCGTTGAGATAGCGATCGCGCTCGGTGTCCTCGGCGACCTGCGAGGCCGTCTTGCCGGTGCACTTGGCGATGATCTCGTTGAGGCGGCGCTTGTCGCGGAGGACTTCCTCGGCCTGAATGCGGATGTCCTCGGCCTGGCCGGTGATGCCGCCGTAGGGCTGGTGCAGCATGACCTTGGCGTTGGGCAGGATGTAACGCTTGCCCTTCGTGCCGGCCATGAGCAGGATCGCCGCGCCGCTGGCGGCCTGGCCGATGCAGTAAGTGGCCACTTCGCAGCCCATGAACATCATCGTGTCATAGATCGCGAGCGTCTGGTCCACCAGCCCGCCCGGCGAGTTGATGTAGAGGTTCACATCCTGCGAGCGCTTGATCGACTGCAGGTACAGCAACTGCTGGATCACGATGCTGGCGGTCTTCTCGCCGATGGCGCCCGCCAGAAAGATGATCCGGTTTTCCAGCAGCATGTCGGAGAGGGACATCTCCCGCGTGCGCTGGTAGGGCGGCGTCTGCAGGTACGGGCCCAGTGGACCAAAGTGCTCGTGCATGGATCCTTCCTCTTGGTTTCTCATTCGGCTGGACAGTTTCCGCGCGAACGGGCGACGTCACCCAGGCCGCCGGCCGCGCGCTTTCAGTGACGCCGCTGCAGCGCGGCGCTTCGCCGCACGCTCTACACGTCGGAAAAAACGGGCGGACGGTCCGCTTAGCCGCGGGCAAACGGTGTTATCGGGCGTGGCGATCGAGGCGCAAAGCGGCATCCGATGCCGCCGGCGCCGTCCATACCGGCCTGACTGCCATCCCTGTCGTCTCGCGGACGCCGGCCCGGGGCCGACCGGCCGCGGGCCCCCGACGGGGGGATCCTAGGCGTCCGCAATCTCGGCGCGCTCGACGATGTAGTCGAGCGTCTTGTCGTCCCGCAGGCGCAGGTAAAGGTTGAGCAGGCCGTTGTCCTTGCTCAACTCGTCGCGCACGCGGTCAAAACGCTTGTTCTGGTGATAGGCGATCTCGGCGATCGCGCTGTTGAGCTCTTCCTCGGCGACATCGATGTCGATCGACTCGGCGGCCTTCTCGAGAATGAAGGTCAGCTTGAGATCGTGCGCCACCGACTCGCCCTGCTCATCGCGGATTTCGTCGATCTTGCGCTTCACGTCCTCGGGCGACATGCCCTCGCGCAGCATACCCAGCGCCCGACTGGTCAGGGCCCGGCCGGTGAGCCGCTGCGAGAGATCCGCCGGCACATCCATGGGGATCGACTTGACGAGGTGCTCGGCCGCCTGGCGGCGGAGCATGTCGCGCGTGCGCGACTCGGCCTGACTCTCGAGCACGTCGCGGATCCGCTTGCGCAGCTCGTCCTCGTTCGCGACGGCGAACATGTCGAGCGTTTCCTGGTCCACCGGCGGCACGTGCACGCGCTTGATCTCGCGGACGGTGAACGAGAAGCTCGCCTTCTTGCCGCGGATCGAGGCGTCGTCGTAATCCGCGGCCACCTCGCCCTCGGCCTTGATGGTGTCGCCGACCTTCTTGCCGGCGGCGAGCGTGCCGAAGTCCTTGAGCCCGACACCCTTCACCCACGTGCTGCGGGCGGGCACGTCGAAATTGTCCTCGCGGAGCACCTCGCGCCCTTCGACCGTCATCACCATGTCGGTGTACAGCAGGTCCTGCTCGGCGATTGGTCCGCCTTCGACCGGCACGAGGGTCGCGCGGCGGGCGTTGATGCGGCGGATCTGCTCGCTGACATCGTCGTCGGTGACCGTGATCTTCGACTTCGTGAGCGTGATTCCCTCCAGCGAGGGCAGCTCGAACTTCGGCTTGAGCTCGACCTCGCAGGCGTAGGTCATCGGCCCGGACTCGGGCAGCTTCATCGCGTCCACGGCCTGCTCGACGGCCATGAGCTTCTCGGCGCCGTCCGCCTGCACCCAGATCATCGGGTCGCCGACGGGCTCGAGCTCCTGCTTCTGCACCGCCGCCATGTAGCTGTTGGTCAGCAGCTTCATCAGCAGCTCGGAGCCGACATCGTTCGAGAATCGCTTCTCGATGAGCTTCATCGGGGCGCGGCCCTTGCGGAAGCCGGGGATCGCCGCCTCGCGCTGAAGCTGGCCGAACTCGCGACCGCGGTGCTCGTCGAGCGTCTCGCGCGGAATGGTCACCGTGAGCTTGATGCGCAGCGAACCCAGTGGCGCGGTCTCGACGGCGATCTGCTCCTTGAGCTCCTCAATGAGGCTCTGGCCGCCCTCTTCGCCTTCCATATCCAGATCGTCGTGCACGGCCTCTTCGCCCGCGTTCTCCGGCGCCTGGTCCAGGGCCGTGTCCTGATCGCTCATCGTCGCCCGCTCCTTGTCAGGTCGTAGCATCCCCGCCCGACGCCGGCCTCGGCCTCGGTTCAGGGCTTTCCAGTGGAGGGCGGAAAGTACCGCGCCGGGCCCCCACTGGCAATCACACCGCCGCTCGCCGAGTGGGTCGCGCGGGCTCCGTCGCCAGCGCGGGAAGCCGGCAGTCAAGCTTCAATGCAGAGGTATCATGCACGGCCGTGCGTCTTCGGCGGCACTCCGGTGCATGGAAAGGGACCTGTGGGGTTGCCGAGCTGGGCTCAGGCGGCCGTCCGGCGGCGGAAGAGCATCGAGCCGGCGGCAATCAGGATCGTGGCCATCAGGGCGAGCCCCACATCGCTGACCGCGGGCACGGGGTGCATGTTGCCGAAGGGTGCGGAGCCGCTGAGGATGATGACGTAATCGCCCGTCTCGCCGGGGCCGGCAAAGCCGGTCTGCGGCTGGCCGCCGCCAGGGCCGTCGGGGCCGGACACTTCGCCGTCGTTGAGGAACTGGAAGATCGGGCCGCCCGCGCTGACGGGGCTGTGATCGCCGCCGGTAATCGCGAGGGCGTAGACGCCGGGGTTCATCACCGCCGCGCCCGTTCCATCATTGGCAACCCGGCCGAGGAAAGACGCCGCAGTCCCCGCCGCGCCCTCATCGCGATTACCCAGCAGACCGAAGGCCTGCCGCGGCTCCATTTCCACCACGCGGAACAGCCAGAGATTCGGATCGAATTCGGTGAAGCCGCCGTCCTCCTCGCGGGTGCTGGCGCTGAACACCATGGGCTCGTTGATGCGGAAGACGTACATGTCGGCCAGGTCCGGCCCAACGCCGCGGACGGGAGTCAGCGAGCCGGAAATGACCGTGAGGGACGTAATGCCCGGGGGCGGGAGGATCTCTTCGGCCGTGACGAGCGTACTGCCGGCGTCGGCAACGCCGGACGTACCTTCGACCCACTGCGGACCGGCCACGACGGCCTGGCCCCAGCAGGCCACCCCGAGAATCACCCACAACCCGTGACGACGCATGGTGAACTCCCCCGATAAGCACGCGCGGCGGGGCCGCAGGCCACCCGCTGAGGCGGTCGCCGACTGCCGACGCGCAGGCCGGCTTCCCCCGAGCCCGGCCGACCGGTCGCTAAACTCCTAACGCAGCCCGCCGCCGGAAAATCACGCCGAACGGGTGAAAGCACGTGTCCGTTGGCCTTAATACTACGGTTTTGAGGCCCGTTTTCCAACAGAACTTATCGGGAATCCGACCGCCCTGCCTTGGGGATTCGCCGCCGAAAGCCCTTGCGAGGCTGCTGCGGACGACGGCACGGGAAGAAGCCGGCGTTACCCACCCTTGGGTATCAGCACGTAAATCGTGCCCTCGTTGGAGCGCATGCCCTCGTCGCTGAGCAGGTAGAGCTCGCCTTCCGGCCCTTCGCCGAAGGAGGAGATGTTCTTGGGCTGGCGGCAGATCGCGTTGTTCGCCAGGAGCCGGCCGTCGGCGTATTTCAAGCCCCAGATACTACCTGTAGCGTAATCTGCATACACATACACACCCTGAAGTGTCGGAAGGCGCTCGCCGCGGTAGACGTAGCCGCCGGTGACCGACATGCCTTCCTCGCGGCCGTATTCCACGATGGGTTCGATGAGCGGGCCGGGGTTGTCCATCACGGCCGGACGGGGAACGTCGACCCGGGTCATGATCCGCATGCGATCGATGGACTTCTGGTCCACAGCGCGGGTGCCCTCGCGCAGGTTCCAACCGTAGTTGCCACCGCGCTCGATGAGCACGATCTCCTCCAGCCGATCCTGACCGACGTCGCCGCCCCACAGCTGCCCGGTCTGGCGATCGAAGCTCATCCGCCAGACATTGCGCAGCCCGTACGCCCAGATTTCCGGTTTCGCGTCGTCGCGTCCGGCGAAGGGATTGTCCGCCGGAATGGCGTAGGCCCGGCCGTCGCTCTCGCGATCGACGTCGATACGCAGCACCGTGCCGAGGAGCGTGTCGAGACGCTGGCCGTGGTAGAACGGATCGTACGCAGCGCCGCCGTCGCCGAGGCTGATGTAGAGAAAGCCGCCCGGTCCGAACAGCAGGCAGCAGCCCTTGTGGTTGCCGAAAGGCTGGGGCACTTCGAGGATCACCTTCTCCGAAGCGGGATCAAGTCGATCGGGATCGTCGGCTGAGACTTTGAACCGCGAAATGACGCTGCGCCGGGGCTTGGCGAGGTTGTAGTATACGTAGCAGTAGCCGTTTTCGCGGTAATTGGGGTGGAACGCCAGGGCCAGCATGCCCTCTTCGTTGTGGCCGCCGGAAAATGCGCTGAACACGCGGTCTTTCAGGTCGAGGAAGAGCTTGGCCTCCTTCACGTCCGGTCGATCCGGGAAGACGTGGATCCGCCCCGCCTGCTCCACCACGAAAAGCCTGCCGCTGCCGTCGCCCGCGTGCGCCAGGAAGATCGGGCGGCGAAACCGCAGCTCCGGGAAAGCCGGCTTCAGCTCGAACGACGGAATGGTCTCGGGGTAGCCCTGGCTGCCGTGAACCTGCGGGGGCTTCAGGCCGCGTGGCGACTCGCCCCTGGCGGCGGCACCGGGTGACAGCAGCATCGCCAGGGCGAAGGCGGACAGCGCAAAGCGGAACGCGAGGACACGGGCTGGAATCAGAGCCGGCGACATGGCGGGCGATCCTCTCAAGAAGCAGGCCGGCGGCACGGGCGACACGAGCGCAAGGGACAGCCGGCGCGACCGGATTGTACGCCCCCGCGGCAGACCGCAACCGGCGGCGGGTAAAAAGCAAAGCGGGCGGACGAGGTTTGACACCCCGTCCGCCCGCGCGATAGGCAGGTGCTCGAGCCTGATTACGCGCGACGCTGGCGACGAAGCGCGACCAGCAGCGCGCCCCCGGCCAGCAGGCTCATCGAAGCCGGCTCGGGAATTGCGACGTACTCGGCGGTGAAGATGAAGTCCATCGCCGCCGTGTAACGCTCGTCGACCATCAGCCAGCCCCAGCCCGAAAGACCGTCGTAGCCGCGGTGGCCATTGTCGTCGTTCTCGTCGCCGAAGCGGAAGGTGTGGGTACCGTCCGACTTGTCGGAAAGATTGTGAACGAAGCTGTCCGGGCGCGTGATCGTGCCGAAGTTAGAGAAGCTCGACACGGGCGTCCACAGGTCGTCATCGCCAGGCGCCAGCGCGACGCCCACGTCATAAACAAAGTGGATGTCGTACACGCCGAGGTAGCTGTCCGCCGCGTAGCCGGCGCCGATGTCGCGACCGCCGTAGGCCTGACCGGTGATGGTGATCCGCTGCAGGATGTCGTTGTACAGCAGGATCATGTTCGAACTGGGATGATCGAAGTCGAACGTGAACACGTCGTGCCCGGAGGTGACATCGACCATTTCGTCGAGCCGCAGCCCATACGGAGGTGGAACTTCGTTGCCGTCCGGATGATTGTGCAGGATGTACTGGCCCGGCAGGATGGCCGCGGCATGGGCCGCGGCGGGCAGGAACAGTGCAGTGACCGCCAGCGCAGACGCGCAGCGCAGACGCATATCGTACATGTGGATTCTTCCCCCTTCCCGGGATGGACATCGCGGGTGTACCGACCCGGCGAATCAGCAGATTGAGTATTCCACCCCAGCGAGACTGATTCTATTGAGATCGCAGGAGGTGGGTCAACCCGCGCAACCCCTTATTCCCCCGAAAAAACACAGGAAAACCAGCGGGCATGCGTCTCTTGTGCGCCATCCGTGCCGCGCCGGACCAGTTAATCGATACAATCGGTATAGACGTCAAGAATTGAGCAATCGGATGGGGCGCTATAACCGAAATGGACAACGGGGCGAATCGTCTCAGAGGGCGGAAGCGGCAGGGGCGAGGACTTCTCTCACTCGCGTGAGCAACGTGGACGGCATGTAGGGCTTCTGCAGAAATTCGACGCCCGGGCCAAGCACACCGTGCTGTTGAATCATGTTGTCGGTGTATCCGGAGGCAAAGAGCACCCGCATGCCGGGCCGCGATTCCGCGAGCGTCTGGGCCAGCGCGCTGCCGTTCATGCCGGGCAGAATCACATCGGTAATCAACAGATCGATCTCGCCGGATTGCTCGCCGGCGATCGCCAGCGCTTCTTCGGCGGTTGACGCCGAAAGCACGTGGTAGCCGCGCGACTCGAGCACCCGCACCGCCAGGCGAAGGACCATCGCCTCATCCTCGACGACCAGCACCACGGCGCTGTCCACATCCGGTTCGACGGGGGGGGCGGCCGGACGGCGCGGCGGCAGCGGCACGGCGGCGACGCGCGGCAGGTAGATTCGGAAAGTCGAACCGTGGTTCGGCTCGCTGTAGACGCTGATGTGGCCGCGGGCCTGGCGGACCATTCCGTAGCAGCTCGCCAGCCCCAGCCCCGTGCCGTCCCCGCGACGCTTGGTCGTGAAAAAGGGCTCGAAGATGTGCCGGCGGATCTCCTCGGTCATGCCCACGCCGGTGTCGCTGATGGCCAGCATGACGTACTCGCCGGGCGCCACGTCCTCATGCTGGGCCGCATACTCTTCGTCGATCGTCGCGTTGGCGGTTTCGATCAGGAGTTTGCCACCCTCGGGCATGGCGTCGCGGGCGTTGATCGCGAGGTTGATGAGCGCCTGTTCGAACTGGTCCGGATCGACCTCCGCCATCCCCAGGTTTGGCGCACAGATCGATCGGATCGTGATGTTCGCGTTCATCAGCCGCTGGAGAAGCTTCTCGCTGTTGACGACGAGCTCGTTGATGTTGCACACGCGCGGCTCGGTCACCTGTTTGCGGGCAAAGGTCAGCAGTTGACGTGTCAGGGCGGCGCTGCGCTCCGCGGCGTGGCGGATGCCGGCCAGGTGCGGCCGGCTCGGGCTGTGCGCCGTCAGCCCCTGCTCGGCCAGTTCGACGTAGCCCAGAATGGCGGTCAGCAGGTTGTTGAAGTCGTGGGCCACGCCGCCGGCCAGCCGGCCGATGCTCTCGAGCTTGGCGGCGTGCTGCAACTGGTGCTGCAGCCGGCGTTCCTCGGTGACATCGTAGAAGAACACGGCCAACCCGGTAGGGGTCGGATAGGCGCGAATACACAGCAACCGCTCGGGCTGTGCGGGCGATGGCGTCTCCACCTCGCGGACCACGCCGCGCTGCATCGCCTCGCGAAGATTCCGCTCCAGCGCCGTGCCGATGGCGCTGGGCAGAGCCTCCCACGCGACCCGGCCGACGACCCCGTCCGCGTCGAGCTCAAAGTGCCGCGCCGCGTGACCGTTCATGTACGTGAGCCGCCAGTCACGATCGACGTGGAAGAAGCAATCGCTCATGCCTTCGACAGAGTCGCGAAAGGCTCGCTGCGCGGAGGCCAGCGTCATCACCATGCGGCTCAGGTGGCGGTTGATCGCCACGACGGCCGCCGCCACGACGATCACCAGCACCAGCCCCAGCCCCAGCACGATCATCAGACGCTCGCGCAACACCTCCATCCGCTCGGAACGCCGGCCGAGCATGCCGACCTGCTCCTGCTCCTTGCGGCTGATGACCTGCCGGAACTCGTCCATCGTCGCTCGCCCGAGGCCCCCGGCGACAATCTGCGCGGCGACATCCGGCTCGCCGCGGCGGTACGCCTCCAGGGACGTGGCCATGATGGACCGCTTGGCCTCGACAAGATCCTCGATGCGCTCAAGCTCATCGCGATCGGTGGGTGTGTCGCTCATCTCGATGCGCAGCCGGGCCATCGCGCCATCGATCTGCTGCATGGCGCTGTCGTAGGGTTCGAGAAATTCCGGCCGGCCGGTGAGCAGAAAGCCGCGCTGGCCGGTCTCGGCGTCGACCAGCAGGATGAGCGTGCGGCGCAGGGCGCGAATGTGGCGATGGGCGTCGTCGACCCCCTCGAACGTTTCGCCCAGACCGCGGAACTGGAAGATCGAAAGCAGGACGATCAAGCCGACCGCCACGACCGCGGTCGCCACGGCCGCTGCGACCTCTCGCCCCAGCAGCCAGCGCGAACCGGACTCGACCGCGCTGCCGGGCGACAAATCACCCGGCTCACGCGTCGTGCGGCGAGAAGGCTGTTTCGCTCGGGTGTCCTCACTCAACAGCAGCATCTCCGCACGGGGCGGGCGCTAGACGTCGAGGTTCTTGACGTTGATCGCGTTCTGCTCGATGAACTGGCGACGTTGCTCGACGTTGTCACCCATCAGCAACCGGAAGATCCGATCCGCCTCGCGGGCATCGAGATCGGCCTGGTCCAGGTCCTTGGTATCATCGGTGATGAACACGCGGAGCAGCGTCCGCTTGTCCGGATCCATCGTGGTTTCCCACAACTCGTCCTTGTTCATCTCGCCCAGACCTTTGAAGCGCTTGATCTGCATGCCCTCGCGGCCCTGCTCGCGGATGCCGGTGGCGACCGCGGCGAGGTTGTCGAGCTCGATGAACTCGCCGTTCTCGCGGCGCAACAGGTAGCGGGCCGGACTCAGCTCGCCGGTGACCAGCTCCTCCCGATGGGCGAACAGATCAAGTATCGGCAGGCCGTAGGACTCGATCTTCTCGATAATTTCGTCGAGCACACGGCACTCACCGAGGGAGTGGTAGATAATCCGTCGGGGCGGCGGGCCGGAGCCGGCCTCCTCGCCCTCCTCCTGCACGCGCAGTGCCTGCCGGGCTTCCAGCACGGTGGCGCCATTCTCCGCAGCGCCCAGGGCGACCAGTTCCTGCTCGCCGTGCACGAAGACCCGCTCGGCGCCCTCCTGGTCCGGGCGGTAAATCTCGGCCATGAACTTCGGCATACCCAGCCCGGGCTTGCGGTGGTCACGCAGGAGGCGCTCGAACGACACGCCGCGGCGACCGAGGATGCGCACCTGGGCCTCCAGCAGGTCGAGCTGACGGACGAGCCGGCGGAACTGCTCCCCCTCGATCGTGCGCTCCGGCTGACCGTCCAGCCGGACGACGAGCATCGTCCCAGACAGGCCGATCTGCGCGAGCTTCTCGTTGAGAGCGGCGTCGTGCAGCACGTACTCGATGTGCTTGCCCTTCTTGACCTGGTACAGCGGCGGCTGGGCCACGAAGATCCGCCCGGCCTCGATCAGCGGCCGCATGTGGCGGAACAGGAACGTCAGCAGCAGCGTGCGGATGTGCGAACCGTCGACGTCGGCGTCGGTCATGATGATGATCTTGCCGTAGCGCGACTTGGTGACGTCGAACACTTCCTCGCCGATGATGATCCCCACCGCCTGCATCAGCGCCTTGATTTCGTCGTGCGAAAGGATCTTGTCGAGGCGCGACTTCTCGACGTTGAGGATCTTTCCCTTGAGCGGCAGGATCGCCTGGTGGACCGAGTCGCGGCCCATCTTGGCGCTGC
>CAYRSS010000025.1:0-16524 GCA_964426945.1 uncultured Phycisphaeraceae bacterium
GGCGGACGATGTTCTCGGGGTCGAAGTAGATCGGATTCGGCGCGAACGACGCGGCGGCGGAGTGCTCGATCCCCTGGTCGACCGGCAGGATCGACAGGTAGCCCGTGCCGCCCAGGCGGCCGGCGGCGAAGACCGACTGCAGATTGCGCAGCACCGGGATCGACCGATCGGTCTGGGCAAAGACGCGATCAACGAAGTCGGGACCGGGGAGGGTGAGCGCAGACTTGTCGACGCCGGTGCACTTGTACGAAAGCAGGCCGGAGGCCTGATCGCCGAGAAGATCCTGAATGGCGGGCATGGTGAGTCTCCTGGTGCCGGGGCCGCCCCTTCGAGGTGGCCGACATCGGCACCGGAAAATACCGCGCCGGGGCGGACGGGGAAAGCCGATCGGCCTACCGGCGAGTTGCTGCGGAGCGGTGCCGCCGCCCACGGCCTGCCCGGGGGTCCGCTACTCCTTCGCGAGCGTCGTCGAGGCGGAGAGGACCATGCCGTCCGGGAGCACGACCTCGTAATCAGCAATGATGGCGTCCTCTGTGAGCGTGCCGGTGTAGGTCAGCAGCGGCACCTGGCCCCCGGCGACGTTGCGAAAGACGCCGACCATTGCGCCGTCGGCCGCCACGACCACGTCATAGGTTCCGAACAAGTCGTCCTGACCCTGCATGTGGGCACCGTTGTCGTCGTATCCTCCCGACACCTCGTGGGCAGGGGGATCGGTCTGCCCGAGGTAGTTGCCGTCGAAGTCAATGATCAGAGTGGCGATTCGCGCGTCCTCGTCGACCATGATCTCGATGCGGGCGTTGCCGCTTTCGCCGATGACCATGTTCTCCCAGGTGCCGCTGTATACGCCGGCAAACTTGGCGGCGTCGAAGGCGGCCGGAGAACCGGACGGCGGCGCGATCACCGGACAGCCCATGGCCAGTGTTACGGCCGCTGCCCCGCAGCAGGTCATCAGTGCGCGCGCAAGGGAACCGCGATTGCTCCGCGTCATGGTTGGTAGTCCTCTGGAATTCCGCAGGATACGCGATTCATCGTCGGCTTGCCGACCGACCGACGAACCGGTGCTGCGAATCAGACTAACGCTTTCCGCCGGGGATGCAACGGGGTCATGGCGCTGTTCGCCCGTCGCAGGTGGGTCGCCGGGGTACGTGGCTGCCTGCCTACTGCAGCAGCGAGAGCACCGCCGACGGAGCGTTCACGGCGATCTGGAGCGTCGCCTGCGTGCTCTGGACGAGCACCTGGGCGCGGGTCAGCGCTGCGACCTCGGCGGCCATGTCGGCGTCGCGGATGACCGACTCCGACGCGGTGACATTTTCCAGGGCGATCTGCTGGCTGTCGATGTTGGTCTCGAGCACATTGCGCTGAATGCTGCCGATGCGGCCGCGCAGCGAGGCGATCTGGCTGATCGACTCGGTGATGATCTCCTGTGCGGCGGCGAAGTTGCCGCGGGCGACCTCGCGCTCGCCGCCCGAACGGATCGACTCGAGGAAGCCGACGATGCTGTTGCCCAGCCCCGCGGCGGCGATCGAGTCGATACCGACGGTGATCTGGCCGTGCGGTGAGACCTCCGGCGTAATCTGGAAGAGCGACCCGCCGCCGGTGATCTGCAGCGTGGTCGACGAGAGCACTTGGGCGAACTGCGGCGTCAGGTAGACGCGCATGTCGAGCCCGGTAGCCCGCACGTCGGCGCGCAGGCCGCGGGCCGAGGCGGCCTGGCCGTTGATCAGCACGCCGACATCCACCCCTTCGTCGCGCAGTGGGATGCCCGCGTTGTCATCCTCGATGAAGTTGCCCGACAGCGCACGCACCGCCACAAACGCATCCGAGCCGTACGTGGTGGTATGCAGCGCGAGGGCGCTGGTCGTCGTGGCGCCGACGTCGGGCGTCAGGATGATCGCCGAAACCCCGGTCACGGCGATGGAGTCGTTGATCGCCGTCGCGATCTGCTGCAGCGTCGTGCCCGAAGCAAAACTGAATCGCTCCGCGCCCAGCGGCCCGCCGATCTCGACGGTCACACTCGATGTGTACGCCGGCCGGCCGCTCGTGCCGTGGGTCGCTCCGCCCGGCGGGGGCGCGCCGAACAGCGTCAGGTTCGCGGTCTCGGCGGAGTGGGTGACCTGGATGGTCACCTCGCGCGAGCCTCCCGTGGGCAGCCGCGCGGAAAACACCGAGAGCGCCGCGACGCCGTTGGGATCAAGCCCCGATAGCGTAAACGCCCGCTTGCCGTCGAGCAGCCCGAGGCCCCCGAAGGTCGTGTTCTGGGCAATGCGGTCGATGCTGCTGATGATCGCGTCGATCTCAAGCTGATTGGCGCTGACCTCCTCCGAAGTCAGCGCGCCTTCGTTCGCCGTGGAGACTATCAGCTCGCGGATGGACAGCAGGAGCGAGGATACTTCGTTGAGCGCGCCCTCCGCCGTCGACAGCACGTTGATGGCGCGGGCGGAGTTGTCGATCGACTGGCCCAGCGCGCGGATTTCGGAGCGCAGCGCTTCGGACGCGATCAACCCGGCCGGATCGTCCTTGCCGCGGTTGACACGCAGACCGGTCGACAGCCGCTCGAGGCGGAGTTGCAGGTCGGCGTTGTTGGTGCCCAGCCGCGTGATCGCGCGCAGGGCGGGCACGTTGGAGTTGATCCGGCTCATCGCATCCTCCCTGATGCATGACACCGCGGCGGACACCGCTGTGTCCGCTTCGCTGCGCCACCGTGCGCAGCATCCGGTTGTCGGGCGGTCCGCCGCCGGGCCCCGCCAGGGCGCAGCGCCGGCGCTCACATCGCCTGTCGTCGATCAGGGCGGGGAACTTGAGTAATACCGGACCCGCGCCGAGTTATCGGACCCGAAAGGCCCTATCTGTCCGTTGAGTAAGGGGTCTGGCTCCGGCGTCATCCCGCTTCCCGTGGTGGTGAGGGGCGACTCAGGCGGTGCCTGACCCCTTTCTCAACGGACGCCTATCGCCGGTCGCGGAAGTCGTAGCGGAGCAGCTTCTCGTTGGTTCGCACGTAGAGTTCGGACCGCCGGTCGCCGTCGGCGTCGCGCGCCTGGAGCCACGTCGCCCACCCGGTCACCGGCTTGCGACAGACCGTCTCGCCGGCGTGGTCCAGGACCCATACCGCGCTGTTGAAAAGGAACACAAGTTCGTCGCCCGGCCGGCCGTCGAGATCGACGAACTGGAGGTATTGCGGCATCGACCAGTTCTCAACGTCGAGTTCGATCTTCCACAGCTCGTCGCCGGCCTCGCTCACGGCGGTCAGCGAAACGCCTTTGGGCTGTCGCCAGCCGCCGGTGTCCTCCCCGTCGGCGGGCTCGCCGGGGATGGTGGTCATCAGCACGGCGCCCAGCCGCCGGCCGATCTGCCCGACGGCGAAGGATTCCTGCACGTACGGATCCGTCCCGCGGGAGGGCAGGTTAATCTCGCCCGTGACGCGGCCGTCGGGGCCGATGCGCCGCAGCATGCGTCCGTCGCGAATCCACAGATCGTTGCCGAGCACCTCGCCGCTGGGCTGGAAGGTGTGCGAGCCGCCACGGATGCGGACGGACCACGCCTCTTCGAGCCGGTCCGCGTTGACCGGCTCGACGCGCGAGCCGCCGTACTGAACGGACGAGGTCTGCTCGCGGTATTCCTCGCGCTCGGCATCGGTCATCTCCTTGCCGGCGGCCAGCGTCTCCCCGGCGAGCAGTCGATCCAGGTCCTTGCGCAGCGCCGCGGTGCGATCCTCATTGAACAGCAGACGGTGCTGGCCCTGCACCTTGCCATCGCGGTTCAGCAGGATGATCCCGCCGTCGAACTGCTGGTCGAAGAACGCGTCGCGCAGCTCGCCGTCGGCGTCGAGAGCCACGGGCAGGTCGATGCCCGCTTCACGAAGCTGTTCGAGTTCCTTGTCATCGGCGCCGCCGGTGTGGATGCTGACGATGGCAACGCCCTTGTCCGCGTAATCAGCCCGGAGCTTCTGCAGCGCCTTCGAGTTGACGTCGCGATCGCCGGTCCAGCCGCGGAAGAGGAAGTTCAGCACCACGACTTTGCCGGCCAGCTCTCCGGATCGCACCGCGCCGCCGTCGGTCGTCGCCAGGTCGAACTCCGGCACCGGGCGGCCGGACATCTCGATCTGTTCCGCCGTGTCGCCGGTGGCCATCCAGCGCGAATAGAACTTGTCGACCTTCTTGGCGCCCGAGGGCGGCTCGAACGTGAACGTCGACGCCTCGAATCGCGCGTCGGTGCGGATGTCGCGGACGTCGTAGACGAGGTGATAGCGTGAGCCCGTCATGGCGCCTTCGGCGGCCTGCTTGCGCAGAACTTCCGACGCGTCGATGTCGATCCGGCGGAGGATCATGTCGCTTTCGCGCACGGCGATGACCACGTCGATGCGGCTCGCCTGGGCATCAAACCACATCCCCTCGAGCCGGCCGCGCAGCTCGATGCACCGATCGCCGTCGATCGTGACGCGATCACCGACGTCGAGCTCCTTGAAAAGCTCGCCGAAGCGCTTGTGCGGCCGCTCGGAGAGCAGCATGTCCACTGCGCTGAACATCATGAACGCCCCGCCGCCGGCGTGTTGTGCCACCTGCTTGTAGACGTCCTCCTCCAGCGGTTCGGTCTTGTAGCGGTTGTTCTGTTTCATCAGCACGGTCAGTTGCTTGCCGTCGCTGACCATGCGGTGCATGTCCGAGTCAATTACGAACTTGCCGGGGGCCTGGAACAGGAACGGCAGCTTCTGCTCCGGCGGGCTGAAATCCATGTCGGTGTCGAAGCGGAAGACCGCGGCGTCGGAATAGGAGCGCAGCTTGCTCATGGAGCGGATCATGTTCTCGACCACGCTCTCGGCGGCGCGCGAGTAGCCCTCGAAAGGCGACGGCGGCGGATCTTCGGCACGCGCCGCCGAACCCGCGACCGCCGCCACGCACACCAGCCAGCCGCGCATCCATCGTGTCGCTTTCATCACGCCTCTCCATAAGCGGGAAACCGTCCGCCGACCTCAGAAGCCGTGCATGCCGGCGTCAGTCAGACAACTCCTGCAGCCGGCTGAGGTCGATCATGTCCACATCGTTATCGTTGTCCAGATCGGCCTCTTCAAACACTTCCACCGAGCACCCGATCGGGCGCGTGGACACTCCCGGTCCGGCCATGCACACTTCGAACTGGTCGTAGTCGATCAGCGAGACGTCGCCGTCGTCGTTGATGTCTCCCTCGACCCCCTCGATGAGGCGGCGGATCTGCACACCGTTATAGGCCGCCCCGACGGCGAGGTTGCCGCCGGTGATGTTACCGCTGTGCAGCCCCATGAACCCGTTGGTGACCGCGACCGTGTGCTTCGCGTAGGTCACCCGGAACCCGTGCTGCCCGGTCCACGGCCCGCCGACGGTCGTGACCGTCGGGTTGAAGTCGAGCCGCACGCGCGCCCGCGATTCCGGGTGGTTGGGCATCCAGGCGTAGCTGATGACCTCGTACTGCCCGTTCTCCAGCCCGTTGATGAACAGGCAGGTCTCCAGACCCTGCGAATAGGTCACGAGGCAATCGCTCATCAGCGCCTCGTGGTCGCCCGAGAGCGACGGATCCTCGGCCTCGACCAGTTCGGTTCCGCCGTACTGGTAGAGCGTGGCGCCCGTGGGCTGGCCGTGTATGTCTACGAGGCTGTATACATACTCCGGGTTGGAAAGCGAGGTGTGGCGGGCCTCGATGCTGTTCCAGACCCCAGGCAGCCCGACCGCGCCGTAGGTGGACGGCGGCGGGGTATCCCTCCCGAAATCGATGTTGATCGCCTGGCCCGAGGCGGCCGAGGCGCAGGCGCAGACCATTCCCGCGGCGCAGCGCGTGCTTGCTCGCATGACCCCATCTCCCGATTTGCGGACGACCGAGACGTGATAACTGCAGGCCGCATCCGGCCCCGCGCGTGGCCTGCACCCCCCACGTTGCCGGATCAGGGCCTCCGATGCAAGCGAAACCGACCGGTTTCCGCAGGAATCGACAGCTTCACACGTCCGCCGGCGGCCGGCCTGCCCCCTCGTCCGTGGGCGGAGCCACCGGTACGATGCCGACATGTCCCCTTTCTGGACGGACAAGCGCGTCTGTGTCACCGGCGGAGCCGGGTTCCTCGGCCGGGTGGTCTGCCGGGGGCTGGCCGAACGCGGCGCCCGCGATGTCTTCGTGCCCCGGTCGCGCGAGTTCGACCTGACCGACCCCGTCGCCGTCGCCCGGATGTACGACGCCGCCCGGCCCGACGTAGTGATCCACCTCGCGGCGGAGGTGGGCGGCATCGGGGCCAATCAGCGCCGCCCCGGACGATTCTTCTACGCCAACATGGCGATGGGCCTGCACCTGATCGAGGAGGCCCGCCGCCGCGGCGTGCACCGCTTCGTGCAGGTCGGCACGGTGTGCGGCTATCCGCGCGACTGCGCCGTGCCCTTCCGCGAGTCAGACCTCTTCGCCGGCTATCCCGAGGAGACCAACGCCCCCTACGGCATTGCGAAGCGCTCGCTGGCGGTGATGCTTCGGGCGTACCGGACGGAGTACGGGCTGGCGGGTGTGTATGTGCTGCCGGTGAACCTCTACGGGCCTGGCGACAACTTCGACGAGGCGACCTCGCACGTCATCCCCGCCCTGGTGCGGCGATTCGATCAGGCGGCCCACGACGGCGATGAGGTCGTCACCTGCTGGGGGACGGGGCGGGCGGGGCGGGAGTTTCTCTACGTCGACGACGCCGCCGAAGGCATCCTCCGCGCCGCGGAGACCCTCAACGATCCCGAACCAGTTAACCTGGGCACGGGCTCGGAAGTCACCATCGCCGACCTGGCGAGCCGCATCGCCGACCTGTGCGGCTACCGCGGCCGCATCGCCTGGGACGCCTCGCGCCCCGACGGCCAGCCGCGGCGTCGCCTCGACACCTCGCGCGCGGCGGCCCTCCTCAATTGGCGCGCGACGGTGAACCTCGACGAAGGTCTTCGCCGCACCGTGGCGTGGTGGCGCAAGACGCGCGGTTGAGCATCCGCCACGGTCATTCCGCACAGTCGCAGGCGGGCTACACCTTCACGATCCACCGCCGCCGGTACATCACCGCGGCCGGGATCAGCCAGAACAGCACGAACAGCACCGCGTAGAGCAGCGAGCCGGGCTTGTCGCCGGCCCACGACGCCAGCGCGTTGCGGTAGAACCAGCCGGAGGCGGAGCTCGTCCCATCGTCTGTGGTGATGCGCCAGCGGCCGAGCATCTTGGCCATCAGCCCCGAGGCGACGAAGATCGTGATCGCGTTGCTGCCGAACATGACCAGCGGCGTCGCCCACCGGCGAAGCTGCTTCACGTCGATCAGCCAGCAGCACATCGCCACGCCGTGCATCGCCAGCCCGGCGGTGACGAGGACGTACGAGCCGGTCCATATCTTCTTGTTCAGCGGGTGCACCGTCGCCCACCACAGGCCGACGACCAGCAACAGGTTCGCCGCGAAGAACAGGCCGAGAAGCATCTCGCGGATGTCCCGCCGGCTGCGCATCCACTGCCCGGTGAGCAGGCCGCAGAGCACCGTGCCGACGGCCGGCAGGGTGCTAAAAAGCCCCTCCGGATCGGGGCGCTCGCGGTAGAGGTGCGAACCGAGCAGCGCTTCATCGATCCAGTTGTGCAGCAGCCCTTCCGGCCCCACGACGTTCGCCTCGTAGCCGGCGGGCGCGGCGACCAGCGTGAGCAGCGCCCAGTAGCCGACGGTCAGCGCGACGACCCATCCGATCCGCCAGCCGATGCCGCCGGTGAGCACGATCACGCCCGCGGCGAAATAGCACAGGCCGATCCTCGGCAGCACGCCCGGCACGCGCAGGCCGGAGGCGTCGTAGAAGGCGAAGTCGAGGACGAACCAGGCGATCGCGCCGAAGACCAGCGCCGCCGCCACGGGCCCCCGCCAACGACCCGCGCGGCCCGCCGCGTCCGTCAGCGCGGGCTCGTCGCGAGAACCCCCGCCCTCACCCGGTCGCCAGAGCCCGAGCCCGACAATCGCCGTCACGAACGGACCGATCAGCCGCAGGTCGGGGAAGCCTGCCATCGACCAGCCCAGCAGGATCAGCAGCGCCGACCGCCGGACGATCTGCGCGAGCAGCGCCGAACGCGCCGCCCCCTGTTCGCGCCGCCGGGCAAAGGCCAGCGTGATGGACACGCCGACGATGAAGAGAAAGAACGGGAATACGAGGTCTGTCGGAGTCAGCCCGTGCCAGTCGGCATGCCGCAGCGGCCCGTAGATGTGCGACCAGCTTCCCGGCGTGTTGACCAGGATCATCCCGGCGATGGTCAACCCGCGGAAGGCGTCGACGGAGAGGAGGCGTTGCGCAGGTTGCTGAGGGACGGTGGTCATGGCGGGAGAGCGTACCCGCGGGAGAAGAACGCTGCCAATCGAGGCGAAGCGCGACCGGCGAAGTCGGGAGGAGGAGGCCGGAGGGGACGACACGGCGAATCGGCATGAGATTCGGGAACCGGAATTGAGATTCCAGATTCGAAATTTGAAATTTGAAATTTGAAATCTGAGATTTGAGATTTGAGATTTGAAATCTGAGATTCGAGATTCGAAATCTGAGATTCTGAGACTTGAACGCCCGACGTCGCGGATCGATCGCCGAACGCTGAGGACTACCTTCCGAACGCTCAGCACAGCGAGCCGAACAGTGAACGTCAAGCGAGAATGGCTGACAGCTGACAGCCGACAGCTGACAGCCAACACCTGAACATCCCCGGCATACCGCGGCGCGGGTATCGCCGACCCGTTGCCACGCCGGCCTGCCGCGGGTCCAATGGGCAGTCGATGGCCCGCCAACCTCGTCAGTCCAGCCTGCTGCCGCCGGATCGGACGCCGCCGGCGGGGAGCGACCTGCCGCTGACCGTCTCGCAGGTCACGGCGCTCGTCCGCCAGGCGATCAGCGCCGGCGTGCCCGCGACGTTGCACATCGTGGGTGAGATCAGCAACTTCAAACGCCATTCCAGCGGCCACGTCTACCTGACGCTGAAGGACGCGAACTGCGAACTGGCCTGCGTGATGTGGCGCGCGGATGCGGGGCGGCTGCGTTTCGCACCGACCGACGGGCTCGCCGTGCTCGCCACCGGGTCGATCGACGTGTTCGAACGCTCCGGCCGCTACCAGCTTTACATCCGCCGCCTCGAACCCCGCGGCGTGGGCGCGCTCGAACTCGCCTACCGCCAGCTTCGCGACAAACTTCAGGCCGAGGGGCTCTTCGACCCGCGACACAAGAAGCCGCTTCCCACCTACCCGCAGCGCATCGCCGTCGTGACCAGCCCGACCGGCGCGGCCGTGGCCGACGTGCTGCGGACGATCGCGCGTCGCTACCCGTGTGTCGAGCTTCTCGTCTATCCGGTTCGTGTGCAGGGGCCCGGCTCGGCGGATGAGATCGCCCGGGCGATCGCGCGGCTCAACGAGCAGGATCGCCAGCTCGGCGGGATCGACGTCATGATCGTCGGCCGCGGCGGAGGATCGCTCGAAGACCTCTGGTCGTTCAACGAGGAACGCGTTGCGCGGGCGATTCACGCGAGCCGGATCCCCGTGGTGAGTGCCGTCGGCCATGAGACCGACTTCACCATCGCCGATCTCGTGGCCGACGTCCGCGCCGCCACCCCGACGGCCGCAGGCGAGATCGTCGTGCCGGTGCTGGCCGAGGTGCTCGGCGACCTGCGACGGCGCGCGGCCCGGCTGACGCAGGCGACCGGAACCGGGCTTGCCCTGGCCGCGTCGCAGTTGGGGGCGCTGACCGGTCGACGGTGGTATCGCGAACCGCTGCTGAAAGTCCGCCAGCGCGACCAGCGGGTGGACGAAGCCGCGATGCGGATGGACCGTGCACTGCGCGGGCGACTCGATCATCAGCGCGCCCGGCTCGACGAGATCGCGCCGCTGCTGCAGCGCATCGCCCCGCACGCCTTCCTGCTGCGCACCGGCGCCCGGCTGGCGGCGGCGCGCCATCGCTTCGAGCGTGCCGCCGAGCGGCGGATGCTGCGCAGCGACGCCGCCCTGCGCGACCTGGCGGGCCGGATCGACGCAGCCGGGCCGCGCCGGACCCTGCCCCGCCGCGCCGAGCACCTGGCCGAGCTGCATCGCCGGCTCGAAGCGTCGCTGGCCGGCCGGCTGACCCATCTGAAGCTGACACTCACCGGCCGTGAGGCGCTTCTCACCGCGCTCAGCCATCACCGGGTGCTGGCCCGCGGGTTCACCATGACACGGCTGAAGCGCGGCCGGCGGATTGTGCGCAGCGCCGCCGAGGTGAGCGAGCGCGATCGCATCATCACCGAGACGGCCGACGGCAGCTTCGAATCACAGATCGTCGACGCCCGGCAGATGGAGCTGTTTGACTGACCGGCCCGATCCGCGCGTGTTACACAGCCAAGACGCATCCGCAGCGGGAGCCGCGGCGTCCAAAAGGTGTGGCGGTGCGCGATCGTCCGCCGACGACGATTCTCTTTCACCCTCGAGGAACCCCGATCATGCAACCCAGGTCTCTCCCCTTGGCTTCGGTGCGGATGGCAGTTCTCACGGCGACGGTGCTGAGCCTCACGGCGCCGGCCCCGGCGGCACCGGCGGACACGCCGGCAACGGTCGAGACGAAGATCGACTCGATCGGCCTCTTCAAGAACGGACTGGCTGTCGTCCGGCGATCGGTCACGCTCGCCGGAGCGGGAGTCTACGAAGCGGGGGATGTGCCCGACCCGGTGCACGGCACGTTCTGGATCGAGAGCGACGCGCCCGTCGAAGTGCTGACGACGCAGCGGGAAGTCGTCGAGCCCGACGACGGCCAGTGGGAACACGATCCGCAGCGAACGCTGGCGGGCAAGACCGTGACGCTCTACCTGCGCCAGCAAGGCATGGCCGAGATCACCGGACGCGTCGTACGCTTCGAGAACCCGGAGGGCCGCCGCGAGTGGAGTCGCTCCTTCGAGCAGCCGCCTCACTGGAACCCGTGGTGGGGACACGCTTCGACGGCAACATCCACCGGGCAGCCCGCACCGCCGCGCTACCTGTCACTCGACACCGCTTCGGGGCGCGTGTCGGTCGACACGTCGATGATCGCTTACCTGAAGATCGACAACCCCGCGATGTCCAAGACGCGCATCAAACCCGTGCTGCAGTTTCACGTACGCCAGGCCACCGGTCCGGTCACCGTGAACATCGCGTATCTCACCAAGGGCATCTCGTGGGCGCCAAGCTATCGCCTCGATATTGCGGATCCGAAGAACCTAGCCCTGGCCCAGTCGGCGGTCATTCGCAACGAACTTGAGGACTTCGAAGATGCGGAGATCCGGCTGATCTCGGGCTTTCCCAGCATGGAGTTTTCGCACGTGCTGTCGCCGATGTCTCCGCGAACGACGTGGGCGAACTTCTTCTCCGACCTCAACCGCGTCATCGGCCCGTCGCGAGGCGGCGGTGGGGTGATGATGCAGCAGGTCATGCACAACGTGGCGACGTACCCCACCGCCGGCGGAAACGATCCGATCATCCCCGCCTCCGAGGGCGTCGATCTGCACTATCACTCCATCGGGCGGCGCAGTCTGCGCGAGGGCGACGCGCTGATGCTCACCGTCGCCGAGACGCGCGCGGCGTATGAACGCATCATCGACTGGTCTATCCCGGACACACGCGACGAATGGGGCCGACCGGTTGAGGACTACCAGCGCCAGCAGAACCCCGACCGCTTCGAGAACGCCGCGTGGGACGCGCTGCGATTCGACAACCCATTCGAGTTTCCCATGACCACCGCTCCCGCCACCGTGACCGCGGGCGAGCGCTACCAGGGGCAGCGGACCACCTCGTGGGTGAACCCCGGCGCCGAGGCGACCGTGCGCATCACCAAGGCCCTGTCCGTGCGCACGACCGCCGTCGAGCATGAGGAAGAGGCCTCGCGCGAAATCCTCTCGCTCGGCGGACGCAACTTCCGCAGCGTGCCGGTCAAGGGCGAACTGCAGATCTGCAACCACCGCAAGGAACCGATCCAGATCGTGATCCGCCGCGAGTTTTCCGGCGACCTCGTCGAAGCTGAAGGGGCGCCGGAAACGAACCTCCTCGAGCGCGGCGTCTATTCGATCAACCGGCGGCAGGAGCTGGTGTGGACGCTCGACCTCGGCCCGGGCGAGGACCGCACGATCGTCTACCGCTACCGCGTGCTCGTCTGGCACTGACGCAAACGGCACACAGGTCGGCGCGCGGCGCGTTGTAGGGGTGTGGAGCCCCGCGCCGAGCCTGTCTGCTCTGATCCGCCGCCGGAGCCGGCGCGTGTCCGGCCGGCGCTGCCGCTGCTGCCCTATCAGCGCGAGGACGTTGAATCGCCGGCGCGGCTGCGGTGGAACTGCTGGTCGCGACAGACGGGCAAGAGTTTCACCAAGTCGCTGCGGCGAGTCCTGCGCGGGCTGCTGCGACGGCGCAACCAGGTGTTCCTGTCCGCGGGCGAGCGCCAGAGCCGCGAGCTGATGCTCAAGGCTCGGCAGCATTGCCAGGCGCTCAAAGTGGCCGCCGACCTCGTCGACACGCGGCACTTCGCCGGCCTGCACGTGCGACGCATGGAAATCCGCCTGCCCGGCGGCGTACGGATCATCGGTCTGCCCGCGAACCCCGAGACGGCTCGCGGCTTTACCGGCGATGTGCTGCTCGACGAATTCGCGATGCACGCCGACGACCGGGAGATCTGGGGGGCGATGTTCCCCACGCTGCTGCGCGGCGACGGCGAGCTCGATGTCGCGTCGACGCCGCGCGGCTGCGGCAACATCTTCGCCGAGCTGCGCGACAACCCCGCCTTCTCGCACAGTACGGTCACGCTGCCCGACGCCATCGCCGCCGGCCTGCCCGCCGATGAAGCCGCCATTCGCACCGCCCTGGGCGACGAGCAGCTCTATCGCCAGGAGTTTCTCTGCGAGTTTCTCGACGAGGCCCACGCCCTGCTGCCCTGGCAGGCGATCGCGGCGTGTGCCGACGCATCGCTGCGCCCGGCGGAGAGCGTCGCCGTGCTGGCGGACGATCCGCGCGAACTGTTCGCCGGCGTGGACATCGGGCGGCTGCGCGATCTGACGGTGGTGTGGGTGCTGGCTCGTGAAGGCGCGACGACCGGACCGCTGGTGACGGCGGCGATCTTCGAGCTTGCCGCCGCGCCGTTCCGTCAGCAGCAGGCGCTGATCCACGCCCTGCTGGCGATTCCGCGGCTGCGCCGCTGCGCGATGGACGCGGCGGGGCTTGGCATGCAACTCGTCGAGGAGGCGCAAGCGCGCTTCGGCAGCCATCGTGTCGAAGCGGTGACGCCGACGCCCGCCATGCGCACGCAGCTTGCCGGCGGCCTGCGCGTGGCGGTCGAGGGGCAGCGCATCGTCATTCCGCAGGATGAGCGGATCTTCCGCGACTGGCACAGCGTGGAGCGGACCGTCTCTTCGGGCGGTCATCTGCGGCTGGCCGTGCCGCGGCGCGAGGGGAGCCACGCCGACCGATTCTGGGCGGCGGCGCTGGCGGTGTACACCGCCGACGCGGCCGCGGGTGGCGTGATCGAAATGAACCGCGGGGCGACCGCGGCGTTTTCGCGCGAGGGTGCGTGGTGATGTCGTCGCGAGACGGGTGTCCCGCGATGTTGCGTGCGAAGTGTGGTCAGATTGGCCTGTGACGCTTGGGGGAATCACCATGAAGCTGCTGGATCGGATCGTCGGGGCTGTTCGCGGTCGCGCTGCGGCGCCGCCGTCGGGCCGGCTGGTTACGCCGCGGGCCGAGGACTCGGTGCGCGATTATCCATCGGTTGGGCTCACGCCTTCGCGGCTGACGGCGCTGCTGCACGAAGCGGACGACGGCTCCCTCGCCGGGCCGATGCAGCTCTTTGAAGAGATGGAGGAGAAGGACCCGCACCTGTTCGCCGTGGCCAGTACGCGCCGCCTGGCGCTGACCGGCATGGCGTGGGATGTGATCAGCGCGGCTGACGCGCAGCCGGTGACCGATCGCGCCGCGGCGGATGCGGCGGCGGCGTATTGCCGGGAGGTGCTGCAGGGCCTGGAGGGCTTCGACGAATCGCTTCAGCACCTTTCGCTGGCGACGGGCCGCAACATCGCGGTGGCCGAGATCGTCTGGAAGCCACGGGCGGGTGCGCTGCGGCCTGTGGCGGTGTATCCGATCGACGGGGCGCGCATCGTGTTTGACGAACTGGATCGGCCGCGCGTGTTGACGGCGGAGGCGCCGCGCGACGGCATCGCCCTGCCCCCCGGCAAGTTCATCGTGCACACGCCGCACGGCGTGTCAGGGCATCCGCAGCGCGGCGGGCTGCTGCGCGTCAGCGCGATGATCTACCTTGCCAAGAACCTCGCCCTGAAGCAGTGGATGATCTTCGCCGAGGTGTTCGGCATGCCGGTGCGGATCGCGCGGTATGACGCGGCCGCCACGCCGCAGGAAAAGCGCGAGATGCTGACGATGCTCGAGTCGCTGGGCACGACCGCGGCGGGCATCTTCAGCAAGGCCATCGACCTGCAACTGGTCGAGGCCGGCCGCGGCACGGCGGGGCCGCCCTACCAGGCGCTGATCGAGTTTCTCAACCGCGAACTGAGCAAGGCGTGGCTGGGGCAGACGCTCACGACGGAAACCGCCGGCCAGTCGGGCTCCTTCGCCGCCGCGCGCGTGCACGAGAGCGTCCGGGCCGACGTGCTCGCGGACGACATGCGCAAGGAGGCGACGACGATCCGGCGTGACCTGCTCATCCCGTTGACGGCCTATCGCTTCGGCCCCGGTGCGGCCGCGCCGCTGTTTCGCCGTCGCCCGGCGGCGGTGGCCGATGCGGCGGCGCTGACGCAGGTGCTCGACGCGGCGGTGAACCGGCTGGGGCTGGCGGTGCCCCGGGAGTGGGCGCACCGGGCCCTGGGCGTGCCGATGGGGCGCCAGGGGGAGGAACTGATCGGCGGGCGGAAAGAGGGCGCGTGAGCGGGACGGCGCGGCCCGGGCATCATCCGCCTCCCACGATCCGCTGGAACACGGCGACATCGGCGAGGTCGGTGTCTTCGTCGCCGTCGAAGTCCGCCTCGGGGCAGTCCGTGAGCACGGCCGGACCGGCGAGGCACGCGCCGACGTGAAGCGCGTCGGCCGCGTTCACCGCGCAGTCCTGGTTGAAGTCGGCCGGATCGTCGCATGGCGATGCGTAGCGCCGCTGGAATTGTACGAAGTCGCGCAGGTCCGTCGCGCCGTCGCCGTTGAGGTCGGTGCGGCGACAGGGCGGGTAGGGCGCACCAGGGCCGCGCATGGAATCGACCAGCGTGGCACAGTCATGCCCGTCGATCACGCCGTCGTCATCAAAGTCCCCCGGCGCTACCGGCGGGAGCCGAATGACGAAGCCCTCCGGGTCGCCGTTCTCGTTGAAAGCGGATCCCACGAGAGTCCGACCGTCGGCGGATACGCCGTTGACGCTCTCGATGCGAAAGGGCGCGCTGATGCCCATGTCGAGGCCGAAGCGCTGCAGCAGCCACTCGCGGAGCGTGCGCAGTCCGGCGCACTCGTCCCAGAGGAACGGCGGCGACCAGCCCACGAGGATCGAGCCGTCGCGATTGGCGTCCTCGATCCACGATCCGAAGCCCAGATAGCGCGAGCCCTCCTCCGCGGTCCAGCGCCACACCGGGCCGTTGAGCCCGGAGACGTTGCCGAAGATCGCCCGGCCGTCGCCGGACACTCGGTACGCGTGATTGTGCGGAAATGACTGGAATTCCTCCGGCGGAACCAGGGCCACCATACCCGTGCTCTGAGTCCAGCGAAATGCGACCTCAGTGCAGCACTCGGGCACGTTCGACCAACCAACGATTACAGAGCCATCCTCCGAAACGTCGTACGCTGCGGACGATGCACCACCCAGAAGGCCGCCGAAGCTGACAAGATTCTCCGCCGGGCCTCCGTTCACCCACCTTACGGCGCGAACAAAGAATGGCAGGTCGGCCACACCCACGATGACGGAGCCATCCCCTGACACAGCGTGCGCCCGGCTGTCGGGAGGACCACCCGCCAGCCCGCCCAAGGAGGTCATCCCCCCGTCCGCCGTCCATCGCATGCCATAGGCCCAATTCGGATCAGGCAGATTGGCGGCGCTACGACTGCGCCCGACAGCGATTCGCCCATCGGATGAGACAGCGGTCGCCTCGGAGTAGAAACCCCCCCCGGGAACGTCGCCCAAGCCGACCAAGCCGCTTTCGACCGTCCAGAGCACAGCTTCATGTCCCGAGCTTGAGTGAGAGTTTCCGACCGCGAGCCGGCCATCGGCAGACACTGCCGCTAGCGAACTCGCGGGCGGACCGCCGGGAAGGTCTCCGACGATGAAAAAAGCAACCTGCTCCTGAGCCCTCGCCAGACCAAGCCCTATAGCACTAAGAGTGATAAGAGCAGCGCACAGCACGTGTCCGCAGCGAACTGAAAGCGGAATCAGTGTCACTGCCCAGCGACGTCGTGAACATCTGTATGAATTCGTTCTAGGTGTTTTCACTTAGTGGTACCTGCACCGAGAGCTCAATGGCGATTTCAGTGGATTTTACTTGCCGGCATTGGCCAGTTGTGCGTGCTGGTGGCCTAGG
>CAYRSS010000025.1:16534-55498 GCA_964426945.1 uncultured Phycisphaeraceae bacterium
ATTTAGGTTTTTTCTTTTTTTTTATTGGCGCCCCCCCCCCCCCCCCCCGGTCAAGGTATAAGCTCCCCGTTCGCTGGAACCCATGTCGCATAATCGAAAGGAACTCAGCATGAAGAGCGGGAAAATGTCGATGCTTGCCGTGGCGGGCGTTCTGTCCGGCATCTGCGCGGTATCCGAAGGCGCGTCGATTCTGCGCGTCAAGAAGGATGCGACGGGAACGCCCGTGGACGGCTCCACGTGGGACAGGGCCTATCGGGACCTGCGGTCGGCGATCGACGCCTCCGCCAGCGGCGACGAGGTCTGGGTCTTCGCCGGGACGTACCTCCCCCCCGATCCCGTCGGCGCCCCCGGCAACACCGACCGGACGAAGAGTTTCGCCCTGAAGAGCGGCGTGGCGATCTACGGCGGCTTCGACCAGACAAGCGATAGCAGCGTCACGGATCGAAATGCGGATCCCGAAACGAATCAGACCATCCTCTCCGGCGACCTCGGTGAGACGGTCCTCGACGGCACGCCGGATGGTGACAACTCGTATCACGTGGTCACCGCGGTTGATACGGCGGAAGGCACGATTCTCGACGGGTTCACGATCCAGGCCGGCCACGCCCTGACAATTGCGACGCCGGAGGTTCTGCTCGACGGCGGGGGTATCTACATCAACCGCAGCCACCTGTACGTGCAGAACTGCCGCATCCGCAACAACTGGGCCGGGGCGGGCGGGGGTGTCTACATCGACGATGACGGCGGCACGTCGGCAGTCAAGTTTGTGGACTGCCTCTTCGACAGCAACTGGGCCAAGGACCAAGGCGCAGGCATTCGCCAGAAGAGCGGTACGCTTTCCGTGCAGCGCTGCCGGTTCCTGAGCAACGGCACGCCGGGCTACTACGACAGCGTGGACTACGGCGGCGCGATCCACGCCACCGGATCGACCGGCAGCCTCACGATCGATAACTCCCTCTTCAAAGGCAACAAGAGCCGGCACGAAGGGGCGGGCGTTCTCTGTGCGACGGAGACCTGCGCCCTCACCAACTGCACCGTCGTCGAGAACACGAGCCGCCGATGGGACGGATCGTACACCTACTCTGACGGGGCCGGCCTCCACGGCTCCGAGGGTGTCGAAGTGCTGAACTCGATCTTCTGGGACAACAACGCCGAAGCGAGCAATCCGTCCGCCTCGACGCTCGCCTATCAGATCGCCGTGGGCTCGGGCAGTTCGGTGAAGTACACGTGCGTCATGGATGACCAGATCGGCGGGTCCGTACCGTTCGGCGGCTCGAGCAACCGCAACATCGACGTTGATCCGGAGTTCATCGGGTCGGGAGACTATCGCCTGCAGGACGACTCGGACTGCGTTGACGCCGGAAGAAGTGCCGGCGCGGCGAGCCTCGACCTGCTTCGTCAGCCACGGCAGGTGCGCTGCTACGTGGATATGGGCGCTTACGAGGAACAGACGACACAAAGCGGAGCCTGCTGCGTCGGTGAGTCCTGCTCCGTGGTCAATCACGCCTGTGAGTGCGTGGCCTACGTCTGTGACGTGAACACGGTCCATGACGGCAATCACGGCTTCGGCTCCTGCGGCACGAATACGGGCGGCTGCTGCCTCGGCGATGCCGATGGCAACGGCGTGGTCAATGCGGCGGATCGTGGATTCGTCTCTGCAAGCTACTCGACGACAGATCCCGTGCTCATCTGCCTCTACGACATGGACGGCAACGGCGTCGTCAACATGGCGGACCGCGGCGTGGTTTCCGCAAATATCGACCTGTGCAACCCGCTTCCGGATTATCAGAACGGCAGCGGCAACAACTCGACCCTCAACAGCGGGGAATACGATCCTCGCTTCCCCGGTGACTTCTCGCTGGGCGAGGACTGCGGCGACGTGGACTGTCCGTAACACCGCCTGCGCCGGGCGCCCGTCGCGGACGAGGCGCCCGGCTGTCCCCGCCCCGCAAGAGTCCCCGCCGTCGGCGGATTCTTACACCCCCCCGGAAGATTCCTTCTCGAATTCGCTCGTCGTCCTCGCGGGCGATCGTCGCCGGTCCCCGTGTCGGCTTGACGCAGGGGCGGGGCGATTCTCAAATGGCGCGGGGAGGCCCGGCGCCACGGCGGCGGGCCGCGGAACGGAAGGAAACCCGCGGATGCCCGAGTACGACGTGCAACGAGCGACCGGCGTGTGTGCCGCCAGCGGCAGGGCCCTGGTCGAGGGCGAGGCGATCTACACCGTCCTCTACGAAGAGGGGGAGGGGTTTCGCCGCGAGGACTATGCCCTCGACCAATGGACCGAGCCGCCGGCGGGGGCGTACTGCCACTTCCGCGGCCGGGTGCCGGTGCGGGCGAAGAAGCGGCAGGTCTTCATCGACGACGAGGGGCTGGTCGCCCTGTTCCTGCGCCTCGCCGACGACCCGGAGCCGCTGCGGATCCAGTTCCGCTTTGTGCTCGCGCTGATGCTGATGCGGAAGCGCATCCTCAAGTATGAAGAATCGCGCCGCACCGAGGGGGGCGAGGTCTGGCGGATGGGCATGCCGCGTGACCAGTCGTCGCACGACGTGATTAACCCGCGCCTCAGCGATGACCAGATCGAAGGGGTCGGCCGGCAGCTTACTGCGATCCTGCATGGCGACGCCGCCGAATTCGCCTTTGACGACCCCGACCTCGGCAGCGGCGAACCGGCGGCCGACGGCGGAGAGCCCGCGTGACGCTCCTGGCGCGACCAGCGGCCGCGGCGATCGTACGCAGTCTGCGGACGAGACATGTGGCGTTGTGGCTGGGCGCGGCGGCGCTGATGGCGCTGACCGCCGGCTGTCCCCCGCGCAATCCGCCGCTGGCGGTGCTCTCGCCCGAGCGGGCCACGGCCATCGTCAACGCGAACTGTGCCCGGATCGACGGGACGCTCCGCGCCGCGGGCCCCCTCAGCGGCGAGTTCCGCACCCCTGACGGCCGCACGCGCCGCTACGACGTGGACGGCACGCTCTTTTTCCTCGCCCCGTCGGGCCTGCGGCTGGACCTCAAGGCCCTCGGCGGCACGCAGATGCTGCTCGGCGCGAACGCGACACACTACTGGTACAACAACAAGCTCGACGGTGATTATTACCTTTGCCGCCCGCACGACGCGTCGCCCGCGGAGGCGGTCGCGGGCCTGCCCGTGCGGCCCGAGCAGATCATCGAAGCGCTGGGGCTGCTCCCCGTTCCGACCGAGTCCGGCGCCGACGGAACGATCCTGGTGCACCGCGTCGAAGATGAACACCAGCAGGTGCTGTTCATCGCGCAGGAAGGCGCGCCGCGGCTGCAGAAGGAATACTGGCTGGATCGCCGCGATCCGCGGCTGGTGTCCCGCGTGCTGTTTCGCGGCGACGGCGGCGAGCTTCAGATGGAGTCGCGGCTGTCGGGCTATCGCGCCATGGGTGAGGGCGGGCCGCTGCTGCCCACGCTGATCGAAGCCCGCTGGCCGGAGATGGGCGCGACGATGCGCTTCAGCATCCGGCGATGGTCGGTGCACCCCGAAATCACCCTGACCAGTCCGCAGTTTATTCCGCCTCACCGGCTTGGCGTGCGGCACGAACGAGAGGACATCCAAGAGTGACGCCCACGCCCGCCGTGCCTTCGCCGTACAGAACACCCGTCGTATCGCTGCGGCGCCGATTCACCGCCTCGGCCGTGGTCGCGGCGCTGCTTTGCTGCGCCGCGGCGCGGGGCGAGGCGCCGCAGGAACAGCCCGCGCCGCCCGACGCGGGGCTGATCGGCGCGGGCGGCACGCTGTGGGCCTACGAGTTTCGCCACGACAGCGATGCCCGCGGCGGCATGCGCTTCGTCTTTCGCGGCAGCCACACGCCGGGCGGAACGCTGTTTGTCCCCCTGCCGCTGGGCGCACTGAAAGAGGCCCCCGCCGCGACCGCCGCGCGGGGCGACTACCTGCATCTGTTCCTGCCTTCTGCGGGGCACCAGCGGCTGGCCGCGCGGCGTGCGCTGCCGGTCGAGCCGGTGCCGGCGGTGCGGTTCGTCGAAATCGATCTGCCCAACCGCGCAGTGCCGCCGGTGGCCGCGGGCGATACGCCGGGCGACGCGGTGTTCGCGCTGGTGTCGCCGGGGCAGGCGGTGGAGATCGTCGACGACGCCCGCCGACGTCATGAACAACAGCAGCGCCGCCGGGATCGCGGCTCGCGCGCCTCCGCCGACACGACCGGCCCCTCGGCCGGGGCGGCGGTTGATGACCCTGATGCGCCGGGCGAGCCGCCGGCCGCTCCGCCCCCGTTCGACGCGGAGGATGATTTCGACGCGGCCATCGTCGCCCGCGGCGGCGCGTGGTTCGTGGCACGCTACGCGTCGGCGGCGTGGTCGCTGGACCGCGTCGGGCCGCCCGATCTCGGCCCGGAGAGCCGCCTCGTCGCCCTGGCGGCGCGGGACGGCGCGTTGCATCTGCTGACGCAATCGGATGGCGGCGGGCTGCGGCACCATGTGTCCCCGTCGTCCGCGGAGGCGTGGCGCGAGCCGATCGCCGTGCCCGTGGATGGCTCGGCGGTCGTTCTCGCGACGGGCTGGGTGAAGGATGCGCTCGTGCTCGCCGTGCGGCGCGACGGCAGCGCCGCGCCGCGGCTGCTGCGCTTTGACGGCCAGACGTGGGCCGAAGGCGCCCCGCTGATCGACGGACCAACCCCCGCGCAGGCCGTGGGCACGCCGGAAGCGGTCGGCCTGTTTGACGAAGGGGTGGCCCTGGCGCGGCGCGAGGATCGCGGCCTGCTTCAGGTCGGGGTCTGGTCAATCGAGACGGGCGGCCAGACCGAGCCCTATCAAACGATCTACGCCCTCACGCCACCGGCGGCGCCGTTGCTGCCCGTGTGGGGGATGGAACTGATTCAGATCATCGTCTTCCTGGTGATCTTCGGCCTGATGATCGCCTGGCGGCGAGAGGCGGTGGCGACGTCGGCGGTGCTGCCTCCCGGACGGATCCTGTGTCCGCCGATGCTGCGGATGTTCGCCTTCCTGCTCGATTCGCTGATCATCGCGCCGATCTGGGCCCTGACTTACTACGCGATCCTCGTCGGCGACGGGACCGGGCTGACCTTCGGCGAGCGGCTGCAGCTCGGCGTGGGGCTGACGACGTCGATGGGCGCGCTGCTGCCGGCGCTGTTCGGGCTGATCTTCGCAGTGTATGCGACAGCGAGTGAACTGTGGATGTGTGCCACGCTGGGCAAGCGGATCGTCGGGGCGCAGGTGGCCAGCGTGGACGGCCGACCCTGCGTGCGCTGGCGCATCGTGGTGCGCAACCTGGTCCGCGTGATCGAGTTTGCGCTGCCGGGGGTGCTCCTGCTGGTGGTGCTGACGCGCAATCGCCAGCGTTTCGGCGACCTGGCCGCGGGGACGATCGTGATCGCGCGGCTCATGCCGTCGGATGACGCGGCGGGCTTGGACGAAGACGAGCCGCCGCAGCGCTGATCGGCGCCGGCCGGGGCAATCAGCTCGACGCGGCGTCAACGGATCGGCGGCGGCGCACGGCGATCTCGATCGCCCACGTCACGCCGAAGACCCCCCATACGACCCACGGCGCCCACGCCGGCAGCGCCCATTCGCCGGTGAATGCCTGGGCGTAGGCCGCCTCGTAGTACACGACCATCGCCCCCGCCGCGGCCAGCCACCGCGCACGCAGGCTGATCGGCATCCAGAGAACGATCCACGTCAGGTACCACGCGTGGACCACGGGCATCAGCATGAGCATCGCCCCGGTGGCGCCGACGGCGTATTCGATCGGATCGCGCCGGCGAATGGCCAGCACGACGCACACCGCGGCCAGCAGCGCCACCGCCGCGACGCGCAGCACGCGGTCGTCCACAGGCAGGTCGATCAGCGAATGGGCAAGGCTCATGAACGTCGGCCCGCTTGAGAAGCGCACCAGGCTTTCGGCCAGCCCGCGTCCCGCGCCGAGATAGGGAAGATAGGTCGTCGCGGCGACGAGCAGCGCGATGGCCGCCGCCTTCGGCCGGCGCAGCGCGAACCAGGGCAGCAGCACGGCCGCGATCAGCTTCGCGGCGATAGCCGTCCCGAGCAGCACGCCGGCGAGCCGCCAGCGCCCCGCCGCCATCGCCCACATCACGCCCGCCAGCGGCAGGAGCATCAGGCTGTCGACGTGACCTTCCGCGGCGAACGCCGTCAGCACCAGCGGGCAGAGGGCGTAGATCAGCACGCGCTGCGGCGGATCGCCGCGGCGGCGCAGCGCCGACGCGAGAACGACGACCGTGAGGGCGTCGAGCACGACGAAGACGGCTTTCACGGCGAAGAGGTGCGGCGCGACCGCCGCCACCGCCGCGAAAACCATCTGCGCCAGCGGCGGATAGATGGCAGGAAAGCTGGGATGGCCGACGTGAGTCCAGTTTCGGTCGCGGAGCTCGATCAGCGCCGGATCGTCCGGCGCGTATTGAAAGGGGTTGAACCCCGCGAGCTGGATGCGGCCCTCCCACAGGTAGCGATGCAGATCGTCGCTCGGGCCAGCGGAAAGCAGCGCGGCACGCAGCGCCAGACACGCGGCGAGCCACAGCAGCCAGCGCCCGGACGCCACGATGCCGCGGGAACCCTCGCGCAGCACCGAGCGGACCACGAGCAGGTATCCCGCGAATCCGATCAGGTAGGCGAATTGAAAGACGCGAACGGCGTCGGTCGCGTCGTATCGCCGGCCGGCCACGACCACGAAGCCGCCCAGCAGCAGCAGGCCCGCAACCGCGTCGATTCCCATCCGGGCGCGAAGAGGGTTCATTCCAAATCAGCGTCCGCCGGTCGCAGCCATCGTCGAGACCGAACCGCCGAGCGTCGGCGCTTCTCCCGATCGCATAGGCCGCGACAGCCAGCCGATGATCGCAAATCCGAGGGCGTAGAAAAACATGAAAATCGAAAACGGGCTGTGGAACGCCTGGAGGTAGAGGATGAAGCACGCGGCGGTGTAGGCGCCGAGGACGAGTTCGATCGCCCACACGCGGCTGGTCATCGGCCGGTAGCTGGAGCGACGGGTGCCGCGGGCGTGGCTGCCGCTCTTGGGGGTGCGGACAAACTCGCCGCCCACGGTGCGCAGCCCGCGCAGCACCGCCAGCGCGTTGTTCAGGCACAGGCCGCAGCCCAGCACGATCATCGCGGGCAGGACGCGCAGCGCGGAGCCGCCCTCCAGCACCCAGCGGGCGTAGGAATAGGTGGCCGAGGGCGCGACTGCGGCGAAGCCGATCGTCCCCCAGAACGCCCAGTACCACCCGCCGAACCAGTCGCCCGTGGCGAACAGCGAGAAGATCGGCCGCGCAACCACGGCCAGCACAAGCATGCACAGGGCCGCGCCGTAGTGCGTCAGGTGCAGCGTGGCCTCGACGCGCGTGCGCAGGTCGAGCGGGGAGCGCCAGATGCGCGGCAGCAGCTTGACGGCGGTCTGGATCGACCCGGTGGCCCAGCGGCGCTGCTGGCTCTTGAGCGCGGCGATGTGGCCCGGCAACTCGGCCGGACAGGCGAGGTCGATGTCGTAGGTGATGCGCCAGCCTGCCAGCTGAGTTCGGTAGGACAGATCCAGATCCTCGGTGAGCGTGTCGCCCGACCAGCCGCCCACGGCCGGATCGACGATGGCCGCCTTGCGCCACAGCCCGGCGGTGCCGTTGAAGTTCATCATCAGCCCGTTCCACGCGCGGGCCCCCTGCTCGATCGTGAAGTGCATGTCGATGCCCAGCGCCTGGGCCTCGGTGATCCACGATTCGTCGCGGTTGAGGTGTGCCCAGCGGCCCTGCACGCAGGCGAGCTCGTCGTCGGCCTCGATCAGCGCCACCGCGCGGCGCAGGAAGCCGACGGGCGGCACGAAGTCCGCGTCGAAGATCGCCACGTGGGTGCCGCGCGCGGTGGTGAGGGCGTGGGCGAGCGCCCCCGCCTTGTAGCCGGCGCGGTCTGCGCGGCGGATGACCTTGATGTCTGCCCCCGCCGCGGCGGCGCGGACCACGGCGTCATCGACGATCTGCCGGGTGTCATCGGTGCTGTCGTCGAGAATCTGGATCTCATGGCGACCGGCGGGGTAATCCATCGCCGTCACGGCGGCGATGACGCGTGCGGCGACGTCGGCCTCGTTGTAGAGCGGAACCTGCGTGGTGACGACGGGCCACCGGTGATCCTCGCGCCCGGCGGTGTAGCGATCCACCGTCGCCTTGTGTGATGCCCGGGCGGCGGCGAGCCGGCGGCGAAACAGCCAGGTAAGCCACAGCAGGTGCAGCCCGTAGGTGCACAGAATGCCACTGGCGACGGCGAAAAGAACGAACACGCACCATTGCAGGGCGACAGGCACAGAAATCCTCGCCGCGGGGACATCGCAAACCAGCTCCGCCAGCCCCCCGCAGGCTGCGCGTGGCTATGTGGAGCCGCTAGCGCGATTCGTTCAGCGACCAGTCGTAAGACCCGTAGCGCAGCGTCCAGCGGCCGTCACGCAGCGCCTGGCCCAACCGGCCCGTGCCGATGAACTCGGCCACGTAGGCGATAACGCTCGGCGCCGAGCGCTCGAACGCACGGTTGGTGAAGTCGGCCGCGTACCATTCGAAGATCGGCGAGAGCGTCGCGACACGGTTTTTTGCGTCGAAGTGCGCCTTCGGGTGTGCCCGCACGAACGCCTCGGCGGCCGATTCGAGCTGATCGTTCAGCGTCGCCACCCGATACGCCCGCCCCAACGGCGGACAGCCGCGCGCGCCGCAGACCAGCGCAAAGTGCACCCGCGTGTCGGGCCGGGCCACACCCGCGGCGGCGTAGTGGGCCGGTTCGGCCTCGGTCACCTCCGGCCGACGGAACAACATGCCCTTCTCGATCTCGTCCAGCGTGTGCCGCCGCCCGCCGACCTGAAAGCGCAGGCCGGTGAAGAACGCCTTGCCCTCGACGCCAGGCAGGCGGTAGTCGATCACCGAAAACGTCGTTCGCCCGTCGCCCTCTGCCGGTCGGGCGTGGCAAACCCCCTGCACGGCGAGCGCGTTGTAGGCGTTGATCCAGAACGCCTGGCGCGCGGCGGCGTCGGCGAGTTTGTCCGGGGGGGTATTCGCCAGCCGGTGCAGATATTCGAGGAAGTGCGGATCTCGACAGATGGCGTCGTAGTTCACCAGGCCCGCGGAATCGACGTGATCCTTCAGCGCGGCGTCCCAGAGATCGTGATCGAAGTCCGTCGTCGACCACTCCCTGGCGAAGGACTCGCTTCGCGGCACGGAAATCTCGACCGCCCGGTCGGCCTGAGAAGCGAGCGCCGCCATCAGCATCAAGGGGAGAACGAGGGCCGAGGTTGTCATGGGTCGCTCCGAATACGGGCCAGCGCCGGCGATCTGCTGGCGCGCGGCGAGGTGTCGTGAAGGCGTTGCGGCGAGTCGATCGCGGCCTGCACGGTGCCCATTCTGATCGTACGCCGCGAGGGGACCGCAGGCCACGGGACCGCGTGCAGCACCGGCGGGCCGCCGAGTCTTCCCAGTTTGACACGGGAATGATGAGCCTTTTACAATGGAGGCTTGGCCGGCAGTCGCCGGAATGCCGCGCTGCGCATCGCTTCGTGCAGGACACCCCGATCTTGGCCGACCTTCGCCTGTCTCAACTCTGCCGCGTGCTCGCGGGTCATCGGCTGTCTGCCGAACTCGAAGGGGAGGACCGCGTCATCCGCGCGGTCAACACGATCGAGGACGCGGGGGCGGGCGAGATCACCTTCCTGTCGAACCCGAAGTACATCGACGCCGCGCAGAAGACCCGCGCGTCGGCGATCATCGCCGCCCCGGGCGTGAGCCTGCCGGCGGGCATGCCGGTGGTCCGCTGCCGCGATCCCTACGCCGCGGTCACCGTGTCGATCGTCGCGATTCACGGCTACCGCAGACACCCGGCGTGGGGGGTGAGCGAGCGAGCCACGATCGATCCCTCCGCGAAGATCGGCCCCGGCGCTAACATCGCCCCCGGCGCCACCGTCGGTGAGGGGGCGGTCATCGGCGAAAACGTGACGCTCTATCCCGGCGCGTTCGTCGGGCCGCGGGCGCGGCTGGGCAACGACTGCACGCTTTATCCCAACGTGGTCGTGTACGACGACTGCGAGATCGGCCACCGCGTCACGCTGCACGCGGGCACGGTCGTCGGGCAGGACGGGCTGGGCTATGCCCCGGTCGAAGGGAAGTGGATCAAGATCCCGCAGGTGGGGCGGACGATCCTCGGCGACGACGTCGAGGTCGGTGCGAACTGCGCGATCGACCGCGCGACACTGGGGCGGACGGTGGTCGGGGCGGGCACGAAATTCGGCAACGTCATCGTCATCGGCCACGGCAGCAAGATCGGCGAGGACTGCCTGTTTGTCGGGCTGGTGGGCATCGCCGGCTCGGTGACCATCGGCCGCCACTGCACCTTCGGCGGACAGACGGGCACCGTGGGCCATGTGACCATCGGCAACGACGTGTCGGTGGCCGCCCAGAGCGGCGTGAGCCGCGACGTGGCTGATGGCGAACAGCTCTTCGGCTCGCCCGCAATGCCGCTGGCCATCGGCCGACGGGTGGCGGTTTCGCAGGAGAAGCTGCCCGACATGCTCAAGCGGCTGCGCGACCTGGAGCGCGAGGTCGAGGCGCTCAAGCGGACGCTCGCGTCGTAGTGCGGCGAGCGGCATCCACCCCCGCGATGCCGGAAGCCCTTTCGTCTGCCCGCCTCATCACAGCTGCTCCGGAGATTCTCCCATGACCTCTCCCTCCTCATCCACCGACCGACAGCGTCCCTCGATCTGGAAAATCCTCGGGCTCATCGGCCTGAGCATCGTGGGGCTGTGCGTGATCGGCGTCTGCGTCGCCGGCGAGCGGGCCACCCGGCAATGGCAGGCCTACCTCGAACGGCAACGCGAGAAGGGCGAGCCGATGACCCTCGCCGAACTCAACGCGGCGCTGCGCCCGACCGAGACAGGCGAGACCGTCGCCTCGTGGCTGGAACGATCGGAGGGCAGCCTGAATTCCATTCCGGGCTTCGGCCTCGCGAGCGACCTGGCCCCGGGCCACGAGCGGCGGATGGACCGTAGCAAGCTCGCCCAAGCCAGGGCGATGCTCGGGGACCATGCCGACCTGCTGGCGGAAATGAAAACGCTCGCGAGTCTGCCTTCGGGGCGGATCCCCGTGCAACCGCCCGCGGACTGGACGGCGTTCATGCTGCCCGACCTGATCCACGTCCGCAGCGCGCGAAGCCTCCTGCGCATCCGCGCGTACGTCCACCTCGCGGATGGGGAAGCGAAGCAGGCCGTCCGTACGATCGATCCGCTGTTTGCTATCGGCGGCGTGCTTCAGCCGGCGCCGATTCTGTATCAGCATCTGGTGAGTCTGTCGGTCGATGCCGGGGCGCTGGAACTCATTCAGGATGCGCTCCATGTCGCGACGCTTGACGATGCCACCCTGCAGCACCTCTCTTCGCAGGTGCGACAGCGTGAGACGCGTCTCTCGATCGTCTGGGCGCTGCGCGGCGAGCGTTCTCTGGCCGCCGCGATCATCGACGACCCGGCGGCCTTCGACCTCTTCGGCCAGCCGAGCAACGCGGTGAGCAGCTTTGCCGAACGGATGACCGCGCGAACCTTCGTCGTCCGCGGCAACCAACGGCGCATGACTGAGTACATGGATCGGCTCATCGCGGTCGCCGACGACCCCGAGGCCCTGCTCGAAGCGGCCCGGGACATGCACGGCCCGGGGCGGGGCTCACGGCTGTACAGGTTTACCACGGAACAGCTGGCGCCATCGGTCGCGCGTGTCTGCGAGCTGCATGTCCGCCTGATCGTCAACCTGCGCACGGCGGACGCGGCGATCGCCGCGGAGCGCTTTCGCCTGGCGCACGGCCGGTTTCCGGCCGAGTTGGCCGAGCTGGTGCCCGACTACCTCCCGGCCGTGCCGGAGGACCCCTACACCGGCGATCCGCTCAAGCTGGTGAGCGACGAGGAAGGAATCACCGTCTATGCCGTGGGCGAAGGGGGCGACAATCAAGGCCGGCTGTACGCCCCCCGGAACAGCGGCGTGACGGTCGACGTCGGCTATCGCCTGCTGCATCCAGCGCTGCGCGGGCTCACCTTCTTCGACCCAGAGCCCGAGCCCGAAGAGGCGCCGATGCCGCCCGCCCCGCCGCTGACCGTCGTTCCCGACGATCTCACCGGCGCGGCCGACAAGGAGCCCTGACACCCCGTGGGAAGATCAGCCCGCGTGAGATAGGGTCCATCCGAGAGTCGGTCGCGAACCGTCGGCGATTCTGCTCGGCTTGAATCAATCGCGATCCATGCTGTTTCCGCCCGAAGGGCGCACGATCGTAGCCCGGGAGTTCACTCCCGGGTCAGACGATCCCTATCAACTTCCGCCCGGAGGGCGGACGAATCGTCGCGAAATTCATGGCCGCCTCGTGCGCCCTCCGGGCGCGCCACGGGGGAAAACCGTGCCTACCGTGGATTGAAATCCACGGCTACGAACGCGCGCCCTCCGGGCGAAGACGGCCTGCTCAACGTATCTTACTTTCCGAAAGGCCGTGGATTCGCCACCAGCTTGAGGATGCGCCGCGTGAGACACTTCCCCCCCACCGGCCACTACTACCGCGGATGGCCATTCCCGTGACGACAGACGCGCACCACGCCGCGACCGAGCCGGCCGACGACGCCGTGGCGAAAGCCCGCGCCGGCGACCAGGCTGCGCAGGCGGCGTTATACCGGCGGTACGTCGCCCTCGTGGCCGCGTACTGCCGAACGGCCGCCCGCGAGCCGGCCGCCGCGGCGGACCTGGTGCATGAGAGTTTCCTGCGGGCGTTCACCCGCTTGCCGGCGCTGCGACGCGACGACCGCTTCGCGGCCTGGCTGATCGGTGTGACGCGGCGCGTCTGCCGCGAGTGGCTGCGGGCAAATCGGCGATATCGCCGGCGCCTGCAGATCGCCCGCGAGCTGACCCCGCGGGGCGATCAGGCCGCCGGCCACACGTCGGGGCGGCCCGACGCCGAGGCCGACGAACGCCGCGACCGGCTGTACGACGCTCTGGCCGGGCTGCCCCATCGCGAGCGGCTCGCCCTGCACGCGATGTACGCCTTCGACGGTGACATCGAGCGCGTCTGCGAACTGCTGCCTTGCTCGCGGGCGACGGCCTACCGCGTCGTCGCCCGGGCTCGTGACCGACTGACCCACATGCTGGGCGATACGGAGCACGCATGATGACCTGTCCCCCGCGGGAAATCTGGACGCGGCTTTCGCTGGGCGAATTCGCCGGCGAAGCGGCCGCACGGCTTCACGACCATGCGGCCGGTTGCCCGGCGTGTGCTGCCCACCGCGCGGCGGCCGAGCACCAGCATCAACAGCTCCGCGACCTGCACCGAGCGGCCGTCGCGGATGTCGATACGAATCGTCTCTGGAACTCCCTCGCCGCGTCGCCCGCCGCGCCCGCGACCACCGCGTCGCCGCGTATGAGCCGATCGGCGCCAACTTCGATCTGGAGAAACGTCATCATGAAACACCCTCGAAGAGCTCTGTCTGCCGCCGTCCTGTTGCCGGCCGCGTGCGTGGCCATCGCTGTGCTGCTGCTGGCCGATGTCGGTTCGACGGCCGCCTTCGCCCGCGTCCAGCACCGCCTCGGCGAGGTCCGCACGGTCGTCTGCCGCTTCCGCACCGGCGTGACCGACCTCGACCGGAAGGAAACGACCAACTACGCACGGCTCTACTTCTCGAAGGATCGCCAGCGGCACGATTCCTACGTTGACGGCCAGCGCATCGGCCAGATCTACGTCTCGAACGACGGCCCGACGGTGCATGTGACGGCCACGGCCACCTACGTCATCCAGGATGCGCAGCGCGCCCACGTGACGGACCGGCTGCAATGGCTGGACGGCCTGCGCACGCTGCCCGCGGGTGAGGCGAAACCACAGGGCGAAGAAATCCTGGACGACCGCAAGGTGCTGGTCTTCGAGGTGCCGATTGTCGGCGGAACGCTGTGGGTCGACCCGGCCACACAGTTGCCGATGCGCTATGTCGTCGGGCCCGGCGCGGTCCTCGCGGAGGAAGGCTACGCCGTATACGACGAGTTTCAGTGGGACGTCACCCTCGACGAGGACGAATTCGTGCCGAAGCCCGATGGTCCCACGCACGACATCAAAGCCCCCCCGCGCGGCGAGGCAGGCGTCATCGAAGCCCTGCGGTTCTTCGCGGAGAAGGGCAACGGCACGTTTCCAAACTCGCTGGCATGCGAAGACGTGGTCGATGAGCTCGCCAGGCTTACCGCGTACTACGGCAGCGTGGAGCCGATCGATGAGTACGCCGCACGAACCGGCCAGGCGAACGTCTATCTCGGATCGGCGTGTCTCTTCGTCCGCGGCCTGGCGCAGGCCGGGCGCGAACCGGCCTACCACGGCGCCGGAGTGCGGCTGGGCGACGAACGCACGATCATCCTCGAGTGGACGCTGGACACGGGCGAACGGCGACAGATCCGCGGCGACCTGACCGCGCACACCACGCCGGTCGCTGGCGCTATTGAATCACGCACCGGTCAGCCATGATCCGGGCCGCCTATCGAGTCGAGGCGGCGGCGGGCGCTACCAGCCTTCGGGCAGTTTGAAGTCGGCGATGAACACCTGGGCCTCGTCGAGCCCGCCGCGCTTCGAGGTCCACATCAGTTTGCGGCCGTCGGGGCTGAAGACCGGCAGGCCGTCGAAGGTGTCGTCGAAGGTGATCCGCGCCGTGCGCTTGCCGTCGGGCGACATGAGCAGCAGGTCGTAGTTGGGCCGCCCCCCGCGCGAATAAGCCTCGTGGTCCGCCTGGGTGAAGATGAAGAAGCGGCCCGACGGATGCCAGTAGGGGCACCAGTTGAAGATGGGGTTGTCGGTGAGGGCCCGATCGTTGCCGCCTTTCGCGTCGACCATGCGGATCTGCAGATTCTGCTTGCCGTCGCCGCGACGATCGCCGCGGTAGAGGATCGTCTTGCCGTCGGGCGAGAAGAAGGGGCCGCCGTCGTAGCCCTCGCCGTAGGTCAGGCGGCGCGGATCCGAGCCGTCGGCGTTCATGACGTAGATCTCCAGATCGCCGTCGCGCTGCGAGGTGAACACGATCTGCGAGCCGTCGGGTGAGTAGGCGCACTCCGCGTCGTAGCCCGGCGCGTCGGTGAGGCGCTTGAGATTCCCGCCCTCGACGTCGGCCTCGAACACGTCCATGTGCTCATCGAAAGCCCATTCGTAGCCGCCGCCCTTCTTCTCCGCCGGCTTGTCGTCGCCCGGGGCGAGGTGGCTCGACGCGAAGATCACCTTGCGGCCGTCGGGGCGGAAGTAGGCACAGGTGCAGCCGCCGCGGCCGGTGCTGATCATCCGCACCTGGCGCGTGGCGAGGTCCATAGTGTAGATCTGGTAGCGATCGTCCCCCTTGCGGTGCTCGGGCACGGCCTGGAAGACGATCATCTTCGCGTCGGGGGAGAAGTACGCCTCGCCCGCCTTGACGAAGCCCATGTCCGCGAACGTGAGCTGCGTGATGTTGGCGAGGTACCGCGCTTCGTCGCCGACCGGGTCGAGGGTCTTGCGCGGCTCGGTGGCGGGCTTCTCCTCCGCACGGGCCGGCGCGACAACCGACAGCGTCAGCCAGGCGCAGGCCGCCACGGCCGCGACGAACAGGACCCACGATTCTCGACGACCGGGCTGCGGGCTCATCGAACCCCCTCCTTCTGTGCGGCGAAACTTCTTAACTCACACCCCTTCGCAGTTTCCGGCCTCGCCGGTCGATTGGCAACCCGATCAGGGGAAGCCCTGCTCGCCGATGAGCCGGACGAACCGGCACGGCAGCAGCGGCTCCTGCACCGTGCCCGCCGCCGTCCGACGGATCCGCACGAGCACCTGTTCATCCCCCTCGCCGACCGGTGCCACCAGCAGCCCGCCTTCGCCGAGCTGGGCGGTCAGGGCCGGGGGCACGCGCGGCGCCGCCGCGGTCACCACGATCCGGTCGTATGGCGCGTGCGCCGGCCAGCCGACGCTCCCGTCGCCGCAGTGATACTCGATGTTGTCGTAGCCCAGACTATCCAGCAGCGCCCGGGCAGCCTGCTGCAGCGGTGCGAGACGTTCGACGGTGTACACGCGGGCGACGATCGTGGCGAGCACGCCCGCCTGGTAGCCGCTGCCGGTGCCAATCTCGAGCACGCGGCACGCCGCATCCAGTCGCAGCGCCTGGGTCATGTAGGCCACCATGAACGGCTGGCTGATGCTCTGCCCCAGTTCGATGGGCAGCGCGTGATCGGCCAGGGCGCACGCCTGCTGCGCGGCCGGTACGAATCGCTCGCGCGGCACCGTGGTCATCGCCGCGAGCACGGCCTCGTCGACGATGCCGCGCGACTGAAGCTGCTCGCGCACCATGCGCAGCCGCTCGGGAGGTATCGATCCGGGTTGACTCTCGTGCCTGGTCATGACGTGATCGCGGCGCCGCTCGGGCAGGACTACGCCGACACGCGATCGAGCTCGCGCAGCTCGTCATCCCGCAGCGGACCCGCATCAAGGCAGCGCAGATTCTCTTCGAGCTGCGCAACGCGACTGGCGCCGATGATCACGCTGGTGACGCGCGGATCGCGCAGGCACCACGCCAGCGCCAACTGGGCGGGTGTCTGGCCGCGTCGCTTCGCCACCCCGCTGATCACCTCCACGCGGGCCTTCACCTCGTCGGTGAGCCGGTCCGCCGTCAGATAGCCATGCGGCTTGGCGATCCGCGAGTCTGACGGCACACCACCCGCGTACCGCCCGCCGAGCATCCCCTGCGCCAGCGGTGAAAACACGACACAGCCAATGCCTTCGTCCGCCAACACGTCGAGCAGGCTGGCCTCTGCGCCCTTCGGCCCGTCCGACTCCGCGGCCAGCGCCACGGGGCGCTCGATCCAGCGCTCCATGAGATTGTATTTCGGTTGATGGACGAGGCACGGCGTCCCCGATGCTCTCAGCGTCGCCGCGGCACGGGCGGTCAGGGGAGCATCGTAGGAGGAAATGCCCGCGTACAGCGCCTTGCCCGAACGCACCGCAGCGTCGAGAGCGCCCATGGTCTCGGTCAGCGGAGTCTCGGGATCCGGACGATGCGAGTAGAAGATGTCAACGTAGGGCAGCCCGAGACGGCGGAGGCTGGCATCGAGGCTGCTGAGCAGGTACTTGCGCGAGCCCCACTCGCCGTAGGGCCCTGGCCACATGAGGTAGCCCGCCTTGGTGGCGACGACGATCTCGTCTCGATAAGCGGCGAGGTCTTCCCGGAGGATCCGGCCGAAGGTCTCCTCGGCCGCACCGGGCGGCGGGCCGTAGTTGTTGGCCAGGTCGAAGTGGGTGACGCCGAGGTCAAACGCCCGCAGGCACAGCCGCCGCGCCGTGGAGAAGTCGTCCACGCCGCCGAAATTGTGCCACAGGCCCAAGGACACGACCGGCAGTTTCAGCCCGCTGCGACCGCAGCGGCGAAACGCCATCGTGTCGTACCGCCCGGAAGCGGCTTGGTAGGCGGTGCTCATGCCCGGCGGTCTACCGCGCCGTCCGGCCGGGGGCAACGGCACATCCGACGACGCGGACCGCCCGCCGACTACAGATTCTGGAGGATCGCCACCGCGCCCGCGGCCGTCACACCCAGGAAGACAGTCTGCACGATGGTGAAAAACTGCTCCGTGGCGCAGCCAGTCGCCTGGAAGAGCATTCCGCCCATGACGGCCAGCGACGCGAAGCGGTAGAAGGAGGAACGTCTCATGAAGCGAAGCTCCCTGCGGACGACCAACGGCACGAGGGAGCAGCCCTCGTCGCAGCGTCGCGCGGCATCCCGGTGACCCTCAGCGGGCCGCCCGGCGGCGACCCGACGCGTCCGCGGCGGACGCGAGGCGAGGAGTGTAGCGCGCCGCGCCCGGCGACGCAAAGCGCGGCGGACGGGTCGCCGCAACCGCTGGCGGGGGTATCATGCCCCCATGGCCGACCCCGGCGACCTCGCTTCCAAGACCCTCTGGGCCCGCGGCGGCAAGCGGGTCTTCGACGTCGCCGTCGCCGCGGTGCTCGTGCTCATCACGATGCCCGCGTGGCTGCCCGCGGCGCTGCTGATCAAGCTCACCAGCCGCGGCCCGCTCTTCTTCCTGCAGGACCGGGCCGGGCAGCACGGGCAGATCTTCCGTCCGTACAAGTTTCGCACCATGCGCGGCGGACGCACGCCCGACCCCACCGAACTCGTTCCGCTTGACCATCCGGAAGTCACGGCGATCGGCCGGTGGCTGCGACGCCTCAAGATCGACGAGCTGCCGCAGTTGCTCAACGTCCTGTCGGGCGAGATGTCGCTGGTGGGTCCGAGACCGACGCTGCCCGACCAGGTGGCGGCCTACGACACATTCCGCCGCCAGCGCCTGCTGATTCGCCCGGGGCTGACCGGCCTCGCACAGGTGCACGGCAACACCACCATTCCGTGGGACGAGCGAATCCTGTTCGACATTGCCTATGTTCGCCGCAGCCGCCTGTCGCTCGACCTCTGGATTCTCTGGCGGACGATCCTGGTGATCGTCCTCGGCGAATCGAGCCTGACCTGTCCCTTCGGCCAAAGCCGGTTTGCCGGATGGGTGACGCCGCCGGCTTCCTACTACCCCTCGTGATTCCACCGCGCCGGACAGCGATCGCTGGCACGGACCGAAGTCCGCACCTCCCGCCGGCGGGTCGGCCGCGCCGAGCTGTCCCGCAGACGGGACACGGGGGAGGGCCAAATTGCGCAAAGCTTGCCGGGCGGGCGCCGGCTTGACCCTCTTCACAGGCTGATCCTGGGCAGGCGGCGTCGCTCGCCGCGGCCGCGCGCTAAGAATCGCGCAATTCGGCACGGTCCGCAAAAGTCCGCAATATTCGCAGCCGATGACGCATATTATGGGAGGGGTCGGGGTGGTTCTGCGCCCGGCGCGCGGTCTGACCACATCTGATCACCCCGTAGAGAAGGAGAACGAAGTATGATTCAGATTACATCGCGTCGTGTTCTGATTGCGTCTTTCGTCGCTGCGGTCGGCTGGTCGAGCGCTGCGCTGGCTGTGCCGCTGCTCGGCGGCGTCTACGACCTGCACAATCACCCCGATGCGGCGCGCGTGCCACCGCCCTACGGCCTGCGCCTCGACGAGCTATACAACGTCGACCCCGGCGATGTCGACCGCTTCACCTTCGACTTTGATCACCCGGTGTCGAACGCCCGGCTGATCTACAACGACATCGCCGGCACGATGCACATCTTCGGCTCCGTCGTCGGCGGCCGGGACATCGGCGATGACTGGGCGAACGACGAGTACCTCGGCATCTATCACTTCGACTTCTGGTACAACACGGGCATCGAGTCCGTGCCGGGCGACGACGACCTCTGGGTGCCCAACGACCACGTCGAGAACGCCGGCTGGATCCTCACCCCGCTGGGCGACACGAAGATTCTGACCGCGCATGTCGGCGACCTGTTCGGTTTCGCCTTCCGCTTCGGCGACGAGGATGACGACGCGGGCCACGGCGACCACCCGGGCATCTCCGGCTGGGGCTGGATGGGTGTCGACGGCGACGTGACTGACTCGAAGGACTGGATTTTCACGGCTGAGTACGTCGCGATTCCCGAGCCGGCCTCGCTGGCGATTCTGCTGGCGGGCGGGCTGGTCGCGCTGCGACGCTCGCGACGCTGACGATCTTCACGACGGACGGTGACGAAAGATCGGGCCGGTGCGCCGGGGGGCGCATCGGCCCGACTGCGCTGTATCGCGTCGGCGCCCCCGGCGTCGCCTCACGGACACGTCACGCTTTCGCATTGCGTGCCCGCGCCCATGAAGAACGCCACGCCGAACCGCGGATCGGGCACGCCATGGTTGAATCCGCTGCCGTCCTGCCAATCGGGCAGGGGCGTGCACAGCCCCACGCCGGCCGAAACGAAACCCCTGTCGCCGGCGTTGATCACGCCATTGCCGTCGAGATCGTACAGGCAGACAAGCTCAGGCTCGCTCCGGCCGATGGCGGCGGTGATGAACCCGCGGTCACCCGCGTTGACCACGCCGTTGCCGTCGGTGTCGCCGTAGCATCCGGCGAAACTCGGCGGCAACAGGCGGCGCACATCGCAGACAAACCCGACGCAGTCTTCCGCCGACACCCCGTCGACACATGAACCGCCCACACAGCACGCCCCGCCGCAGGGACCTGGCTCGTGAACGCAGCCGCTCTCCGGGTCGCAACTGTCGATCGTGCAGGGATCGCCGTCGTCGCAGTCCACGGCCATGTATGTGCATCCCGTGGCGGCCTGGCAATCGTCCAGTGTGCACGCGTTCTGGTCGTCGCAGTTCACATAGCTGTGCCGACACCTGGCGCCTTCGCACGTGTCCGCCGTGCAGGCGTCGTCGTCTGCACATTCGCCATCCAGCGCACACTCCACACACGACACAGTCAGGGCGCAGGTTCCCGTGGCGCCGAGGTAGCCGCCGACGCGGATCAGGTAATCCTGTCCGACGGCCACCGGCAGGGTGAGGATCGACTGCGCGCCGCAGTCATCGTCGCTGCAGGCGACCGCCTCACCGCCCGCCGGACATGCGCAACTCTCGTACACGGCGAGTTTCGTGTCGTAGCCGCTGCCGCACAGGCTGAAGGTGAGCCGCCCTGCGCAATCGGACCGATGACAGAACCACACGTCCGCGCCGACCTGCGCGTCTCCAAAGAAAAGGCATGCCTCCGGCTCAGCGGGACCGTCGGTCGTGCCGCCGCGCGTGTCGATGGGTGTGACGCCCTCCTCGATCCACCGCGGAGCTGCACACGAGTCTCCGGCCGGGTGGATGCGCATGGGCAGCGCCGCCGCAATGAAGGGCGTGGACAGGTCGGAGTCTTCCACGGTCACGTTCACGGTGAACAGCCCGCCGACAGTCGGGGTGCCTGCTATCACACCTTCGGCGTTGATCGACAGACCCGGCGGGAGTCCGGCTGCGTCACCGACGAAGTACCTCGGGCATCCACCTCCGATGGGCAATGCGCCAAGATACGGCTCGCCGACGGTCCCGTCTGACAGTCCTTCGATCACGGTCAGCGCCGCCGGATTCATGCCGGAGAAGGGGCCGGCGACGGTCGCTGCCGCCCCGGTCTGCGTGTCGATTCGCACGAGCCGGCCGTTCGCTCCGTCCTTCTGAAGGCCGTAGAGCATCCCCGTCAGGGCGTCGAAGGCGATGTCCCGGATGTCATCGTAATCGCCGCCGAAGGGACCGATCACCGTCGCCGCACCGGTCGCGATATTCAGCCTCAGCAGGCGATCCGCACCGCTGTCTGCGGCATAGAGCGCGCCGGTGGCCGGGTCCACCGCCAGGCCGCTCACCGGGCCCGCACCGATCGCGCCGACCACGCGTCCGGCGCCGGTGAATGGATCGATCCGCAGCAGGGCGCCGCTTGCCTGGTCTGCGCCATAGAGCGCCATGGCGGACGCGTCGAAAGCCAGGGTCTGGACCGCGCTGAATCCGGTCGCGCCGAACGCGGTTGCCGCCCCTGTGTTCCAGTTGACGGTCGCCATCTGATCCGCATCGATGGCGTCGATGGATGCGTAGAGCAACCCCAGCGGGCGGGCCCATGCCAGCCCCGACACGCCCGCCATACCGAGCGGCCCGATGGGAGTCAGCGAACCATCGACGCCGACTCGGAACAGGTAGTTGCTTGTCGCGCCGTCGCCCCCGGCGATGTAGAGTCCGGGCCAGGGCAACGCAAGCGGTGCGATGCTCGCACCGGCCGAAACACTGAACGGAAACGACCCCTGCGCCACACCGCCGTACGAGGCCGCACGAATGAGAAAAGGCTGATCAGCCAGTACCGGCACGGTCACCTGCGATCGCACGCCGCAACCCGGGTAGTCGTCATTGCACGCCAATTCGACTCCTTCGCAGGCGTCGTGCACCGAAAGCACCGTATCCTCAAGTGTGCCGCCGGCGCCACAGGTGGTGATCGTCACGAATCCGTTGCACGCAGGCTTATACTCGAACCAGACATCACGACTGGTGGCGGCGCACGTGACGGCATCGTCGGTTGTCGCTCCGGTATTGTCGGAAGTGAACGAGCCCGGCCCCACGCGCGTCGCGCTGTCGCAGTCGTCGTTGGCCGGGGCACAGGATTGGTAGATCGGCCCGCAGTGGGCGCCGTTCGACAGGGAGATCCGGAAGTCTCCTTCGTTTTCCAGCCATCCGTGCACGAGCACATGGTAGATCGCGCCGGGCGTGCTGCACCACGTCACCTCCGGCAGCACACCGCAGGCGTCATCGCTGGCACCGCGGCACTGCAGCCCGCCACATCCGCCGCAGTAGACCGACAGTTTCGCGTCGTAGTTTCCCACGGCATTGCACAGCGACGCGGTGAGCTGGTTGCCGTTGCCGATCACGGTGTACCACACGCCGGCGGCGGTATTGTCCACGCCGTCGCAGACGGGGGCGTTGTCCCAGGCGGCACCCACCGTCGTGCCGTCATCCGACTCACCGTTGACCAGCGGCCCCGCCTCGTCGCACGCATCGTGCCGCGCTTCGCAGCCGACCGTCAGGTCGAACGCCCCGCTTGCGCTGCCCACGCCGGCCACGCGGATCAGCAGGACCTGTCCCGTGGCCACGGGGACATCGACCCCGCCGATGCACGAGTGGCCCAGGCCGCACGGATCGCCGGGGCAGTGACGGTTGCACGCCCACTGATTCAGGAAGTCGCCGGGACATCCATCGTGCACGGAAATCACGGCGGCGAGTGCAGACCCGCAGGTGTCGGCCCGCAGGAAGCCGTCGCACGTGGCTTCGTAGCGGTACCAGACGTCGGGCCCGCTGCCGATGGCGCAGCTGTCGTTGCCATCCGTGGCCGACCCCACCGTCGTGCCCGTGATGGTGCCGTCGGCGATCAGGGTGGCCGAGGCGCAGGCGTCGTTGATCGGTGGATAGTACGCGCGGAGCAGACGAGTCGCGCCCCGGTAGGGACCGGTGATAGGGTCGGCCGTGTTCCACCCCGTCACGCTCCAGAGCACGTCGTGGCCGGCGGCCACCAGCGCCGCGAACTCTGTCGGCGTGAGCGTGTAGCTGGTTCCGCTGATGGCTGTCCAGGGAATGTGCAGCACCGGCGCGAGGGTGCCGGGATGATAGAAGTCGATTTCGAATCGATTGCCCCGAAACGAGGAATCGCAGCCGACGTTGCCGCTCCAGAGGAGCACCGGCGAGGAGGGCAGCAGCAGATCCCCATCGGTCGGCCAGAGCGGCGCCGGCCCGATGTTGTGATCGCTGAGCACCGCCGACCAGGCCGTCAGCCGCGCGGGGGCCAGTCCGAATGTTGCCGCCTGCCACGCGCGGGACAGCGTCGTCTCGTGGGCCGAACTGAACGCCGCAAAGAGAAAGGCGTCGGATTCCTGAACCGCGTCAAGGCTGTCGGCGGCGGTGTCGTACAGGTCCCACAGGACGCGCTGCACAGCCAGCTCGCTGTCTTCGCCCGACCCGTTGAGCGTGCTCCACGGCGGGCCGCCGCTGTTGTCTTCGAGGCTGTAGCTGAACGTCGCTTCCGCGGTTTCGGAGTAGTCGAAATCGCCGACACGCGGGACCCCGAAGGCGGCGAGGTTCAGCGCATGCTGGCCCGCCGTCCCGAAGTAGGTGGGCCAGCCCTCACCCCAGGCCAGCCTCACGCCGACGTCTTTGCTGCCGCGCACCGCCGCGTGACAGGCGTCAATGTTGTGCTGGCCGCCGGGGTTGTCGTCGAAGTTGAAGTCGTCCATGACCTTGTGGCCGTACTCGTGATGCAGCACGTCCCAGTCGAACTCGTCGCCGGGTTGCACGTTGATCCGGCACGACGAGCCGCACCAGTAGTTCGAACTGGCCGAATCGCCGGGCCAATGGGCGTACACGCTGCTCAGCCACGCACCACTGTTGAGGTTCCTTGCATAGGTGGCGATCCAGCTCAGCGCCGTCAGAACCGAGGCGGCGGGCCCGGTTCCGGTCTGGGCGTAGGTGAAGTTCCAGGTGATCGTGCCGCCGGTGAACTCATTGGTGACCGCCGACTCCGACTCGTAGGTCGTACAGCCGAAGCAGTCGTCCCGCACGTCGACGACCCCGTTTGCAAGGCGCAGCCGGACGAAAATGTCCGGAGCCCCCTGGCCGACGCCGTCATCGTGCACGATCGTCCCCGTATCGTAATTGCCCCAACTGTCCGTCGTATCAGTCCAGACCAGCTCGGATCCGATCGTGTCGTCGTCGCGCACCTGCACCGTCACACCGTAGGCCGGATGCAGCTGCCCGTCGTCACCGGTCCAGCGGATATTGCCCATCACGCGGAAAGCCACGCCGCCGCGGAGACCGGGGGTGTCTGATGGCGTGACGGGAACGATTTCTCCTTCCCCTTCGACCGACGCGGGCGGGGGGCCCGTCTGCGCTTCAGGACGTGGCCCGACACCGACCATCCACGGCGCGGTGCGCGTGTCGAACTCACCGTCGGGGCGCAGCAATTCGGCCAGCAGCAGCGCGTGCTCTTCCGCGGTGATTCGCGTGGCGAGCCGATCCCGCTCCAGTGCCTCGATCCGCAGATCGACCGGATGCCCACGGCCCGTCAGGACCTCGCCCCCGTGCCGCAACACATGCAGAACGGCCCGCCTGGCGAATGACATACCGCCAGGCGTGTCCGCCTCCACGTCGACCGTGATCGTTGCCTCCGGGTCGGCGTCGAAGCGCACGTCGAGGGTGGCCGTCACGACTTCGAACGCCGCGAGCGAAACGTCCTCCAGCTCGGGACTCAGGACCAGTTCCGCCGCGCCCTGTGCGGACGCCGTGGTGCGGACGATGCGCAGCGCATCCCGCGCCACCGCCCGAACCTCCACGGTGATCATGGCGCCCGGTGACACCTTCGCTGGATCCAGCTCCAGCGTCAGTTCCAGTGGCACATCCGCGCAGGCGGAGCGTTGTGCGACCACTGAAGCCGGCGGCTCCGTGGAACGCAGGTCGGAATGAAGCCACAGACCGGACACGAGCGACAGGATGGCAGCGGTGAGCATGGCATGGCCCCCTGGCGTGGCGAGGCCTGCGGCCGGAAGCACGACACGCGCGCCTGACGATTAGCGCAGGCCGCTGCGCCGGATGGAACTCGGGTGGATTGGGGCGCTGCGGTGGGCTGTGGTTCGCCGAAAGCAAACCGGAATACGCCGAGATGCCCGACCCGAACTGACGCACGCAGACCGGCGCGCCAGCCCTCCTCGCAAGTCGGTCCCTCCCGAAACGTCGGGCGGCCGGCAAAGCGGACACCCTTCCCGATTATACCACGATCCCTGCGACGCCGAATGAATCGGTGATCCGGTGCGCGCAGCCCGCCCGCCGCGCCCTCTGAAGTCCCGCTGATTTCCACGGCCCCCGCCGGGGTTGCGGGAGAGCTTCCCCTGCCGTCTAATCCGCTCTCGCAAGGCCCGGGCCGGGCCGCACCGGACACCCTCTCCACGAAGGGAGCGTCGCTCTTGTCATTCCAGCGGATCGCCTGCTGTCTGTCGGCGTGGATTCTCACCAGCGGATGCGTCCTCGCGGCGGAAGCCCCGACCACCGAAGAAATGCTCCGCACCGGGGTCGACCAGCTCCTCGCGGCCCAGGCCGAGGACGGCTCCTGGGCCTACGAGGGCGTGTACCGCGTGGGCGGCCAGATTCCCGTCGGCTATCGCATCGGCGGAACGGCCATCGTCTGCGAAGCCCTGCTGTATGCCGGTCGCGCGGACGACGCGAAGGTCAGCGCCGCGATGGGCCGCGGCCTGGACTACATCTTCCAGGCGCTCGAACACGAAACCATGGAGCCCAGCAAGCGCGACGCCTACGATGTGCGCATCTGGGGACACGCCTACGCCCTGACGATCCTCGCGCACCTCAAGAAGGCCGACCGCATGCTCGATCGCCGCGAAAAGATCGAGCTGTGGATCCCGCGACTGGTCGACGCGGTGCTGTTCGAGGAAGTGCCCGGTGGCGGCTGGAACTACCAGAACCACCGCTACCACGCGGGATTCGTCACCGCGTCGGTGGTCCAGTCGTTGCTGCTCGCGAAGGCCGCGGGCGCAAACGTGCCCGATGAAGTGCTCGCGCGCACGCGCGACGTGCTTCAGCGCACGCGGCTCGAGTCGGGCGCGTTCTCCTACAGCGGCACCGTCTCTGCAGAAGGCAAGGGCAACATGGCCGAAGTGCCCGGCTCGATCGCCCGCTCACCCATGTGCGAAGGCACGCTGCGCATGCTCGGCGGCGGCTCGGTCGAGGCGATCACCAAGTCAATCGACGACTTCTTCATGCACTGGGACGAGCTGGAAAAGCGGCGCAAGAAAACCGGCACCCACGCAGCCCCCTACGGCATCGCGCCCTACTATTTCTACTACGGCCATCGCTACGTCGCCCAGGCGATCGAGATGCTGCCGCGCGACCGGCGCGACGCCATGCGGGCGCGCATGCACGAAGTGATTCTCAAGACCCGCGACGACGACGGCACCTGGAACGACCGCGTCTTCCCCCAGTCGCGCAGCTACGGCACCGCCATGACACTGCTGGCCCTGCTTCGCGACAAGCCGCTCATGCCGGGCACGTGAGAAGTGAACGATCAGCGAAGCAGCCGCGCGGTCACTACTACTCGACCTCCAGCGCCGGCTGCGGCTCGCACTCCGGCTCGTCGGATACGGGGCGACGCCGCGAAACCGCGTAGAACACCAGCCCCAGCGCTACACCGCCGAGGGCCGCTGCCTGCGGCACCGAGCCTGCGAGCAGCGCGCTCTCCTCTTCGATGATGCCCGCGCCGAGCGACTGCACGTATTCGCGGTCGGCGTCGAAGTGAAATGATTCGAAGAGCCGGTCGCAGAGCCCGGCGACGGACGCCATCGACTCGGCCCGGGCCGAGAAGGTGATCTGGACCATCGCCTCGCGGCCGAAGAAGCAGGCCGAGCGGCTCTCAACCCGGCCGACGCGCGGTACGTCGACGCCGTAGGCCATCTCCGCCATGTGTCGCCCCGCGAGAAGCTGCGGCCGCTGATGCCCCGGCTCGGGAATGCCCGGTTCGCTCGCCGGCGTGTGGCCGGGCGTAGGCCTGCGATCGCCGATCTGCAGGGCGATTTGTTGCATCTCTTCTTCGGTGACCTGTCGGTCGAGACCGAACGCGCCGTAAGGCACAACCGTGACGATCGCGTAGGGATAACTCAGCGCGCGGCCCGCCGTGGCGGGTTGAAAGGCGAACTCGACGCCGGGGCGCCCGCCGGTCGTGCGCAGCGCGGCGGTCTGCGCGATATCCCGCGAGGCGACGCGGACCCAGCCGGGTGGCGCCTCGAGCTGAAAGCCGGAGAGCTCGCTGCGCACGTGCGAGCCCGCCGCGGCGCCCACGCTCGACGAAACCGCGAATCCCACAATCACCGCCGACAGACAAACCGTCAGCCTCATCACGCACCCCCGAACCCCCGCCCGCGCCCGGCCCTGTCGGATCCGTCGGCCGCGCTGTCCACGGCCCGCCCCCCGGTTCCACGTCCGGAGCCCACGGCGGCTGACACGAGCGATATCTAATTGGTACGATGCAGCGATGCCCCTGATCGCCGATGCCGCGATTGCACTGCGCCGCGTGGATTATTCTGAGACCTCGCAGATCCTCGTGCTGCTGACCCGCGAACACGGCAAGATCCGCGCGATCGCCAAGGGGGTGAAGCGGAGCACGCGCAAGCAGTTCGCCCCGGGCATCGACTTGCTCGACGTCGGCACCGTGGGGCTCTCCATCCGGGCGGAATCGCGCGACGCCCTCGCGACCATGACCGAGTGGCGACAGACCGCCTGCTACCCAGGCCTGCGCCGGCGGCTGCCGCGCCTGCATGCGGCGCTCTACGCGGCCGAGATCACGACGATGCTCACCGAGGACTTCGACCCCCACCCCGGCCTGTTCGACGCGCTGTGCGCCACGCTCGCCGCCCTCGACGACGCCGACGAGGTCTTCGAACCGCTGGTCGCCTACCAGTCGGCGCTGCTCCACGCGGCGGGATCGATGCCGCGGCTCGACGCCTGCGTGGCCTGCGGCAAGAGCCAGCGCCTGACTCATTTCTCCGCGTGGCAGGGCGGGATGCTGTGCCCTACCTGCGCCCCGGCGGCGCGTGAGCGCCGGCCGGTGCGCGAGGAAACGCTCGCTTCACTGCGCGATCCTGCGCGGTCGGCCGTCGGCGAAGGGGCATTTGCGCTGCTCAACTATCACTTGAGCCACCTGGCAGGCCGTGAGCCGCAGCTCGCTTCGTCACTGCTCTCCCCGTCTCGAAGACCGCCCGGGCAGCGTCCGCCGGGCGGTCCCACGACCGCCGTGCCGCCTTCCACGCCGCCCTGACGCATCTCGCGGCATGGTTCTTGCTTGCCTGTTCCGTTACACTGTCGGCCTTTGTCCCGACCCGCGGGCGGTCTTGCGGGCGGGGCGAGTCGTTGGGGAGATGCTGTCATGATTCGGATCGCTTTGGCGGCCCGCCGCGCGGCCCTCTGTGCCGTGCTCGGGCTGATGATCGTGTCGATGGTCGCCGGCTGTCAGTCGACGTCGAACAAGGGTGTTTCGTACGGCGAGAAGATGACCCTCAGCGGTTGGAAGACCATCAAGGTCGCCGACGTGCTGAAAAACCCGGATCGCTACGCCGGCCAGCGCATCCGCGTCGAGGGCGTGGTTGACACGGTCTGCGCCCACAAGGGCTGCTGGATCAACATGACCCAGCCCGGCGGCAGCGAGCCGCTGTTCGTCAAGTTCACCTGCCCGGTCGAGGGCCGGCTGATTCCGATGGACGCCGTCGGCAAGACGGTCACCGTCGAGGGCGAACTCGAGATCAAGATGATTCCCGAGGATGAGGCACGCCACTACGCCGAAGATGCGGGCAAGAGCAAGGAAGAAATCGCCAAGATCGTCGGCCCGCAGAAAACGCTCAAGCTCAACTCGCCGGCCGCGCTCCTCATGGACTCGTAACCGGCGGCCACGAAGTACGCACGGCAAGCGACATCACGCCCGGAGCAACCTCCATGTCCGAACTGAACCCCTTTCGTATCGCCCAGGCCCAGCTTGACGAAGCAGCAGCCAAGCTCGGGCTCGATTCCGCCACGCACGAACTGCTGCGCTGGCCCATGCGCGAGTACCACTTCACGCTGCCCCTGCGCATGGACAATGGCGAAGTCCGCGTGTTCAAGGGCTATCGCGTGCAGTACAACAACGCCCGCGGCCCCACCAAGGGCGGCATCCGCTGGCACCCCGACGAAACCATCGACACCGTTCGCGCCCTCGCGGCGTGGATGACCTGGAAAACATCCGTCGTCGACATTCCCCTCGGCGGCGGCAAGGGCGGGATCACCTGCAACCCGAAGGATCTCACCGACGGCGAGAAGGAGCGCCTCTCTCGCCTCTTCATCCGGGCAATCGCCCGCGAGATCGGCGTAAACCGCGACGTGCCCGCACCCGATGTGTACACCACGCCGCAGATCATGGCGTGGATGATGGATGAGTACGAGACGATCCTCGGCCACTCGCACCCCGGCGTCATCACCGGCAAGCCGCTGCCCATCGGCGGTTCGCAGGGACGCGGCGACGCCACCGCCCGCGGCGGCATGTACGTCACACGCGAGGCCTGCAAGCTGCTCAACCTCGATCCGTCGGCGTCTACCTACGCCATTCAGGGCTTCGGCAACGCCGGGCAGTTCGCCGCAACGCTGCATCAGGAGATCTTCGGCGGCGGAACGCTCGTCGCCGTCACCGACTCGCGCGGCGGTGTCATGAACCGCAAGGGGCTGGATGCCGCGGCCATCGTCCGCCACAAGCTCGAAACCGGCCAGGTTTCCGACTTCCCCGGCGGCGAGCCCGTCTCGAACGAACAGGTGCTCGAACTGCCGGTGGACATTCTCTATCCCGCAGCGCTCGAAAACGTCATCACCGACCGCAACGCCCCGAAGCTCAAGGCGAAGGTCATCTGCGAGCTGGCCAACGGACCGACCACGCCCGAGGCCGATCGCATCCTGCACGAGCGCGGCATCGTCGTGCTGCCCGACTTCCTGGCCAACGCGGGCGGGGTGACCGTCTCCTACTTCGAGCAGGTTCAGAACACCTACAATTACTACTGGGCCCTTGAAGACGTGCACCGGCAGCTCGACCGCAAGATGACCGACGCCGCCCACGCCGTCTTTAACATGGCCAAGAAGATGAAGACCCACAATCGGCTGGCTGCCTACATGGTGGCCGTGTCGCGGGTGGCCGAGGCGTGCAAGATCCGCGGCTGGGTGTAGACGAAGACCGCACAACAAGCAGTCGAGAATTCGCGGGCAGCTTCCGGCCTCGGGGGCTGCCCGCGATCGTCAGTTGTCCGTTGAAAAAGGGGGCTGGCTCCGGCGCCAACCCGCCTCCCTTGTCCGTGAAGGCCGACCCGGGCGGCGCCTGACCCCTTTTTCAAGGGACGCTGAGGGCGGTAGGCGGTTCGGTGATTCCGCACGGCCGCGCCGGACGCGCGGGCTCCCGCACATCCGCCCGGCACCGCCGCTACGGGCGATAGGGCAACGCACCCGTGGCCAACCCGGTCAGCAGCTTGTAGCACCACCCCAGAATCAGCATCGCGAAAAATGCCGCGAGCAACCAGCCGGGGCGCCAGCGAAACAGATTGAGCCGCACGACGCGCCCGGTGCGAAGCGTGTACACCGCCATCGCGCCACACCCCGCCGCCATCAGCGCGAGCCCGAACCCCGCCGGCTGCGCATGAAACGCGGCGATCCACCGCCCGCGCACCGTGTATGCAAACGCTGTAGTCATGCCGCAGGAAGGACACGGATAGCCGGTCAGCGTGATCGCGGAACACGCCGGGAAACCAAGCTGGCGATGCGTGCCCAACCCCGCGGGCGAAGGCTTCAGCCACACGGCCGCCCCCAACACCGCCGAGACAGCAAGCAACACCAGCGCCGCCCAGCGCCGCGCCGCGGCCGGCTCCCACGCCGGCACGACGCGGAACACCGGCCCCAGCGGATGCGCCACCGGCCGCGCTGTGGGCGGCGGCGATGGTTCCTGAAGAGGATCCGGAAGACTCACCACCGAAGCTTAGGGATCGGCGAAGCGGCGATCAACGCCGGAGACGTCACACCCCCATCATCGGCCGCGCACTGAGCGCGAGGCCGACTTCCAGGCCCCATTGGATGTCGCCGGGAGAGGGGTTGGTCCATTCGATGAACAGCTCGTCGCCCGCCGCGAAACTGTAGGGCGACGGATCGTCGTGCCGCGTGGCGAAGTCCGTCGCGAACAGGTCCGCGCCGGAACCCGCCGTGTAGCTCGCAACCACGCAGCCATATTCCTCACCCAGGCGCGAGCCAAGGCGCACGACGAGCGACGCCGTGCCCGCCGGACCGCTGAAATGACAACGGATGAACACGAGGCGGAAGTCCACAGCCAGGCTGACCTTCTCGCTGATGTGTCCGTTGCCGTCGGCGGATCGCGCGTACACGGCGGCCAGCTCGCGATGGCCCTTCGCGGCCAGGTCGGCGTCCTGCGCCGCGAGCATCCCTTGCGCCCGGCGAACCAGCGCATCCATTCCGGTCGTCATGGCTACTCGTCCTCCTGGTCGATGATGGCGTTGGCGAGCGTTGTGCCGGTGGGAAGCTGCGCGCGGAAGGGCACGCCGATCAGCGGCGCGGCCTCCGTCTCCACGGCTGGAAACGCAACCTGCGCCGCACCACCGAAGAGAATCCGCTCGATCGTCCGCACGCGCACGCCATCGCGGGCGCGGTAGCGAATGAGCAGATCGACCTCGGCGTCGATGCTCAGCAGGGCCTCCGCCGCATCGCCGTCGTACGCATACACCACGCCGGCGATGCGATGCAGCCCGCGCGAGTATGCCCCCAACGGCGTGGCGTCGCCGACATAGAGCGGAATGAGATCGACACCGGGACGATACACGACGCTGTGGACGCCTGTGATCGCCGTCTCTGTAAAGGGACTGACGCGCAGCACCGTTGCTGCGCCGCGCGTCGCCAGAATCCAATTCATCATCCGCTCCCTTGCCTCACCGCTGCGCTAGCTGTCCGTTGAAAAAGGGGCCGGGCTCCGGCGTCAACCGGCTTCCCTTGCCCGCGATGAGCGACTCGGGCGGTGACTGCCCCTTTCCTCAACGGACTCCTAGGCCGTCGCCTCCCGACTGGCGCCGCGGGTGACGCGAATCGTGAGCGTCATGCGGCCTTCAGCCGATACGACCGCCACGCCACCGCCGCCCTCCGGCCGTGTTGGATGCCACGTTCTGGCGCTGATTCCCATCAGCCCGTCGGCCAGGCCCGCGTCGCTCCACGCGTCAAGTGCATCTTCCACGCCGCCCACAAGCTGCCAGAGCGCTGCGCGCTGCGTATGACCCACCGCGTCGCCCGCGACAGCCATCGCAAGCGACACCGACTCCAGCCGGTCGTCGTCAATCGACCCGATCCGCTCCACGGCGACGACGCGCACCGCCAAGAGCGGCCGCGGATGAGCTGTCGCATCGGTCGTGCCCTCCGTCACGACACGAAACGGCGCCGCGGCTGTGGGTGGATCGTCGGCGACCGCCTCGCGCAACCCAGCGACCAGCAGACCGATTGCCCCTTCGACCGTCGTAACGCCCGTCTCGCTCATCGATGCACCGTCCGTGTGACGTCAGAACCCCGCGAGTTCGTCAGCCGAAAGCACGCGCTCGTCGCCCAGAATCGTCGCGGTCACGCCGGCCACAGGCAACGGCGACAGCGAAGGCAGCGTCAGCCGCCCCGCCGCCACCGCCGCCAGCCACTCCCGCGCCCGCTCAGCCCGGGTGCGTGCCTCCGCCGCGACGGGGGGCCGACGCTCGCGAAGCCGCAGCTCGGCCACATCCAGCGTGATCGACGCGAGCAGCCCCGCCAGTTCCGGATACGCCTCGACGTCGATCGGCACGCGGTGACGCATCGCCAGGTAGCTGTCCACTTCGCCCTGCGCCGCGGCGCGAATGGCGGTCACGACGCCCTCATCGGCCATGCCGTCGCCATCGTCGTCCGCCAGGTGAGTGTACGCTGTCGCGCCGACCCGTTGCGCAATGTCGCTGTTCGTGATGTACACCACGACTGCCCCTCCGAAGCGACTAGCTGCCGGTCGTGAACGTGTGCTGCACGGCGTACTGCCAGTAGCCGTAGGTCAGGCGATAGCGCGCCCGCACGCCGTAGAGAAACTTCTCGCGACGGAAGCCCTCTTCGCTCTGCTCGGTCAGCGCGGTGAACTCGATCGGCTCGCGATCCTGGAAGATCAGCGGCCGGATCACGCCGTCGGTCTTCAGCAGATACCACACCGACGGATCGCTCAGCCAGGGCAGGGCGATCACCCGGGCAGCGCCCTGCAGTGTGTTGGTCGTCGCGCCGATCACGGTCGCGTTCACTGCCTCGAGCGCGGTAAGGTAGAGACTCGGCGGCGTGACACACACGAACCCCGTCGCCGAGTGAGCCATCGGGTGGCCCTGGTCGTCGCGGAAACCGATCATCGCGGCGATGCCCGCGCCCAGCGCCGCGCGGAACTCGGCCGCGGTGGGCGCCTCATCATCACCCGCTTCGGGCGTCAGCTTGTTGCTCTGCGTCTCCGAGGCGCCCGATTCGTGCGACGTGCTGAAGAACGGCACGCCGTCGTAGCTGTGAAAGCCGGCGTCGCCGCCGTGAATCAGCAACTGGCTGAGCAGGTAGTCCTTGTGCGTCGCCGCCCGGTCGGCCAGCTCGGCGATGCGAATGCGGATCTGTCCCGTCTGGTCGTCGGCGATCTCGTCGCGATCCACCTCGAGCGTCGCCTCATACTTGAGGTTCTCCACCGAGTACGACTCGCTCCGCAGCCCCCGCGCCACGCGGCCCGTGCCCCACTCGCGCATCTGCGGCACGCTGCCCAGCCACCGATAGGTCTCGTGATCCGAGTTGGACGCGATGCGCGTGGCCAGGTCGGCGTAGTGCGCCGGCGTCTGCTCGAACCGGTTGAAGAATTCGCTGCGCAGTCCCTTGGTCAGTAATCCCGTGTTGATAATCGCCACTGCTGTGCTCCTGGTGATCCCCGATCGTTCGTGTCGCCCGCTACACGTAATCCACTTCCACCACGAACGGACCGGGGTCCGCCGTCGTCCCGTTGGTCACTGCGAGGGTCAGCACGTCGCCCGCCGCGGCGTGGGCGTTGGTCAGCGCGCCCATCGCGTGCGCCGTGTTCGCCGCGGGGAAGACCGTCGTCGAGTTGAACGTCGCCGTGGCCACCGCCCCCGCGTCGATCGCCACGGCCACCACGCAGGTGTTCGAATCGTTGATGCCCGCCGGGGAGGTGGCCTGATTCACCACCCGCGCCCCGACGATCCACGCGTCGCCGGCGAACGTGTGAATGGCTCGCGCCGCGATGTCGACACCCGCGGAGAGGTTTTCCACCGCGTGAACAACCGTCTTCACCGGACGCTCCAGCGAGCGGATGCGCAGCACGATCGCGTCGTCCGAAACGAGGTCCTGCACCACCCCCACCGGCGTCGCGCCGGCGCCGGCGAAAGTCAGCGTGTCATCCGCCGTGGCGAACACCGGCCGCCCCAGGCTCGCCGCCGTGGCTCCGGCCAGCGACACGCCGAAATCACCCTGCGTAAACACCCGCACCGAAACGTCGCCGTCCTCGCCCGCGCTGTTGTCCATCTCTTCGTAGGCGATACCCGCGAACAGATCGCCGCCCACCAGCGGCCGGACGTAGCCCTCGGCCGTCAGGCCCAGCAGTGCCCCCTTGAACACGCGCGCCTCCCCCGCCACCGCCAGGGCGCGCAGCTCCTGATCCACGTAGTGATCCAGATCCCGATTCGCTGTCAGTGCCATGGTTATGTCACTCCTTGCCTGATTGTGCAGGATTCCCCGGTCCGCTTCCCCGTGCTACCGCTCCGTCGCTTGTCGCCGCGCGTCCGCCACGTACGCCTCTTCACTGGTGATCGCTCGCAGCAGATCGCTCGCGAGGTATTCCCCGCGAGCGCGACTCTCCGACGCTGCACGCGATCCGACGCCACCGACCGTCGGAGCCGCCGTACGCCCGATCGGCGCGATCACGGCCGCGCAGCGCACGTACTCCTCAAACAGCGACGGATCGCGCAGCACCAGCCGCTCCGCCCAGGCGCGCTGCGCTTCCGCAAGCCGACCCGCGCAGATCGCCTTGCCCACCAGATCCGCGGCCCGCCGACTTGTCGCCTCTTCGTCCAGCGCCGCCAGCCGCTGCGAAGCGGCCACCAGCACATCCTGCGACGCCGCCTCGGCCGGCAACGCCAGCCTGTTCCGCAGCGCCGTCAGCGCGTCCGCCTCTTCCGGCGGGTGGCCGGTAATCGGCGACATGCCCACGATCGCCGGCTTGTTGGTCAGCGCGCACGAGTGCAGCGACACCATCCGCCGGTCCTCGCGACGCACCAGCGCCACCGGCGACAGGTAGCGATACTGCCGTGTGCGCAGCAGCTCCGCCGCGGGCGCGGTCCACTCGATGTGCGCGATCAGCCCGACGCCCGGCCGAGCCTCCAGTCGGCGGATCCACCCCGCCGCCGGGGCCTTGCCGTCCGGCGCGGCGTAGGCGCCGCCGAGCGTCTGGTGCTCGTAGTCGATGGGCAGGTCGGTCCCATGCTCCTCGAACGAAGCGATGACCAGCCGGGCCGATTCCTCGTCCACCACGAAGTCGCCGCTCGCGCTGCGGACCTCCCCCCAGGGCGCCACCAGCACCGACGCGGGCATCTCGTCGCCCGTCAGCACCGCCGACCGGCACGCGACCGCGCGCCGATCCTCCGCCCCTCCCCCCTGCCTGCCTGGATGCATGATTGCCTCCTCCCGCCGGAACCCGCGGCCGAACCCTCGAACCGCCTCCATCCCGCACAACGCGCGCAGCGCCGACCTGCCGCCGACGCAAAACCCCTCCCGCCAGCCGGAATCATCGCCCGGCCCGGGCCCGCAGGGCGGCCGGCCGCGGCCTCCGGAAGCGGTCCCTGATGGCCGCCCGCTCGCCCTCAAGCCGGGCGACGGGAACCTCCGATAAAGACGAAGGGAATTCGGCTGCGCGGGCTCCGCGCCCGCCGCCGGGGAAGAGATGCTCGCGCCATGACCGACGTTCTCGATCAAAGCGAAGTGGATGCCCTGCTGGCGGCCGTCGGCGGCGACGAGACCGACGTCGGCGACATAAACGTCGAGCGCGGCTCACGCACCGTCCGCGATGTCTCCACCTACGACTTCAAGCGGCCTGAGCGTGTCAGCAAAGAGCAGATGCGCTCGCTCGAGAGCATCCACGACACCTTCGCGCGCAACTTCGGGGCCTCGCTCTCCGCGTTTCTCCGGACGATCGTCGAGATCCGCGTCGCGACCATCGAGCAGCTTACTTACAGCGAGTTCATCCACTCGCTGCCGAACCCGACCAATTTCAACCTGCTTACCGCCGAGCCGCTTGCCGGCCAGATGTGTCTCGAAGTCAGCCCGCTGATCATCTACCCGGTGATCGATCGCCTCCTCGGCGGCGGGCACAGCGACATGTTCATCCCCCAGCGGCCGCTCACGATGATCGAGCAGCGTCTCGTCTCGCGCATCACCGAGCGGGCGCTCAACTGCCTTACCGAGGTCTGGTCAGAGCTGGTGGAGGTCAAGTTCGCCATCGGCGAAGTGGAAAGCAACCCCCACCTCGTGCAGATCGTCGCTCCGAACGAAGTGGTGGTGGTGATCGGCTTCGAGATCAAGCTCGGCGGCCGGGCCGGAACAATGAGCCTGTGCATGCCCTTCACCGTCATCGAGCCGGTGATGAACAAGCTGGTCTCGCAGGGCTGGCTGGCCTATCAGCGCCGCGCCGCCGCCCAGAGCAAGCGCGAGGAGATTTCCCGCCAGATCGGCGCCACCGACGTCGACATCGTCGTCTACCTCGCCGAGACCGACATCACCGTGGGCGATCTGCTGACCCTCCAGCCCGGCGACATCCTGCAGACCGCCAAGCCCGCGGCGTCAGAGCATGTCATGCTGATCGAGAACGAGAAGAAGTTCGCCGGCCGCCTCGGCCGCCACAAAGACCACGTCGCCATCAAGATCACCCGCCGCGCCGAGGTCGAAGAGCCGCTGTAGGTGGGCCGTCCTTCGCAGACCCCCGACCCACGAGCCAGGCGACGACCCCCGCGGGAGACAATCCGACCGCGTTAAGGGCAGCAGAAAACCCGCCCGGTTTTGCGCAACGCAAGCCGGGCGGGCCGCGTTTTTACCGGTGGTCGGCGGGTCGGCTTCACGTCCGGATCGCGCTGGGCCCCGCGGGATGGCCAGAACCTCCGCGGCGGCGCGTAAGAAACACGCGGCCGGGGTGACATCACCAAAGTGCAGGCGGTGGAATCGCTGATGCGCAGCCGCGGCATTTCCCGCTCGGAATTCTCGCGTGGGGACCTGCGCGGTCGCGCGTGGCATCCCACGTGCCAGCCTCGTATGCCGAAGCTGAGAGTTCGCGGTTGAGCACTGGCTGACGGGAACTCGATCGCTGGAGGAACGAACCGGCGACGCGGCCAACGCAGCAGGAGCCCCATCGTTATGAAATCGTTCCTCACGATAGCGGCGCTGACTGCGACCCTCGCGCTGAGTGGTTATGCGCAGGATGCGATTCTGGTCGGCATAGGGGATATCCCGGGTGGTAATGTCTGGAGCGTTGCGACGGCGGTGTCCGGTGATGGGCAGGTTGTCGGCGGTCGAAGCACGACGGAGGCGGGAACGATCGCTTGCATCTGGACTGCCGAACGGGGTCTTCAGCCGATCGGCGCGTTGAGCGGTGGAGTGGTGTTCAGCAGTGAGGTAGGGGCCCTGTCGTACGACGGAACCGTCGCCGCCTGCTTCGGTCAATCCGCGAATACCACGGGGCAGGATCGGTGGAAGCAGGTGTTCCTATGGTCGCCAGTCGGCGCCCTCGTGCCGTTACCTGACATCTCGGGTGGTCCGTTTGATAGTGGCGCAAAGGCCATCTCTGCCGACGGCCGGACCGTGGTTGGCTACGGTTCGATCCCCTTCGTTATCAGCGCGGCTCTATGGCGCAACGGCACCGTTCTGGACCTTGGCGCCTTCCCCGGTGCGTTCGGCAACAGTATTGCGCGGGATGTGTCAGCCGACGGGCAGATTGTGGTCGGATCATCTGCGACGAGCGGCCCCTTGAACGAAGCCTTCCGCTGGACCGAAGGAACCGGCATGGTCAGTCTCGGCCGATACCCGGGCTGGCCGGAGTCGGATGATCAGGGATCTACGGGGGCCGGGGCTATCTCCGGCGACGGTCGCGTCATCTACGGCGGTGGGTTCGCGCCGATGAACGGGATGGGTGCCCTACGCTGGACCGAGGCGGAGGGCATGGTTCTCCTTCCATTCGAAGCGAGCATCAAGGCTGCATCGTTCGATGGCGCCACCGTGGTCGGTGACACGTTGTATGTCGGGAATCCCGAAGTTCACCTTGGCCCGTTCATCTGGGACGAGTGTTACGGTCTTCACCCGCTGCGAACCTGGCTGCCGCAGCGTTACGACATCGACCTGACGGACTTCTTGATCGCGGTCGCAGAGGATGTGTCTGACGACGGCCGCACGATCGTCGGCATGGCCTTCACCGAAGGCACGCAGGAGGGCTACGTCCTCTACCTGCCGCCGATCATCGAGGGCGACCTCGACGACGGCGGCACGATCGACGCCGAGGACGTCCGCATCTTCGCCGAGCGCATGCTCGGCCCCGACGGCGAGAACCCGTGGTGCCTCCGCGCCGACCTCTCGGGCGACGGCCGCATCGACCTGCGCGACTTCGCGATGCTCCAGCGCCTCGTCCCCGCGGCCTGTGGCGAGCCCGTTCCCGGCGATCTCAACAGCGACTGCACACACGACGCGGCCGACATCGCGTTCTTCGCCGACTGCCTGCTCGGCCCCGACGCCGACACCCCCTGCCCCGAAGCCGACCTCGACCACGACGGCGACACCGACCTCCGGGACTACGCCCGGCTACAGCAGTCAGTCACCCGCTGATCCGTCGGCACGAAGACGGCTGACTCAGGCAAGCCGAGCGGGATTTCAGCGGATTCCTGCTATAATCGCCGCCCGCTGC
>CAYRSS010000026.1:0-52833 GCA_964426945.1 uncultured Phycisphaeraceae bacterium
GGCGCTAGCCATGATCGTTGCCGACAAGACAGGGTTATTCGGATAGGCTCTAAGCGCTGGCTTCGGCATGTGATGGGTAGAAAGGTGGTAGAATGGTTGGGTGCAGATTTTCATCAAAGTGGTCATACTGTTGCGTGTTGCTGTTGTTGACTATTCTTGTATTGGGCATTGTTTGCTTTGCTTGCCTTCCGACGGGTTTCTTCTCGAGACACAGAATTGACTCCCAAGTTCGTGCGCAGTTCCTGTGGTCAGTAGATCCCGATAGAGCCGATGTGGGATGGAGCAGCCCTAGGCGTCTACCCCTCGATCCTGAGCGGCGATTCTTCCTGCGCACCACGCCATTTCTCCCGGTCGATAATGACTCCTCTTCCCTTCTGGCGGTCAGTGTCTACGATGCGTATTCGGCGTCTATTCTGGATGGGATGATAATTAATATCGAACACGATGCTCGCTGGAACTTGGGGTGGGATGCAATGAGCCGGGTCTGGTTTCGCGATGAAGCCGGTCACGAAAGATGCTGGACAATCAGAGACGATACCGGTCTCGTGGAATTGGATCTTGGGGACTGTCAAGACTGTGTTTCTCCGCTCAGTCCTCCCAACTGATCCGTTAGACCGGCGGGTGGCATGCTCTCGCTGTACTCAGCGTGAGCATGCAGGAGCGTCTTGTCTCAGTGCGCGTCGTGACCGGCCATGGCCTGCTTTGTCAGGAAGCAACTTGGACCACCCCCGTCGGCCGCGGACTTCCCGTTGATGCTGCGGGGTGAGAGGGCTGGCTTGATGCCGGGAATAAGGGGGTTGATCCCAAGCTGGCAAGGCGTGGTAGCACGCGAAGAGCATGCCCAGGCTGAGTACAGCGAGAGCATGTCGCCCGCCGATCATTGCGAGCTGTGCGCCTCGGCGTGAGAAATCTCACGCGAAGCCACAAAGGCCGGAAAGGAAAGACAAGCCCGGTGACCCTGAGGCGTGACCGGGTCACAGGTAAAGTTCAGCCTGACGTAGCTGCTAGCCTTCGACCTTCGTGCGCAGCGGCGTGTTCATCCGCGCTGGCACGGGGATCGACCGGTCGGTTCTCGGCCGCCAGTTGCCGAAGAAGCTGCGCATCAGGATGCCGATGCGGTAGGCGTGCCGCTTCCAGTCGAAGCGGCCGGAGAAGAGCATGAAGATCGCCTTCGAGACGATGCCCGCCCGCAGGTGAAACATCTTGCTTCGCTCGGTGATTCCGAGGCTGGTCAGGTCGATGCCCAGGTAGTCCTTGTTGCGGTTCCAGTTGTCCAGCACGTGTTCGGCTGAGCGGAAGCCGTGCCGGTCGACGATGTCCTGCAGCGGCGCGCCGGGCATCGGCGTGGCGATCGACCAGGTCATGTAGTCTATGCGGCGCAGGAGGAATTGCTTCCACACCCACCGCAGCGATCGGCGGATCTCGCGCGGGGTTTCGTGGCGAAGCTCGCCGCCTTCCTCCCAGAGCTGGAACGCCATCATGAACAGAAGCACGTTGATCTTGTGGCGCTTGAGGAACTTGAGGCAGCGCTCGACCTCTGCGACGGTGATGTGCTTCTCGATGCCGGTCAGCACGCGGTCGTTGGCGCTCTCCACGCCGAGGTGCACGAGCCACATGTTCATGCGCTTGAACAGGTAGGCCAGTTCGTCGTCAATCTTGTCGGCGCGCAGGTTGCTCTGGAAAAACAGGTCCTTGTGGCCAAGGTCGCCGATGGCACGGCAGACCTCCTTGGCCCAGGGAAGCGTGACGTTGATTTCGTCGGAGACGATCTTGATCTCGCGCACGCCGAGCTTGTAGAGCCAGTCGACTTCGCGCGCGATGTTCTCGGGCGATCGCATGCGAACATACGGCTTGGCCGCCCGCCACACCGGCAGCGAACAGAACGTGCACTTGTAGGGGCACCCGCGGCTGATCACGATGCAGGTCTGCTTGTTCGACCGGCAGTAGTGCTGGCCGACGTAGCGCGAGAAGTCGATCCGATCCCAGGCCATGAAGGGCAATTCGTCGAGGTTTTCATAGGCCCGCGGCTTGCCAGTGTCGAGCGTGCCGTCGGGGGTGCGCAGCAGCAGGCCGGGGATACGCGACAGGTCGCGGCCGCCGTAGATCAGCACGTTGACGATGTCGGCCAGGGTCATCTCGCCCTCGCCCACGCACACGGCGTCGGCGGCGGTCTTGTCCATCACGTCGCGCGGGACGGACGTGGGATGCGGACCCCCCGCGATGATGAACATGTCGGGAAAGCGCGCTTTGAGGACGTTGATCGTCTCGTAGGCGATCCGCTGGGTCAGGAAGGCGAATGACAGGCCGTATACCTGCGGCCGGAGCTCTTCGCAGACGCGGATGTGATCCTCGATGCTGTGGAACTGGTCGAGGAAGATGATGTCGTCGTCCGTCAGCGGCGTCTGCTCGCGCAGGTACGAGATAATCTGGATCAGCCCGAGGTTGGGGTACGCCTTATCGTAGTCGTCGTCCTTCGCGGGGGGATCGGCCAGCACGACCTTGAAGGGCGAGATCCGGCGACGCGCTTCGGGCATCGCCGGAAAGGGCGTCTGCGAGCCGGTCGTCGGCAGTATGTTCAATGCGATAGTCACGAAGCGCCTCCTGGCCGCGATCCGTCGGCCGACCCAAGGTCCTGAAACAGCGGACATCGGGTTATCGGGTATTCGCGGACGGGGGCGGAGCGTCGGCCGGTACCGGGAAGGAGCCAGGGCGATTATCGGACGAGTGGCCGGGGGAGGGGATCAGCGGCCGTCAAACTCCGGCTCCGGATCCACGCCGAGCCCATCGGCGATGCGGTTGATGTAGTTGAAGTAAGCGATGACCTGAGCCGCGTCGGAAATGGAGCGGTCGTCCAGCCCGGCCGCGCGGAGGGCGTCGAGATCGGCCGGGCCAACGGCGTGGGGGATGCGGGTGAGCTTCGCGGCGTAGTCGCAGAGGGCCCGGTCGACGGGAGTCAGCGCGGCAGTCGTGTAGTCGGTCGCGATCGCGGCGACCCATGCGTCATCGGCGACCTCAACCCGGAGGTCGCTTTGATGGGCGAGCGTTCAGTACCTGCACTCGTTGGTGCTGGAGACGACGACGGCCAGCATTTCGCGCTGGCCGCGCGAGAGGGGCGAGGGACCGAACATGATCCGCTTGTACATCTCCATGCTCGATTCGAGCACGGACGGATTGAGGCTCTGGATGCGGAGGATCTGGAAGACCTTCCCCGCGCGGCGCCGCGCGGCGTCGTAGATCGCGGCGAGCAGCCCCTTGGCGTCATCGTCGGGGTGAAGGCGGATCCAGGACATGGGCGCTGCCTCGCGGGCTATTCGATGGTGATTGTCGAGTGACCGACCACGAGCAGATCGTAGAGCGACTCGACATCGGCGTTGTGCATGCGTACACATCCGAGCGAGGCGTTCTGGCCGATCGAATGGGGCTCGATCGTGCCGTGGATGCCGTAGCGCTGCTGGCCCACCGCGTCGCCTGCGACGCCCTCGAGGCCGATCCACCGCTCGCCGAGCGGGTTCTGCGGATCATCGGCGGTGACGATCTTGCCGCCACGGGGCGGGTAGTAGGTGGGGTTCTCGAGCTTGTTCTTCACCTTCCACGTCCCGCGCGGCGTGCCGTCGTCCTCGCCGAGGCCGACGGGGAACTGCCGCACAAGGATGCGCCCTGGCCCATCCCCGAGGAAGACGTTCATCGTGAACGACTCGCAGTTGACCACCACGTGGAACGGCCCGCCCACCACTTTGAGCGTCTGGCCCAGCTGAATCAGATCCTTGCGGACGATGCCGTTGATGGCCGCGAGCAGGTCGTCCGGCACTTTATACTTGGAAGCGATCCGGGCGAGCGTGTCACCCGAGACGACGACGTGCTTTTCGGCGAAGGGATCGCCAGGGATGATCCGGCGGGAGAAGACGGTCTCGTCGGCGAGTTTCACGAGGTCCGCCCGGACGCTTGCCGCGTCGGAGCGGGACAGGCCGAGGACGAAAGCCTCGTTGAGCTGGGCCCGGGCGGTGAGCAGTTGCCCGTCGGCCAGAGCTGCGCGGCCCGACTTGAGCAGTTGCTCCACCCGGCTCTCGACGGCGGCGGCGGGCTGGGTCGGTGACACGGCGCGGCGTGGTTCCACTTCGGGATCCTGCGCGCCCTTCTCGACGATCCCCTCGCGCGGAGGCAGGGCCGGTTCGATCTCCGGCCGGTCGGTCTGAAGCACCGGTCGCGGCGTGCCCGGCGTGAGGGCGAGCCGGTCGTCCGCAGAATTCGTGTCGCTCGCAGCGCCCGAGCCGGAGGGCCACATCCACCACGCGGCGCCGGCGGCGATCAGCGCTACAACGATCAGCGGCGCCGGTCGCCGGCGCCGACGTCTTCCAAAGTAGTTCCGGTTTCGCATCGTGCGTCCGCCGTGAAGAGCGTTCGGGGCGTCCTGAGATCTCTCAGTGGGTCGCTCACCGCATCGGAAACCGCCGCGGCAGAGCGCTTGACCGAGCATACGGCAGACCGGGTGAGTTGCAAGCGGACAATGAGCCACGCGCGTGCGATTTGCCCGGCAATTCCGGCGCGGCGGTCGGGCGCAGGGCTGTGAGTTTCTTGAAGCCGGGCGTGCGGGCTCGTCAGGGGGCCTCGGATTCAGGCGTCGCTTCGCCCGCCTCGTCCGCGGACGGCGAGGGCGCGCTGGATGTCGGCCCTTTGCCGTCGACATCGATGGCCGAGATTCTGAACGACATCGACGCCTCGTCGAGGTCGATCTTGAGGTTGATCCGCGCGGTGGTCTTGTTCACGAAGCTGACAGGCAGCGACAGCAGGTTCCCCGTCGGCGAGGGGCTGCCCTGTGTGCCCATCGTGATCGACCTGGCCGCCCCGTATTCGCGGGCGATATCTGCCAGCCAGGCTTGCAGATCCGCGTCGGAGTACTTGCGATTGAACGCAGGCGTGGAGATTTGCCGCAGCCCGGCTATCGCAGGGGCGGGGTCAGCGCTGGCGGCCACGAATACGCCCTGAAGCTTGGGGGGGAGCGTGGCGAGATCGATCATCGCCCGGAATCCCATGAACGCGCCGAACCCCATCAGCGTGCTGATACTGCCCAGGATCACCGAGATCGGAATCGCCGCGATCGCCATTCCCCGTCCCCGCCGGCGACCGCCGGAGGTTGAGGTCAGCCCGATGATCCCGAACACGATTCCCAGCAGGCCGTGCAACCCCGGCAGGCAAACCAGCAGAGAACACACCAGGGCGGCGACCGCGGACTTGCTCATCGGCGGGGGACCGGCCGAATAGGCTTCGCTCGGGGCGCAGGCAGTCGGCGGGGGCGGCGGGTACTGGGACATCGGGGTCTCGTCGGGTGACTTGTAGAATGACCGCCGCCGGCCGGTCGAAGGCCGGCCGGGCGGCGGGATCGGCTTCCTGCATGCGACCGGCGAGGCTTGGTTCAGCCCGCCGCGTGCCGGGCACGCTCCAGCACCTTGTCGTAGTTGGGCTGCTCGGCCACTTCGGGCACGTACTCCGCGTACTGGATGACGTCGTTACGGTCGACAACGAAGACCGCCCGGCAGTTCACGCGCAGGTCGGGAATCAACGTGCCGTAGGCCTTGCCGAAGGCAGTCTCGCGGTGATCGCTGAGGACGTGGAGCTTTTCCTTGTCGATCCCCTCGGCGCCGCAGAACCGGGCCTGGGCCGTCGGGAGGTCGCAGCTGATCGTGTAGAACGCGACGTTGCTGAGCTTTGCCGCCTCCTCGTTGAACCGCTTGGTCTGGATGGAGCAGACCGGGGTGTCGAGCGAGGGGACGACGCTGAAGATCCGCACTTTGCCGGCGGTGTCGGCAATCGAGGTCGTTTCCAGCAGGTTCTTGCTCAACCGGGCGTTCGGGGCCTTGTCGCCGGCCTTGAGCTCCGGTCCTTCAAGCTTGAGCGGATTGCCTTTCAGAGTGACAGTTCTGGCCACGTATGGTCTCCACAATCGGGCGGGTAGTACCGATCGAATCGACGCCCTCGGGAACTTCGATCAATCCCTGCTGTGCCGGGCCGCCACGGGCCGCCCGGAGGGGGCGTCGCCACAGACCGGTGACTATAGGGCCTCGCCGATCTTGGTCAAACCGGGCTGGGTGGGTCAGTGGTGGTCAGGCCGCGGAGACACACGCCCGGGCGACCTCGCCGGCGGAGTGCTTGACGGGACAATTGCCCCGTCCCTATCATGCGGGCGACTTGGGCTGCCCGCAGGCCGCGATGGAGCCGTCGGCCGGGCAGCAATTGCAGTCGTAGTTTCGCCGCCCTGTATGCGGCCTGGCCACGAGTCGGTCGCCGGTGCGACGCGGTCCACGGCGGGGGTCGTCGGATCGACCCTCCGGCAGGCTCGGTACTCCCAGGCTCCAGCCTGAACGACGCCCCAGTGTACCTGCCAAGGGCGCGGCGGGGTCGCGGCGTCTGAAAACGTTCGCCCCCGGATCGGCAAGCAAGCCCCGTTGATGGAGTAGGCTGATGATGAACCGAATGCGCGGGACAGCGGTTGGCACTGGCGTGGTGCTCGTCGCCGCGATGGCGTGCATGACCCCGATGGTCGTCTCCTGCGGCGGCATTCCCACCCCCCAACTCGTGGTGGGCGGTGGCGGTACCGAAAGCGACGTACCCACGCTGAGCTTCGTGGCGCCTGCCGGCGATCTGACAGTCAATCAGGGCGAGCGGTTCACCATCCGCTGGACTGACACCGATCGCGACTCCAACGCGCGCATCAGCTTCCTGCTCGTCGATCCGGCCTCCACGACCACGTATCTGCTCGTGTCGAACATCGAGGAGAACGACGCGACCGGGCCGGACTCGTTCTCGGTCTCGACACTGCTCGTGCCCGTGGGCACCTACAACCTGCTCGGTGTCATCAACGACTCGGTGAATGCCGCGGTGAACGTGTTTGCGAACATCGCCGGCACGACGAATCGCCTCGTGGTGACCGTCGCGCCGCCGGGCCAGGGCCCGCTCACCGTTCCGCCGGTCGTCACCGTCACCGCGCCTCAGTTCAACCGCAGCGTCGCGCAGGATGACCAGATCACCGTGACCATCCAGCCTACGCTTCAGGCACCGGATGCCGCGCGGCCGTACGATCCGGATAGCGGGGCGACGGCTTACCTCGTCCTCGACCTCGATACCGATCCCAAGAACGACGACGTGACCAACCCGCGCACCGACGCGCAGGGTGACCCGCTCGACATCATCGTCCTGCGTCAGCAGGCCATCGCCCAGGGCGCGTTCGAGGAGATCGAGTTCCCAATCACGATCGACCTCGCCCAGGTGCCGCCGCGTCCCGCGGGTGATCCGTACTACATCCGCGTGACCCTGTCCGACGGGCCGAACCAGCCGGTTCACGCCTACGCGGCGGGCACGATCAGCGTCGTGCAGCTCGCCGCCGGCACGGTGGACCTGTTCGAGGTCGGCCGCACGCTTTCAGGCGCGCAGTGGTATGGATTCAATCCCGGCGCGAACCTCGGTTCGAGCCTTGCCGGCGTGGGCGACTTTGACAACGACGGGACTGACGACTTCGTCATGGTGGCCCAGTTTGGCAGCCCGAGGAATTCGGGGCCGTTCGGTGAGGCGTACCTGGCCTACGGCCTGCCCGACGGCCGCTTCGGCGATCGCCTCGCCGCCAACAGCATCAGCAAGACGGTGAGCGGCGCCCTGTTCGAGGGGCCGCCGATCCGCGGACTCGGCCCGATCCAGGAGACGATCCCCCAGCAGACTGGTGGTATCACCTCGGTCGCGCGCATGCCGGACATCTCCGGCGACGGCCGGCCGGAGATCATGTTCGGCATGCCCCTGGCTTACGGCGCCGTCGACGCGGTGGACTGGGATCCGGCAGACGAAGACGTCAACAACAATCCGAACGACATCACCGTAAACGTCGCGCTGCGTCGCGGGCGCGCCCGGGTGATTACCTCGACGAACCCGAATGCACCGGCCGACAGCGCCTACAACGGCGTGTTCGACGCGACGATCAGTTCGCTCGTCCCCAATGCCGATCCTGAGAACCCCGGCGACATGGGCATCTTCGACGGTGGTCTCGGCAACCGGCAGTGGGTTCTCATCAAGTTCACCGACATTCTGGCCTCGCTGCCGGATACGGCGGAGACGATCAACTTCGAGACGGCCACCGCCGCGGTGCGCTTCCGCATCTTCGACGAGTCGCCTGACCAGGCCAACGTGTTCCTGGCGCTCACGGACTTCGACGATTCGACGAGGTTCTCGAGCTTTGCGGAGAACGGCGGCGAGCCTCAGGTGGGCGTGGACTACGAGGCCGGCGCCATCGCGCAGTTCGCACCCCAGCCCGCGGGCTTCATCAACATCAACATCGCAGGGCTGTTCCAGCGCCTGCTCGATGACAACATGCCCGCCGACTATGACGACGAAATCCGGCTGCTGATCGTTGCCGGCAGCGCCAACAAGGCGGCGATGCGCTCGAGCGAGCGCCTCTTCGCCGACGAGCGCCCCGAGCTCCAGATCAACTACACCCGTCGTCAGCAGATTTCGTCGATCGGGTGCTATCCGGATCAACTGGTGAACAACAGCACCGGCCCGGCCGGTGAGCGCCCCTCCGCGTATCTCTTCGCCGGCGGCATGGCCACGGTGTGCTACAGCGAGAACCGCGACAACCGCGGCACGACCCGGCTCGATCGGCTCGACGCGACCTCGGTCACGCTCGAACTCGTCGGGCAGGCAGCCTCACCGGGAGCACTGGCAGATACTGGACTCACCGAGGACCTGGGCTTCGATACTGCCGAGGGCGGACGCATCGCCGGGTTCCGCATGATCGGCGGCGGTTTCGACGATGTGAATCACACCGGCCTGGCCCAGGGGCCGCGACTCGACAGCTTCGGCCAGACAGTGAACTCGCTGGGCGACCTCAACAATGATGGCGTGCCCGAGATCATCGTGTCCGCGCCGACGAACGAGCGTTACCTCGCCGACGAACGGGCTCGCTTCGGCAGTTCCACCCAGCTTGAGACCACGCTGTTCACGGGCAGCCTGATCATCAAGAACGGCGGCAACTTCAACAACGTGTTCTGGCGCGACATCAACAGCGAGGGCGAGACCGCCACGATCCCGATCCTCGACCATCACCGCATCGGGCCGTTCGGCAACTGCCTCGATCCGGCCATGCCGCGGCACATTCTCGACAGCGGCGGCACGATCGAAGTCTTCGCCGAGGATCCCGACGACTACCTGTTCGACGGCCAGTCCGCCACCGACTTCAACCTCGACGGCGTGCCCGACATCCTCGCCGGTGCACCGCGTAACAATCGCCCCGGCGGCCAGCAGGGCACCGGCGCGGTTTACATCCTCTACGGCCGCCCGATCGTGGGCGACTACAACCTGGCGAATGCCGACGATCCGCGGCTGCGCAGCCCGATGCTCCGTATTCGCGGCGTGCGGGCGTTCGACCAGATCGGCTGGTCACAGTCGACCGGCCTCGACGTCAACGGTGACCGCATCGCCGACGTATTCTTCTCTTCGCCGCGAACCGATTTCGGCGGCGTGACGCGCACGACCTGCGGCGAGGACTTCAACAACGACGGTGTCTTCAACACGGCCGACCTGAGCGTGGCCAGCTTCAACGGCTGCCAGACGCGCACGGGTTCGTATGTCTTCAGCGACGACCCCTGCAAGGCTTTCGACTACGACTACAACCATGTGCTCGACGACAACGACGAAGCGGTGTTCGACTGCCTCCGCACCGGCGGCACGGACTGCTGCGCGAATCTCGTGGAGAACGGCTTCGTGGGCGTGATCTTCGGCGGCGTCTACATCGACGGCGACCGCACGATCAACCAGCTTTCAACTTCGGAGCTCCCCGGCGTCGTGTTCTTCGGCAACTCCGCGGGCGATCGCGCTGGATACCACGTCAGCACGGCCGGCGACTTCAACCAGGACGGCTTCGGCGACCTCCTGATCGCCGCCCCGGGCGAGACGCGTGTCGACTCCAGTGGCCGCGAGCGCCTCGGCGTGGTGTACGTGGTCTTCGGCGGGACGCACCTGGCCAACAAGCGGTGGAACCTCAGCCAGGTCGGCGGCGCCGATCTGCCGGGCATCGTCTTCCTCAGCCCGTATGTGAAGGGCGCGCCGAATGAGGCCGCTCCGAGCACGGTGGCTTTCATTGGCGACATCAACAGCGACGGGTTCGGGGACATCGCCATCGGCAATCCGCTGGCCGATTTCATCGACCTGAGCTTCCCGCAGGGTCCGGACGCTCCGGGCGGCGATGCCGCCATCGGTCGTCGCCGCGACACGGGTGACGCCTACATCATTTACGGCAACAACTTCGGCTCGAACCGGAGCCGCTGATCCAGCGACCCCGCGGGCCCTGCCCAGCGAATCAACCGGCGCCGGGTCGTGGCTTGGTGCCACGGTCCGGCGTCGTTTCGTCCCGGCAGCGGGGGGAAGCGGCGGGGGAGGGCTGGTGCGGTCCCGACCGTCCCGGCGAACCCGCTTCGCTTGAGCGGCGTAGCATGGCCATGCGCCCGGCGGGTTGACCCGGGGGGCGGGCTGCCGCTATGAATGCCCCTTCCTGCCCGACGACCGGCCGCTCGCCGGCGCCGCGGGCCCGGGGCCGTACCACGGAGGCTGCGTCCGGATGGCACATGATCACCTCAAGGAGATCCAGGCGGAGACCCTCAAGGGCAGCCGCTTGCTGATCTTCACCCTGCTCGGCGGCCTGTTGGTCGTCAGTTCCTTCGTCGTGGAGTTCGGCTGGGTCAGCCGGACACTCTTCCAGTACGACATCGCCCGCGGCGATTCACCCTACTCCGACATTCTGGCCCTCGCTGGCGCGCTGATGCTCGGCGGGCCGCTGATGTGGCATGCCATCAAGCACCTCGGCCACGGCCACATGGACGAGCTCGTGGCCGTCGCCATCGCGGCGGCCATCGCACTCGGCGACTACCAGGAAGCGGGGATCGTCGCTTTCTTCATGGTGATCTCGACCGTCATCGAATCGCGCACCGCCCTCGGCGCACGTGCCGCGATCGAGTCGCTGCTGCGTCTCACGCCTGAGGACGCCCATCGGATCAGCGCGGACGGCAATGAGCAGGTCGTGCCCGCGTCGCAGCTTCGCCCCGGCGACGTCATTCGCGTTCGCCCCGGCGACAACATCCCGGCGGACGGCGAGGTGCTCACCGGCGAGTCGACCGTTAACCAGGCCAACATCACGGGCGAGTCGCTCCCCGTGGACAAGTCGACGGGGGATCAGGTCTTCAGCGGCACGAGCAACGTCACCGGCGCCATGGACATCCGCGTGACCAAGGCCGGCCGCGATACGACCCTTGGACGTGTGCAGCAGCTCATCTCGGACGCCTCGAAGACGAGGATTCCGCTGATGCGGCTGATCGACCGCTACGCGAGCTTCTACACGCCGACGGTGATCATGCTGGCGGCTGTGGTGCTCTATTTCTCGTGGTTTACCGGCAACAAGGAAGAGGGCATGCAGAAGGCGATCACGATGCTGATCGTGGCCTGCCCCTGTGCGCTGGTGCTGGCAACGCCCACGGCGATGGTGGCTGCCCTGAGCTGCGCGGCCCGGGTGGGAATCCTGATCAAGAGCGTCGTGCACTTGGAGTATGCCCGGACCTTGACCGCGGTGATCTTCGACAAGACCGGCACGCTCACCACCGGGCAGCTGTCCGTCACGCAGATGAAGCCCGCGCCCGGCGCAGATCCGGCGGACCTGCTGAAATCCGCGGCCTCGGCGCAGCAGCGCAGCAAGCACCCGACTGCGGTTGCGATGGTGGCCATCGCCCGCAAGGCACGGATCGAACTGACCACGCCGAGCGAGTTCAACGAAGTCGCCGGCAAGGGCGTGGCGGCGCGGATTGACGGCGAGCAGATCCGCGTGGGGCGTTCGTCCTGGCTGCGCGATTCCGGCGTGGACATGTCTCCGACGCAGAATCCCGAGTTTGCGGAGCCCGAGGGCGTCAGCCTGCTCTACGTCGCCCGAGGCAATAGCCTGCTCGGCTGGGTCGGCCTCGAAGACCGGACGCGCGAGGAGGCTCGGGAGGCGATCGACGAGCTGCGCGGCATGAACATCCGCAACGTGTCGATGATCACGGGCGACAAGTGGTCCGTTGCCCGCCGGGTCGGCGCCGAGATGGGCTGCACCGAGGTGCAGGCGGAGGTGCTCCCTGAGCAGAAGCTTGAATTCGTCCGCGAACTCAAGCGCCGCGGCCACCGCGTGGCGGTGGTAGGTGACGGTGTGAACGATGCACCGATGCTGGCCGCCAGCGATCTGGGTATCGCGATGGGCGCCGCGGGCAGCGACGTGGCGATCAACTCGGCCTCGGTCGCGCTGATGAACAGCGACCTGTCCCGTGTACCCTTCCTGATCAAGCTCTCGCGCACGACGACGCGCGTGGTCTATCAGAATATTCTGTTCGGCGTCGCCTTCATCGTCATCACCATGGCATTGGCCATCTGGGGCTGGCTTACGCCGATCATCGCGGCCGTGGCGCACACGTTGGCAACGGCCTTCGTGATCCTCAATAGTGCGAAGCTGGTTCGCTTCGGCGAAGAGATTCCCGACATGGAAGCCGCCGAGGATGCGGAGCCCGAGGGCCAGTACGCGGGCGCCGTGGCGCCGGCCTGAGTCTCAGCCGCAAGGGCAGGAATCTAACCATGACCGGGCAGGCCGCGGGCAGCGGGTCTGCCCTGTTTCATTTTCCCGCGTCCAGGCTCAAGCGCGACCGTCTGGAATCGCCGCGATCACCTTCAGCTCGACGGCGATTGGCGTGGGCAGCGCGCCGACCTCGATGGTCGTGCGCGTCGGCTGGTTGCTCTTGAAGTGCTCGGCGTACAGCCGGTTGAACGCGGGGAAGTCGCGCTTCATGTCGGTCAGAAAGCAGGTCACGTCGACCACGTCATCCCAGCGGGCTCCGGCGTCCTCGAGGACGAGCCGTACGTTCTCGAATACGCTCAGGCACTGCGTCTCGATGTCGTACGCGACGATTTCACCCTTGTCGTTCAACGTCACGCCGGGGATATCCTTCGTGCCGCGCTTGCGCGGGCCGATGCCGGAGAGAAACAGGAGGTTGCCCACACGGCGGGCGTGGGGGAAGGCGCCGACGGGCTCGGGCGCGCGCTGGCTGGTGTACGAGTCCCGAGACACGGCATTGCTCCTGGCGGGTGTCCGATCGGTCGGGTTGACCATCCCGACGCGTAGGGAGTCAGTGTCGCCGGGCGCCGGGCGGCGTCAACCGCACGCCGGCAGCGCAAGAAGCGGGGCGGCGGCAGACCCGATCGGGCCAAGCCGCCGCCCTGGTTGCTCCGCGGAACCCCAGTGAAGCTGCGACCGGAGGCTCAGTGGCTCCCGGCGATCGCCTCGATCCGCTCGGCCGTGTTCTGCAGGCGGCCGATTTCCGCCGAGCCCGCACTGGGCGACGCAATGCGGAGTTCGGTCGTTTCGACAGAAGGCGTGAGCGTCTCGCCCGCGGCGATCTTGCCACGGCTCCAGCGGCGCATGAGGAAGTGTCGTGTATCGCCGGGGTGCAACTGGCCGGGCCAGTCGTCCACGCCGAGCGGCGTGGCCACCACGTCGGTCCAGTTCTCCACGGGCACGCCGCTTGAGTTCAGCGCGGCGACGCGCACGCTCATCAGCGTCACGACCTGGTCGCCATTGTTGGTGATGGTGAGGGCCGGGCGCGTATAGCGTCCCTCCTCGTCCGTCACGAAGGCCGCTTCGATCTTGATGTGTTCCTTGTACGCCGGGGCGCGGTCGCCCAGCAGTTCACTGGTCGCCGGGCCAACGGCTTCGATCAGGTCGGGCAGGCTTTCGATGGTGTGCCCGGCCACGTTAAGTACCTGTGACGCCTTCTGATCGACCACGCTGATGCCGTAGACACCCAGCACCAGCACGGTGCCGATCAGTGAGATCGCTACGGCCGCGAAGCTGAAGAACAACGCGCTGAGCGGTGACATGCGTCGAGGCGGCGCCTGGGTATTCATGGTCTTGCTCCGAATGGGGTCTGGAGTTCCGTTTCTCTTCCGCAGCCCTGGCCGGGCGTCGGACACGGAGGGGTATTCGACCACCGGCGGCGATTATTCTCGCGATTCCGGTGGTGAGCCCGTCGTTGCCGGTGCCGGGGGGAACGGCTAACGTCCGGCCCATGACCGCTTCCGCCGCCGAGTCTTCGCGAGACCCCGTCGCCGTCGCGCCCGCGGACGCCCAGAGGGAGGCCGTGCTGGCGTTCTGCCGAACGCCGTTCGCCATTCGGCGGAATGTGGTCAAGGTGTGGCGACCGCTTCCTGCGGGGCTCTGGACGGCCCTGGACCGAGCGGAAGACGCCCTTCCGGCGGCCCGGCGCGAGCTGGGCTCGCTGGCCGCGGTGCTCGCGATTTCGCTTGGGCTATGGCTTTTGAGCTCGGTCGCGTACAGGCCGGCTGAAACTGCGGACACTGTCTACCCCGTTCTCGGGAGGCCGGTTCCCCCGGCGACCAGCGCGATCACGCCGGCGGGGCCGTCGGTCGGCTGGGGCTGGACGCCGGGGTTGTCTGGCATACTCGTATTCTGGACCGTCGCTCCTACGCTGGCGGGCTGGGCCGCCTTTCGGGGGCTCTGGATCCCCCGGTTCGGCGGTGAGCCGGCCCGGCGCTTCGCCGGCCACCTCGCCTGTGTGTACGCCTACGTCTTCGTCATGATCGCGGTGGGCGCGGTCTTGCTCGCACTGCTTGTACGCTGGTGGCCTGCAGAGACGGCGTGGCTGCGGTGGTGCCTGTGGTGCTTCCTTTTCGGCGAGTCGTTCTTCGTGCCCGCCGTGATGTGGATCCGGCTGATGGTTCACGATCGCGACGGGCGGGCGTTCGGGCCGCGACGCTACGTCGGGCTGGCGGTCTACCTCGTGGTCTGCGTGGTCGTGCCGCTCGCGGGCATGGTGGTGCAGCTTGGCCGGCTACCGTGACGCTTCGGTGACCAGTTGCGGATGCGCCGGGAAGGCCGGCATATAGCCGTGCTCCACGAACCAGAGCAGCGCATCGCGTACGGCCTCTCTGACAGGCCTGGCGCGGTAGCCGAGCTCCGCCTCCGCCTTGGCCGAGTTGACGTAGTGTTCGAGGTAGGCGCTGTGCAGGACGCACAGGTTGGTGTCGCGGAACAGTGACGGCGCGGCGCGACCGAGAAGGCTGCCCAAGGCGGCGAAGGGCCATACCGGCCACGCCGGCAGCGCGATGCGTGGCCGAGGCACGCCGGCCAGATCGCAGACCATGTTCGCGTAGGTTCGATAGCTCAGATTCTCCCCGCCGAGCAGGTATCGTTCGCCGGTTCGTCCTTTTTCCATGGCCAGCAGATGGCCGGCCGCGGCGTCGCGCACATCGACGAAGTTGATCCCCCCGCGCGTCGGGTAAACGAAAATGCGCCGACGGGCGATCTGGATCGTCATGCGGCCGGCGCTGGGCTTGATGTCCCACGGCCCCACGAGGTAGGTGGGGTTCACGATAACCGCGTCCAGCCCCTTGTGGACGTGCTCGATCACCACCGCTTCCGATTCGAGCTTGGTTCGGTAGTAAGGGGTGCCGGGGGTGGAGAGATTCCACCGGTCGTGCTCCGTCCCACCGGAGTCGATGGCGCCCGCGGCGACGGTCGCAATGGAGCTGGTGTGAACCAACCGGCGCACGCCCGCGGCTCGCGCGGCGGTGCAGACATTCCTGGTCCCCTCGACGTTGATGCGCCGCGCGGTTTCAAGTCCCCAAGGGGTGATCTGAACCCAGGCGGCCAGGTGATAGATCTGATCGCAGCCTTCGACGGCGGCCGCGACGGAGCGCGCATCGGTCACGTCGCCGGTGGCGAACTCTACGAGCGGCGAATCGAGCCCGCGGCGCGGCGAGGTCGGGCGGACGAGGACGCGCACGCGCTCCCCGCGAGAGGTCAGCAGGCGAACAAGATTGACGCCGAGGAACCCGGTACCGCCGGTGATGAGCGCGGGCATGGATCTATCGCGCGGAGAGGGACGAGCGCCGAGATCGACCAAGCATTCGAACGCAGGCCGGAAAGGCGAAAACTACCACACGAGCGGAATCACGCCGACGCTGAAGCCCGCAGCACCGCCGACGAGCAGCACGCGGGCGCCGGGCTTGAGTTTGCCCGCGTCATACGCCCGGGCCAGGCAAAGCGGAATGCTCGCCGCAGCGGTGTTGCCGAACTCGGTGACCGTCACGATCTCGTGGCCTGACTTGAACCCGCAGCGATCGCACAGGTCGTAGACCATGTCCTCGGTGACCTGGTGGCCGCAGACTACGTCGACGTCCTCCGGCTTCCACTCGATCTGACCAAGCACCTCAGCGACCAGGCCGGGGATAAGCTCGTACGCGGCCTCGCGAAGGCCCTGAGACTCACTGCGGAAGTAGGAGTACGCCTCGTTGAAGCGGTACATGCTGCCGCCGCCGAGCACCGTCGCGAGGCGCCACTTCTCGCCGAATGAGCGGAAACGACTACCCAGGATGCCGCGCGGCTGATCGGCCGAACCGGCCTGAAGCACGACCGCGGCGCCGGCGTCGCCCAGCGTCAGGCTGGCGAGGCGGGACTTGAGGTCGTCGAGCGAGTGGATCGACCAGTCGATCGAGAGCGAAAGCGTTTCTCCGGCGACGACGAGGGCGGTCTTGCTCTTGCCCGCGCGGATGTGTGAATCCGCGACGTCGAGGCCGTTGAGAAAGCTGTTGCAGGCGTTCTTGACGTCCATGACCTGCGCGTTGGAACAGCGCAGCTTTTCCTGGACGATGTTAGCGGTCGCGGGCTCGGTGATGTCCTGAGTGCAGGAGGCGAAGATGATCAGGTCGACGTCACCGCGGGCCACCCCGGCGCGTTCCAAGGCCCGCTCACCGGCCTTCGAGGCGAGGTCGGAAGCCTGTTCGTCCTCCGCACGGTAGCGGCGCGAGCGCACGCCCGTGAGACGTTGAATCAAGCCGTTCGTGATGGAGAACTGGGTAGTCTCCATCACCTTGCGGTTGATCTCCTCGGCCGTGACGGTGCGCTGCGGGACGTAATCCCCGACGCTGAGCAGCACCGACCGGACAGCTCCGTTGTGTGTCCTCATCAAGCTTGCGGATCCATAACCGTTCCGTGGACCTCATGTCCAAGCGAGCACGAAGCTCGGGATTATGTAAGGCGGGGGGGAAGGCTGTCAAGCCAAAAACTTTCGCGACCGCACAATCAGCCTGAGCGTTGGAGCGGCTGTGTGGCTTTATTTTCTGCGGCTGTCACGGTCTCAAGGGCATGAACTCGCTGCCGCCGGTTCGGGCTGGCCCAGATCGCGACAACGGAACGGCCGGTCGCCGGAAGATGGCCATGATGTCCAGCTCTCGCGGCCGCCAGGCACCGAACAAGGCGTCGAGCAGGAGCCCCGGCCGCAGCAGCCCCCGCGCCAGGCGGGGCGGTTCGAACGCCAGGTCGATCGTGTTGTCATGTGCGATGGAGTACCGGAACCACGTTCGGGCGTTCAGGAACGGTATCCAGGTGTCAGCGTAGGGCTCGGGGTGGTAGGCGACCAGATCCCACCCCAGCTCGCTGGCGGCGCCCAGCAGTGCTCCGCGGGAGAAGATCGTACGGTGATAAGGCTGGTGCAGGGCGTGGAGGCTCGCTTCGGGTTCAGCAAGGTCGATGGCCGCCGCGTTGGGGGTTCCGATGGCGATCAGGGCGCCGGGGCCGGCGAGCTCGGACAGTTCATTAAGGAATTGCCAAGGATCGGTGACGTGCTCGAGGACATCCTGCGAGAAAACACAGTCGTAGGCTGTGTCCAGGAGCGATCGATCGTTGAACCGATCGGAATACGCGTCGTAGCCGACGGCGCGGTGATAGCCGTGCCTTCGCAGGTGATCGACGAACAGGCCGCCCCCACAGCCGAAGTCCAGCACGCGATGCATACGACGCAACCCGCATCGTCGCAGCCTCGCGAGGATGCGGTTGTAGAACAGCGTCGCGATTGCGTTGGGCTGCTGGTTATGAAAAGGGTAATGGCGGTAGTAGTGCGCGAGGTCGACGTCGTCCGCGGCGTGAATGCTGCGGCACGTCGGGCAGCGCCATACGGTGAACCGCTCATCGCGAAACCGGCGGACGTTTGACCTCACGCTCGCGGTTTGCAGATTGACTTCGCCGTCAGGCGGCCGTCGACAGACCGGGCATGTCCGGGATGGGGGCACGCGGGCAGTCTAGCCCGGGTGGCCCCGTCCGCAACGCGGCCGGCCGCAGATTCAGCCAGCAGGAGTGGCAGGGGGGGCCTTGCCAGCCGTGGAGCCAGGGCCGGGCAAGTCGAGAATCCCGGCGATGAGCGGGCAGCCCGGGCGGACGGACTGCCACTTGCGGGCGATCTCTTCCACGCGGCGACGATCGCTGTCGTCGTGGACGCTTCGCCCGAACACGGCGAATCGACTTACGATGTCGTCCACCAGCGCAGCGTGGCCAAGCGCCGCGACAGATTCAGGGGCTTGCCGTGCAATGGCGAGCGTGAGCTCTGCCGCATCGCAGGGCGAGGCGATAGCCAGTCGACGCAGGAGCGTATCGACGATGGGGTGGATCAGTCCGGCCGCCTCAGGAGAGCGGCGCCAGACCTCGACGATCGCCGGCCAGTGGGTCGTGTTCGCCTGTGGATCGACCGCGCCGAGCTTCTCTCTAAGCCGGCGGATGGTGTGGGCAAGCAGCTCGTCCTGGATCGCCTTTTCGGTCGCGTTGCCCCGCGAGCCCACGAACTCGGTCACCACGGCCACGAGCTTTGCCACGTCGGCATCTGCCAGCGAGTCGAGCGTGCCGAACAGACGAGCGAGCCGCTGGCGGGCGTTGGGGCTCACATCCGGGAAGGGGCGGCTGGTCCGCCCGGCCAACTCGGCGATGCGGCCGGCGGCCAGAAACCCGTCGACGTAGGCGGTCCACTCCGATCGCCCGCCCTGCGGGGGCGGCGCGCCGCGCTTCAGGAGGCGAATCGGCTGACCGCTGATCCGCGCTTCGATCGCCGCATCCTCCGCCACCAGGCTCAAGCGGTAGCTCCGGGCCACCGAGAACTTCAGCCCCGCGGCGAGCGATATCTTCGCCCGCGTCGGACCCGGGAGCGCCAACAGCAGCGCCTCCGCGGCGGCGAGATAGTCGCCCTCTATGCAGGCGACAAGCTTCGAATCGTTCAGCAGTTCGTTGATGATGTACTGCCGCGTCGGCGCGTCGAGCTGCGCGTCGATCGGATAGGCGCCGAGCGCCGTGACCGCCGATGCCTCGCGAGTGCGCAGCACGACCTTCGGCAACTCGGCCGGCGGCTTCAGCGACGGACGGGTGATTCCCGCTTCGTGCATCGCCCTCAGGACGTTGAACGGATTGAACGCGGCCTCCGCGAAGCGACCTGCGTCGAAGACGACGCTGGTCGTATAGACGCGGTGGCCGCCTCGGCCGGTGTGTTCGCTGCCGGCACAGCAGGAGTGTGCGACGCACAGACGCCCGCTGGGCAGGGCGTAGAAGGCCATGGCGCTGGCGTCGGGGCCCGCGTCGCACAGGGCGTCATGCGACGGGGCGTTCTGGGTGATGGCCTGGCGTTCGTCCGGTTTCATGCCGCCGGTGGCGGCGATGATGCGGTAGCCTTCGCCCATCGGGGTGCGAACCGAGGTGAAAATGACCTGATCGCAGGCGATTTCGCCTTCTGCGCCGCCGGCGGCCGGGGGCGGCGCCTTCGCGGCGAGACGGGCTTCCTCGGCGCGCATCAGCAGCGAATTCGGCGTGCCTTGCGGCACGACATCTAGAGATTCGTGAGCAGCCATTCAAACGGCTCCATGATCCCGCGCGGCGCGACGTGCAGCGGATAGGGAATGACGTTGCCGTACTCGTCGGTCGCATACCCGAGCGAGCCGACGACGCTGGAGCCGAAGAACTCGAAGTTGGCGAAGCGGGCGTCGCACAGGTTCCAAAGGCGATTCAGGTTCGTCTGCGCAAACGTCCGCGGGTTGTCGAAACACTCCGGGCAGTAGTCCGCCTTGCACAGCACAATCGCCACGGGCGTGTCGAGCTTCTCACCCTGCTTGCTGGCGAAGCACCCGTCGAGGTAGGTCATCAACTTCAGGGCGAAGAAGTCGGGCTGCGGCGATCCCGCGGCCGCCACGGCCGCGTCCACGAGCAGCATCGCCCCGGCGCTGCCTTCCAGCAGCGAGCGAATGACCGCGAAGGTCTTGGGCGTGGCCACCTCCGCCGCGAGCGCCTCGCCGGCCATGTCGGGCATGATCAAATCGTAGATCTTGGCGTTCTTTTGCCGACGGGCGACCTGGTAATACGCCCAGTGCCACTGGTCGACTTCCATCGCCGTCTTGGGCGGGAACTTCCGCCCCCCGAGGTAGCTGATGACGGAGTGCTGCAGGTTGACGGAGTAGGCGCCCTTCGGAATGGCGTCGAAGTCCTCCGCCCGCTTGGTCAGCATGTCGAGCAGGAACCCGAGGTAAACGGTCTTGCCGACGTTGCTGTCGCCGATCACCGTGACAATGCACGGCTCGCGATTCTGGGCGACGGCCTCGTGAACGAGCGCCATCGGAGCGTAGCACTTGGAGCAGACCAGCGCGTCAGGGTTGTTCTCTGTGCTGCAGATCAGGCACTGCACGCTCTGCAACGTCATGCTCGAAAAGCTAGTCACGAGGCACTCCTCGACCAGAATCAGTCATTCATCCACGACGCGAGAGCGAGGTCGAGCGCGCAGCGGAAACCTGTGTTGTGCGTGCGGGCCAGGGCGATCAGGCCGGTGCGGAACTGGCTTGTCGCCTGCGATTCAAAGTAGGTATCATAGGCGCCGCCGCGAACCGCCTGCATACTCATCTCGCCGACGATGGGCCGGGCGTCGTCGTCGGTCATCTCCAGCGGTGAATCGGTCCACTCCCAGACGTTCCCGATCAGCTGCAGAATCCGGTTCGGTGCGGCGCCCGTGCGGTATTGGTCGACCGGCACGGTTTCAGTCACGCGCGACGACCAGATGTTGCACCGCGTGTTGTCCATGGAATCGCCCCACGGGAAGCGCCGGTGGATGTCGGCCGAACTGCGAATGCTCCAGCTTGCGGCCATCTGCCACTCGGCCTCGGTGGGCAGTCGCTTCCCCACCCAAAGGGCGTACGCCTGCGCTTCATACCAGCTGATTCCCACCACGGGGTGGTTCGACCGGCGCGCGTCGTGACGACCATGGCGCCAATACCTGGGTCCCGGTGAGTCGGTGAGGTCCTTGAACTCGATCAGGTGCGGCCAGATGTCCTCCGGCCAGTACTCGAGGGCGTCATAACCGCCGCCGTCCACGAAGCGCTGGTACTCGGCGTTGGTGATGCAGTGCACATCCATCAGGAACGGCGGAACGTCGAGATCCTCTTCGTCGCCGCCTGCCTGAGCGTCGAGCGCGCGAGCGAGCGACACTGACCCGGCCGGTACCAGCGCCATCTGTGCTTCGAGGCGGCTGACGGTTTCGGCTCGGACCTCGGCAGCGCCGGGGTGGCCGTTCCACTTGTCACTGCTCAGCAGGATGGCGCAGTAGCGGCCCTGCTGAAGCAAGGCGCGCAGCGGATCGCCGTCCAGCGTCTCGCGCGGCGCCGGCTCGAACGTCGGTTGCGCAGACGCGGCCGACGCAGCAGCGCGGCGCTCCTGCTGAAGCCCGGTCGGTGCGGTCTTGTTTCGTTGGAACAGCCGTAGCGGCATGCCGCCCCCTATTCGAATCACGGTCTACGCGGGGGTCCCACGGACTCCCCCGGTTTATCGGCGATCCCGCGGCGCAACTGTGCCCCGCATCGGACGTCGATCGTGGGTCCGCCGCCGGTATGCGGGTTTTTCCGCCCGCGGCGGGCCGGCGGCCCCGCAGGGCGGCCCATCAAGCCCCGATCGCCTTGCGCTTGGCGTCCCGGCGGAGCTTGCGGAACTGAGCGGCCGTGTCGGCTCCCGCGGATTTGGGCGTGGTCATCGGACCCACCGCCACCGGGGCGGCCGCGACCGGCTCCTGCTGGGCCTCGGCCTCCTGCATCTCCACGACGGCCTGCTCGCGTGCGGCGAGTTCACGCTCCCTCTGTTCGAGGGCCTCAGCCGCGGCGGCCACTGATCGCTCCCGCTCGGCCAGCTTCGACCGCTGGGTTTCCAGGTCCTTGGTTCTGGCCTGCAGGCTGCTGCGCTCCGTGTCGATCTGACGCGAGAGGGCCTCCAGCTGGTTTCGCTGCTCGTCGGCCTGTGCTGAACCTGCTTCGTCTGTAACACGGCGCGATTCCAGCGCCTGGGCCTGGGCGGCGAGTCGCGATTCGTATTCGCTGAGTCGGGCTTCCCGCTCGGCGAGGTCCGCCTCGCGACGCGCAATGTCTTCTTCGAGTTGCTGATTTCGCTGGCCGACTTGCTCGATGTGCGCAGATTGCTGCTCGATGTCGGTCATCCGGGCCTGAAGCTGGGCCTCGGTCTGTCGCACAGTGTCGACCGACATTTCGTGCCGGCTCAGCAGATCCTGCTGCTGCGCGGTGAACTCGTCCCGCGACTTGCGGAGGGAGACTTCCGCCTCGGCGAGCGCGCGGCGATCCGCCTCCAGCTGACCGCGCTGCTGGGTGAGCAACTCGGCCTCTCGCAGGATGTGTTCGCGTGCGGCGGCCAGGGTACGAAGAGCCTCGCGAGCCTGCCGCTTGAGTTCGGCGGGATCAGGCGGCGACGCGGCGGCGCGGTTCGGTTCGGCCATCGTGGTTCCCCGATCGGGGCTGGACGCCCCGGAGGCGGACGGATCCGTCGCACTGTGATCCTCACCGCGGATCGCCACTTGCGAAGCAGGGCCTCACGGCTGAATGCCGATGGGCTCCGCGATCGGTCACACCCCGTAATCCATGATCTACGATACTCGTCGGCGCGCCGCGCGGGCGTCTTTTGCGGGCGACGCGCCGGACGCCGGCGTGATGCGCGTCGTCGAACCGTCTGGCTGGCTGACCTATCGGACATGGCCCGGCGCTGCCGCCATCGGGCGACATTAGCGGACGCGAAGTTATGGCCTCCGCCCGGACAGTTTTTCTCTGTCGTTTCGTCCGAATGGTAAGTTGGATGTGGCGAAGTCTGCGAATTCGGACGGGGTGCACAGCTTCCCTGGCCCGCCCGTTCCGAACTGAGGACGTTCCCTGCAGTCGCCGCCTGGCGGCGCACGCGACGGGTCCGCGCCCGGCCGTGCGCATGCGTGAGCGCACCCGATGAAGCCCGCTTCACCTGATTCGCTGCCCGACCTGCTGAGCGCGGTCGATTCCGCCATGGCATCGCTGGAGTCCAGCGTCGCCGACTTCGAGCAGCAGATCGAATCGTGGTCGGGCGACCTTCGTGCCGCCGCGAGCGAAGACGTCGATCGCCGCACCGACGAAGAACGTCGCCTCATCACCCGGTCGTCCGAGCTGGCGGATCAGGAGCGAGCGCTGGCTGCGAATGAGGCGGAACTGCTGGCGGGCAGGGAGGCGCTGGAGCGCGACGCCGAGTCGCTCGCGGCCGCCAGGCAGGAGCTCGAACAGCTTCGCTCCCGGCTCGACACGGAGGCCCGCGACACAGGAGAACGTGCGGAAGCCGCGGCCGAGACCGAATCACAATTGGCTTCGCGCATCGAGGCGCTGGAGCAGCGCGAGTCCGCGTTGCACGTCGCCGAAGCCCGCCACGCGCAGGAAGTCCAGAGCCTGGCCGACGAGCGTGCCGCCCTGGAAGCAAACCGGCAGGAACTCGAGGATCGCGCCGAGCGCTTCACCGAGCGCGAGTCCGAGCTGGCCGCGCGCCGCGCCGAACTCGAGGCCTGCGACACCGGCACCCGCAAGCTGCGCGATGTGCTGGCTGCGGATGAAGCCCGCCTCAAGCAGGAACGCGAACGGCTGCAAGCGGAGCTCGCCGCATTCGCCGAGCAGCGTGAGGCGTTCGACAAACGACGGCAGGCTATCCTCGAAGAACTGGCCGCGACCCGGGCCGAGCTGGAGTCTCGGCAGGAGAAGGTTGCTCGGACGCAGGAGCAGGTGAGCGCGGAGCGGGCCGCGCTGGAGGATCGTGAGGAGCAGGCGACACGGCTCGCCCACGATCTTGCCCAGCAGCGGGCAGCCCTGGACTCCGAACGGGCTGCCGTGGAGAAACTGCGCGGCCAGGTCGCGAAGCAGTCCGAAGCGACAGAAGGCGAATCCAAGCGGCTGGCCGATCTGCGTCAGCAACTGGACGCGCGCCAGGCCGAGCTCGCCCAGCGGGAAGCCGCGGTCACCCACGCGGAGGCAACGGCGAAGCAGCGCGACGAGGCGGCCGAGGCGAAGCTCCGTAGTCAGACTGAGGCTCTCGAAGTCCGCGGCGCGGAGATTGAGAAGGCCGCCCAGGCGCTGGCGACTGGTGAACAGCGGCTGGCCAAGCAGCGCATCGAGTGGCAGTCCGAGATGGACGAGCGGCAAGCGCGACTCGCGCGAGAGACGACCGAGCTTGCCGACCGCGGAGAGCAGCTGGCAGCCCGGTTCCGGGAGCTTGAACAGCGCGAAGTCGAACTCAGCGCCCGTCACGAGGCGGCCAATGCCGCGGACATCGAGTTGAAGCGGGCGCGTGGAGAATGGAAGGCCGAGTGTAAGGCCTGGGAACGCGCCCGAGGTGACCAGGAAGCTGAGCTCGCCGCGCGGGAGACCAGCGCGGCCGAAGCGGAGGCCGCACTTGCGGCTCGTGAGGCTGCCGCGTCAACCCGCAGTGAAGCGCTCGATGCCCGCGAGGACGACCTCGAGCGTCAAGGTGAAGTCATCGCGGCAAGGATCGCCGAGTCAGCTCAGCGCGAAGCCGAATTGGCGGCGCAGTCTGAGTCGCTCCAGAGGGAGCGTGACTCCCTCGAAGGCGATCGTGATGAACTGGAACGCCGGCGCGAGGAGATCGAAGCTGAAGCCGATGCGGCTCGAGCGGCTCTGGAGCAGGAGCGGGCACAGCTCGTCGCCGAGCGCGCCGGACTGGCCGAGGCGCGCAAGCAGCACTCCGCAGAACAAGAGACCTTCGAGCAATCGATAGAGCGATTCCGGCGCCACGAGGCGGAGCAGGCATCCGCGCTCGCCCAGCAGGAGCAGCAGGTGCTCGTCCGCGAGCAGGCCGCCGCGAAGCGGGAACAGGCCCTTGTCGCGCGAGAGACGGCATTGGCTTCCCGCGCCGCGGAGATCGAGGCCGAGGCCGAATCGGTCGCGCGCGAGCGGCAGGAGGCTGAGCGACGCCGCGAGGAGCTCCAACGGTTCGAGTCGGCGATGCGCGACGAGTCCTCCGGTCAGGAGGCTGCCATCCAGGCAGCCCGCGTCGAGCTCGACGAACACCGCAAGGCTGTGGAATCAGAGCGGCAGGCCTTTGAGAAGCAGCGCAGGGAGACGGTCCGCATCCAGCGCGAAGTGGAGGAACTCCGCGCGTCGCTCGAACAGCGCAAGACCCGCCTGGAAGAGGAACACAACGCAAAGCTCGCCGAGGTCGCGGCAGACAGAGAACGGCTTGCCGCCCGCCTCTCGCAGATCGAGAAGGACGCGGAGCTCGATCGGTCGCTCTCCGGGCAGCGGAAGGGTGAGTTCGAACGCGTCTCCGCGGAGCTGGAGGCGGCACGCGCCGACCTCCAGCGTCGTGAGGCGGATGTGGCGCGACTCGCCGAGAAGGCCAAGTCGGACGAGCAAGGCGCGTCCGATATCATGAAGGAAGTCGAATTGACTCGCGCGTCCCTGGCCGAGCGAGACAAGGCTATCGCTGAACGCGATGAGCGCCTCCGGGAGCAGGCCGCCGAGCTTGAACGCCGCGCCGCGGCGCTGCAGCAGCAGGAGGATGCCGTCCTGGCCGCCCAGGCGGAAGCCGAGCGCCAGGCGGAGGCAGCGGAGGCGATGGAGGCAGACCTCGTCAAGCGGGAAGCGAAGCTCGCTCGAGAGCGAGAGGCCCTCAGCGGTGGGGAGGCGGCGGAGGAGACGGCGCTCACCGCGGCCCGCGAAGAGCTTGAGTCGCTCACTGCCGCCCTCGAGGCCGAGCGTGCAACGCTCGTCGAGCGCGAGGCCGCCCTGGCGAGACAACGCGAGGAGCTGGAGGAACTGGCGACTCGGCCTGCGCCCGCCGCGGAAGCTCCGGTCACCGCTGGGCTTGAAAGCATGCACGCCCGCCATGCCGGCATTGCGGCGTTCTGGGCTTCGTTCACCTTCCCCACGCCGGAGCAGGCGGCTGAGCAGGGTAGTGCCCACCTGGGAGAGCGGGCCTCGATAGCCGGCGACGCGGACAGCGAACTCGACCGGCCGCTCAGCGAGGCGGCTGACGACGCGGCAGAGGTGTTCTCGCAGTCGGATGCCCTGCGGGCGGCTCTGGCCGCGGCACAGGCGGAGATTGAGGCGGCGGACAGCGAGCCACCTCCTGGCGCGAACGCGCCTCCACCGGCTCCCCGCGAGGAGGAGGTGCCCGAACCCGTTCGGTTCACGGGCGAAATGGCCGCCAAGGGGAACGAGCCCAAGCGGAAGGCCGAGCAGCCGGCGGCTCCCGCCCTCGACCTCGACCCGGAGACCGCGAAGAAGCTCAAGATGCTGCGCCGGCTCAACCCCAGCAAGTCTGACGCCGAACTGCTCGCGCAGATCGAGAAGGACAAGAACGCTCCGGCTGCCGGGCAGAAGCCGTCCAAGAAGAAGTGGTTCGGCCTCTCCTGAGGCGCGCTTGCGCCACAGCGCCCCCACGCGCAGCACGACGCCGGCGGGAGATTTGGCTCCCCGCCGGCGTCGGATTGAATCACGCCGAACTGTCCGATCGCTCGGCCGTAGGCTAGCCCTGGCAGCTCGCCGCGAGATCGACGCACGCGTCGTCCCACTCAACGAGACAGCAGTAGGGGTCCTGGTTGCACACCTGGAAGCAGCAGCCGTCGGTAGCACAGCCCGGATCGATGTGAGCGGAGTCACAGCTGTCTTCCGACGTCGAGCAAACCGGGAAGTTCCCGTTGCACGCGGCGTCAGCCTCCTCCGCGCAGAGCTCGTCCCACTGAACCTCGCAGCAGTACGAGTCGATTTCACAGATCGTCTGGCAGCAATCCGTGTCATTGCAGCCAGTGCCCGACTGGCCGGCGAAGCAGTCATTGCTGGACGCGGCGCAGATGTTGGCGATGTTCGGGACCGGGGCGCAGGTGATTTCGATGGAACCGTTGCCGGTGGCCCCGTCGAAGCCCGCTACTCGAATCATGTACTGCTCGCCCAACGTCGCAGGGAAGCGGATGCGCGGAGCACCGCCGGCGGCGCAGTAGTCGTCGTCACAGGTGATGGCCTGCTGGGTGGGACAGCCGCAGCCGCTGTACGCCGCGATCTGGGCGTCATAGTCGGTGCTGCCGCACATCGAAACGGTCACGACATCGTCGCAGGTGGCGGTGTAGCAGTACCAGATGTCGGCCTCCAGGCTCAGGATCGAGCACGGGCCCGTGTTGTCGACATCATCCGTCGTCGCGGTGAGCGACGTGAACGAGATGATGCCGTCGGTGATCGTCGTGGGCGACTGGCACGAGTCGTTGTCGAGCGGATCAACCGGCGGGGGCGGCGGCGGGGGCGGCGGCGGCGTGTTGGGGATGCAGCCGTTGGCCCCGACCGGCGTGCCTGGCCGCGTGCCGGGGCCCAGGTCGAGGGCATCGTTCACCCCGTCGCCGTCGGTGTCGCGCTGGACCGCGGCACAGCCGGCCGTGTTGACCGACGCTCCGGGCGCGGTGTCGGGGCAGATGTCATCGCGATCGTCGACGCCGTCGCCGTCGGTATCAGGCTGCTCGATCGGGCAGCCCTCCGCGTCGACAGCCACGCCCGCCGGTGTGTTGGGGCACTGATCGACGTCATTGGTGACGCCGTCCCCGTCCGCATCCGTCGGGATCACGACCGGCTCACAGCCGACTGCGTTCACAGTCGTACCTGCGGTTGTTCCGGGGCAGAGATCGCGATCGTTGGTGACGCCATCGCCGTCGTCGTCGAGTTGCGATGCGGCGCAGCCGGCGGCATTGACGGGCGCGCCGCTCGGCGTGCCGGGGCACTCGTCCGTTGCGTCCGCCACACCGTCGCCGTCCGCGTCGGTCGGAGGGGCGTCTTCAGTGAACGTGGCGGTGACTTCCGTGCCTTCGGTCGCACGGATCGTGACGGGGTTCTGCAGCCCGGTCGTCGCGCCGGACCAGCCGGCGAACGTCCAACCGGCGTCGGCGGTGGCGGTGAGGGTGACAAACTCGCCGTCGGCGGATTGGGTTACGTCGCCGCTGCCCGCGATGAGCACGTTGACCCGCGCGGGGGATCCTGGTCCGTTATCGTTGGCGTTCGCGTTGCTGTTGGAGTTGCTGTTTGCATTATTGTTCGGATTGGGCGCGACGGCGCAGGCCGCGATAAAGCCGGCTACGCATACAGCAGGCAGCGCCCACGCGCGCATCGCGAAGATGACGGAAAAACGGCGGCGAACGGCTCGGCCAGTAGACTGCATCTTCCACCCTTCCTGAAAATGGCGGGGACCGGGGCGGCGCTACCGCGTCGCTTGTCCTTGCCCCTCCGCGTCGTGGCGGATGGGACTCCAGGAGTCATCACCAGGTCAGAATCAAGGACCCCGAACAGGGCGCGCCGCCCACCGGGTCTCCCGCTGCTCGTGGCTACGCAACTCTAGGCGCCGAGGGACGGCCTAAGCAAGCCGAAGACGCGTTTCGCCGTCGTCGGGCACGCAGGTGCCGATAAACAATCAAGCACGACGCTGCAGGGCTGGAAACCCGCCCAGGCGGTTGCGCGATTCGCGCGGATGCCACTCGGCGGCGAGCCTATCGGACGCCGTGCCGCCGCCGGGTAGAATCACGCGGATGACCAGCGGCGTCCCGCGGTACACTGACAAGCCGTTCCCCCCGTACCGGTTTCGACCCGGCCGGCACCCGCACCCTCACTCTTTGGGGGGGCACAGCTACGCTCCGCCGGATCCGCCGGGGCCACCGGCCACTCACACACCGCCCGAGAGCTGGCTCAAGAATTCCGCATACCTGTTCGGCTGCGATCTCTACAACCAGGGATACTGGTGGGAGGCCCACGAAGAGTGGGAGGGGATCTGGCAGCTCACCGACAAAACGGGCGTCCAGGGTCGCTTCCTCCAAGGGCTTATCCAGGTCGCGGCAGCCCACCTGAAGCTGGAGATTGGTCATCTGCGGGGGGTCAACGATCTGCTCGGCAAGAGCGGTGGTCACCTGGGCTGGGTGCTCCAGCGCGTTGGTGACGGGCGATACATGGGGCTGTCGCTGGCGCAGTGGTGGGCGGAGGTGCAAGGCTACTTCGCAGCCCAGCTCGATGTCACCGGCCCGCCCGTGCACGATTGGTCGCGGTATCCAGCTATTCACCTCGCCGCCGGCGCGTCGGCGACGGATGCCGGATGATGGTGCTTCCGCCGGGGCCGGCTGGCGGAAGTTCCCACGATGGGGCGACGTGGTAGGATACTCCCCGCGTGCGCCCGTAGCTCAGTTGGATAGAGCACCGGTTTCCTAAACCGGGGGTCGTGGGTTCGAATCCCGCCGGGCGTAGTCTTCTCGCCGGACCGTACGCACCGACCCACCTCCGCCCGGTCTTGGGCCACGGGCCGACCGATTGAGCCGGACCAAGGTCCGCGATGGGGGAAATCCCCGCGCAAATACTGCGCGTCAGGTTCGCCCGCGGCCCCCAAGAGCCGGTCAGGCCGCGAAGCCCGGATTCACGTTCCAAACTCACACCGCATACCTCCCGATGCATCGACACACGGGGTAGAGCCATCGCGGTTGCGCCGCGCCCGGACGGGGGACTCCTTCGTCCGCGCGGTGAGACGGCGCCCGCGCGGGGAGCCGGGCCGCGATGTTCCCACGACAGGAGATGCGCGAATGAGTTGGAAGCGTTTCGAACGAGGAACGATGGGACGCCTGCTGGTTGTCCTCGCCGGCGCGGTGATCGTCACCGCGGCGTGCAATACGGGCGTGGTCAATCCGCCCGGTGGCGGCGGTGGACAGGGGGGCGGCACAAACGACGACGGCAACGTCGTGCTGAACGAGCCGCTCGGCTTTGCGGGCAACCTCAGCGGCAAGGTCATCACCACCCGCTCGACCAAGGACTCCACGGTCGACGCAAGCACGCAGCAGGACGTGCCGCCCGATCTCGACACGGAGAATACGCAGATCGTTTTCGAGGACATCGCTGGCAACGCGTTGCTGGATGCTGATGGCGACCCGCTGCCGCCGGTGCCGGTGAACCCCGACGGCACGTTCGACGCCTCGAACCTTCCGGTCGGCGTCGACTTCACCGTGTGCGTCGACCAGGAGATGGACGGCGACTGCGAGCAGCTCAGCTGCGTGAACATCCCCAGTGAAAACGGCGGGCCAGCGGGAAGCATCGACAACGTAGAGGTCGATCCGCTCACTACGCTCGTACTCGCCAAGCTGCGCGAACTCATGGCGCTGAAGGGCGTACAGGCATCGGAGCTGCCGATCAGCCCGGTCGCCGTGGTCGCCCGCGTGGTGGAGGCGTACAAGCACCTGTTCGAGGAATCGGGCGTCGATCAGACCATCACGCTCGAAGACCTGCTCAACTCTTCGCCTGAGGCCTGGGCCGCGCTATTCGACGAGCTGATTCCCGCCAACGCTCAGCAGGGTGTGGCGATCGTCGAAGGCAACCTCTCGCTGACCAAGGCGGTCGAGGTGGAGGAGATCGCCGCGGCTGCTGCCGAGGTCTTCCTGCGCGCCGGCTTCCCGATCATCGATCAGCCCGGCGGGCTGGATCTCTCCTTCCTGGGCGAGCTGGATGGCGTTCAGAGCCTGTCCATGTCGGAGTTCAACAAGACGCAGGCCCTTGACAATCCGCCGCCGGACGGCGGCCCCGGCGGGACGCCCGGCGCGATCGACCCCGAGCGGCTTGCGGCGTTCGTGGACAAGCTGCCGCCGGAACTGGCTGAGCTGTTTGCGGACGGCATTCCCATGCCGCTGCCGGAGGATTTCCTCCGGTCGCTTACGCCCGAGCTGAGAATGGAGTTCGACCAGTTGGTTCGTGGCCAACTGCCGCCGCTGCCCGGAGCGCCGGTACAGACGCCGCAGCCGAACCAGCCGGCGGACACGACGGCGCCGCAGTCGGTGCCCGGTGATCGTCCCGAGACCTTCATCGATCCGACCGTGTACTTCAGCCTGATTGCGGAGCCCGATCGGAACTTCGTCAACTCGGAGGAGAACGAGGATGCCGAGATCGACGACGAGGCGGACGCGCGTCCGCACCTGCCGCTGATCGGCGAATTCATCCTGCTCGAGATGGCCAAGCTCAAGGCGACCGGCGCGACGATCACGATTGGCGACCTGTACGAGGTCCTGACCAGTGTCGAGTCGGGCATGGGACTGCGCCTCACCTACAACGTGTTCGATCCGCATTTCGCCGGGCCGCCGCTCACAGTTTTCGAGACGGCCGACGGCAAGGGCAAGGCGATCAACCTGCAGCGCATCTTCGACCGCATCCGTGAGCGCGGACTCACGCGCATCACCCCCGAGCAGCGAGAGCAAATCGAGGCCGAGCTTCGAACCGTCCTCGCCGAGATGCTGGACGGGACCATCGCGCCGAAGGCCGAGTACCTGCTCGACGCAATCCTCGCCGAGAAGGTCCTGAGCGCGAGCGATCTTTCGAATCGCCTCCGGCAGCTTCGGGCACACCTCCCCTTCAGCCGCTCCGGGCCGAGTACGTTCTTCGTCGTGGCCGACGGTGATCCCTTTGCCCAGGGGCTGACGCCGAGCGCGGCGGGCAGTTCCGGGTCCGTCTCCGCCATCACCGTAGACGCGGTGGTGAGCGCTGATGGCACCGTGGAGTCTGTGAGCTACAACGACGACGGGAACGGCGCTCACTACCTCGGCTTCACCCCTCAGACCGAGCAGCGAGGCGAGGTGCACCTCATCGTGCGCGCCGCCGGCAAGCCGTTGCAGGGTCCGCGCGGTCCGGTTCGGCTTGACATGAATAACGCGTCGCTCTTCGGGGATGTCGACGGCGAGAGCTTCGTGGACTTCGTGTCGGAAGAGGGCTCGTTCTATCCCGGACTTAACGTGCCGGTCATCCGGCCGGACTTCCGTCCCGGCGAGGAGATGGACCAGACCCAGCCCGGCGCCGGCCCCAACCAGCAGATCTTCGTGCTCGCCACGGGGCTGGGTCGCGAGGCGGAACCGGTTCGGGTCGACTATGACCCGGCCACCGGCGACGTGACCTACAACGCGGGCGGTCGGTTCATGCTCCAATTCATGCCGGACTCGAACCAGACCGGCCACTTCCAGCTGTTCAACCCCAACACGGGTCGCGAAGCGCGCCCCGAGGATCCGGGCACGCTCTTCCGCCCACCGTTGGAGAAGCCGGAGAACTTCGAGGACATCTTCAACGAACTCGACGGCGACGAGCAGATCGACGACCTCGACGACATTGAGGAAATCCTTGACGAGTTCAAGGATGATGAGCCGGCCGACACCGGCGAGGACACCACCGGCGAGGAGCCTGACGGCACGACCGAACTGCCGCCGGGTGACACGATGGCAGACGGTGAGACCCCGGAGTCGCAGGATGGCCTGGACGGCACCAATGCGGATCCGAACGTCGCCGAGGCGGACGTTCCAGGCGAAGAGAACCCGGGCGACATGCCGCCCGCGCTGCCCCCTGGCGAGGCGATCAAGATCGCAGTGGGCGAAATCGCCGGCCTGACAATCGAACCGCAGTCGTTCCGTCGCGTGTTCGGCGTCGAAGTGCCGAACGAGAAGTATAACGCCGATGGCGATCCGTTCTTCGACGACGTTAACGGTGACGGCGTGCAGAGCGCCGATGAGCCCTCGTTCTCCTTCCGTCCGACGCTGCACGATCCGTCGGACTGGCGCTCGACCGACGTTCCGCGGTACTACCGTCGGGCCGGGAGCGGTGAAGCCATCACGTTCGAGGACGTGGCGTTCGATTCGGCGACGCCGATGACCCTGGACGGCGAAGAGCTCGTGGCCCGTCGCCTCGTGCCGCGGCTCAACGCCTTCCGCTTCGGCCGCCCGAACACGGCGATCAACCTGCTGACGGCGTTCCTGCGTCCCGAGTTCTTCGACGGCACGCACGCCCTGACGCGGGAGACCGACCTTGACATTTTCGCGGCCGTGGCGGTCGTGAACCTGATCATGGACCAGGTCTTCAACGTCGAGACACAGGTCGATCCCGACGGCCTCGGCCCGCAGCCGCGCGAGCAGATGCTGATCGACGCCCACCCGTTCATCGCGCCGGTGGAGGATCCGTTCCACCTGCTCGTGCGCGGCATGGTCCAGCGGAGCAAGCCGGCTGGGGAGCAGTAGGCCCGGCGACCGGAAAAGGGCGCGGACAGCCTGCCGCAAGGCGGGCGTCCTGATTGAGGCCTCGATTCACACCAGACAAGGGGCGGCGATTCGCGTCACACGCGGGTCGCCGCCCCTCGGACTTGCTGCTCCGGGCTCACCCTGCCAAGGGAAGTGCCTCAGGATGAATGTGGCAGCAACCAGTCTCGTGGCGAGCACAATGGCCTTATGGCGCGAGCCCACACGGTCCCGAAGCCGCCCTCGCCGATCCGCACTCGGTCGGCTCGACATGGTGCGACTCCACGTCCGGGGTTCCGCGGCGGTTCGTGTCAGGGACGTTCGTTGATCGTCGGATCGTTGCGCAGGTGGCGACCGGCCGGTTTGCGAAGCTCCAGCGCATTGGTGCGGCTGGCGCGCCTTCAGCCCCATCGTAGCGCGTTCGGCGCATGTTGGGGTTGCGCCCTGCTGCGTGCATTTGTAGGCTGCTTCCGGGTTCAGATCAGGAATCCGGAAGGAGCCATGGATGATCGTAGCTTACTCTCAGGATTTGCGGGATCGGATCCTGGCATCCTACGACGCCGGCCTGACGACCAAGGACATCGCCGAGACTTTTCAGGTCAGTCGGCCCTGGGCCCGGCGTGTGAATCAGCGTCGTCGGGAGCATGGCGAAACAGCGCCCTGGGCGAGGGGCGGCGCGAAGCGCCTGATCTTCATCGATGAAACGCGGGCCAAGACGAACATGACGCGCCTGCGCGGCCGGGCGCTGCGCGGCCAGCGGGTGATCGACAAGACGCCGCACGGCCACTGGAAGACCACGACGCTGATCGCGGCGCTGGGCATCGAGGGCATGCGGTGCTCGACGGTCGTGGACGGCGCCGTCAACGGCAACGTCTTCGAGGCCTTCGTGGAGCACGTCTTGGTGCCCGAGCTGCGCGAGGGCGACATCGTGATCATGGACAACCTGTCCAGCCACAAGAGCCCGCGCATCCGCACACTGATCGAGTCGGCCGGTGCGCGGCTGCAGTTCCTGCCGCCCTACAGCCCGGACCTGAACCCGATAGAGATGATCTTCTCGAAGATCAAGCAGGCGCTTCGGTCAATGGCGTGCCGAACGCGCGACGCGCTGTGGAGCGCCATGCAGGGCGTCCTCGACCGAGTCACGCCCAGTGACGCCATCAACTGCTTCAGACACTGCCGATACCCGCTACGATTGCATTGAAGACGCTCTAGCAGTCCGGTGAAAAAGTCGAACCCGCAGCAGAAAGCCGCGTTCTTGACCGCGCCAGACGGGCGCTGATCGGCCGCTTCCGACTTTTTCAACGGACTGCTAGGGGCAGGTAACCTCGCTGCATGTCGTTCCCGCGCCCATGAACTGCACCGTGCCGAACCGCGTGTCCGGCACGCCGTGGTTCAGGCCGCTGCCGTTCTGCCAATCGGGCAGCGGCGTGCACAGGCCGATGTTGGCACTTACGAAGCCGCGGTCGGCTGCGTTGATGAAGCCGTTTCCGTCGAGATCATATTGGCAGACCGGCTGTTCGTCGGTGCGACCGATACTCGCGGAAATGAAGCCGCGGTCTGCAGCATTCACGACGCCGTCTCCGTTCGCGTCGCCTGTACAGATCGTGCCGCACGCACCTCCGCATTCCGGCAGTTCGTTCGTCTGAACGTCGCACGTGAAGCGATTGGCCGAGCATGCGACCTCATCGGCCGCTTGCACGCAACTCGCCCCGGCAGGCCGCTGGATGCAACAGGCTCCATCGGCGGTCTCCGTGAGCAGGAACGCGTGAGGAAAGCCGAGTCGAGAACCGCTGCCGGCGATCTGACCGGCGTTGTTGATGCCCCAGGCCGCCTCCAGCGTCCAATCGCTGCCCGGCGGCAGGACGGTGTTCAGGTCGGTCAGCGTCCCGCTTTTCCAGAGAAACGCCAAGGCGTTGGAAGCGCCGACAACGTCGCCCTGATCATTGACGCCGTAGGCCGTGGAGGAGGCGAAACCAAGCACCCCGAGATCTAGCCGTTCCAGCACGGTGCCGGCCGGATCAACACGATAGCGAAACGCGCGGGGCTCCCCGGCCGTGTTGGTGGACCAGCCGACGACATAGCCCGTGTCGCTGATTGCGTAAGCCTGACCCATCGTGCCGCCGAGCGTTCCAAGATCGAGCGGCGCTCCGGCCTGCCATAACGTCGGACGCATATTGATGTCGCCGGCCATGTAGGACCATCCGACGATCTGTCCGGCCGCGTTGATGCCCGCAGCGCCGCTGAAGGTCCCTCCGAGTGTACCCAGGTCCGTGATCGTCCCGGCCTGCCAGCGTGCGGCGTGCTCCACGATGGGTAACAACGCGTCGGCGGCGTACAGCGAGCCAACCACCACGCCCGAGGCGTTAAGACCTCTCGGGGCAATGGCCCCGAGGTTTGTGATGGTGCCCGCTTCCCAGAGCAGTCCATGAATGACGGGCTTCCCGAGGGTGTAGGACATGGCCACCACGGCACCTTGATCGCTGATGTCGAAGGCGTGGCACTGTCCGTCGCCGGGTAGCGGGGCAATGGCGAGCGGTGCGCCGTTCCATACGAGCCCGTTCACACTTGCGTCGGCGCGTGTGGTGGCGCCGACGACGGTTCCGACGGCGTTAATCGCGGAGCCGAAGCTGGTCATCCCGTCCATGGTGCCCAGGTCGATCACTGTGTTTGGCTGTGCGTGCGCCGTTGCGGCCATGGTCCCGGCGAGAACGGTAAGGACGACGGCCGGCCGGAGGCTGTAGCTGGTTCGGATGCTCATGGTTCTCCCTTTCACGATCGCGTCGAGGTGGCACGTCGCCGATTAGTCATCCTGACTGTGGAAGAAATCGTCCGGCGGGCCGTCGCTGTGGCAGACGGTGCAGGTGTCAATCCGGCCGGGGTGCCCCTGCATGAAGACGGCCTGGAGGTTGTCGACCTCGGTGACCGTGGGTGTGATGGCGTGTGGGCTGCCGTGGCAGGCGTAGCAGTGCACGTTGCCGTGCCCTTTGGAGTCGCGGTAGAGCTTGCCCGGCTGCTCGAAGTCGAAACCGGCACGCGTGTGACAGGTGCCGCAGCGCGGTTCATCCACCCACGGGTTGCGGGCGGGGTTGCCCACGGCCGCCACGTCGCCGTGGCAGTCGGTGCACGTCATCCCGCGCTCCAGGTGTACGTCGCGGAAGCACTGGGTGCGCACACCCGGATGGCATGCGTAGCAGGCGTCGACCAGCGGCGAGAGCTGATCCATCCGCGTGGCGTGCGAGGCGTGCATCGCGGCGGAGAAGTTCGACACGCCAGGCTGCCCGGGCGCGCCGAGGGCGTTGTCTGCGTGGCAACCCGCGCAGAGCACCGGCTTCTGCTGTTCGAGGGTCGTGCCGTGCAGGCGATCGTGCGCCTGAAGGATGTCGGTGGCGGTTGAAATGCCCGGCGTGTTATGGCACAGAAAACAGCTGATTTCCGTGGAGACCGGCAGCACCGCCACGGTGCGGGCACGAACCAGCGAACCCTGCGTCACCGTGAGCACGGCGAACGGATAGGCATTCTCGCGCCCGCTGTCGTCAGCGGGGGTTACCGGGATGCCGACGGCGGCGAAGTCGTTGTTGCCCGTGGGGGTGAGGGTTCCCGCCATGGCCTTGCCGGCCAGCCCGACGTCGGCCGGGGTCTGGGCGCCAAGCAGGGGCATCATGTACCGCCAGAAGTTGGACTTGTCCGAGGAGCGTGCGTTGCCCGGAATCGTGTACCGGACCGTGACGTCGCTGTCGACGATGTCCGGCTCTCCCTCACGCCGGTCGATTACCTGCGCGTGCATGGTGTTGAACGGCGGCAGGATCAGCATCTCGGAGAAATCCGGATTCATGCAGTGCATGCCCAGATCATTGTAGCCAAAGATGACGAAGGGCGTGGTCACGGCCCGCTCCGGGGGTGGCTCCTCGGCTAGAGCGGCCGTTGCCAGCAGGGCGGCGCCTCCGAGAGCCAGCAGCCGCACGTGGACCATCCCGCGCGATCGATGAGAAGCTCGATCAAGATTCAGTCGATTGGAATTCCACACGGTACGATCCTCCTGTGAACGAGACCAAGCGGCCCGGATGCGCCAGGTGCCCGAAAGGCTCGCCGAACGTTGCAGCGCCCGGCCGCCTGGGGCGCGTCGCCCCGCGCACCGCAGCCCGCCGATCCCCCACACTACCGCCTCACCGCTCGCATTCCGCGCAGACTTAGCTGCTTATAAGAACTGGCGTAGCCGGCCCCGCTGACCGCGGACTAGCGGCCCGCGGACGCGTCGACCTCCACGGCCAAACCGGTGGCGGTGTAGTACTGCACCATCACGGGCCAGCCGACCTCGAGTTCCTCGATCGTGCCCGCGTCGCCGCTGAAGATCGTCTCCGCGTAGACGTAGAGCTGCAGCGGCCCCGACTCGGTCTCGATGGCGAAACTGTACCCCGCCGCGTCGACGCTGGTGATGGTGCCTTCTGTTTCTCCGTCAACCTCGCCCGCGGGGAGAATGTGCACCTCGAAGTCCACGCCGCTGACGCCGGCGCCCTGCACTTCAACCTGCCGGAAGTACGGGTAGCAGTACCGCGTGGTGGAGGTGGGGGTCACGGTGTAGCTGCCGTCTGCGAGGTCGGTGAAGGAGTAGTAACCTTCACCGTCTGTCGTCGTGGTCGCGGCCGCGGCGCCGGAGAGCTCGAGGGGAATGTTCCACGCGCCTCCCTCCCAATCCCACCATGTGAGCCGTCCCATGATGGAGTGCGTCCCTCCGAGGGAAATGTCGATGCCAACGTGGACTTCCCCGGCGGCGGCGATGCTCAGGGGGTTGCCGGGAAACTCAGCGGCGGGCTCGGCCGCATCGACGGCACCGTCGCCGTCGACATCGACGTACGCGCTGATCCCGTAGGAACCGGTGCGGTCGACGGGAAGCTGATACGCGCCGGGGCTCGCGAGGACCACCTCAAATGTGGCCGTCGTGACGCCGAGCCCGCTGGCGCGGACGTGGATCTGGCCTGCGTCGTGGCCGGAGTACGCGACGAAGCCCTGGATGATCGCCGGCGGTTCCAGCGGCGGCTCGGGGGCGTCGAAGACGGCCTGGAAGACGGCAACATCACGGAGATCAACGTCGATGTCCGCGTCGAGGTCGAAGGCTGCGCACCCCGACGACACCGGCCCCGAGTCCGGCCCGGCCAGGCAGTGAACCAGCGCGCTGTAATCGAACAGCTCGACCCGGCCGTTGGCGTCGAAGTCGCCGCCGCCGGCCGATCCCGCCTCGTGCGCCCCCATGTCGACCAGGGGTGCTGCGCCGGCGCCCACATCGGGCGCCGTCGGTTCATCGAGGAATCGGTAACGTCCATCGAGATCGCGGATGATGCCGGCGGGCACGGAGTCGTTTCGTCCGGCGTCGATGCAGGGGGAATCTGCGGACAGACGGAAGTCATCGAACGCGGCGGCCACAAAGCGCGGATCGAGGTCCGTGCTGCCGGGGAAGCGTGCCGGGTCCGGCGGGTCCTCGCCCGGGGCGCCGACGAGCATGTTCATAATGCAGCAGTGGGTGATGTCGCCCCCGCTGACCTGCGAGTCGCCGATGTTGCCGCGGTTGTCCGTGTTGTTCCAGAAGATGCTGTTGGCGACGGTGAGCAGGGCGGCAGCGTACGCTCCGAGGCCGCCGGCGTCCTCCGCGGAGTTGGCATAGAACACGCAGTTGTCGACCACGACCTCCGTTCCGGCGAAGGAGGAGACACCGACGGCGCCGCCCTGGCCGCCCCATCCGAATGTGCTGTTGAACTGCGGAGCCCGGTTGCGGGCGAATACGCTGTTGGTGATGGCCAGATTTCCCCAGGACCATATCGCTCCGCCCTGGTTGGACTGGTTGTCGGTGAACACGCAGCGATCGACGGTCAGGGGCCCGGGGCCGAAGTGGTCGATCGCCCCGGCATACGCGCCGTTGCTCCCGCCCGTGTAGAACCCGCGGGAGACGTTGTAATCGAAGACCGAACCGGTGATCGTGAGCGGGCCCTCGCCCCAGTGCGCAATGGCGGCGCCGGCGGCCTCGGGCGAGCCGTTGGTACTGCCGACGCTCGTGTTGCCGGTGAAGGCGCAGCCGTCGAAGGTGGCGCCGGCCGTGCCGTAAAGGAAGACGGCGCCGCCTTTGCCCAGGTGCGCGTAGTTGCCTTCAAATGTACACCGTTTGAAGACCGGATGGCCGTCGACAACGCGGACCGCACCGCCGCTCGAAAAGTTGATCAGATTCCTGCTCAGCCGACAGTTCTCCACCCGCAGCGCGCAGTTCGTCAGCGATAGTCCGGTGCCGCCTATCCAGACGGCGTAGCCGCCGCGGATCGTGAAGCCGTCGAGCACACTGTCGGCACCAAGGCCCGCGGCGGTGACGACGTGTTCGCTGTTGTCGGCTGAGCCGCCCCAGCCACCGGGGAGGTCGTTGCCCTCCAGGTCGCCGCTCAGGATCGTCTCGTGAGTGGCCCAGTTTCGCTGGCCCAGCGTCGTCTCGGTGCCGCGGAAACCGCCGAAGATGCGCACGCCCGGGGGAAGCTCAAACGTCGCTGTGCGGCTTCCGCCGGGAGGCGCGGGCGTGTAGGTTCCTTGCGCGACCCAGATCTCGGTCACGGCGGGGTTCTGAGCGGCCTGGGCGAGGGCCAAGCCGAAATCGGTGTGGGCGTGTTGCCAGGACCAGCCGGTGCGATTGCCGGTCGCGGCCGCGCGGACGAAGAGGCGTGAGCATTCGTCGGGGTATCCGTTGGCGTCGGCATCAACGCTGACGCCGGACTCGATGTCGCAGGCGTCGGCGATGCCGTTGCTGTTGCAGTCACCCTGGCATTCGTCCGGGTTGGCGTTCCCGTCGCAGTCGACGCTTGTCCCTGAGCTCACATCGCAGACGTCACTGACACCGTTGGCGTTGCAGTCGGGCTCGCACTCGTCGGGAACACCGTCGGCGGCGCAGTCCGCGCTACCTCCCGAGTTGATGTCGCATCCGTCGGGCACGCCGTTGGCGTTGCAGTCAGGGCTCGTGCCCACGGCGATATCGTGGTCGTCGGGCAGGCCGTTGCCATTGCAGTCCGGCTCGCACTCGTCCGGGATGAAGTTCAGGTTGATGTCGAGACTGGCGGCCGTGGCGATGTCGCAGATGTCCTGCGTGCCGTTGCTGTTGCAGTCGACGGCCGGCTCGCATTCGTCGGGGACGCTGTTCGCGTTGCAGTCCGCGCTGGTGCCGACGGCGACGTCCTGCACGTCCTCCACGCCGTTGGCGTTGCAGTCCGGCGAATAGGCGGGCGTGATGGTGACGGAGTACGGCTGCGGCCCCTGCGGGACGTTGAAGCCGTGAAGCTCCACAGTCCACACGCCGGGTTCGGGGTTCTCGACGAGCACCTGCTCCAGGTTATTGACATGATCCTCCTGCGTCCGCACGGCCGGATCGGCGGGCGCGGCCGTTCCGCCCAGCGTCCACGGGTAATGGCGGATCCCGCCGGGCGAGAAGACACGGATGTCGAGGTCGTTGACCAGCGACGGAATCACGTTCGGCGCCGCGGGCGCGTCGTCCCAGGCGATGGTGACCTTCAGTTCCGGATCGCTGGCGTGAACCAGCACAAGGGCGGTATCGATGTCTCCCTGGGCGAGAGAGGCCTCGTAGAAGCTGCCGGTGCGGACGAAATCCACGGCCTGTTGCGCGCGGACCGCGCCGTAGCCGGTCTGGTAGTCGGGCCCCGGGGCGGCGAGGTCACGGGCGGTATGCACGAGGATCGTCTTGAGTGTCGAATTGCGCGGGTCCGGCCGCGAGGGGAATTGGGCGCGATAATCCTGGAGGACCAGTGCGGCAAGCCCGGTGACGGTCGGGGCCGCCATGCTCGTGCCGCAGAACGTGACGTAGGCACTGTCGCTCTCGGAATCGCAGGAGGTAACGCCGCCGTCGCCGCCAAGTTCGCAGCCGGGGGCACTGATCTCCGGCTTGAGCCGGCCATCGTCGGTCGGCCCCCAGCTCGTGAACCACGTGACGGCATCGTCGTCGGAGTTGATCGCCCCGACCGTGACGTGGTTCTTGGCGCAAGCCGGCGGGGCGGTCGTATGGTGATCAGCGCCGCACCGGCCACTGCCTCGTTCGTTGCCGTTGGCCCAGATGACGCGGAAGGGGCTTCCCAGAGATCCGCGAACAAGGGCGTCGATCACCGTGTCCGTGACGCCGTAGTCGCCCTCCCACGCGCAGGGAAAGCCGTTCGACGCGACATTTGTCCCGATCGAGTTGTTGGCAATGTCCGCGCCGAACGAATTGACCGCGGCGATGTAATCAGCCTCAAGGTCGCCGGGATCGGTGTAGAGAAACCCCTGGGCGAGGCCGCCGACCTGTTCGTAGCCGAAGGATTCGATGGTGACGCCCGGCGCCATACCCCGGTAGAGCGCATTGCCGAGGCCCGCGCCGCCGATGGTGCCGGCGACGTGGGTGGCATGGTCGATCATGCCCGAGGTGTCCCGAACGCTGAGCCGTCCCCCGAAGTCGACATGCGTCGCGCGCGCCGTTCCCGCGTCATACACGAGTACGCTGACGCCGCTGCCGTCGAGTCCGTACGGTGGAGCGGCGATGACGCTGACCCCGGACGCGGCGATGTTGCCGTCGTTGACCGCGCCGAGTGCCGCCAGCGCCGGCTCGATGAACTGGACGGCGTCCTCCGCCACCAGCGCTCCCAGTGAGGCAAAGGGCATCTCGATGACCTGCGCATTCACCGACTTCAGCGCCGTTCGGACGGTCAGGCCGTGCTGCCTGGCAACGGCTGTGGCCGCTTCGGGCGAGACGTCCGCATGGAATACCACATACACCGGAATCCATGGTTCCTCGCCGCGAGCCACCTGGCCCGCCGGGGGCGCGAGCACCATCCAGTCGGGCGCGGCTGTGACAGCCAGCAGCGGGTGGAGCTTCCACTCAGGGAGGATTTCGCGCACATCCGCGAGCGGCTCGATGGCGGCTATCGCATCGGAATCGGCTCCGAGGGCATCGACGGCCGCGAAGTAGGCGTGGTCTGCGAGATAGGCGGTCAATGTGACGCCCGCGGCGTCGAGCGTTGCACGCTCCCCATCGGAGAGCGGGCGCTCAAACTGGACGACCAGGTGTCGCGGCTCAGCAGTGCGCTCCGCAAGCAGCTCGACAGAGGCGGCGCGCGCTTTGCCCGACGGCTCGACGTTGCCCGCGCGCCAGCGGACCTGAGCGGAGGCCATCGACGAGGCGAGCAGCAGGTGCACCACGGCCACGGCCGCGGACACGCAGCGACGTCGGGCGGACCCGCGCGAGACCCTGGCACCGCTTCCCTGTGATTGATGTGTTCGAAGCATCATGGCGGATTCTGCCTTTGCATCGTGCGTACGGCGCACTCGGGGATTCTCACCGACCACAACGCCCGCCAATGCGCCCCTATCCGCTGGGCGGTCGACCGGCACGATTACTCCTCAGGCTGATGCGCTTCCGAAACTGCAGAGGCCTCGCCGCATTGGCCGCGCGAGATCATCGAGGGTCACTCATCGTCGTACGGCTCCATGCGCGGATGCGTGCAGGAGCTGGACGAGGCCTCATCGGCGGTTCCCGCACCAGAATCTCGCACGGCCGTCACATTCCGCCGTCAACCGCCGGCGAGTTGGAGGAACATCGAAGCATCCCGCAGATCCACGTCCTGGTCGGCATCCAGGTCAAAAACGCTCCGACACTGCTCGGCCGTCACCGGAGGCGCGGAGGTTGGTGCTGTGCCAGGACCCGCCAGGCATACGGCAAGGAACGCGTAATCATCGAGGTCCGTGTCGCCGTCGTTGTCGAAGTCCCCGGCCGCGACAGCCTCCGTGGACCGCCACATCAGGGCCTCGACCCGCCCGGTTCCGGCGTTGTAGCCGGATCCGACGACCGTGATCGTGCCGTCGGCGGCCAAGTCCAGGCCGCTTGCGGTGCTGCTGCTGAATTGGGGCGGTGCGAACGTATGAAGGTCGAGGAATTCAGCGGCGCTGCCAGCCCAGAGGATCGCGCGGGAAACCCCGTCGATCGAGGCCGTGCCGACCTGGAGTCCGCCTTCACAGTCGACCGCGCTGCTCGTCGTCGCGCCGGCCGGGTGAAGATCCTTGTGCGTGCCCGGCGCGAATGCCCACAGTGCCGCGTGCGATTCTGCATACCAGCCGGTGCTGCCGACGGCCTGACCATCGCCGGCGCCGGCAATTCCCGACGTCGAGTAGCCGGCCGGATGCATGTCGACGTAGCTGCCAGCCGTGCCGGACCACATCGCGGCCCGCGGAACCGGCCCCGGGAATGGCGTGTGGATCGAACCGAACTGCCTTCCCTCGTCCACGGCCGACAGAAAGCTATTCGAGACACCGACGGGGTGAATGAACTGCGACCCGTAGCCGGGCGGACCCCAGATCGAGGCTCGGCTGTAGACGTTGCCGACTTCATCATCGGTGGTGGCGGTGCCCACGTGGGTCGTGCCGTCCGTGTCGTTGATGACGCTGTACTCCCAGCCGCTCACCTGGCGGTTGAACTGCTGGCCTGTGGACAAGGACCACTCCGAAGCCTGGCGCGAATAGCAGGTGTACCACTGGCCGCTGACATAACACTGGTAGGGCCACCACCACCAGCCAACAGCAGTGTCGCCCCCGATGGCGAGGATCCCGCCGCCGACCGAGGCGGGCGGGGAAAGGTTTACCGCCGATTCTGCCGTACCGTGCCAGAGCACCGGCTGATCGAGGTTGTTGTAGCCACCGGCATCCAGGCCGCCAATGCCAACTTGCGCATCACCGTCAACGTCCGTGGCGTAGGAGCGGAGCATGCCCGTTGGGTGAAGATTCGTGACCCTCCAGTGCGTCGGCAGCGGAGGCGGATGACGGACATTGAGCGTAGCCGGTGCGCTGATCGTAGCGCCGCAGTCATTCGTCGCGACAAGTTCGTAGCGGCCCGCGTCGGCATCGGCGACATCGCTGATCACGAGGTTGAGCGTGTCGCTGCCGGAGATCGTCCCCCCGCCCGGCGCCGGGCCGTCGGTAAGAGCCAGCCCGTCGCGAAGCCAGCGAAGCTCGATTGGCAGTCCACCGGCGACCGTCGCGTTGAATGCCGCGCTTTGAAGCACCCACACCACGGTTGATTGCGGCTGTGTCGTCATGGTCGGGCAGGGCGGGGTGTAGATCCGCACGGCGCTCGCGAGACCGCCGAGGTCATCCTCACCCCCGAAGACGTAGATGTAGTCATCGGGGCCGAGCACGGCGGCATGGTAGCGGCGGGCATCGGCCAGGGGCGGGCCGGCATGCCATGCATCGAGGTCCGGCCTGTAGATCCAGACCGTGTCGAGCATCGTCGGTTCGAGCAGCTCACCGCCTTCGCCGCCGAACACGTACACCCACCCATTGGCCCCGACCACGGCGCGGTGCCCGCTCACGCCGACGGGCAGGTCGGCAATCGCCGTATCCGACCACGTATTCGCGGCAATGTCGTAGCGGGCCACATTCGTACTCCGCCCGCCCCCGTTGGCGAGTACGCCGCCGATCACCAGGATATGTCCGTTGCCGTCGTACACAGCGGCCGCGTCGCCGACGGGCAGCGGCAGGGGCGCAATGGTCTGCCAGGAGTTGGTCCCAGCCACATAACGACAGGCATAGCCGATGTTGCCCTCCCCGGGCACGGCTTCGCGGCCCTGGCCACCGCCGATGGAGTAGATGCGGCCTTGATCGTCGGTGCACGAAGCGAACCACCGCGAAGGCGCCAAAATCGGGCGCATCGGCAGGCTGGTCGTCGGCCCCTCGGCCGGGTCGTAGACCTTCGTGGGCCCCGCATCATCGTTGTCGATGTTCTCGCCGCCGAACACCACGATCCGCCCAAGCGCGTCGACACCGGCCCCATGGCCGGTCACGGGTCCCAATCCCTCCAGCCCGATCTCGGTTTGCCAGGCCATTGAGCCCGGGACGAAGGTGTACACACTCCCGTCCATGTCGCCGCCGTTGATCCACGGCGTCCCGCCCAGAGCGTAGATGGTGCCGCCGGCGCTGACTGCGGCCGCATGGACCTTTCCGCCGGAGGCAGGAATGGCAGGCACGGATTCCCAGGTTTGCGCGCGGGCCGTGCCGCACCAGAAGAGGGCAGCGGCGCACAGGGCGGGCGTCGTTGTTCGCATGGTGGAGACCACTCCGCGTCTTGGTTTCCTGGCCCGGTTTTCCGGCGGGCGAGCCATCCCGGACCTCGCCGATCTCTACGAAGAGCCGTAGCGCGGCCGTGCATGACCACGGGCTTAGTCCAGTTGCCAGCCTGAGGCTACCCGCTCTTCAAAGAGGGGGTGACGATTCTTAGGGGGAATTATGAATCGGGTTCTCATCCCCACTCGTTCGGGGCGTACGCAAAGGAATCGGGGGCTTGCGGTGCCGGGCGCTTCCGGCCGCGGCGCGAAGCGTGAGCCTGATTCCAGTCGGGCGGCCGAGAAGGCGAGAGCTTGCCGGGCCTGGCGGCCAGCGGCTCAGCGCAGTTGCCCCCGGAGCTCAACCGCGACACCCGCCCATTGCGATTGATGTCGGTCCTTGTCGGCGCACCTGACTCTTCGAGCCGAACCGGGTCCCGGATTGGCGCCAGCTGGCTTCCGAAGTCTCGCGGCTCGATCGGCCCGGATCGTAGGGGTCGTTCGCGCCAGAGGGCCGCGAGGTAGCGCTGTGCGGCGGATATCCCCGGTTCAGGCTGAGGATTTTCGCGCAGCTGGCGGTGCGGACGGTTCTTAATTCGCACTAAGGATCGGCCGCGGCTGTCTCTTTGCGAATTACGCTGAAGCGAGGCGTCCTGACGGGCCGTCCCGGAGGTGCCAGCATGGGACCAACCGGCGATTATCGGCGCGTTGCCCCGCTGGATCCGAACTTTGACCCGCGAGGTCATTCTTGGATATCATGGGCAGCAGACGGGGCGCTGTGCTTCCCCGTGCGATTTCGGGGCTTGCCGCCCGCGCCGCGAACGGAGCACCATTGAGCAACCCGGACAACGTAAAGGAGCGCCTGGCCGTACTTCTGGTGGAGGACGACGCTGCCGTTGCAGACGCCGTTCGGGCGGGATTCGCCGCCGCCCGGGTGGATCTGGTGCATGCCGGGACAATCGGCGCCGCCAAGCGGGTGCTCTCCCGCCGCCGCGACCTGGACGCGATTGTGCTCGACCTGAACCTGCCCGACGGCGACGGTGGGGAGGTGGTCCGCGCGTGCCGGGACGAGGGTCTGGACGTGCCCATCATCATGATCACGGCGAACGACCGCGTGCAGGATCGCATCGCCGGTCTGAGTTGCGGGGCGGACGACTACATCTGCAAACCATTCTCGGTGGCTGAGCTGGTCGCTCGGCTTGAGGCTGTCCTTCGACGCGCAAGTCCGCGGCGCCGACACCTGCTGCGCTACGACGACGTGGAGCTGGACCTGCTGCATCGGCGAATCCGCCGAGGAGATCTGGAGGCCGCCTTGTCGGCCCGTGAGGTGGACTTCCTCGCCTACCTCATGCAGCACGCTGAGGAGGTGCTGCCCAAGGAGCGGCTGCTGAAGGAGGTTTGGGCCGAGGAAGGCAATCCGGATGACAACGTCTTGCACGTGTATGCCAACTACCTCCGAAACAAGCTCGAACAGGGCGTCTATCCAAGGCTGATCCACACGGTGCGCGGCGTCGGCTATGTCTTCTCCAGGGTCGAACCCGACAAACTCCAGATGGCGGCACGATGAGAGGCGCAGGGGCGGGAATCTCGGTTTGGCGGCGCGGCGCGCGGCTGGCGGGGGCGATCGTTGCGATGCTCACGGCGCTGCCCTGTCAGGGTGGTGTGACGCGGACCTGGGTCGATGCTCCGGATGACGACGCACCGCGGAGGACGGATCCGGGGGCGGACGGATCGTACCATCCCGATGCTCACCGTCCGATCGATCTGCGGGCGATGACCATCGGCCGCTGGACACCGGCGGACCCCGCGACGGATCGCTTCATCGGCGCCTTTACGCCGGAAGGCGCGTTTTTTCGCCTCGATGTTGAACTGGCGGGTCTGATCAATCCGCCCGGACCGACAAGTCCCTCAGGGTTCGCGCCGTTCATCCATGGGCCGAACCCGGTTTACGGGTTCATCGAACTCGATGTCGATCACGATAACGATACGGGCGGAGAGCTGTTTGCCCCGGAATACCGCTACCTGGCCAACGTCGGCCGATTCGGGGGCATGCCCGTCGGTGACGAGTTCGAACACCGCGCGGCCCGTCAGGGGCAGGACATCGACGGATCGTTCTTCACCAAGCCCTGGGTGGAGCGGAGTGGCGAGGAGTTTCATCTCGCGCTGCTTGCCGAGATGGTCGCGGCCGACACGATCACCAAACACGTGGGCGACGAGGACGACTGGTTCGAGGCCGGAGAGACGTGGGACATCGCAGGCCCGTGGCTGCACCGGGCGCATGGCTATGAACCCTACAGCCTTGCGCATGGAGGAAGTGTGGCGGGGGAGTACATGCCCGAATGCCTTCTCCGGTTTCGGCATGATCCGCTGGCCGATGTGACGGTCCTGTCGCTCGTTTTTCCGCTCACCAACGCCGGAGCTGCAGCGCTGCTTTCTCAGGCCCCCGAGGCGAACAACTTCGACTCCTCTGATCAGGCATCGGTGCTGGAGGCCCTGGAGGATCTCGTCGTGAGCGCAGAGATTGTCTTCCAATTCGGCTCCGGGGAGCCTGAAGAGGCCCTGATCCTGCCGTGGCGGCTTGAGGAAGCGGACGACCACCTGTCGCCGACCGAGTGGCGGCCCACGGCGTTGCTGGGGACGAGCTACGCCGCGCCGGAGCCTGCAGGCGCCGAGTTCATCTGGACTGACGTCTTTCCCGATGTCGTGCGCGGGGACGTCAACCGGGAACACGGAGCCACGGGGGACGATTACGAGCAGATCGCCGAGTTCATCGAAGACCACGATGACGAGGACGGGCAGCACGATGAATCGGCCATCATCTTCGGCTTTGGCCCTGATTTCGCCGTCTATGACCTGAACCAGGACGGTCTGGTGAATGCAATTGACCTCCTGCTGGTCGGAGAAGTGGGTGACCTGGATGGCGACGATGACGTCGACCTGATAGACTTGTGTCGGTTTCAGGGCGCTTTCGATGCCCCGTCGTCGGAGGCGCAGTTAGACTGGGTGCGGAGCGATCTGAACGCGGACGGCGTCGTGAACCTCGCCGACTGGCGACGGCTTCGGCATCTTCTGAGCGGTCCGCTAGGTAACTAATCGAGTGGGCAAGCCAACGTCAGGCAGGACAAGGGCGGCTCGCGGGGGTTCCCGCCGTGTGCTTGGGGACGATGCGCCCGCCTTCACGCTGCTTGAGACACTGATTGTCGTTGCGATCACAGCCCTGCTGCTCGCGCTGCTCATGCCGGCCCTGCGACTCACCCGCGCGCGGGCGCAGGCTCTCAACTGCGCATCAAACCTGCGAAGCGTGGGTATGCAGTTCCAGTTTTTCGCCGACAACACCGCCGCGGAAGGGCGGGGTGACAGCGAAGCGTTGGGTGCGAACCGCTTCCGGGTGAATGACTTCCTGGACAGCCTCTACCATATCGACGAGTTCTGGGACATCGACTCGGCCGACGAAGGCGCCCTTGAAGTCGGTAACGAGCCCGGCATGTGTCCTTCAGGCGGTCCCCGGCTGGTGAAACGTGCAGGCTATCCCTGCGGCAGCGAGGCGATTCAACCCATCCGCAACGTGTCCTTCGCCATGAACATGCGCCTCTACCGGGGGCGTGTAATCGTCGGCGGTCAGTCGTTGCTTGCCCCGGTCAACCTTACCTACGTGGGCAGCGACATTCTGAATCATCCATACGTGCCGGTGATGATGGACGTGGACGGCGAGCAGGCGGCCAGGCGCGGCGTAAGCCCCTTCTACACGGCGCCGCCTATCGCGGGGGAGAACGACCCCTATTCGGACGGGCGGTACTGGATGCCTTCCCGGCGCCATCCCGGCGGTGTGAACGTCGCCTTGATGGGGGGCCAGGTTATCCGGAGCACCACACCGGAGCGTGAGGCATGGAACTGGAGTTACCGGGCCAACGTCGGCCACTAGGCGCGCACCCGGCGCAGGGTCGTCCATGAGCCTCCGCCGCAAACTCATTCTCCTGCATACCCTCTTCGCGGCATTTGCGGTTGCCGCAGCATCCGCGGTCATCTATGGCGTCGAGATCCACGTCGGCGAAGCCATGCGCACATTCGCGGAACTCAACGCCCAGTCCCTGATCGTCGAGCAGGTGAGAATCGAGACCCAGTCACAGATCAGCCAGCTTCACGACATCGTCGACGGGCGGCGCACGGACGACGAGTCAGCCGTCGCACGGCGCGAGGCCTATTTCACGCGCCTCGCAGAAGTCGGCCGCTTCGCGGGGGCAACCGGCGAAGGGTTGATGCAGGGCCAGTGGCTGGAGATCCGGGATCTCGGCGAGCGGCTGCGCGCCGCGTTCGACGAATGTCTCAGCCTGGCCCGGGAGGAGGGAACCAGCGCCGCCGACAAGATGCTCGCCGAGCGGATCGAGGGAGACTTGATCCGTCGCCTGGACGGTCACCTGCTGGAGGCTCGGCGAATGGCCGACCTGGCACGCCAAAGATCAGGCTCGGACGTGCTCGCGGTGAACACCCAGCTTCTGTGGCTGGCCGCGTTGATCGGCGCGAGCGGAGTCGGGCTCGTCGTCGCGGGGGCCATCGTTGTGCGACGCTGGTTCATCGCCCCGATCGCGGCCCTGCACGCCGGGACGCGCGAGTTCGCCGGGGGCAAGCTGGATCACAGGATCAGCGTCAGCACCGGCGATGAACTGGGCGCGCTCGGTGATGCACTCAACAGCATGGCCTCGTCGCTTTGCGTGTCGCAGACCAAGTATCGAAGTCTTTTTGAGAACCAGCGCGATGCGATCATCATCGTCGACGGAGATGGTGTGGTTTGCGAGTGTCGAGATGCGGACACGCCGGTGATTGCAGCCGACCCACCAACCGTCATCGGCCGGCGGCTGCTCGATGGCAGGTCTGAGTGGCGACGAGGCAACTACGACTGGGAGGAGCTGACGCGGCGGGTGGCGATCGGGCGGGAGCGCGTGCGGGCGCTGGGCGTGGTGCTGCCCCGGGAGGCTGCGGAGGAGGTCGTGGTGGACATCATGGCCTATCCGGTGGAGTACGGTGGTATCCGCTATGCGGCGATCCTGCTGCGGGATGCATCAGAGCGGCTTCACCTCCAGCGACTGAGTCGCCGCGCGGAAATGATGGAAGCCAGTGTCAGTTTCGCTCGCGGCATCGCTCACGACTTCAAGAACCTCCTGAACAATGCCGTCACCACGCTGTCTCTGATTGACGAAAACCACCCGGACGCCGATCGTGCCCGGAAAGCAATCGCCTCATGCCAGCAGGCCGCCGGGCTTTCGCGAAAGCTGTCCGAGTTCGCTGACACGGGTATCGGAAGCCCGGAGCTGCTATGCCTCACGGCGACCGTGGAACTGATTCTCAGCTCGCTTGAGGAGTCGCTTCCCGCCAACATCGAGGTGATCCGCGGTGGGGGACCGCCGATCCAGGTGCTCGTGGACCGGGACTACCTGACGCAGGTGGTGCTCAATCTGCTCCAGAACGCGCGCGAGGCCATGGAGGCGGGTGGGCAGCTGCAAGTAGCCACAGGTGTGACATTGGCGACGCACCCGCTGCAGCGCGGCACACCGAGGCCCTTTGGAGTGTTGTCCGTCTGCGACACCGGCCCGGGCATGTCCGCCGCGGTCAAGAACCGACTTTTCGAACCCCTCTTCTCGACGAAGCATCGAAACGGCTTCGGTCGACGAGGCATGGGGCTCGCCATCGTGTACGCGGCCGTGAGCCATGCGGGCGGATTTGTCCAGGTCGATAGCACGATCGGCAGGGGGTCGACCTTCCGCGTGTACCTTCCCGTTGCGGCACAGCGGACGAAGCCGGGCTACCCCACGACGCCTCCGGGCCCGTCGATCTGACGCCCGCCCCGGCGAGCACCGCCGTCCTGCCCGCCCCGAGCAGCTGTCGCCAGACTGGGTGAACCCGCGCCCGAATCGGGGCCGGAGTCGACGGAAATCGACGCCGAAGTCGACGCCAGAGTCGACGCCCAAGTCGACGGATCAGGGGACGCTTCCTGGCGGCCGATGTCGCGGATTGACGCAGCCGGTAACCGAGACCGTCAAGCGCGACGACCTGCAAGTTGATTGGAGACCGTAGGTTAGACGCCGCCTGTCGCGGCCGTGCGCCGAATGGCGGGGGTCAGGATCGACAGCGGGCGATCGGATTCGAACCGACGACGTCCAGCTTGGGAATTCACCATAGCCCGATTGTAACCCGAGTGGCGACAATGCTTAATGATTGCAGCAAAAGGATTTGCGTCACTGACGTTCGACTGTTAGCGGACTAGCTAACGCCTGTTTCCGGGCTGGTTCTGACGCAAATTTGACGCAAATCCGCACAACCCGACATCGAGCGGCGACCTTTGTGCGGCTCATCAGGAAAGCCGGCCACGCCGTCGCCATGAGGCCTCGTCATCGTCCCCCGCCTGGCGGCGCGATTGGAGCCAAAGAATGGGAATCGAGACCGTTGTGACGCTTCATGAAGTCGAAACGCAATAACCCGACGCCGGAAATGCGGATGTGACCTTGTTGCGTGTCGTGCTGGATCAAATGGTCGTTTGAGCGGCGACTATCCAGTCGGTTAGCGTCGAAATTACCGCGAACGGGAGCAGCCACGCAAGCAGGTTCCGTACGCCCGGCGGCGGTTTTGATCCGCGCCACGCTCTCGTGCGGCGCGGCTGCCTGCGGGCGTTCATTGGTTCCGGCTCATGTCGCGGCGATCTTTCGCTCGCCGAGCAGCCGCAGGGCATTGGACACCACGACCAGCGACATGCCCGTGTCGGCCGCGATCGCCGCCCACAGGCTCGCGTAACCGGCCAGCGTAAGCAGGATGAACGCGGCCTTCACCGCCAGCGACGCGACGATGTTTTGCCGGATGATGGCCAGCGTGCGGCGCGAGTGGCGGATCAGCCACGGCAGGCGCGACAGGTCGTCGCTCATCAGCGCTACGTCAGCCGTCTCCAGGGCCGCGTCCGTGCCGGCCGCCCCCATCGCGATGCCGAGCGTCGAGCGGGCCAGGGCGGGGGCATCATTCACGCCGTCGCCGACCATTGCGACCGCGCCGTAGCGCTCTACTAACTCCTCGATGGCCGCGACTTTCTGCTCGGGCAGCAGATCGGCTCGCACCTCGTCCACGCCGGTCGCCGCCGCGACGGCACGCGCGGTCCCGTAGTTGTCGCCCGTCAGCATGATGACGTGCTCGATGCCGGCCGCCCGCAGCGCGGCGACCGTCGCCGGCGACGCGTCGCGCACGCGGTCGGCAATCGCGATGAAGCCGCACACGTGCTCGTCGTCGCCCACGACAACGATGCTCGCGCCGACGGCGGAGAGCGCCTCCAACTGGGCATGCACGTCGGGAGATTCCTGCGCCCGCTCTTCCAGCAGCCGGTGCGAGCCGATCCAGACGGCGTTGCCGTCGAGCGTGGCCGTGGCGCCCTTGCCTTTCATCGTCTGGTAGTCATCCACCGGCGTGGGGCGCACGCCCTTGGAATCAGCGTAGCGGACGATCGCCCGTGCCAGCGGATGCTCCGACCGCTGCTCGATCGCGGAGGC
>CAYRSS010000027.1:0-50100 GCA_964426945.1 uncultured Phycisphaeraceae bacterium
TCGCCAGGAATTTTCGCAACGCCGGCTCGCGCGAGAGCGGTCAACGAGACGCCGGTCCGCGTGATGGCGGTCGTCAGGGATCAGGGCAGCCCGGCCGCCACGACCGTCCGGTCCGCGGCGAGCAGCCGCGTCGCGAGGGGCCGGCCCGTCCGGAGCATCGCCCGGCCGCCGAGGTCCGGCCGCGACAGGAGCAGCGTCCCCGTCCCGAGCCCCGCTATCAGCAGGATCGCATTGTGCCGCTCGACGACGATGATTCATTCGGCGACGGCCTGCCCGCCACGCCGGTGATCGACCGTCCGCGACGGCAGGAGCGTCCGGCGCGCGACGAGGGCGGACCGCGTCAGGGCCGCGGCCCGCGCGAGTCGCAGCCGCGGGGCGAGGCGCCTTCGCGTCCCGCTCCTCAGCCCACGCGTCACCCGGCTCCCGCGCAGCCAGCGGCGATTGTCGCTGACGATGAGGATGAGTCCTTCGGCGAGGGCATCGCGGCCGAGCCGCCGCAGATGCCGCCGGCTCGCCGGTCGCGCGGCGAGGAGTCGCCGCGGGGTCAGCAGTCCGGTCGCGGGGAGCGCAAGGAGCGGTCCGGCGGTCGCCGCGGACGACAGGGCGGATCCGGCTCGGCTACGGCCGAAGCGGTGATGGAGCCGGACGCACCGGAAGAAGCACCGGCGGCGGTCGCCCCGCGTGAGCGTGGTGGTTCCGGCTCGCGGATGCAGGCCAAGCCGGCTCGTCCGATGTCCATTGCCGCGGATGTCGTCTCGATCAAAGAGGCGGATGTGCCGCAGGTCTCAGCGGACGTCAACGATGACAGCGCCCCGTTCGGCGCCGGCATCGACGACTGACGTCGCTTCCGCGGCCACTGCACCGACAACTCGTGAATGAATCAGCCCGCCTCGCGAAGCCAAAGTGCTCCGCGAGGCGGGCTTTGTTTCGGGTTACCTGTTCGGCCGCTCAGGAGCCGTTCGTCAGGCCCGGGCTCCAGAGATACATGAATCGCGGCGTGCCGCCGGTGAGCCATTCGGGCAGGTTGACGTTGATGACGTGCACGCCGCCCGGCTGGGCGGGGGTGCGTGCGTAGTAATTGGGGCGGTAATCGAGGGGTCGGTGATAGGTCACGACCTTGACGGATTCGGCACCGATTCGCTGCTTCGTGCGGCCGAGTGTTTCGCGCAGGCTGCCGATGCGGTCGACGAGGCCCAGCTCAAGCGCCTGTGACGCGGTGTACACCCGGCCGTCGGCCAGCGCGCGGACCTTCGCCGCATCGAGGGCGGGGCGGCCTTCGTCGACGACCTTCACGAACCGCGCGTACATGTCGTTGACCATCGCCTGGAACAGTTCGCGTTCGTTGGGCTTCATGAGCCGCAGCGGCGAGCCGGCATCCTTGAACTCGCCCGACGTGATCGCGTCGGCCTGAATACCCAGCTTCTGCATCGTGCCCGCGACGTTGAACATCTGCATGATGACGCCGATGCTGCCGGTGACCGTCGATTCGTGGGCGACGATCTCGTCACATGCGCAGGCGATGTAGTACCCCCCGCTCGCGGCGACATCCATGAAGACGGCGATGACCGGTTTGCCGGTTCGCTGGCGAAAGGCGGTGATTTCCCGGTGCATCAGCTCGCTGGCTGTCACGCTGCCGCCTGGCGAATTGATCCGCAGGATGACTGCCTTCACCTGACGATCGGCCGCGGCGCGGTCGAGCTGCTCGAGCAGAAGGCTGACGGGATTCTCTCCGGAACCGAACAGCTCCCACGACTCGGCGTTCATCAGGAGGCCGGATACGTCAAGAAGAGCGATCTTGTCCCGCGCAAAGGACGAATCTCGCTGAACGACGGTCTCGGTGAGGCGCTGGTCAAGAGATACGGGGGTGAGCAGGATGCCCTTGCCGATGCAGCCGGAGGAAAGGCAGAGGCTCAGCAGGGTAAGCGAGCCGGCGGCCGACATCAGGAATCTGGAACGCGTGACCATCGAGTCGCTCCTTCGCCTTCGGTGTTCGCGGGGCCTTCCATGATCGACAGGGCGCGCCCCGGTCCGCGCGATGCGTACTTACCCGGCGGCGGGGCGGGCTGTCCAGTCAGGCGCCGGAATCGGTGGGCGCGGGGATCGGCTGGTGAGCCGTGTCGGCGAGAAACGGCGTGCCGCACTCGGGGCATCGGTCGGCGGTGAGGTTGTAGAGCGCGTAGCCGCAAACCCGGCAGTTCTCCTCCTCGATGTCGATCGCGAAGCGCAGGCCGCAAGCGCAGCGGGAGCGGCCTACGGGCAGCTCCTGGGCCTTGCGACACCGCGGGCAGGTGATCGGAAGCCGGAGTTCGATCGTTCGCACGGCCTCGCGCCGGCCGATGGCCGACACTCGGTGAAGCACCGGCACGGCGACGCTTCCGCAGGCGTCCAGAATCGCCAGGGTGCCCATGATGCGAATCAGCGCGTCTTCGCCCGATCCCGGGAGAAGTTCCCACATCAGCAGCAGGATCAGGGACGCAAGCGCCGTGAGGGCGACTATCGTGGCCGTGCGAACCCACTGGAATTGTCGCCGGAGCCTTGCCAGCGACAGCAGCGCGACATGCGGCAGGGCCAGCCCGGCGATCACCGCCGAGGCGGTCAGTCGTTCGTAGTAGTAGTCGGGATTGGGTTGCGGCGGCGTGTAGAGTTGCGAGTTGCGCCACAGTTCCGGCAATTCCCAGATGAAACCCAGCGTAAGCAGCAACGCCGCTGAAACAGCCGCCATGGCGAGCGGAGCGAGCGGATGCCAGCGGCGTCGCTCCCACGCAACGGCCGCGGCCATCGCCAGGATCGAGGCAGCACCGACGGATGCGGTCGTCGCCAGCACGCGACCTTCCAGGGTCCCGAAGCGGCCGAACAGCAGAACGTAGATGCCCACGACACCGCAGAGGCAGACGCACACGATGAACGCCATCAGGAACTTGCGGTGGAGGCTGGTGTCGAGGGCCATGAGCGCGCCTTTCGCGAATGGCGCCCGCGGCGAGGCGGGGCGGCGCGTGCGGCGTCAGGCCGGATCGGCAGTTCGCCCGCTCGCGCCGGCGTATTCTACCTCGGCCGAGCGTTTCAGCCCCGCCAGCATGCCGCGGAAGACAAGTCCGTGCAGCGGGACCACGAGGTACCAGTAGAGCAGCCCGGCCAGCCCTCGCGGTTTGAAACGGGCGGTCTGGACCAACCGACAGCCCGGCCGCCCCGGTTCGCCCTGTTCGATCTCGAAGCTGAGCGTAGCCCGGCCCGGAAGTCGCATTTCGGCGTGAAGCTCCAGCTTGCGAGGCGGGTCGCAGGCGGTGACCCGCCAGAAGTCCACGGCGTCGCCGTAGGCGACTTCCTGCGGGTGGCGTCGCCCACGGCGGAGGCCCGGACCGCCGACGAGCCGGTCGAGGAATCCCCGCAGGTGCCAGAGCCAGTCGACGCCGTGATAGCCGCGGTCGCCGCCGAGGGCCGTGACCGCCCGCCAAGCGGCCTCCGGCGGAGCAACGACCTCGACCTCTCGGCGATCCAGAAAGACGGTTCCGCCGGCCCAGTCGGGGTCGCCGGGCATGACGCCGGCATCCGACCAGGTGGTTTCGACCTCCGCCCGGCGGCGCTTGCCCAGGGCCGCGTCGATGGCCTCACGGACGGTCAGCAGCGGCTGGGGCATCAGCCGGGCCGCTTCGTCGCTGCGACACACGACACGGTTGCGGAGCCCTTCGGCCAGCGGTCGGGCGATGCGATGGCTCAGTGGCGTGACGAGGTGAATCCAGAGGGAGCTCAGCCGCGGGGTGAGCACCGGCACGGGAATGATGATGCGGCGCCGCAGTCCGAGCGCGTCGGCCATGATCTGCATCAGGTCGCGATACGAGCGGATGTCGGGGCCGCCGATGTCGAGCGTCCGGCCAGTGGTCTCGGGGTGTTGCAGGCAGGTGACGAGGTAGTGCAGAACATTGCGGACCGCGATGGGTTGAGACTCTGTCGCCACCCACCGCGGCGTCACCATGATCGGCAGCCGCTCGACGAGATAGCGCAGCACCTCGAACGAAGCCGAGCCCGATCCGATGATCATCGCCGCGCGGAGCACCGTGACCGGCACCGGCCCGGACGCGAGGTGCTTCTCCACTTCGCGACGCGAGGTGAGGTGTTCGCTGAGCCCCTCGCCTGTCTCGCCGAGCCCGCCGAGGTAGATGATCCGCCCGACGCCCGCCCGCGCGGCTGCGCGAGCGAAGCATGTCGCCAGGCGCCGGTCATGGTCGCGGTAGGCGTCGCCGACGGCCATCATCGAGTGGATCAGGTAGTAGGCCGCCGAGCAGCCGCTCATCGCCGCCGCGAGGGCGCCTTCATCCTCGGCGCTGCCCTCGACGAGTTCGACTCCGGGGCGGCCCGACCACGGGCGGTTTCCGATCTTGCGCGCCGCCCGCACGAGGCACCGGCACCGGTATCCGGCGTCGAGCAGGCGCGGCACCAGCCGTCCGCCGATGTAGCCGGTCGCACCGGTCACGAAGATGGTCGGTCCGGGCTGCAGATGCGTCTCCTCCGCGAAGATTACCCGCGCGTCGCCGTTGGCTGAATGATAGCGCCGCGAACGCTCGGCGGGCCACGCGCCGGCCGGCGTGCAGGCGGGGGCGGTAGCGGCTACACTCGCCGCGCGGTGCTGCGGCGCGGGTCTTTGGACTCCAGCCTCCGGCCGGACCGGCCGACATACCCGCAGATCGGAGTGAGCCGGGAGTCAGGATGGACGTCAATCTCCTCATCGTGGGCGACGTGGTCGGCGCGCCGGGGCAGGCGGTGCTGAAGCAGGGGCTGGAGGCGATCGTCTCACAGCGGCGCATCGACTGCGTCATCGTCAACGCTGAGAACGCCGACGGCGGCAGCGGACTGACCGCTTCGACCTACCAGAAGCTGGTTCGATGCGGCGTCGACGTCATCACGCTGGGCGACCACATCTACCGCTGGAACGACGTGATCCCGGTGCTCGAGCGGGAGTCGAATATCGTCAAACCCGCCAATCTCCCCCCGACCGCGCCGGGCAAGGACTATGCGGTGGTCGCCTCGCGGTCTAACAACCCGGTGGCGGTGATTTCGGTGCTGGGCCGGCTGTTCATGAAGCTGCCCGCGGACTGCCCCTACCGGACGGTTGACCGCGTGTTGCGGGGGCTGCCGCGGGAGGTGAAGATCGTCGTCGTTGACATGCACGCCGAGGCGACCAGCGAGAAGGTCGCGATGGGCTGGCATCTCGACGGCCGGGCGAGCGTCGTGGTCGGCACGCATACGCACGTGCCGACGGCCGACGAGTGCATTCTGCCGAAGGGGACGGCCTACATCACCGACCTCGGCATGACCGGCCCGTATGACTCGGTGCTCGGCCGACGGAAGGACCGGGTGCTCGGGGTGTTGCTCAACGCCGTGCCGGCGCGCTTTGACGTGGCGAAGGACGATCCGCGGATGTGCGGCGTCATCGTCACGGTAGACACGCTGAGCGGCCGGGCGTCGAAGATCGAGCGTGTGATGTTCCGCGGGACCGAGTGATGCCCGCCTTGCCGCAGGATTCCATGACCACTGCCCAACCCAACGCCCAGTACGACACGCTGCTCGCCGGTTGCGAAGCGGTGTATTCGCCCGAAGAGCTGCGCAGCCGCCTCGCCAGCGGCAAGCGGCTGCGCGTGAAGCTCGGGATGGACCCGACCGCGCCCGATCTGACGCTCGGCCACACGGTGGTGCTGCGGAAGCTGCGGCAGTTTCAGGATTTCGGCCACAAGGCGGTGCTGATCATCGGCGACTACACGGCGATGATCGGCGACCCGACGGGCAAGTCCAAGACGCGTCCGATGCTCACGCCGGAGGAGATCCGCGTGAACGCGGCGACCTACCTGGCGCAGGCGGGGAAGGTGCTCGACCTGTCGCCTGAGCGGCTGGAGGTGCGGCACAACAGCGAGTGGCTGGCGAAGATGAGCTGCGCCGATGTCATCAAGTTGATGGCCCAGATGACCGTCGCGCGCCTGCTCGAACGCGACACCTTCGCCAAGCGCCAGGCCGAGGGGAAGGAGATCTACTGCCACGAGCTGCTGTATCCGCTGATGCAGGCTCGCGACAGCGTCGAGATCCTCTCCGACGTCGAGCTGGGCGGCAACGACCAGACCTTCAACAACCTCTGCGGGCGCGACCTCCAGCGCGCCGCCGGCCAGCCGCCGCAGATCGTCATGATCCTGCCCATCCTCGTGGGGATCGACGGCGTGCAGAAGATGAGCAAGTCGCTGGGCAACTACGTCGGCGTCACCGATACGCCGACGGACATGTTCGGCAAGATCATGCGCATCCCCGACCAGGTCATGCGCAACTACTTCGACCTCGTCTCGGATCTGCCGGCGGAGGAGATCACCAGGCTGCTCGACGCGCCCGGTGCCAACCCGCGCGACATCAAAGAGCAGCTCGCCCGCCGGATCATCAGCCGGTTTCACTCGTCCGAGGCGGCCGCCGCGGCCGCGGAGGAGTTCCGGCGGATGTTCTCGGGAGGCGGGGGCGGCCTGCCGGACGACGTGCCCGACCTGGCCGTGCCCGCGGCCGCGCTGGCCGACGGCCGGGCGTTGCCGGTGGAACTGGTCACCGCAGCCGGTTTCGCCGCTTCGCGCAGCGAAGCTCGCCGGATCATCGCCCAGCAGGGCATTCGCCTCAATGGCGAGCTCGTCGCCGACGCCCAGTCGCCGATGGCGATCAAGGACGGCGACATCCTGCAGCGCGGCAAGCGGCAGTACGTCCGGCTGCGGCTGCCGTAGCCGTTTTCGGCTTCATCTCGCATTGCCACCTGGCGGCTGTTGGCTGAAGATGGCGGCATGACGGCTGCCGTCTCGCTTCCTGTCATCATGCCGGCGCTACCGGCGCAGCGCTGGTCTTGCCACTCGTGCGGGCTGTGTTGTCGGGCGCTGGTGGGACACCTTACGGCCGAAGACCGCGCCCGCATTGACGATCAGCGCTGGTCCGATCGGCTCGACATCGCGCCCTACGTTCGCTCCGCCGGGCGGTACATGCTCAACAAGCGGGAGGACGGCGCGTGCGTTTTTCTCTCCGAGGACAACCGCTGCCGTATCCACGCCGAATTCGGCGAGGAGGCCAAGCCGGTGGCCTGTCGGATCTTTCCCTTCTCGGTTCGGCCCGTGGATGGCGGGTGGCAGGCGTCGCTGCGATTCGATTGTCCCAGTGTGGCCGCATCGCGCGGCGCGCCGCTGCGCGATCATCGTCCGTGGGTCTCGCAGCTCGCTGACACGATGGATCACCGCCCGACGCCGCTGGCGGCCCGGGCGCTGCTCGACCGGCGCGTGCTGGCCACGGCCGAGGAGTTGGATGGGCTGCGTGACCACTGCGTGCGTCACCTGCGCGACGGGGATCGTCCGCTGCGCCAGCGCGTGATGGAGCTGGCGCGGCTGACCGTCACGATGGCCGGGCTGCGGTTTCAGCAGGTCCGCGGGGAGCGGTTCGGGGATCTGATCGACGTGCTGTTCGGCGCGGCGGCGAGCGACTTCGGCGGTGAGCCCTCACCTCCGACCTTCGGTCAGGAGGGAATGCTGCGCCAGCTCGCGTATGCCCATGCGGAGCACGTCACGCTGGAGGAGCTGTGCTCGGGCGTGATCGGCCGGTTGCGGCTGCGCCTCACGCAATTGGGGCGGGCGCGGCGGTTTCTGGCGGGCAGCGGGGAAGTTCCGGCGCTGCCGGGGTTTGCCCCGGGGCCGGCGTTTGATACCGTGGAGCGTCTGTCGTGGTCGTCCGAGGACTCGGAAGCGATCGAAGCGCTGACAACGCGGTATCTTGTCGCGCGGTTCGAGGGGCGCAGCGTCTGGGGCGCGGGGTATTACCACTGGCCGGTGTTTCCCGGGCTGACCGCGCTGTGGCTGGCGACGGCGGCTGCGGGGTGGCTGGCCCGCTACGTGGCGGCGGCTCGCGGGCACGACGCGGTAACGTTCGACGACGCGACCGAGGCGCTGGGCATGGTCGATCGCGCGGCAACGCGGCTGCCATCACTCGGGGCCAAGGCTGAGCGGGCGCGGGCTGCGTACTTCCGCGAGGAGGACGGCGTGGCGGCGGTGGTGTGGCGCTATGTGGTCACCCGGTGAGCCGGGGCCGGCCGGCGACGGCCGACAGCGAATCGCGAGGTGTGCGATGAAGGATGAAGTAGCCAGAGCGATCGAGCATACACTGCTCAAACCCGACGCCACCGGCGCCCAGATCGACCGGCTCTGCGACGAAGCCGCCGAGTTCGAGTTTCACGGCGTCTGCGTAAACCCGGTTTATGTTCCGCGGACTGTCGCCCGGCTCGAGAAACTCGCCAGCGCAGAAATCGAGCGGAAACACCCGGTTGTCGTCACGGTCGTCGGCTTTCCGCTTGGGGCCACCAGCCCGGCGATCAAGGCGGCCGAGGCTCGCCGCGCGCTCGACGAAGGCGCCAGCGAGATCGACATGGTCGTGCACCTCGGCGCGCTGATCGACGGCGATCGCGCCGCGGTACGCGAGGACGTGGAGACGGTCGCCCGCGCGGTCCACGGGGCGGATCGTCCCGGCGTGCTGAAAGTCATTCTCGAAACGGCTGCGCTGACCGACGAGCAGATCATCCTCGCGTGCCGATGCTGTGCGGAGGGAGAGGCCGACTTCGTGAAGACTTCGACCGGATTCCACGCGGCGGGCGGGGCGCGCATCGAGCACGTGCGGCTGCTGCACAAGCACGCGGCGCCGATCCGGGTGAAGGCGTCGGGCGGCATCCGCGACGCCGCCGCGGCGCTGGCGATGCTCGACGCCGGCGCGACGCGGCTGGGTACGTCGTCCGGCGTGGCGATCTTGCGCGAGCTGCACGAGCGCGTGTAGCCCCTGCGTCAGTCCGACCGCCAGCGGCCCTTCTTCTCCGGCGGCGTCCAGGTCGCCAGCATCCTCACCGCCTCATCCTGCAATTCCTCGTACGGCTCCACCTTGCCGGGGATATCGTTGTAGAGGAATGAGAACGTCAGCCACCGCTGCTGCTCGGTGATGACGTATCCGCTGAGCGTCCGGACGCCTCCGATGTAGCCGGTCTTGGCGAACACGCGGCCCTTCAACTCGCTCATCCGTCCGCCCAGCGATCCATCGATTCCCGCCTTCGCCAGCGAGTCGACGTACACGCGGCCGTCGCGCCGGTTGTACATCACGCGGAGCAGGTCGGAGAGTTGTCGCGCGGTGACACGGTTCGCCCGGCTGAGGCCGGAGCCGTCGGCCACGACGAGCCCCGTCGGGTCGATGCCCGAGCGGCGCATGAACGAGTGCACCGCCGCCGCCCCGTTCTCCCACGAGCCGGGGGGCAGGCCGCGGGTCATCGCCCGCATCGCGGTGGTGTCGTAGACGCGGCCGGCCAGCTTCAGCATGCACTCGGCAAAGAGGTTTTGACTGTTGGTGTTGATGCGATTGATGATGTCGACCAGGCGCGTCTCATGCACGGCGACGAGGTTGTCGTCGTCTGGCGTTTCGCGCCCGCCGGGCGGCGCGTCGGCCGGGACGATCTCGCCGCTGATGGTGATGCCCCGACCGGCCAGATGCGTGCGCAGCGCGTCGGCGAAGAATGCGCCGGGGTTTTCGACCGGCTTGTCCTTGAGCGACGCCTGCTTGCTGCAGGTTCCCCCGATCAGGTAGATGTTCCCGCCGGGGCGCTTCTCGATCACCGGCTCGTGCTTTTCGGCGGTAATGCACTGGTTGACGACCTGGATGTTGCGGACCGGCGGCATCACTTCCCAACGCACCGGCCGACCCGGCTCGGTCGGGTGGATGGTGATCGAGACGCAGTTGTCGTTGAAGTTGAGTCCCGAGACGGGTGCGGCGTACCAATGCAGCACGTGCGGCGCCCACGTAGGGTGGATCTGGGTCGGCTCGAAAGCTCCGTCGTAGTAGACGAGGTCGCCCGCGATGTGGGTGACGCCGCGGGCGGCCAAGGCATCCGCCCAGCGATCGAACATGGACGTCGGCGTGTCGCCGGCCGCTCGGGCGAGGCGGTGATCGCCGGGGCCGGGATCGCCCGTGCCGATGATCCAGAGGTCGTCGCCATAGATCGCGAGGTAGGTCTTGAAGACGCAGTCTGCGCCGAAGCGTTCGAGGCCGGCGGCGCTGACGGGCAGCTTCAGGTTGCTGGCCGGGATCCGCGGCAAATCGGGATCGCGGGCGTAAAGCTCGGCATCGTCGGTCAGGTCGATGACGCGGGCTGTGACCGTCGCGCCGGTGGGCTCCAGCCGCGTCAGCACGGCGTCGAGGCGGTCAGCCAGTTGTCGGTCGGCGCCGGTATACGGCGGCTTCGCGCAGGCGCCGACGAGCAGCAGCATCGAGGCGGCGAGCATCAGGCGCGCCGAGGCGTTCGGGCGATGGTTCATAGATGGTCCTACCTCGCTAGGGGCCGCGCGGATCCCGTTCGCGCTCAGGCAAACACCAGGTGACACACGGCGAGCGCCGCCAGGATCCCGCATACGTCGGCGGTCAGGCCGGCGATGAGGGCGTGGCGGATTTTGCGGATGCCCACCGAGCCGAAGTACAGCGCGATCACATAGAACGTCGTGTCGGTGCTCCCGAACATCGTCGAGGCGACCTTCGCCTGAAACGAATCGGGAGAGGCCTGCAACACTTCGGTCACCAGCCCGAGCGAGCCGGAGCCGGAAAGCGGACGCATGAGCGCCACGGGCAGGGCGTCGGCGGGCATGCCGATCCGCATGGTCAGCGGCGCGAGAAAGTCCTTGATGTACTCCATCGCCCCGCATCGGCGGAACATGCCGATGGCCACAAGTATCGCAACGATGTAGGGCAGGATCTGCAGGAAGATCGTGAAGCCTTCCTTGCCGCCCTCGACGAACGACTCGTAGACCTTCACCCGCCGTCCCATCGCGTAGCCGATGATGCAGAAGAAGATCAGCGGGATGGTCATCAGCGAGAGCTGATCGATCACCAGCTTGAAGAGCGAGCCTTCATTCATGAGGAGCGCTCCTCTTCGCGCGGGGCGGCGGCTTCGTCGGCCAGCGCAGCCTGCACGGAGAACTGCGGAATCCGCCCGAGGAGCTTCGCCGCGATGATCGCCACGATCATCGACGCCCCGCCCGCCACCATGCAGGGCCCGACGATCTCGAACGGGTCGCTGCACCCGGCCGATTTGCGGATTGCCAGGAGGCTCGTGGGGATGATCGCGAAGCCCGCCGTGTTGTACGCCAGCAGCATCACCTGGGCGTTGGTTGCCACGCCGGGGTGAGGGTTGAGGGTCTCCAGCTCCTTCATCGCCTTGAGGCCGAAGGGGGTTGCGGCATTGCCGAGGCCGAGGATCGTCGTCGTGGCGTTCATCAGGATCGCGCCGCTGGCGGGGTGGTCCCTCGGCACGTCGGGGTAGAGCAGCCGCATGACCGGGTGCAGAGCCTTCGCGGCGAGCTGCACGATGCCGGCGTTTTCGCCGACCTTCATCAACCCCAGGAACAGCACCATCGTCGAGACGAGCCCGAGCGCGATGCGAAAACCGGTTTCTGCGTACTCAAGGGCCGCTTCGCTGAAAGTCTCGAGACGGACAAGGTCGCCGTCGGCGAATACCGTGTCGCCGATCGCCAGGGCGTATTGCCCGTGTACGGGGTAGTCCCAGTGGATGACGAAGGCGTCCGGGTAGGGGGTGATGCGGCTGATGTGCGGCCCGTCATCGTCGGGCGAGGCGGGTTCGTCGGCGCTGAGGGAGCCCGCGGCGAGCCGGAGCGTGCGCGTGAATTGCAGGCCGTCGCCCGAGGACTGCGCCGCCGGGCGGATGCGGAAGGCCAGCGTCTGCTCCCCCTCGGTCAGCAGCGTCCGCGGGAGCACTGAGCGTGTCGGCGCGTAGTGCTGCACGACGCAGAGCAGGAACGCGCTGAGGATCAGCAGCCCCCAGATCGTGTTGATGTTCAGCAGGTAGCGGAACAGGCCGCGAACGGCTGCCATGCGTCTCTCCGGTTCCGATTGCGTATCAGTCCGCCCGACGGACTACCCGCCGCATGCCGCCACGAAGCCCGCGAACAGCCGCCGCGTCACCCCGTCGTCGGGGGTGCGCTCCGGATGCCACTGTACGGCCACCGCGAAGGGGTGACCGGGCAGCTCGATGGCCTCGACCACGGCATCTTCGGGCGACCGCGCGGTCACGACAAGGCCGTCGCCCGGGCGATCGACGGCCTGGTGGTGGGCGGAGTTTACGGTGAACCGCGCGCCACCCGCGAGCCGGCCCAGGTGACAGTCGCGCTCGACCACGGCGGCGTGGGTGACGTCGGGGTGACCCTGGCCGCGATGGTTCACGCGGGTGCCCACCTGCGACGGAATGTCCTGGACGAGCGACCCGCCGAGGGCCACGTTCATGATCTGCATGCCCGCACAGATGGCAAAGACGGGCATTCCGGCGGTCAGCGCGGCCCGCATCGTCGCGGTCCACATGCTGAACTGTTCCGGCTCCATGAGTGTGACCGTCTCGTGAGGCTGCTGGCCATAGGCCGCCGGGGGAATGTCCCAGCCGCCTGTGAACAGGACGCCATCGAGCCGCGGCAGGATGTCGAGGATTCGTTCGACGTCGCCACAGATCGGCAGGATGACCGGCAGCCCGCCGGCGCGCAGCACGGCCTCGGGATAGGCCGAGCGAAGGTGGATTTCGTGCTTGATGCGGTGCTCTGCATGGGGGGCGAGCTCGGCCACGATTCCGACGAGCGGTGCGGACAAGTTGGCGCTCCTGCGGCGGCGGCGCTGCCCGTTGCGTCGGGGTTCGCCGCGGCGCGGGCGATTCTAGTCGCGCCCGGCCCGCGGGCCAATTCCGCCGGTTCCGCGCATCGCCCGGCTACCTCTCGTGCGGAGGAGCTGGCGGGCTATACTGCGCGACGGGTGGGATAGCGTCCGCATCTGCGCGAGGCAGGGAGGCATGTGTGAATTCGAGCGAATCAACCCGCGCACTGGCGATCGTGAACGCCCTCGTCTGGACGGGGCTGCCGCAGGACGAGCCCGCGCCCACCGCGCTGCTCATGAGCGGCGGGCAGATCGCACTGGTCGGCGATGACGACGACGTTCGCATGGCCGCGCGGGCCTGCCGGGCCGTGGTCATCGACGCCGAAGGGCGCCGCGTGATCCCCGGCATCACCGACAGCCACACCCATTTTCTCTGGGCGGGGCAGCGTGCCACACGGCTCGACCTGCGATCGGTTCGGTCGCGGGCGGAGTTCGTGCAGGCGGTGGCGGGGCGGGTTGCCCAGCTTCCGGCGGGCGCGTGGCTTCTCGGCGGCGAGTTCGCCGCGGAGCACTGGCCGGTGCCCGAGAAGCCGCACCGCGAGTGGATCGACGCAGCCACTGCCGACCGGCCGACCTGGCTGACGCGGGCGGACCTGCACATGGGGTTGGCCAACACGGCGGCGCTGCGCATGGCGGGCATCTCTCGCAGCGGCCCTGCCGATCCGCCGGGCGGCGAAATCGAGCGCGATCCCGTCACGGGCGAGCCGACGGGCGTGCTCAAAGACGCGGCGATGGAGATCGTTCAGGCGTGCATCCCGCCGCCCGAAGCCGACGAGATGCGCGAGGCGATCGCCGCCGCCTGCCGGACAGCCAACCGCTGGGGGATCACCGGGGTGCACGACATGAGCACAGATGATCAACTCGCCGCCTACGCGGATTACGAGGAGCGGCGCGGGCTGACCGTGCGGATGAACTGCTACCTCCAGGCGGTGGACTTCGAGGCGGCGCTGCCGCTGCTGAAAAGCCGCGATCCGGCCGATCCGATGCTCCGCCACTGCGGATTCAAGGCGTTTGTCGACGGCTCGCTGGGCAGCCGCACGGCGCTGATGCGCGAGCCGTACGCCGATGTGGCGTCGGACAGCCGCCACCCGCGCGGGCTGCGTGCGAAGTGGGCAAGCGACTGGGAGCTGTTTGCCCAGCGCGTGCGATGGGCGCATGAGCAGGGGGTGCAGCTCGCCGTGCACGCGATCGGGGACCAGGCGGTGCACGACCTGATGGATCTGTATGACGGTCTGCAGGACGCCCGCGTGCTGCGGCACCGCGTGGAACATGCGCAGCACCTGCTGCCGGGTGAGGCAGCGCGGTTCGGGCGGCTGGGCGTGATCGCCTCCATGCAGCCGATTCACAAGCTCGATGACGGGCCCTGGGCCGAGGTCGCGATCGGCCGGGCGCGCATGGCTCGCGTGTATGCGTGGCGCGACATCCTCGCAGGCGGCGGGCTCGTCTGCTTCGGGAGTGACGTGCCCGTCGCGACGAACAACCCCTTCGCGGGCATGGCGATCGCGACGACCGGCCGGCTCGCCGATGGGCGAGTCTGCGAAGCCGGGCAGAACCTCACGCGGGAGGAAGCCCTGCGCGCCTATACGGTTGCGCCGGGTCACGCGGTCTTCCGTGAGAAGGAACTGGGCACGATCGAACCGGGCAAGCTTGCCGACGTGGCGATTCTCGATCGCGACGTGCTGACGGCGCCGGCCGAAACACTCGCCGCTACGACAGCGTGGATGACGATCGTCGACGGCCGTGTTGTCTTCGCCCAGGAGAGCGGCCCGGTGTTTGCCTAGCGGCGGGCCGGTTTCTGCTTGCAACCGCCGGCCAATCGCCCACAATCCCCCGCATGACAGCTACGCTCGTCCGCAGCGTCGGAGTCTGGGGCGGGGTCGCGATCATGATGGGCATCATGATCGGCAGCGGCATCTACCGAACGCCCACGACCATCGCCGCCCAGCTTGACCAACCCTGGCTGATCCTGCTGTTGTGGAGCGTTGGCGCAGTCGTCGCGCTGTGCGGCGCGCTGGTCTACGCCGAGCTCGGGACCATGTTTCCCCGCGCGGGCGGCCTCTACGTGTTCCTGCACGAAGGGCTTGGGCGGCCGGTCGCGTTCACCTTCGGCTGGTGCTACCTGATCATCACCCAGCCGCTCGCCACTGCGGGCATTGTCACCGTATTCGCCGAGCACGTCGCGCTGATGGCGGGCCAATCGCAAAGCCCGTGGTTCGTCCCCGCGGTGACCATCTCGACTATCCTCGCCCTGACCGCGATAAACGTGACGGGTATCCGCCGCGGCGCGTGGATGGCCGTAGTGCTGACTGGCGCCAAGACGATGGCACTTGCGGGCATCATCGTCCTGGCGCTGATTCTGGGCGGCGGCGCGGGCACGGCGGCGCCGTCCGCCCCGTCACCCACAGCTGGGTCGCTCTGGGGGGCGATCATCCCGGTGATGATGGCCATTCTCTGGACGTACGACGGCTGGAGCGATGCGGCGGCCGTGGCCGAGGAGATCCGGGAGCCGCAGCGACGGCTGCCGCTGATGTTCCTCGGCGGGACGGCCGTGGTCGCGGTGCTCTACCTGGCGGCGAACGCCGTCTACATGTGGATGATCCCGCTTGAGGAAATGGCCCGGACGGAGACGGTCGCGCCGCTGGTGATGGAACGCCTCGTCGGCGGGGCCGGGCGGCACGTGGTGACGGCGCTGATTCTCGTCTCGACGCTGGGTGCGGCGCATGCCTCGTTGATCTGCGGGGCGCGCGTCAGTTTCGGGCAGGCGCGGGACGGGCTCCTCTTCCGGCCCATCGCCCACGTGCATCGTCGGTTTGGCACGCCCGACGTCGCCCTGTGGATCCAGGGGCTGCTGGGGTGCGTGATGGTGCTGGTGCTGGGGCGGTTCGAAGCGTTGATCAACAGCTTCGTGTTCACGAGCTGGATCTTCTACGGGCTGGCGGGGGCGAGCTTGTTTCTGCTCCGCCACCGCCGGCCGGACGCCGAGCGGCCCTATCGCTGCGCGGGGTACCCATTGGTGCCGGGGTTATTTGTCCTGGCCGCGGTCGGGATGACGATCGGGTCGATCGTCGATTCGCCTGGCTCCACGCTGCCCTGGGTGGGCGTGCTGGCGTGCGGGGCTCCGCTCTACCTGCTGTGGAACCGGGGGCGGCGGCCGGTCGGGGGCGCGTGAAAAAGGCCCCGTCCGGGTGGACGGGGCCTGACAGGCGGCGGTCGGATTTGAACCGACGAAATAACGGATTTGCAATCCGTCCCCTTAGGCCACTTGGGTACGCCGCCATGAGCGGACGACCGGCACGCCGGGCGTCGCGCGGGTCGGCATTGTAATGCCGGCCGCCTTCGCGAGAAAGCCCTCCGCCGCGCGGAATTCGCGCCCGGATCAGTCGGCCTTTCGCTCGGCGATCCAGGCGTCGATCCGGGCTTCCAGCAGGGGCAGGGGCAGGGGGCCGTCGGCCAGCAGCGCGTCGTTGAACGCCCGAAGATCGAAAGCCGCCCCCAGCTTTTCCTCGGCCCGCTGGCGCAGGCTCATGATCTTCAACTCGCCGAGCTTGTAGGCCAGGGCCTGCCCCGGCCAGGCGATGTATCGGTCGATCTCGTTCTCGACGTCGAGGCGGGTGAAGGCCGAGTTGCGGAGCATGTAGTCGATCGCCTCGGCGCGGCTCCAGCCCTTGGCGTGCATGCCGGTGTCCACCACCAGTCGACAGGCTCGCCAGATCTCGAAGTTAAGCTGGCCGAACTTCTGCGCGGGGTCCGTGTAGCCGCCGATCGCCTCGCCCAGTCGCTCGGCGTAGAGCGCCCAGCCCTCGACGTAGGCGGTGAACGAGCCGTGGCGGCGGAGCTTCGGGATATTCTGCATCTCGGTGGCGAGGGCGATCTGAAAGTGGTGCCCCGGCACCGCCTCGTGATAGGTCAGGGCCTCTAGCGAGAAGAGCGAGCGGTCCTGCGGGGCGTGGGTGTTGATGTAGAAGTAGCCCGGCCTGGAGCCGTCCTCGGGGATGGGGTTGTAGTACGCCATCGGCGCGGAAGCGGCCCGGAACGGCTCTATCTCCTTCATGACGATGTCCGCCTTCGGCAGGCGCGTGAAGAGCTTCGTCATGAGCGGCTTGGTGCGGTCGAGCACTTCGGTGTACTTCCGGACCAGCTCCTCTGCCGACTTCGCCCGGTACTTCGGATCGGTACGCATCTGCTCCAGGAACTGGTCGAGTGTTCCTTCGATGCCGAGGCGCGGTTGCACCTTGGCCATCTCGTCGCGGATACGAGCCACTTCGCTCAGGCCGATCTCGTGAATCTCCTCCGGCGACAGCTCCAGCGAAGTGTGCACGGAAGCCATCGTGCGATAGGCCTCGCTGCCGTCGCGCAGCGCCGACAGGCCGATCGTCGTGCGACACTGGGGGAGGTACTCATCCTGCACGAAGCCCAGCAGGCGTGCATACGCCGGCACCACCGCTTCGCGGACGGCGGCGGCGAGGTCCTTCAGCACGCGTTCCCGGTCAGACTCGGTGAGGTTCTGTGCCTTGCGCGACGGCTCCGCGTAGAACACGCTCTCGTTCAGCTCCGCGACGATGTGCATGCGGATCTGCGGCACCGCGCGCTCGACCAGCAGCCGCGGCGTCGTCAGGCCGCCGGCGGCGCGGTGGCGAAGCGTCTCGACGCACTGCGAGACCTGAGCTGGAAACGCGCGAAGCCGCCGGACGTAGGCGTCGAAGTCGGCGGGGGTGTTGAGCGGCTGATCGGCGACGAGCAGAGGCAACTCGACGTGCGGCCCGTTGAGCGCGTTGAGGAGGTTGCCGTACTCCGCGACCGCGCCCCGTGCCTTCTGGTCGACGAGGATCAAGCGGAACACCTCGTGGTTCAGGGAATCGGCCGGCGGCATCGCGTAGGGGTCGATGCGCATCAGGCGGCGGTAGAAGTCGTCTACCGTCTTCTGCCAGCGGCGCCGTCCCTCCACGCTCAGATCGTCCAGCCTGTCGGCGAATCGCGCATCGCCGAGGCTGGTCGCCCACTGCGGGTTTTCCCGCAACAGGGCCTCCCAGTATTCCTCCGCCAGGGCGTTCAGCGCGGCGGGGCCGCGGGTCTCCGGGGGCGGCGCGGGCGCAACCGCCCCGAGAGCCCATACGAGCGACAGTACGATTGAGCTGCCCACCATCTGCACAACCTCCACAGGGTCCGGCCGCATTCTGGGTCGGCGAGAGCGGCTTGTACAGGCTTCGGCGGGCAGCGCGGTCGGGTTGAAGCAGGGGCTCGGAATCCGGTGCATGTCAGATTGTGCGGCGGGGAGGGGCGATTCGCGGCTCGAATGGTCGGCGCGAGCCGCGTTGTCTGAACGGGGTGGCTCAGGCTGGGGGGCGGCATGGGATCGAAGCTGATCGCTTGCGCATCGCGCAGAGAGGTCGACGCGAGACCGATCGATCGCGCCGCGTGGACTCCGCCAACGGCGCGGACGGCGGAGCTGGCTCTGCGGTTCGGTCTCGCCTTGGAGGAGGGTCCGCGGCTGGCCCTCGATCCCCTGCAAATCCCCACCGGACCGGGCTCGATCGTGGCCGTTGTCGGCCCATCGGGGAGCGGGAAGAGCAGCCTTCTGGACGCGATCGAGCGGATCCGCAACGGGGGCGGGCGCGTCGAGCGTGTCCGCCTCACGCCTTCGATTCCGGTGATCGACCAGGTGATGGTTGGTGATTCGCTGGCCGAGGCTGCTGGGCTGCTGTCCGCGTGTGGGCTGGGGGAGCCGCGGCTCTGGACCCGGCGGGTGGGCGAGCTCTCGACTGGCGAGGTGTTCCGTGTCCGGTTGGCGTCGGCCCTGGCCTCGTGCTGTCGCGGCCGCCCGGCGGGGCCGCTGCTTTGCGACGAGTTCGGGTCGGGGCTTCACCGGAGGCTCGCCCGGGCGATCAGCTTCAACCTTCGCCGCCTCGTCGCGCGTCATAGCCTGTGCCTGGTGGTGGCTTGCAGTCAGGACGACCTGCTGAGCGACTTGCGACCTGATGTTGTCGTGCGCGTGGCGGGCGGAACGGGGCAAGTGGAGCGCAGGCGTGTCGCGCGCACGAGAGTGCCGACGTTCGCCCGGCGGCTGGTGATCGAGCCGGGCGGCCTGGCGGACTACGAAGCGCTGGCGGCGATGCACTACCGGGGCAGGGACCGGCCGGCGTTCGCGGATCGGGTGTTCGTGATGCGAGAGCGGTCGGGCGGAGCGATGCTTGGCGTCGTGGTGTACGGCTACGCCCCGCTGGAGCTTCGGCTTCGAAACGAGGCGTTTCCCGGGCGGTTCTCTGGTGATCCTGCGGCGGTCAACCGGTCGCTTCGGATCATTCGGCGCGTTGTGATTCATCCGGATGTTCGCGGGTGCGGGCTGGGGCGGCTGCTAGTTCAGCGCACCCTGCCGCTGGCGGGCACACCCGTCGTGGAGTGTCTCTCCACGTTGGGGCAGGTTCACCCGATCTTCGAGCGGGCGGGCATGCGGAGGGTAGGCGTCTATCCGTTGTCGCGGCAACGCGAATCAGCGGCGGCGGCGCTTCGGGCGATGGGTGTTGAGCCGCTGAGCGAGTCGCTGGCGCAGCATGTGGCATGGCGGCCCCGTGTTCGGGAACTGGTGCGGGACGTGGTGGCATCGTGGTATCGCGGCTCGACCGCGCGGGGTGAATGGCGTGCGGATCAGCAGAGCCCGCGGGTACTGGCGCACACGTTTCGCGGGCTGGTGGGGCTGCGGCCCGTGTACTACGTCTGGGAGCAGCCTGGCCGCCCGTCGGACCGGGGGGGCCGGGACAGCCTGAGTCCGTCGCTTCCGTGATGGCGACTGAGCTCCCAGCGGCCTCGGCCCAATGCCTCGGCGGGTGCGTCCGTTGTCGGGGCTCCCGTCCCCGCGGTTGCCCGGCCGGCGCTTCGGCCCTAATCTACCCTGCGAATCAGGAGGGTAGGATGACACGGACCTACATTGCCGATCTCAAGCCCGGGCAGCTGATCGATGACCAGGTTTTCCTGATCCGGTCGAAGGACCTGCGGACCACGACGAACGGCAGTCTCTACATCCACGCCATCCTCGCCGACCGCAGCGGCGAGGTGCCCGCCCGCGCGTGGCAGGCTAACGAATCGATGTTCAACGCCTTGCCCGAGGGCGGGCTGATCCGCCTGAAGGGGCGCACCGAGAGCTACAAGGGCAACAACCAGTTCATCATCGATGCCATCCGGCCGGTGGCGGCGGATGCGCCCGTCGACATGGCCGAGTTCCTTCCCGCGACGCGGCTCGACGTGGACGCGATGTGGAAGCGGCTGACGGAGATTCTCGGTGGCATCCGCCACCCGGCGATTGCCGGGCTCGTGGCGGAGTTCGTCAACGACGAGAAGATCGGGGCGGACTTCCGGCGCTCGCCCGCCGCGCTGGCGCTGCATCATGCGTATCTCGGCGGACTGCTCGAGCACACGGTGCAACTGCTTGAGGTGGCGCTTCGCGTCATTCCGCTGTACCCGAAGCTGAACCTCGACCTGGTCCTGGCGGGGCTCTTTCTGCACGACATCGGCAAGACCGCCGAACTGTCGTGCGACACGAGCATCGGCTACACCGACGACGGCCAGTTGCTCGGGCACATTTTCATCGCCGCCAAGTGGATTGATCAGAAGGCCGATGCGGTCGCGCGCAAGACCGGCCAGCCGTTTCCGCAGAAGATCCGCTGGGCGCTGCAGCACATCGTACTCAGCCACCACGGGCGCTACGAGTTCGGGAGTCCGAAGCTGCCGGCCTTCGCCGAGGCGGCGGCGATTCACTACCTCGATAATCTCGACGCGAAGGTGCACATGTTCCTCGCCGAGGCTGAGGGTGATCGCGACGCGGCGACACACTGGACCAACTACAGCCGGGCGCTGGAGACGAAGGTCTTCAAGCCGGCGATTGTGGATTGAGGGTGGTGGCCGGCGCGGGGCCGATCGGCCCCGGCGCGCCAGGCTGCCCGGGACGTCACAGGCGATCCATGCGATATACGCAACTGACTGAATCTCAGGTCTCGCACATGCTCGGGACGATCGGCGTGGGGTCGATCGACGACCTGTTCGCGCCGATTCCGAAGGCCGCGCGCCTCGCCGGGCCGCTCAACATCCCCAAGGGGATCAGCGAGCCAGAGCTGATGCGCGACCTCGAAGCGCTCGCCTCGCGCAACCGGGACTGCACGAAGAAGGTCTGCTTCCTCGGGGCCGGCGCGTACGACCACTTCATTCCCACGGTCGTGGACGCGATGGCCCACCAGTCCGAGTTCGTCACCGCTTACACGCCCTACCAGGCGGAGGCTTCGCAGGGCGTGCTCCAGCTGTTCTACGAGTTTCAGTCCATGATCTGTGAACTCACAGGCATGGAGGTGGCCAACGCCTCGCTCTACGAGGGTGCCAGCGCCGCGGCGGAGGCGATGCTCATGGCGGTGGCGATCACCGGCCGGCGGCGCGTCGCGGTGGCCGAGTCTGCGCATCCCGATTCGCTGGCTGTGCTGCGCACCTATGCCCGCGAGCGCGAGATCGAAGTGTTCACCGTTCCCGCCGCGGGAGGTGTCCTCGAGGAGGCGGCGCTGCGCGATGCGGTGGACGACTCGGTGGCCGCTGTGCTGATCCAGAGCCCCAACTTCTACGGCTGCGTCGAGCGGCTCGATCGGCTCATCCCGTTGGCGCAGGCGGCCGGGGCGAAGGTGGTCGTCTCGGCGGATCCGCTGGCCTCGGGGCTGCTGCGCACGCCGGGCTCGTGCGGGGCGGACATGGTGGTCGGCGAGGGGCAGGGTCTGGGAATCCCGATGCAGTACGGCGGACCGTACCTCGGCTTGCTGGCCACCCGCGAGGAACATCTGCGCAAGATGCCCGGCCGCGTGGTCGGCATGGCCCGCGACAAGCAGGGGCGTCGTGGCTTCTGCCTGGTGCTCCAGACGCGCGAGCAGCACATCAAGCGCGAAAGGGCTACGAGCAACGTGTGCACCAACCAGGGGCTCCTGGCGATCCGCGCGTCGGTGTACATGGCTGCGATGGGGCGAAGCGGAATCGCCAAGGTCGCCTCGCTCTGCTTCGACAAGGCCCACTACGCCGCGGCGAGGATCGCGGAGCTGCCTGGCTTCTCGCTTCGGTTCCCTGCGCCGTTCTTCAAGGAATTCGTCGTCAAGACGACCAGGAACGTGGAGAAGCTGCTGGCTTCGTGCTCGGAGCGCGGGATCCTCGCCGGGGTGCCGATGCGGCGTTTCGACGAACGATACGCCGATTGCTTCCTGGTTGCCGTCACCGAACAGCGCACGCGGCAGCAGATCGATGAGCTCGTCGCGGCGCTGAAGAGCGCGTGACCGTGCCGCCCGCGGACCGGCAGGATGCCGCTGCGGCCAGGCAGCCTCAGCCCACGCTGTTCGCCGACGACTTCCCCTTCCGGCGATTCCCCCGTACGCGCTACCAGGGGAGCAAACGAAAGACCGCTCAGGCGATCGTTCAGCACCTGCGACGGTTCGACTTTCATTCGGTGCTCGATGCGTTCGGCGGCACCGGCGCGGTCTCCTACGCGATGAAGTGCGCAGGCAAGGCCGTCACCTACAACGACAACCTCGCCTTCAACCACCAGATCGGGTTGGCGCTGATCGAGAACAACTCGGTCACCCTCAGCGAAGCTGACATCGCCGGCATCGTCACCCCGCAACCCGGCGTCGCGTACGGCGATTTCATCGAGCGGACGTTCGCCGGCGTCTATTTCACCGACGACGAGAACCGGTGGCTAGACGTAGCGGTCGCCAACATCGGTCGGATGCCGGATCCGGCCCGGCGGGCGCTCGCGTGGTTCGCGTTGTGCCAGAGTGCCATGGCCAAGCGGCCCTATAACCTGTTTCATCGCCGAAACCTCTACATGCGCACAGCCGACGTGCCGCGGACCTTCGGCAACAAAGCGACGTGGGACCGGCCGTTTCAGGATCACTTCACAGTCTTCGCCGCGGAGGCGAACCGCGCGGTTATCGACACTGGCGTAGCCTGTCAAGCGCGGTGCGGGGACGCCGCCGAGGCGCCTGGGCGGTTCGACCTGGTGTACCTCGATCCCCCGTACATCAACGCCTCGGGCCTGGGGGTGGATTACCGGGCATTCTATCACTTCCTGGAGGGGCTGCTGCGGTATCAGGATTGGGACGGCCTGATTGATCGGACGTCGCGACATCTGGAGTTGCGTCGTGCGGCGGCTGGCTGGACCGATCCGGAGCTGTTTCTCGATCTGCTGGCCGCCCTCGTAGCGCGGCACGAGGAAAGCGTGATCGCGCTGTCTTATCGGACCGATGGGCTCCCGGCGATTGACGACATCCGCGGGGTTCTGCGCCGACTCCGGGCACGTGTCGAGGTGCTGAGCGAACAATCGTGCCAGTACGTCCTGTCCACCTCCCGCGAGACGCGTGAAGTGCTGGTGACAGCGGCCTGATTCGCGGCACTTCACGCAAATCCGAGGGCGTTTTCGTAGGCTTGTTGAGGGTGGACCCTAACGCGGTTCGGCTCATCAACCGATGTAAACGCCGAGACACGTCCGGTGTGGTATAGCCGGAATGGACAGGGGGTAGCTCCGAGCGAAGCGGGGGGGAGAGGATGCACCACGCAGCGGCCTGGCCGACGGCGCCGGACGGGTGCTTTCCCAGCCAAGGGGCAGGCATGGTCACTCGAAGTCTCGCCTCGCGGATGGAGCGATCGATCGGGCGGATGCTCGGTCGAATGGTTGGGGGTGCGTGATGAGCGATGCGTTGTTTCAGAAGCTCAAGCGTATCGGGAAACTGCCCACGCCGCCGGGCGTGGTAGTCCGCCTGCTTGAGTTGACCCAGGCGGAAGACGTCAAGCTGAAGGACATCGTGGACACGATCGGGATGGATCCCGGCCTGTCCGCCAAGATTCTGAAGTTCGCCAATTCTCCGATGGCTGGACTGCCGCGCTCGGTCACCTCGTTGCAGCAGGCGATTTCCCTGATCGGTATTCGCGGCGTAAAAATGATGGCGCTTTCGTTCTCGCTGGTTTCCTCATCCGCGGACGCGCAGTGCGAAGGGTTCGATCAGTCTCTCTTCTGGTCGCAGTCGCTGGCGTGCGGAGTGGCGTCGCGAGTGCTCGCAGAGCACAGCAAGTGCCAGGCCGCTGAAGAGGCGTTCATGGCCGGGCTGCTGAGCCAGATCGGCCGCAACGTGCTGGCCGTCGGGCTTGGCCCGGTCTACTCGAAGGTGTTGTCACTCGCCGCCGAGCGCCCGCGGGCGCTGCCCGAGATCGAATCCAAAGCGCTGGGCTCGACCTACACCAAGGTCGGCGCGAGCCTGCTGGCCGAGTGGGGTATTCCCGCGCGGCTGGTCGAGGCGATCGGCACATTCCGCGATGAGTTGCCCATGACGGGTCCGAAGCCGACGCTGGCGCACTTGCTGAATTGTGCCGAATCGGCAGCGTCGATCATCTGCCCTGACCCCGCGGGACAGACCGGCAACGTGGACGAGTACAGCCGGTTGATGTCGCAACTCTGCGAGGTGGGGCAGGAAGAAGCGGTCAATATCCTGAAGGTCATCGCGACCGCGGTGGAGGAGTTGCGGAGCATGCTCGAAATGCCCCGCGGTCACGCCCGGACGCCGGCCGAGATCGAGGCCGAGCTGCGCGATCGGATCGCCGAGCTCACGCTGGCGACCAGCATCGAGAACCAGAGCTTCCAGCAGGAAAACCAGGAGCTGCTGCGTCGCGCGCTCACCGATCGCCTTACCGGGCTCAACAACCGGGCGGCGTTCGATGAGCGGCTGTCCATCGAGCTGGAACGCGCCGCGCGGTCAGGCACTGCCTTCGCCCTGATCCTGATCGACGTCGACCGGTTCAAGCAGTTCAACGACACGCACGGCCACCTCGCCGGTGATTGCGTGTTGCAGGCGGTGGCCATCAAGCTCGACGAGACGGTGCGGAAGATCGACTTCGTTGCCCGCTATGGCGGCGAGGAGTTCGCCGTCATCGCCCCGGACTCGACGCCCAAGGGGGCTGTGCAGTTGGCCGAGCGCCTCCGCGCCGCGGTCGAAGAGAGCGAGATCGACTTCGAGGGCAAGCACCTCCGGGTGACGATCAGCCTCGGCGTGGCAGCCTTCCAGGTGCCGGGTCGAGAAGTGACCCCCGCCCTGGCGATCAAACTGGCCGACGAGCAGCTCTACGCCGCCAAGGGAGCCGGACGCAACCGGGCGTGCTTGGCCCTCGACGGCAAGCCGTTCCGGCTGTCGGCGGCGGTCCCGGCGTAGTCACGCAGACCCGAATACGACGAGAAGCTCATCCGAGGACCGGCCGCACGACGCGCGGCCGGTCCTTGGCATTTGCAGGGTCGGCGCGCCGATGGATCGCGCGCGGGAATCCCGGGGGGCTTGGGCTGTTGGGGGTTCAGCGACCGGTCAGGCTGAGCGGCCGGACGGCCTCGATCTCGCCGGTGTGGACGGCGGCGTTGTAGGTCAGCGTGTAGAGTTCGCAGCAGGCCTGCCAGCGGACAGCCAGCAGGGCGTAGACCATCACGACGATGAAGGCGCCCATTTCGGCGATCCGCGTGTGGCGGAAGCGGAGCAGGGAGTAACTGCCGATGAGGACCATGCCCGCCTTGTAGAGGATGACCGACGCCGTACCCTGGCGGAGGAAGTAGTTGGCCACGGGGTTTTCCTCGTCCAGCATGCCCTGCTGATGCGAGATCAGCGTCAGCATCAGGTCGAAGGAGTTGATCACCCAGATCGCCAGCACCAGGATGACCACGCGGTGCGACCGGGAGGCCGCGTACCACTCGACGAAGCCCGCCCAGGACTGGGCGAGGGATCTGCGCGGGGGGCGCAGCAACTCAGTCGGGATGGGCGGCAGAGCGGACATCATCCTCCTATCGGAAACGGCCGGCGCGCTGATGAGCGGGCCAAGCCGATAATCATCGGCGGCGGCAGGAGCGGGCTTTTGTTCCGCTGGGAAGCGCCGGCGGCCCTGTTAAGATGAGGACCATGCCCCGGAAGGAATCGAAGCCGACGCTCTCTCATCTAGGCCCCGACGGCGCGGCCCGCATGGTCGACGTGTCATCGAAGGAAACGACAACCCGCGAGGCACAGGCCTCCGGCGTGGTTACGCTGCGCCCGGAGGTGCTCGACCGGCTGATGTCCGGGGATCTGCCCAAGGGAGACGCGCTGGCGACGGCACGGCTCGCCGGCATCATGGCCGCGAAGCGCACGGCCGAGTGGATCCCGCTGTGTCATCCCCTCGCGCTGGACTGGGTGGAGATCGAATTCGCCCGGGGCGGGGCCGGGGAACTCCGGATCGCCTGCACGGCCCGGACCTCGGGCCGAACCGGGGTCGAGATGGAGGCGCTGACCGGCGTGTCGGCGGCGGCGCTGACGATCTACGACATGGCCAAGTCGGCAGACAAGGGCATTACCATCGGCCCGATCCGGCTGGAGCGCAAGTCCGGCGGCCGCAGCGGCGATTGGCACCGGGACGCCTGAAGCGGGGGCCGCGCCCGCGGCCGCCCGTCCACGACTTTCAAAACTTTTGAAACAGATTGAACCCGTCGATCGGCGGGCGATAGCATGAGGCGCAGGGGTCGCGCCGCGGGGTGCAGGCCGCCGGAATCGCCAGGTTTTCAGACGCCGCCGCCATGCCGGAACTCAGTGCCACGCTGACAGACATCTACGGTTCGATCCGCGAGGACCTCGCGGCGGTGGAACGCGTCTTTGACGACGAGATCGCCAGCGAAGTCGGCTGCGTGCGCGAGCTGTGTGCGCACATCCACGGTTTCCGCGGCAAGATGCTGCGCCCGGCGCTGCTGCTGCTCTGCGCCCGGGCGTGCGGGCGGGTTACGCCGGAGCATCATGTGCTCGGGGCGGTCGTCGAGATGGTCCACATGGCCACGCTCGTACACGACGACGTGCTCGACGAAGCCGACGAGCGCCGCCGCCGCCCGACGGTCAACGCGGTGTACGGCAACGTCTCCGCTGTGCTGCTGGGCGATTACCTCATCAGCCACGCCTTTCACCTCTGCAGCAGCCTCGACAGCCAGCGGGCCTCGCGGATCATCGGCGCGACGACCAACCGCGTGTGCGAAGGCGAGTTGCTCCAGAACTTCCACCGCGGCAACGCGGCGCTCGACGAAGCGCAGTACTACGACCTGATCGGCCGCAAGACGGCCGATCTGACCGCGGCCAGTTGCGAGCTGGGGGCGATGTACGCCGGGGCTTCGCCGTCGGTGGTGCTGGCGATGCGCGACTACGGCTACGCGGCCGGCGTGGCGTTTCAGATTGTCGATGACGTGCTCGACGTCGTCGGCGATGCGTCCAAGGTGGGCAAGACGCTGCACATCGACCTCGACCTCGGCAAGGCGACGCTGCCGACCATCCACTGCCTCGCCAACGCCAGCGAAGACGTGCGGCGGGCGCTGACCGGAGCGATCGCGGCCGGCGCGGCCTGCTCGGCCTCGCTGAATGGCCAGCTCCGCGGCCTGCTCGAGTCGACCGACAGCCTGAACTACGCCCTGACGGCGGCACGACACCAGGTGGACCACGCGATCGCGCAGCTTGAAGCCGTGCCGCCGGGCGAGGCGCGGTCGGCCCTGACGACGCTGGCGTCGTTCATTGTGGAGCGGCAGTTGTAGGGGCGCTACGCGTTCGCCGGGGGGAAGGGACGCAGAGAACACAGAGGGGCCGCTCTACCTCGCGCTCTTCAGCGTCCGACAATTCGATGGAACCACGGATGGACGCGGATGGCCCTTCGTGCTGTCTTCTGCTTTCTTATCTGTGTTCATCAGTGTCCATCCGCGGTCCTATTCGTGTTTACGATTCGCTTCCAGTTCAGCCGGGGGCGTTTGAAGTTCAGAATAAGGCCAACCGGCAGGCCTGTGATCTTGAGGTAGTTGATCATCTGGCCGAGTTCCTGGTCGGTGATCTGCTCGATGGTCTTGGCGTCCACGACGACCTGCCGGAAGGCGATAAGATCGGGGATGTACTCGCCGACCCTGACGTCCTTGTAGACCACCGGAAACCGCGGCTGCTGCTCAAAGGGAATCCCGCGCAGGCCGAACTCGACGCACAGGGCGTTCTCGTACGGCTTCTCGAAAAGGCCGTGACCCAGCGTGTTGAGCACCTCCATCGCCGCCCCGAGAATGGCCTCCGTTTCCCGTTCCAGCAGCAATCCCCCGGCCTCGGTGCCCATAGCGCCTCCAATCGAATTTGACCGCGGATGGACGCAGATGTACGCGGATGCAGATAAGAAGAACGCCCATTCTTCTCCGCGTTCATCCGTGTCCATCCGTGGTTCGGCGGCGATTCGCCGGTCCACGGTACCCGGATTCCGCGCCGCCTGCACCCCTCCGTCACGCGGTCCTCGTTCGGGGGCGGACGCTCCGCAGCCCTCACGATCCAGAGCGATCAAGAGCGGTTGCGAATGCCGAATTGGTTCGTGCCGGACTCCGCGGACGAAGCGTCCGACGAACGAGTAATCAGGCTACAGCGGACCGAGCGCCGCATTGAGCAGCGGGGGGACTTTCAGGCCGCCCCTACACATTTGCGGGAGCGGCGGGTCGAGTACGACCCACCCTGCGCGGCTGGAGACGCAGTTCTCACCCGAGGACCAAGCCCGACCCGGCAGCAACGACGCGCCCGCACGGCCTCGCACCTGGCGCTCGGCCCAGCCGCTACAGCGCCGCCACGCCCGTGATCTCCCGGCCCACGATCAACTGGTGAATCGTCTCTGTGCCTTCGTACGTGATAACGCTCTCGAGGTTCATGGAATGGCGGATCGGGCTGCACTCGATGCTCACGCCGCCGGCGCCGAGGATGTCGCGGGCTTCGCGGGCGACGTCGAGGGCCATCCGGATGTTGTTCCATTTGGCCAGCGAGACCTGCGTGTGGTGCATCTTGCCTTCGTCCTTCAGGCGGCCGAGCTGCAGGGCGAGGAGCTGGCCGAGCGTGATGCGCCGCAGGATGTCGGCCAGGCGGACCTGCATGTGCTGCTTGTGCGTCAGCGGCTTGCCGAACAGGATGCGGTTGCGGCAGAACTCCAGCGCTTCGCGATAGCACGCCTGGGCCGCCCCGATGCCGCCCCAGGCGATGCCGTAGCGGGCCTGCGTCAGGCACGACAGCGGCGCCCCTAGCCCGGCGGCCGTGGGAAGCTGGTTTCGCAGGGGAATTTTGCAGTTGTCGAAGAACAGCTCGCTCGTCACCGACGCCCGTAGCGAGAACTTGTGCGGGATGTCGCGGCTGGTGTAGCCGGGGGTGTCCTTCTCGACCAGGAAGCCGCGGACGCCTTCGTCGGTCATGGCCCAGACCACGGCCACGTGGGCGATGGTGCCGCTGGTGATCCACATCTTGGCGCCGTTGATCACCCAGTCGCCGCCGCGCTTCTGGGCCGTGGTTTTCATGGTGCCCGGGTCGCTGCCGCCGTCGGGTTCGGTCAGGCCGAAGCAGCCGAGGGCGGTGCCTTTGGCCATGTTGGGCAGCCACTGCTGGCGCTGCTCGTCGGAGCCGTAGGTGTGGATGGGGTACATGACCAGGCCGCTCTGGACGGACGCGAAGCTGCGCAGGCCGCTGTCGGCGCGTTCGAGCTCCTGCATGATCAGGCCGTAGGCGACGTTGTTGAGGCCTGCGCAGCCGTAGTCGGTCAGGGTCGGGCCGAACAGGCCGAGCTCGGCCATTTCGGGGACGAGCTCCTTGGGGAAGCGTTCGTGCTCGAAGCACTCGGCGATGATGGGCAGGACCTTGTCATCGACAAACTTGGCGACGGTGTCGCGGACGGTGCGTTCGTCATCGCTGAGCAGGTTTTCGATGCCGTAGAAATCAGGCGTCTGGCTGTCGGGCACGGTCTTTCTCCCACGTTTTCACAGCCCCGCGGCGGACCGAGCCGCGTCCGGGGCGAAGGGCCATGATAGTCCTGTCGGCGGGGGAGCGTCAAAGGGTGGACGGGTAGGAGGCAGGTAAGAAGGTGAGAAAGTAAGCAGGCAGAGAGGTGGGGTAATCGCCCTGCCGCGGGGTACGCAATCAGTGTCGCGGCCCGCGAGACCACCGCGGCTGGAAGGCGTTCACCGCCCGCAGCGCACGTCGCAGACTCTCCGCCGAGGCGGCCGCGACCGCAGGGTCCCAGTGTTCATTCACGAACTGGGCCATCCGACCGTTGTAGTCGGGGCCTTGCACGCGGCTGCTGCCGCGCGGAGGCACGAGGTCGCCGCGGATGTCCCGCGATCTTGAGCGGGCAGCCAAGTCGATCAGCGTTCTCTTAGGATCTGCCAACGACTCGGGGTCCCGCGGGATCAGGCCGCTGCGGATACGCAGAAAACGTGCCATGGCGTCGGCGTGCGCGAGCAGCCACGCCTCGACTTCGCGGCGTGCTATCCGGAACAGGAGGTTCGGATGCGGCTCGGTGTGAAGCCACTCGCGAATCAGCGTTGACGGACAGGTCGCGCGGTCGAGATCGGTCAGGACCAGGAAGGGGGTTCCTCTGGCCGCCGCGTTGAAGCCGGCGATGGTGCGCTTCAGGTAGCCGTAGCCGCTCTCGCTGTAACAGGTGCCTACCGCGAACGCGCGATCGGCGGCTGCGAGGAGCCTGCGCAGGACGGTCTCGCTCAGCGCATCTTCGACGGCCAGATTGATCGGGATGGGGTCGGTCATGTGGGCCAGAGGAGAAGCTGATTGACGTCTTTCGGCCGCGTGCGCGACAGGGCTGCATCACCGATGGACAGGCCCGCATCGAGCATTGCGCGAACATCCTCGACTTGAGCTGCGACCTGCACGCGCGTGCCCTCGCTCTGCGGGGTGAGCAGCAGCACCTCCTCCGCGCCGATGCCCTTGTCGGCGAAGATTTCCGCACTATGCGAGCTGATCAGGACCTGTCGCTTTCGCTTCTTTCGGGCGCGGTGGATCAGGCCGGGAATCTCCCGAACGATCGCGGCGTTCAAGGATAGTTCGGGCTCCTCCAGCAGGAGGAGCGAATCCCCATCGAGAAGCGACCAGAGCAGGCCGATCAGGCGCAGCGTTCCATCCGAGAAGTCGCGCTCGCGCTGCTTCGCACCGTTCGGCCGCCAGTGTTCATACACGGCCTCCAGATGCGGCACGCCGCCCTCACCCGCATCCACCGTGTGGGAGAGCTCCTTCAGGAAGGGCACGGCCTTGGTCAGGGCCTTTTGAATCGCGCGCAATCTCGCTTCCCGCGTCTTCGTTGGGGTCCTCGCGATCCGCTCAAGAAACTCGCGTCCAAAGGGGTCGCCGCCGATGCCAGGCCCGGAGAATTCACGGGGGTGGCGAACGAGTTGCGGCACGAGGTGCAGGTAGCACACCGCGTTCAGAAAGGTCGAGATCTCGCGGAACCCAACGTTCGCGTTGATCTGTTCCAGGTGAGTCTGAGTCAGTCTAAGTTCGTCTTTCTCGTCATCCGCATCCGGCCGTTCGAGGATCATCGACTTCCCATTCCAGACACGCTCGTACGCCAGCAGTGGCAGCCTGTCGCCACGGGTCTGCTGTCGGATGCCGATAGCGTATCGCCATTCGCTGCCGCCCTCGCCATTCCCACGGAGCGTCACGTCGATCTCGACGTTCGGGTATTTGCGCGCTGCCAGACACCGGATGCGCGACAGTCCGCCTCGCTCGCTCACGGCCTTCTGCAGGCCACCGCCGGCCTGCGCGATGTCCCGCAGGAACCGGAAGACGTCGAGCAGATTCGACTTGCCCGACGCGTTCGGCCCCATGATGAACATGCGCTCCTGAAGGGGCACATCTACGCTGAGGAAGTTGCGCCAGTTCTTGAGCACCAAGTGAGATACGTACATGCCGACGCTCCGCCGGCGGCCTATGCGACGGCCACCGCCATGATTTGCGAACAATCCTATCGACGAAGCGGCCTCGCGGAAACTACGGTTTCCGCGAGGCCTGCTGGAAGCGCTGCGATTTGTAGACTCGGCCGGTTACCCCACCGGGCTCAGGTTATCCAGGAAGCCTTCCAGCTTCCGCGCCCGCACCGGGTGCTGCAGCTTGCGGATGGCCTTGGCTTCGACCTGGCGGACGCGCTCGCGCGTGACCTTGAAGATCTTGCCGACCTCCTCCAGCGTGTAGGTGTAGCCGTCGCCGATGCCGTAGCGGAGCTTGATGATCTCGCGCTCGCGATACGTCAACGTCTTGAGCACCTCTTCGATGCGGTCCTTGAGCATCTCGCCGCCGGCCGTGTTGATCGGGCTGTCGACCGAGCCGTCTTCGATGAAGTCGCCGAAGTAGGAATCCTCGTTCTCGCCGACGGGGCGGTCGAGGGAGATCGGGTGGCGCGAGATCTTGAGCACGCGGCGCGCCTCGGCGACGGGCATCTTCGCCCGGCGGGCGATTTCGTCGATCGTCGGCTCGCGGCCGAGGTCCTGCAGGAGCTCCTTGCTGATGTTGCGCAGGCGGCTCATGGTTTCGATCATGTGCACCGGGATGCGGATCGTCCGGGCGTGATCGGCGATGGCCCGCGTGATCGCCTGGCGGATCCACCACGTCGCGTAGGTCGAGAACTTGTAGCCGCGCTTGTACTCGTACTTGTCGACCGCCCGCATCAGGCCGGTGTTGCCTTCCTGGATGATGTCGAGGAAGGACAGGCCGCGGTTGCGGTACTTCTTGGCGATGCTGACGACGAGTCGCAGGTTACCGCCGGACAGCTTGCGCTTGGCGTCTTCGTACTCGACAAACACGCGCTCGATCGACTTGAGGCGCTTGCCGAGCGACTCGGAGCGCTCGAGGCAGAGATCCTCAAGGCCCTCCAGCTCGCGCTTCATCTCGGCGAAGTCCTGATCGCTGAGTGTGCGGCGCTTCGACTGCGAGGCGATGCGCTGCTCGATCTGGCGCATCTTCTTGTAGTGGCTCTTGAGCTTGCGCATCAGCGGCTGGACTCGGCTGGTGCGCAGGGAGAGTTCCTCCAGCAGGCGCGAGATCTTGCGGCGCCGGTCACGCATGGCGCTGTCCACTTCGCTGCGGAAGGCGGCCGTCGTGCGGGTGGCGCGCATGTTCTGCCATTCCTGCTCGTTCTTTTCGAGCAGCTTGCGCACGGTCTCGAGGTTGATCGGGATGCGGGCGCTGATGCGCGACTTGGCGGCGCTCTCCGAGGTCGAGATCTTCATCGTCCGGTCGAAGGGCAGCCGGCCGTCCTGCACCTGTTCGAGCAGCTTGACCGCAGCCTGGGCGCAGAAGTCGCTCTCGACGACCTTCTGGCGGAAGGCCATGCGCGTCAGCTCGATTTTCTTGGCGAGGCGGATTTCCTCGTCGCGGGTGAGCAGCGGGATTTCGCCCATCTGCGTCAGGTACATGCGTACCGGGTCGTCGATGCGCTTGGCCCCGGGGTCGAAGTCGAGGACTTCGCGGATGACGTCCTCGTCGATCTCGCCGTCGCCATCGGCGGCGGACTCGCTGGCCGCGGCGAGGGCGGCGATCTGCGAGCGCGACATGGCCTGGGGCGGACGGGCGGCGGGGGCGGCCGGCGCGGGCTCGGCCCCGGGCGCGCGGCGGCGGCGGGGCTTGGTATCGTCCACGCCCTGGAGGCGCAGCGCCTCGCCCTCGTCGAGGGTGTCGATCTTCTCGGCCTCGAGCCGCATGAGGATCTTCTCGAGTTCGTTGGGGTCGACGGCGTCATCGGGGAGGATTTCGTTCATCTCCTCCCAGGTGACGTAGCCGCGCTTCCCGAGCTCGAGGAGCATGGAAATGGCCTCATCCGTGGTCTTGGCGGCCCCGGTCGGCTTTATGGCAATCGTTTCGGGTGCTTCACTCATCGTATTGGTTACTTACGGACGGTGTCGGTCGCTGCGGCCGCGAGGACGCCTCGGCAGCCGGATTCAGTGTCGTCGTTCGTCGGGCAGCGCGGGCCGAGACAAAATGTCGTCGGCGCCGGAGGCTCTCCTGGATTTCGTCGAGCGAGCCGCGCTGTTTCGCGTCGGCCAGCAGCGAGATCTCGACGCTGCGGCGGATGCGCTCCAGTGCGAGATTCAGTGTCGCCCGGTAGTTGCCGCGGGCCTCGCCCGCATCCTGCAACTGGATGACCCTGGCCGAGTCCTGCTCCTCGTGGCAGCACGCGAGCAGATCCTTGGCGTGCACATCGCCCAGTTCGCGCCACAGCGCGACGAGGCGCTCGGCGAGCCGGCGATCGCACGGGTCGGCGATGCGCTGCGGGTCGGGCAGATCGTCCACCTCAGCCAGCAGCGCCGGCTCGCAGACGAGCACCTGAAGCAGCGTGGTCCACGCCGCCTGTTCGCCGTCGGCGGGGCCGGTCGTCACGGGCGGCGTCGTCGGCGGGGCGGCGGGCTCGGTCGGGCGACGCCCGCCGAGACGCTTCTCCGTCCGACGCATGAGGCGATGAACCTCTTCCGGCTCGATGCGAAGCAGCCGGCCGATCTGGTTGGCGATCAGCCCGCGGTGAATCTCATCGACGGCCTTGGAGGAACAAGCCTCGGCCACCAGGTTGACGAACTCGACGACCGCTTCACTGCGACGTGCCCCGGAAGCGTCGGCTTCGAACCGCTTCCTTGTCTGCAACCACCGCAATTCTAGCGCGTCAACGGCGCTGTTCAACACGTCCGAAAAAGCGGCCGCGTCGTGCGCCGCGAGGAAGTCGCTGGGATCCTTGGCCCCCGGAATGCGGGCTAATCGGACGCTGAGGTGGCGAGGAACGGCCAGGCGGATGGCCCGCTCGGCCGCGGCGTCGCCGGCTGCGTCGGAATCGAACAGCAGCACCGCCGCGTCACAATATCGTCGCAACAGGGCGACCTGCGCCTCGGTGAGGGCGGTTCCGAGCGGGGCGACGGCCTGCGTGAACCCGGCCTGGTGCAGGGCGAGGCAGTCCATGTAGCCCTCGACAAGGATCGCCTCGTTGCGCTGCTGCATCGCGCCGCGGGCCAGCTCGATGCCGTAGAGGGCGTTGCCCTTGTCGAAAAGGACGTTCTGGGACGTGTTGAGGTATTTCGCGCGGTCGTCGACCATCGTCCGCCCGCCGAAGCCGATGACGCGCTTCGTCGCGTCGCGAATCGGGAACATCAGGCGGTTGCGGAAGGTATCGTAGAGGCGTCCGTCCTCGCTGCGACGGACGAGATCGGCGGCGAGGAGCATCTCGCGCCCGAACCCGGCGCGGCCCGCGGCATCGACGATCGACGCCGAACCATCGCCGGTGAGGCCGAGCTGAAAACGCTCGGCTGATTCATCCGAAACCGCCCGGCGGGCCAGGTAATCCCGCGTTTCGCGCGCGGCCGGCGTGTCGGCCAGCAGCCTGGCGCGAAAAAAACCGGCGGCCCACTCATTGAGCCGGGCAAGTCCGGCGCGATCGGCGCCGCCCGCGGCGGGCGATGCGTCGTGCGAGGATCGCAGCTCGATGCCGACACGGTCGGCGAGAAGTTGCATCGCCTCTTTGAAGCTGATGTTCTCACGCTTCTGCACGAACGAGAACGCATCGCCGGCGGCGCCGCAGCCGAAGCACTTGAAGATCCCGCGATCCGGCACGACGTTGAAAGATGGCGTCTTCTCGGTGTGAAAAGGGCAGCAGGCGAGGTAGCGCGAGCCGCGTCGCTTGAGGGCGACGTGCTCAGACACCAACTCGACGAGGTCGACCTGGTCGAGGATCGCTCGTTTGATGCGATCGAAATCGTTCAACGCAGCGGCGCTTTCGCGACAGTTGGACGGCGGCCTGTGACTAACTCCCGTCCAACACCACCGGGGTGCAGGACTCCCATGGGAGGCGGGGTTGCTCCCTGCTCGCGGCCTGGAAGTATCAATTCTGCCCTATAATTATACCATCCCCAGCCCTGAACGTCAAACCGGGTGGGGCGGGTCAGCCGAATCTGCGCGTCGGCCGAATCGCCGTGGAAAAACCAAGAATCACAGGCAGATTGAGGGCTCCCGGCGCGCGGCAAAGGCCCGGGGCGGCCGGACCTGGCCGTCGCCACGGGCCCTCGTCGCTGCAGGTCGGTGGCTCAGCGCATGCGCTGCTGGCCGGAATACCCGAGGAAATTGAGGAAGACGTTCTGCGTCATGATCGGCACCGCGAGGTCCTTCGCCTCGCTCACCGTGGCCTCGTAGCGGTCGTAGGCCCGGCGCGCCGTCTCAATCCGGGCGGCTTCCTCCGGCGTGACCGCGCGGCCGATGGCCGGCGGACGGGGAGGACTGGCGCCAATGACGACGAAGTCGGTCAGAGCAGACAGATCGCTCGACACAACGCCGCCCCACTGGGTGATGAGGGCGACGATCGTCTCCGCACCGTCGGGATCAGGGTTGCGGTCCCGGTCGAGGTCGAAGTCGCCGACGACGACGAAGGTTGGCGGCTTGTCGCGGTCGTAGATCGGATTGGCGATCAAGTCCTCGGGGAAGATCACCTCATGGGGCGCCAGGTCGACGATGCGGCACTCGGCAGAGTTGTCGAAGATCGAAACGACCTCGATGCGGCCCTTGCCGCGGCCGTCCGCCGGGATCCCGGTCTTGTAAGAGTAGACCGAGAACTGCATGCCCAGGATCAGCCGGTCGTTCACGCCCAGGCTGATGTACACCATCTTGTCCCCCGGAACGGCCTGCAGGACCGTGCCGTCGGCCACCCGGGCGGTGGACAGCGGCTGGGGCTTGGTGTCGAGCTCGCCCAGCTTTTCGGCGAGGGCAAGAATGCGCTCCCGCTGGGCGGCATTGGTCTTTTCGACGGCGCTCTTCTCGCTGAGGGCCTTCGCGGCGGCCTCTTCCTTGGCTTCGATGCTCGAGTTGTATTCCGCCTGGGCGCGGGCGACGGCCTCGGTGTACTTGGCGGCGGCCTCAGAGCGGCCCTGCTCGGCCTCTACCGCCGTCTCCTGCGAGGCCTGGGCTTTCTGCTCGAAATCGGCCTTCTGGGCGGTGTTGGCGGCGACGTGCTCATCCACCTTGTCCTGCAGCGTCGCCACCGTCGTCGTGGCCTCGGCGAGCGCGTCGCTCTTGCCGCGCAGCTCTTCGTAGAGGCGTTCGGCGATGCCCACCAGGGACTGACCGGCGTAGGCGTTCCGCTCACTGACGATGCCGTCCGCCGCGATGCGGCGAAGCAAGGCGTCGCGACGGTCGCGGACCACTGCGGCGGCGTTGCCGCCGTCGCCGGTGGCGAGTTCAGCGGTGGCGCTGCGCTCCGCCTCCAGGATGCCGACCATCGTGTTGGCCTGGCTGGCGCCCTTGATGAGGTCGATGCTTCGCTCCTCTTCGCCGCTGACCGCGAGGAGCTTCTGCTCGCGCATTTTGCGTTCGCTGTTGCGCAGCGCTTCCTGGTCGGTGTAGAGGACGACCAGGAAGACGGTAGACGTCAGCCAGAGGGCGACGAAGACGATCATCCAGACGGTGACGGCGCTGACGCCGCGCCCTTGCGCTTTGGCCATGTGCGGTGAGCCTCCCGTTGGGCTTTCAGTCCGTTGTGGGCAGGGTGTACGGCTCCGCCGCAGCCCCGTGTCCCGGTTGCCGGATCGACGTCAAAGCGGCGCCAGACCCGTGGTGCAACGAACTCCTGTGCGTCGCGTGGGGTTAGTTCGAATCCATCCGCCGCTGGGGAGCTCCCGCGCGGTCGGCACTCCGGAGGGTCTCTCTGGCCGCGAACGGCGGCGAACCGTCGCCCGGGGCATGGCCCGGGTCGTTCGCGCCGTCAAAACGGGGCGGCCGGGCGAGGGGGCATTCTTGAGGCTGGGAGCGGGCGTGTCAAGGCGGTATCAGCCAGGCTGAACGCCCGTCGCCACCGGTCAGGCCCCGCCGAGCAAAGGCGTGATCAGGCTCGTAAACAGGGCTGTCAGGATCGCCGCGATCACTGCCGCAAACTGCGTCACCACCTCGGCCGAGGTCAGGAAGCCGCCAATGTCGAGCATCTTCGTTTCTCCATCCGGGTCGTTGAGCGGACGCGGGGCAGCTGCCCGGCCGCGGCGGCATGCTAATCGCAAGCGGGACGACGGGCCATGCCGGCGCGGCCGCTAGGGAGAGGGAGGAGACTGGTCCGAGGCCCTCGCCGGCGTGCTGACGGTTACGGTCGCCGGATCGGGCAGCGGCGGGAGGCCCACGCCAGCCCGGAGGACGTTCTGGGCCGCAACCTCGGCGGCGAAGGTGGCCTCCGGAAGTTCGAACAACGAGCCGCCCGCACTGACCACCACGATCTTCCGCCCGGCGGTGGCCTCACCCGGCTTGGGGGGCCTGGGCAGCATCATCGCCATCCAGAGGTCACGCGGGGCCGTGGGACGGTCGACGCCGTGATAGGTGAAGACGACCCGGCCGAGCCGGTGGGCGACCACGTCCTCCGGCATCGCCGCTGCGACCTGCTTTGCAGCGCGCTCGATGGCCTCCATGGTGCTGACCGCGAGGTCGGCCTCGGTGATCTCGGTGCCGGGCAGGAACGTGGCCGAATCCGAGGTGGTCGGCGGGGCCGACGGGGGTCGCCAGCCGTAGCGGGCGAGGGCGAGCGCGTGCGGAGGCCACGCGTTGTCGTGGTCCATCGCGTACCGCTCCAGCGCGCTGTGCAAGAGCAGGAGTTGGGCTTGCTCCATGCTGGAGCGTACCGCGGGCATGCCCCCGGCCGCCCCGAGCGCGAAGACGACGAGCGCGATGTACCCGATCACGATGGTGCCAAGCAGCGTGATGGGAAACGCGAGCACCGCCAGCGCCGCACGCCCGCCACCCGTCTGCTGTGCTTCGCGCACGGTGAGCACGCCGGCAATGACCGGCCAGACCCACCCGATCCAAGGCCCCATGCAGGGAAGGGCCGTCAGCGCATTGGCGCCCGAGGCGTAGCACAACGCCTCGAAGGTCCGGCGGATTCCGGCATGGACCGGCCCCGTCAGGCGCAGCACGCCGTGCGCCGTAAGCCCCCAGAGGAACACAACCAGCAGCACCGCCGCCGCGGTGCCCAGCACATACCCGCCGAACCCGGCGAGGCTGCTGAGAATCTGGACGCCGAGTCCGCCGGGAGCCGTCGCCCCGGCGATGCCGGCCACCATCGGCATGAGGAAAATGAACCCCCAACCGAGGACGAGGTAGAGCGTGTTGGTCAAAACGGCGAACCACCAGGCCTGACCGTCGCGGCGCGTGATCTGGTCGGTCAGCGTCATGAGCCGGGCCGGGCGGGCCATCGACAGGCCGATGGTGCCGAGCCAGCCGCGGAGGAACCCAAGCCGCCGTCGTTGCAACCAGGGCATAGGCTCAAGCTCGGTGTGGGCATCGTCCACGCCGGTGGCGGGACGGAGGACCATGTCGTCGACGTCGAGCTGAGAGCCGCAGGAGACGCACTGAAAGCTCCGCGGCTGGAGCTGACCCAGCGGGTTCGTGCCGTAGTACGCCTGGTTGCAGGCGGGGCAGCAGAACGCCACGCTGCCGGGGCGGAATTCGTACGCGCTGGGCGCGAAGGTCGTGCCGCACTCGGGGCACTGCCGCGAGGCGATGTTCCAAAGACAGTAGTCGCAGGATCGGCAGCGCATCGGGATCAGCGCCTCAGGTCCAGGCGGCCGTCTCCTGTCGGATCTTCGAGCGAAGCAGCCAGATCAGGAGGAAGACGGGGAGCGCCCAGGCGATCCCGATCCCCAGCCCCACCGAACCGATGACCATCCATTCGACGATCTCGGGACCGAGCGGGTTGGGCGTGCCTGTGCTGCCGAGGCTGATCCCGGTCAGTTCGCGGGTCATTGGCAGCAGGATGATCTGCGACGAGGCGCCGTGGATGATCCGCAGGACTGCGTAGAGGAACGCCGACCCGATCGCCCAGCGGCGACGACGCAGGAGCCCGATCCCCGCGGCGAGCAGGAGACCCGCGAGTGAGCCATGCAGCGCCATGGTCACGAGGATGGTGCTGCTGTAGGCCTTGGTGATCCGCGCCTGTTCGGTGAGCACATTGGTCGGCCCCGGCATCGAATCCGCCATCGACTCGAACAGCTTCGGGGCGAGGATCGTCGAGCCGATGCCGAAGAGCGACGCGATCACCCCGTACGCCCCGAGGCAGATCATGATGATGCCGATGACCTTCGGCCAGTTGGACTCCCGCGCGGGCTCCTGCGCACCGAAGGCGGGCGGCTGCACCGGCGGGAAGTAGGGCTGCTGATCGGACATGAGCACACTCCGAGCCTGCCGCGGTCGACCGCGGCGGATCCGGGCACTGTTCAGACCGGTGTCACGATTCCACCCGAGAGTAACAGGACCGCGCCGTCGGGCAAGAGGCCGTTGTACAGACCTGTCAGCGGATCAACTCAACGTGCGGTGAGGAAGGCATCGGGCCCGCGGCGGGGCTCGAACAGGAGGGACGCGAGATTGTCCGGTGCGGTCCGCAGCGGTACGAGATCCAGCTCGCGCAACACGTACTCTCGCGCGGGCAGGTAGTATTCGCGGTTGTGGTAGTCAGGATCGATGACGAACAGGACGCGGTTGATGGGCGCGCCGCGCGCCTTGGAAACCGCGGCGAGCCAGCGCGTCATTGCCTCTCGGTCAGGCGGCAGCGGCACGGCCGGCAGCCACGTCTCCAGGGCGATCTCATCGTGGAAGTTGCTGAACACGACCGTCCCCGGATCGTTGTACCGGCGGATCCAATTGAACAACTCACGCGAGTGCGGCGCGAAGGCGTGCTCCCAGCGGCCATAGTTGGTGCGCACGCGGTCGGCGGCCATCCACCGGTCGTACGGCCGGGGCCATTCGACGCGGACGAGCCAGAACAGCGCAAGCAGCATCGCGCCGGCCGCGCCAAGGCGGAGGATCCGGACACGCAGCGCCACGATCGGACCGAGCAGGATCAGGAAGTACAGCGGCTGGATCGGACGGTAGTAGCGCTCCAGCCCGATGTAGTTGTACTTGCCCTTAAAGAGCGTCGTGCACGCGATCAGCACGAAGAACAGGGCGGCGACGGTCACGGCGCTCAGGGCGAAACCTGGCGTGCGGATGTAGTTCGCCGCGCGGCGGCGTCCCGCGCGCGTCGCGAGCACGATCAGCATCACCGCCGCGGGGGCGACGATTGCCAAGGCGGGCGCGCTGTACCACTTGTGGTTGTAGAAGGGCAGATCGGTCCACAGGCCCCACGCCGTGACGAGCATGGACGGCGAGAAGTCGAACCCCAGCGACGAGCCGAGATTGAGCTGCTGCTGCACAGAGGCGTTCGAAGCGTACACGGCATTGATCGCGACCAGCGCCACGGGCGGGGCGGCCGCCCCTGCGGCGTAAGCAAGCACGGCGCCAGGCCGGACGCTTCGTCGCCACGCGGCCCAGAGTATCACGACGCCGACGGCGACAGCGGCGAACGCCGCGGCGTATCGAATCCAGAAGAGCGAGCCCGCCAAGACGCCGCAAGCGGCAAACAGCCAGGCGGATGGGCGCCGGTTTGAACTTGAATCGGGAGCTTCAGGCGTGGCGGCTTCGACGACCGCCCCCTCCTCGCGCTCGAGCAGCCGCCGGGCCGCAAGCAGCAGCCACGGCAGAAGCCCCACGACGAGTGTGTCGGTGGCCGGCGTTACCAGCGCAGCGACCGAGACGGACGCGCCCGCCGTGGCCAGCGCCACAAGGACGGACGTCGGGCCGCGCGGCAGCGCGGCGCGGACCCACGCAAACCAACCCACCAGCGCGAGCGCACAGGCGACGATCGCCAGCCATTGACCGGCGACAACTGAAGTCGCCCCGGTCAGGGCCCGGATCGCGCAGATGAGCAGGGGCATCCCCATCGGCCACTGCGTCAGCCATGCCCAGTCCGCGGTCCACTCCCACGGCTGCAGTGCGGCGAGCGGCGGGGTCGAGGTCAGTCCGTGACCGGCGTACAGACGATCCGCCGCGGTGAACAGATAGGCGTTGTCCGCGGCGATCAGCGGAGGAATACGCTCGCGCGTGGGGAGCAAGGCAAGCACGGCGGCGACAGCCACCACCGCCGCGGGCAGTCTCAACAGGCGCAGGGATCGCGCGGACATGGTGGTTTATCGGCCCTTCACGGGAGCGCGTTTAGCCCGGGAGGATCAGCTCGATGGGAGGGGCTGGCTCAGCCCCCTCGCGCCCGCGTCGTCAGGTAGATCCGCCGCCCGCTGATTTCGGCGTACGCCGGCTCGAACGGGGGAAAGTCGAGGGCGCGAACGTGGTTGAAGATCCGGTCTGCGGGCCACGCGAGGTCGACCCGCTTCGCGCCGTTTGTGCTGAGCGAATCCCGCCGGTAGTACCGCGACACGACCCCGTCACGCTCGATGATCTCCTGCTGCGCCCGCGCCGGCAGGGCGTTGGAGAGGATCGAAGGCAGCATCTCGCAGAACAGTCGATAGCCCTCTGCCTCGGACAGGTCCATCAGATCGCGTGCCGTAGCCGAAGGGGGAATATCAAACCACCGCACGGCGATGACGTCGCCGTGGTCGGGCTTGTCGTCCATGCGGTGCAGCGTCACGCCGAAGCGCGTTTCTCCGTTCATGATCGCGTGCGAACAGATGTTGCACCCGCGGTAGTGAGGCAGGGGGGCGAGGTGCAGGTTCAGAAAGCCGCATCGCGGATGCCCGACGATCGAGCCGGGAAGCACCTGGTGATAGAGCACCGACAGCCCGAGATCGACAGGAATCGTCGCGAGCTGTTCCGGGGTATCGATGACCGGAAGCCCCAGCGCGCGGGCGGTCTCACGCACCTCGGGAACGCCAGGGCCCGACCACCAGCCGCGCTCCCCTTCCGCGCGGCAGCATACCGCGACAATCTCGAGCTGGTCGTGAGCGTGCATGCCGTGCAGCAGTTGAAGGCAGCGGGCGCTGAGCGGCTTGCCGCCGAAGAAGGCGATGCGATGGATCGGGGCGGCGGCCACGGCTCAGGACTCGCTCCGCACGGGCTCGGTGACGGGCCTGTCGGACTCGACGGCCCCCGGCCCGCGGACGACGGCGTGCTTGGGGGCTGCCTGCACCGCGCCGAGCACCTGGCCGTGCTCGACGGTGACCCTCGCGCCGCCCTCGTGCATCGAGCGGCTCATCGCCTCGAGCACGCGCACGACGCGCAGGCCGCTGTCGCCGTCCGAGATCGGGCGGCGGCCGGTGCGGATGCACTCGGCGAAGTGAGCCAGTTCCACGGTGAGCGGCTCGACGAGCGGCACGTGCGGAATGACGAGGTCGCCCGCCCGCACCTTGCCCCGAAACTCGGAGTAGTCCTGCGCGGCGGCCTGGAACTGGTGCTCGACCGACTTGTCATAAATCCGGATGGGGTGGGCCGTGTCGACGTCGTCGTACACGAGCATCCGCTCGCTCCCGACCACCACAACGCGACGGACCTTGTTCGGGTCCAGCCAGGATACGTGTCCCGAAGCCAGCACGCCCCCGGCGAAGTCCATCTGAAAGAACGCCACGTCGGCGATGCCGCGATCCACCTGCACAAACGACGCCCCGCGGGCGTTGACCGAGACCGGCCACTGACCGAGCAGATGGGCGACGATCGAAATGTCGTGCGGCGCGAAGTTCCACAGCGCATCGACGTCGGACCGGATCCGCCCGAGGTTCAGCCGCTGCGAATAGATGCACCGGACCTCGCCGAGCTCGCCCGCCTCGATTCGCTCGCGCACGTCCGCGACGAAATTGCTGTACAGGAACGTATGTCCGACCATCAGGGTGCGGCCCGTCCGGCCGGCGAGCGCGACCAGTGACGCGGCGTCGGCCGAGGTTGTACACAGCGGCTTCTCGACGAGGACGTGCAGGCCGTGTGACAGCGCCGCTGCGGCGTGATCGGCGTGAAGGACTGGCGGCGTGGCGATGATCACCGCGTCGAGTTTCGCTTCCGCAACCATTCGGTTGAAGTCGGAGAAGGCCAGCGCGGAGGTGTATCGCTCCACGGCGTTGACCAGGGCACGCGGGTTGCGGTCGCATAGCGCCGCCAGTTCGAAATCGGCCGACGCGCCGGCCACGCGCAGCAGATTCCGTCCCCAGTCGCCAACCCCGGCCAGGCCGAGGCGGATCCGCTTGCCGGTTGTCTGTGCGGTGGTCATGCTCGATGGCTCACAGTGGTTGGCGGCGATTCAACGTCCGCCGGAGGTCGGCCGCGCAGTCGAAGCGCCGCCCGTGCCCGACGCCTTGTCGCCGCGCTGCTCCAGCACGACGCCGCGGTTGCTGTGCAGGCGGTATTCATCGCCCGTATGCGGGCATCGGGCCACGCCGGACGAGTCGAAGTCCAGTCGCTCGCCAAATCGGCTCATCCAGCCGACCTGTCGCGCCGGCACGCCGACCATCAGCGCGAAGTCGGGCACGTCGCTCGTCACGACCGCGCCGGCGCCGATGAAGCAATACTCGCCGAGTGTCACGCCGCACCGGATCGTCGAGTTGGCGCCGATCGACGCGCCGCGGCGCACACGCGTGAACTGATACTCCCCGCGCCGGGGGAACTCGCAGCGCGGGTTGATGATGTTCGTAAAGACGGCGCTCGGTCCGCAGAAGACGTGGTCTTCGAGCACGACGCCGTCGAAGACGGTTACGTTGTCCTGCAGGCGGCAGCCGTTTCCGATGACCGCTTTCGCTGCGACGCCGACGTTCTGCCCCAGCACGCAGTCACGGCCGATCGTTGCGCCGGCGAGCACGTGGCTGAAGCACCAGATCTTCGTGCCCTCGCCGATCGTGCAGGGCTCATCGATGACGGCCGTCTCGTGGGCGAAATAGCCGCGCGGGGTACTCATGTCGTCGCCTCCTTGCGTCCCGCGGCCCGGTTACACGCCCGCCGTCTCACGGGCGTACTCGCGCACGACTTCGCACACGCGCTCGATCTGCTCCTCGCGGATGTGAGGGAAGATCGGCAGCGAGAGCACCTCACGGCTGGCCGTCAGCGTGTTGGGCAGATCCTCCGGCCGCAGCCCGAGGAACGCGTAGCCCGCCTGCATGTGCACGGGCGTCGGGTAGTGCACCCCGCAGCCGATGCGATGCTCGGTCAGGTGGTGCATCAGTTCGTCGCGGTGCGCTGTGCGTATGGTGTACTGCTGGTAGACGTGCTGCGCCTGAGGGTGAACCACCGGAGTCGTGATGCCGGGCAGATCGGACAGGCTTTTGGTGTAGCGCTCCGCGGCCTTGCGACGCATCTGGTTCCACTTGGGCAGGTGACGCAGCTTCACGCGCAGCACCGCCGCCTGGATGTTGTCCATCCGCGCGTTGAGGCCGATGTCGCCGTGTTCGTACTTGCCCGTCCGGCCGTGATCGGCCAGCGACGCGAGGCGATCGGCCAGCCCGTCATGCTGGGTCACCACCGCTCCGGCGTCGCCCCAGGCGCCGAGATTCTTGGCCGGGAAGAAGCTGAAACACGCCGCGGCGCTGTGCTGGCCGGGGTGAATGCCCTTGTAGGAAGCGCCGTGCGCCTGGGCGGCGTCCTCGATGACCGGCAGGCCGTGCCGATTCGCCAGCCCGACGAGATCGTCCATCGCCACCATCTGGCCGTACAGGTGCACGGGGATGATGGCCGCCGTCCGCGGGTTGATCGCCGCGCGAACCTGCTCGAGGTCCATCAGGTGGGTCTGCGGATCGATGTCCACCAGCACCGGCCGGTAGCCCATCAGCGTGATCACTTCTACCGTCGCGGCGAAAGTGAACGAGACAGTGATGATCTCCCGACGGCCGTCGCCGGGGCCCAGCAGGCCCAGAATCGCGAGCGTCAGGGCGTCGGTCCCGCTGCCACAGGGCACGGCACGGCGTACGCCGCAGAACTCGGCGAACTCCGTCGCGAAGCCCTTGTGCTCTGCACCGCCGATGAAGCTCGACGAGCGCACCACCTCGCGGATGGCCGCTTCCAGTTCGCTCGACAGCTCGGTGTGCTGCGCGCTCAGGTCTGCAAGGGGAATGGGGTGCACGTCTCCTCCTGGGTACTTCTCGTGGAGTTCGCCGCCACGGTCGCCGCGTCTGCGCTGCGGACCTGGCCGGCGGAATAATCGACTTCGGTGGGGCGGCCGCGGTCGGCCATCGATCGCGTCATCGCCTCGAGCACGCACACGAGCCGCAGCCCCTGCCAGCCGTCCGACAGCGGGCGCGATCCGCTGCGGATGCAGCGGGCGAAGTGACGGATTTCCTCGTCCAACGGCTCGCTCTGGCGCACGTTCGGCACGACGAGATCGCCAGAGCGCACGCGCGTGGTGTACTCGGCAAAGGAGCTCATCGGCGACTGGAACTCGACCTCGACGCCCTTGTCGAAAATCTGCAGCGCCTGGCCCGGCCGGATGTCGTCAAACACCATCATCCGGTCGCTGCCGACCACGACGAGCGTCCGGTCTTTCTGCGGATCGAGCCACGAGACATGCCCGCTGACGGCGATGCCGCCGGGGAATTCCATCTGGAAGAAGCACACGTCGGCGATGCCGTGACGCGGCTGAAGATAGCTCCAGCCCCGGGCGTTGACTGACGTCGGCCACGCGCCAAGCAGGTGCGCAATCACCGCGATGTCATGTGGGGCGAGGTTCCACAGCGCATCAACGTCCGGCCGGACGCGGCCGAGGTTCAGCCGCCGGCAGTAGACATATCGAATGTCACCCAGTTCGCCCGCGTCAATGCGCCGGCGCATCTCCTCCACCGCCGTGCTGTAGAGCAGCGTGTGGCCGCACATCAGCGTCAGGCCGCGCTCCTCGGCAATGGCGCAGAGCGTCGCGGCGTCGGCGCTGGTGGTGCAGATCGGCTTCTCGACGAGCACATGCAGGCCGGCTTCCAGTGCGCGGCGCGCATGCTCGTAATGCGATGCAGGGGGTGTGGCGATGATGACGCCTTCCAGATTCGGAAGGGCGAGCAGATCGTCGAATTCGCTGAGCACAGCGGCCGCGCGATGGCGACGGCGGACCCGCTGGCGGGCTGCGTCGTCTCGGTCGCACACGCCGGCCAATTCGGCCTCTTCACACGCCGCAACGTTGCGAACGAGGTTGTTGCCCCACGCCCCGGCGCCGAGCACGCCGATACGTACGGCCTCGGTTGAGACGGCCTGGCTGCCTGCTGTCATGGTCATGCAACTCGCATCCTCGGCGCGGCTGGCCCGCACCATGCCGGGCTTTTATCGGCACCTGCCGGAGGCGAGTTGCATTACGGGACGAAGATGCCGATAGACCATGCGGAAGGGGCGACCGACCGCCGCGACGCCCCGCGCGATCGCCACGCGACCCCATCGGACAGGCCTGAAAATGCCCGGCGAAGCTCATTCCGCGCCCGATCACTCCGCGCGCCGCCCCGAACCGCGGCGGCGCGTGCTCATGATCGCGCATGCCTTTCCGCCGGCGGGCGGATCCGGCGTGCAGCGCACGGCCAAGTTCGCGAAGTACCTGCCGCACTTCGGCTGGGAGCCGACCGTCTGGGCCGCCGAAGCGCCCGCCGATCTGCCGCGGGATGATTCGCTGCTTCGCGACCTGCCGGATCAACTCGACCGCATCGTCTACAGCGGCTTTGACACCTCGTGCTGGCCGCGCGACGCCGAGCGCCTGCTGCGCCGCGCAGCAAGGCCGATCCTGGGCCGCCGGCTGGGCGAAGGGCTCGCCTGGCGCGGCCGGCGGCTTATCGAGCGATTCGTGCTGCATGCGCTCGTACCCGACGCTTCGGCGCTGTGGGCGCTCGGCTCACTGCCGCGCCTGCGCCGACTCGTGCGCACGCGGCGGTTCGACGCGATCTACTCGACCTACAGCCCGGCCTCCAATCACCTGCTCGCCTGGCGGCTCGCGCGGGCGACGGGCGTGCCGTGGCTGGCCGACTTTCGCGATGTCTGGACGCAGGACTTCCGCTATCCCTTCCGCACCGGACCCGTGTGGCGGCGCGCCGTCGATCGAGCCCTCGAACGCCGGATGATTGGCGCGGCCGCCGCGGTGGTCGCCGTCACCGAGCCGCAGACGCGCCTGCTGTCACAGCTCGCGGACGACCGGCTCGACCGGTTTGTCACCATCCCCAGCGGTGTGGACACGGCAGACTTCGACCATGCGCTCGACGACGCGCCTGGCGACACCCCGCAGCGCGATGCCGGCGTCTTCCGCCTCGCCTACGTCGGACGGTTCTGCAAGGGCACGATCACGCCGGCGTTCTTCGACGGCCTCCAGGCGTTCCTTGCTGGCCTCGGTGCGGAGAAGTCGCGCTTCGAACTGCGACTCGTCGGCACGGTGTCGTCCGACCTTCGTGAGGGGCTTGAGCGCTGCGGCGTGACGTGCAGCGAGACGGGCTACGTCGCCCACGCGGCGGCGATTCGCGAGATGTGCACGGCCGATGCGCTGCTCCTCGGCATCGCCGAGGGCCCGAACGCCGAGACGATCATGACCGGCAAGGTCTTCGAGTACCTCGCCGCGGCCCGGCCGATCCTGGCGATGGGCCCGGCCGACTGCGTCGCGATGAAGCTGGTCGATGGCTGCCGGGCGGGTGTGGTCACGTCGACGCGGTCGGGCGACATCGCCGCCGCGCTCCGCACGCTGTGGACCGCCTGGGCCGACGGCGAGCCGCTCCCCGGCTGCCCGCCCGAGGCGCTCGCCCCCCACACCCGGCGGAACCAGGCGGCCCGGCTGGCCGCGGTGCTCGACGCGGTGGCCGCCGGGCGGTCTCCGTCTGCTGCGGCGTCCGGCTGCGTACTTCACACGGCGGATGAGGCCGTCCGACGCCCCGCGACCGCGACGCCAGCCCCGGCCGCCTCCCTCGCCTGAGGCGACTTACCCGAGCCGCTTCTTGGCAACCGCCCCACGCCGACCGCCACGCACTTCTCGATCCCTCCCCCTCGCAGGGGGTGGGCAGGGTGGGGGCGGAAGCCGCTGGAGACGCCCGGCCCGTGCGAAACGCTCCCACTGCGATTCAGGCCGCGCGGCTTCCCGCCTTACAACGCGCACCGCGCCGACCTGCCCGCCAACTGCGCCGGATTCCTGAAAGCCCGGAAGGTCGCGGGCGTCTTCGCCGCCGCTACAATGCATCGGGAAGGCAGGAGAACCCATGATCGCGGCCGATATGACCCCCCTGGACGACATCCGGGCGAAGGTGGAGGCGAGCCAGCCGCTCACGCTGGACGACGGCGTTCGCCTCTACGACACGCCCGACATTTTCACGCTGGGCGAACTGGCCAACCGCGTGCGCGAGCGGCTGCACGGGCGGACGGCGTATTTTAACGTCAACCGCCATATCAACTATTCGAACTACTGCGTGCTGCGGTGCAAGTTCTGCTCGTTCTACCGGCCGTTCGCGAAGGAGGGCACAGTAGAGGGGGGCTATGAGCTGTCCGTCGAGGAGATCGTCGCCCGCGCCGCCGAGGCATACGCCCGCGGCGCGACCGAGGTCCACATCGTCGGTGGGCTGCATCCGAAGCTGCCGTTTTCGTACTACACCGATCTGTGCTCCGCGATTCGCGCCGCCTGCCCGCGGATGCACATCAAGGCGTTCACAGCGATCGAGATCATCCACTTCGCCCGCATCGCGCGGCCGCGGATGAGCATTGCCGAGGTGCTGACGGCCCTTCGCGATGCGGGGCTGGGCTCGATGCCCGGCGGCGGGGCGGAGATCTTCGACGACCGCGTCCACGACGAGGCGTTCAAGAACAAAGTCGGCGAGACGGAGTGGTTCGAGGTCCACCGCACCGCGCACGAGCTGGGCATTTTCACGAACGCCACGATGCTCTACGGCCACGTCGAAACGCGGGCCGAGCGCGTGGGACACCTGATCAAGCTGCGCGAGCACCAGGCCGAGAGCCTGCGAAGCCGGGCGGCACACTTCAACTGCATCATCCCGCTGTCGTTCATCCCCGATGACAGCGAGCTATCCCACCTGGCCGGGCCCACGGGCCTGGACGACCTGCGGACGCTGGCGCTGTCGCGGCTGATGTGTCCGAACATTCCGCATATCAAGGCGTTCTGGATCATGCAGTCGCCCAAGCTGGCGCAGGTTTCGCTGAACTGGGGCGTGGACGACATCGACGGGACGGTGGTGTACTACGACATCACCAAGCGCGAAGGCGCGGGCACGACACACCAGGAGCTGACCATCGACAAACTCCGCCGCCTGATCCGCGAGGCCGGCTGCGAACCGGTGGAACGTGACACGCTGTATCGCCGGGTGGTGCGCGATGAGGCCGCATGGGGGATTGAGGGTGAGGCGTGGCGGGTTGCGTATGACGCGAGCGCGGGCGTGGGGGCGGCGACGCTGCCGCGGGAGGCGCTGGTGGCGCTGAGGATTGGGGGGGAGGTGGGGTAAGGGGGCTCAGGCGGCACAAGTGCGGGTTATTACGGCTTCCACGGAGGCGGCCCATTTTGGTATGCTGATAGGGCGCGTCACCTCAACCGTGACCGCCGTGGCCCCCATCGTGGGCCCAACGCGTGGAGGCCGCGATGAGGATTCGAACACTTCCCGTGCTCGCCCTGTTCCTGTTGGCCACCGCCAGCGCCTCGGCCGAGCCGATCCTGATCGACTATGAAGACGGACAGGGCATCCGGCGACATTCCGGCGGAACGCTGGCCTTCCTGAATGGGCTTTCCGTCATGCTGAGTTCCTTCGAGGACCGGACGGTCCTGGAATACCCGCTGTCGTCGCTGCAGGGGGCG
>CAYRSS010000028.1:0-24065 GCA_964426945.1 uncultured Phycisphaeraceae bacterium
AAGCCCGGCCATTATCGTCTGGTCAGGAAACGGTGACTCAGGCGGATCTGGCGAACATCGCACGCCAGCCCGCCAAATCGCCATTAGCCGAGGAGAAAGCGTCGACGAAGGCCGTCAGGGCCGGTTCAAACAACCGGCAGTCGCCCCGATTCGCCTTCGGCGAATAGAGCAGAGGAGCAGTGGAGCAGGAGAAAGCAAGGCTGTGACAGGAACGGGGGGACGCGGGCGCTGAAGTCTGCTCACCTGCGGTCACCTGCTCTCCTGATGACCTGCTCTCGCCGTCTGCCCCCCCCGCTTCACTCACGCCCTTGCTGCCGGCGCGTCCTGCGTTCTCCCTACGCGGAGCCCCTTCTTTCCCCCCTCCCTGTCAGGGAGGGGTTGGGGGAGGGTGTCGCGGACGCGGGAAGCCTGCACCGGCCGCACTCCGCGGCCCCTCACAGCCGCGGACGCCCGCGTCCGTAGTCCGCCCAAGTGATCGTCGTTCCACTCCGGCAGGGGCGGCTGCGCCAGGTCACGGGGACAACTGAATCAGCGCAACGCTGCACGCTCACGCTGAGTACAGCAAGAATGCGCCACCTGTCCGACTCTACGCTAGTCGCCCAACTTGATACGCCTGACCATGCCGTCCTGAACATCGATGTAGACAAAGTAGCGCCAGTCGATCAGGAGTCGCTGAATCCGCCCGGGGCTCTCTAACTCATAGACGATGCTGCAATCATCCTCACCATCACATGAGACTTGATCTGCAGGTCCAAGCGTCAAGGCGAGTTGCTCTTTCGTCAAACCGGTCACGGCAGCATTGAAGCTATCATCTGCTGCCATCATGGTGCGCAGTTGACGGTCACCGGACCTCCAAGCCACGGCATCAAACGCCTTCCTGTAACAAGCCAAGTCTATGAGCGGAAGCGCGAGCACGAGGACGACGAGCCAACGGGGCTTGGGTCGCCACCTGCCCCGGCTCGCCAATCTGCGACCAGACTGATCTTCGGACATATCTACCGCTCCCGAGCGCACGATCAACTATCGCCCGCCATTCTGGGGCCGGGTGGCTATCCCTGCGCTCCGCACAGCGAAAATAATCCCCCGGTTCCCCAACCCCGCTACTCCCCTTCGCGTTTGAACTCGAATCGCTGCGGTTTGCCGCCCTTGGCGAAGCCGATCGAGGCTGTCAGTTGTCCCTCGGCCGAGCGTTCGTAGACGATGCGCTGCGGGAAGTCGTGGCGAGGGTTCAGGAACACGGCGCGGGTCGGGCCCAGCTCGGTGAGCACGAACTCGGTTTTGGCCCCGCCGTTGGGCTGGGCGACGTAGACCAGCCCGCCGTCGCGTTCGATGATACGCAGGTATTCGAACGCGGTCATCCGGCCGCGAGAGACGGTGCGCGACACGCCCAGCATCGCGCCGCCCAACGGCGGACTCCAGCGCTCCTCGATCGAGGTGGCGCCCGACGCCCCTCTTGTGCCCACCCACGCGCCGGCGAGCCAGGCGAGCTCGCCGATGCCCCCGGGGGCCTTCGCCGGCTCCGGCAGGGCGATGTCCGGCGGATGCCGGTAGAGGGCGACCGATTTCCAGCCGCCGGGCGGATCTACAGCCACGCTCAGGAGCAGACCCTCGGCCGTCGGGCGCAGCTCTGCTCGGATCAGCCCGGTGACCGTGTTGTCCGACGCCCGCACCATCTCGATGTCGTAGGTAAACGCGCCGTCCTTCCACATGCCGCGGTAGCGCGAGAGCCGGCCCTCTCCGGCCACTTCGGTGGCCGATCCGTCGAGCGCCATGCGGATTTCACCGTCGCTGCGGATCACGGTCAGAGCGTCGTTCTCGACGCGCAGGCGGACCTTTGTGCTCATGCTGGGCTGCTGCTGCTCGGCGGGGCGGCCCTCGGTGCGGTCCTCGACGTAGATCCACTCGCCGTCGAGCGCGCGCAACTCGTCGGCCTGCGCGGCCCGCGCGGTGAGGACTGCCGGGGTTGCCAGCAGCAGGAATGCCGTAGCCAGCAAGGTGCGCGAGCGCATGATGGAGTCTCCTGTCGAAGGACGCGTCGGCGGGTCGCAGTCGACCCAACGCGGTTGAGTACCCCGGATCGTGGGTGCAGACCAGAAACAGGCATGCCGGGGCTGCGACCCGTCGCGCGATCCGAGAGGGCGGGCAGAGTCTACCCTCAGCCCTGGCGGGCCCGTCACCCCACACGTGGGCGTCACCAACCCCTCAGGACCACGCTTCGAAGCTTTCGGGCCGACCGAGCCTGCGCAGGAGAGCATGCCCACGCTGAGTACAGCGAGAGCATGCCACCCTCGGCGCCCTCCCTGCCCTCGGCGCCTTCGCTACCCTCGGCGCCTTCCGTGCCATCGGCGCCTTCCGTGCCATCGGCGCCCTACCCGCCGTCAGCACCGGCACGATTCTACCGCCGCACGGGCCCCTACCCCATCTGCGGCATGGGGAATTGCTCCCCGATCCACGCCTGCCAGGCCGGCTGGTCGCGCTCGACGGCCGCCTTGGCTTTGTCGCCGTAGAGGTAGGTGCTCATGCACACCATGACCATCCCGCCGCAGGAGAACGCGCCGACGTACGCCGTACCCGGTGCGGGCGTGTCGAGGCGGAGCAGGACGGTGTTCTTGTGCATCCCCTTGCCCAGGGAGTCCACCACGCCGGCCGTCCGCGGGAAGCCGTCGGGGGCGGTCCACTTCTGCCCCTCGGCCAGGTTGAGGAGCCCCAGCGCGCCGCCGGCCTTGTCCCAGGCGGCGCCTTCCGACTCGGTGGAGAAGCCGACGAACTGCATAGCCGAGCAAGGCAGACCCTTGTAGCGCTCGAGGTACGCTCGCAGGATGCGGTAGTATGTCGGCCAGCCCTGCTCGAGGCCTTCGAGCTGATTGTCCCAGTCGTCGGTGCTGGCGAAGAGGCTGTGCACGACGCGGACCAGGCACTTGCCGCCGGCGCGGGCTTCGACGGTCCACTCGGTGGCCACCTTGGGCGACCCGGGCATGCCCATGTCGCCCTCAGTGACGAAGCGGCGTGGCGCCTCCCACGCGGTAATCGTCGCGGGGCAGTCCATGCCCGGCCCGAAGGTGCACACCACCTGCCCGCCCTGCCGCTCTTCACTGCGCGTGGGCACGAACCACGAAGAGATGCCCGGCCCGGTGGCGATGGCCTGCCAGACTTGTTCCGGCGTCCCGGGAACTTCGACTTCGACCTGCACCGATCGGCGCCCGGATGAGTCTTTCTTCACGCTCATGTCGTTTCCTTTCCTTTGACTTCCCCGGGCGCGGGATACGCCCCGATGATCAGGCGGTGACGACGCCCGCCCGGTGCGGACTCGTCGTGATAGCGGGAGACCAGCGTAGCGACCGCAGCCGTCAGCTCGCTGCTGAACGCGGCTCGCTCCTCCGCGGAGCGGAACCGCACCTCGGTATCGATGGAGAGCGTCGCGAGACGCTTGTTGAGCTCCTCGGCCTTGCGGAGCAACTGGCCGACCTCGCGCACGACGCGGGCGGCCAGCGCGACGAGATAGCTCGCCGACAAGCGGTCCATGCCCCGAGCCGGATCCGCCGCGACCGGGCCGAGCGCCGCGGGCGAGACCACGTAGCTCGACGCGGTCGCGACGAGACGCCGCTCGGTGAGACCGCCCCACCGCTTGCGGCTGTCTACGCGGACCAGGCCGTGCTCCTCCAGCGTGCGCAGGTGGTAATTCACCTTCTGCCGCGTGAGCCCCACGCGCCCGGCGAGCGTCGCGGCGGACATCGGGGTGCGCAGCTCCGACAGGAGCCGGCTGCGGACCGGGTCGAGGGCCACCCCGGCGGAGGCAGGATCGTCGATGACGCGCAGGTCGACCATGGGCGCCCAGCGTAGCATTGACAAAACTTTTTGTCAATGATTTTCGGCTGCGATTCTGGTGGAAAGCGGCCACCGAGCGGTCGTTCAGACGTCGGAATCGGCGGGCGTCGGGACGTCGCCAGCCGATGCCGGGCTCGCCCCGAAGGCCGCCGGCTCATCTCAGGGGACGCCCCTCGGACGCGTAGGGCAGCTCCGCCGCGATGGTGTCGGACCGACCCGGGGAGGTGGACCCCTGAAGCGAGCTGGACTTCCGCCCCCCATTGTCCGAGCCGGTCGCTATCATGCGCCCATGGCTCTGATCGTCCTCCTGCGCGGCGTGAATGTCGGCGGCCATCGGACCTTCCGGCCCAGCGTCTTCGCCCGGCAACTGGCCGAGTACGACGTGGAAAACGTCGGCGCCGCGGGCACGTTCGTGGTCCGCAGGCCGGGTCCTCGTGCCGCGCTGCGCGCGGCGCTGGCCGAGCGGCTGCCGTTCGAGACAGAAATGGTCTTGTGCGACGGCCGTGACATCCTCCGCCTCGCCGCGGACAATCCGTTCAAGGGCCGGCCCGCCCGGCCGGACGTAGTTCGGTTCGTGAGCTTCCTGGCCGCGGGCCGCGTGCGGCTCTCCCTCCCGATGACCCTGCCTCCGGAGGGCGAGTGGTCTCTGCGAGTCCTGGGCGCAGCCGGCCGGCTGGTCTTCGGCGAATACCGCCGGAACATGAAGGCAATCGCCCAGCTCGGGAAACTCGACAAGCTCTTCGGCACCGCCGTCACGACGCGGAACTGGAATACCGTGAAGCAGGTGGTGCGGGTCTTGCAGGGCGACGGGCCACAGCCACCCCGCCGCGGCGGGCGATCTGGCGCGCCGCGGGCCGCGAATTGACCCGCGCATGCGGACTACCCGGGAGACGGGCGCCGGCGATAGCAGTCCGTTGAAAAAGTCGAACCCGCAGCAAAAAGCCGCGTTCTTGACCGCGCCAGACGGGCGCTGATCGGCCGCTACCGACTTTTTCAACGGACTGATAGCGCCAAGTATCGCAACCCGCCGCCCCGCCTGCCGAAGCGAAGGCGGGACCTGCGTTCATCGAGGTCGCCACGATTGTCGCCGTTTGACTCGGAGTATCGACCGCGGAGGGACTTCGCATGCGAGTAAGCTTTCCCATCATCTTCGTGAGCGACATGCAACGCTCGGTGTCGTTCTATCGCGATGTGCTGCGCCTGCCCTTGAGGTTCGACACGCCCCATTGGACGGAATTCGGCGGGGACAACACGAGCCTCGCGCTTCACGCCAGCGATGACCCCAATCCCGAGCGGGGCGTGCAGGAGCATCTGCCCGCAGGTCGCTGTCGCCCGGGGTTTGATGTGCCTGATCTGGATGAGTTCCACCGCTGGATGACTGAAAGAAACGTACCTTGCGTCCAGAAGCCCACTGAGCTGTTCGGCGCTCGGATCGCACAGTATGCGGACCCTGATGGATTGGTGCTCTCGGTCGGCGAGTCGAAGCCGAGAGGGTGAGGCTCCCGGTGCGCGGACGGGGTGCAGGGCTGCTTGCGTGACTGCACCCGGCCGTGTGCGGCGCAGTGCCGCAACAATCGCCGTGAGAAGCGGCGCCGCGTCCGGCCGCTCGCAAGCGACGCTGCCCGTTGACCGGGGCAGCGCGGCCCGGCTACCCTACGCTGTCATGACCGTCAAAGAAGTCCTCGCAAAGCTCGAGTCGCTCGGCGATGAAGCGCGGCGCAAGCACAACACCAAGGCCGGCGCGCCCGACAATCAGTTCGGCGTGAAGCTCGGTGACATCCGGGCCGTGGCCAAGCAGCTCAAGGCCGACCACGACTTCGGCCTGAAACTGTGGGACACCGGCAACGTTGATGCGCAGCTGCTGGCAACCCTTGTTCTCAAGCCCAAGTCGCTCTCCGCGGACGAGCTCGATCGCCTCACGCGATCCACCACCTGCGCACAAGTGGCCGAGTGGCTGAACTCCTACGTTGTTGCGCAGCATCCCGAAAAGGAGGCGCTGCGCGCCAAGTGGATGAAGGACAAGGACCGCTGGGCCGCCCGTGCGGGCTGGCACCTGACGGCCAGCCGCGTGAACAAGGATGCCGACGGCCTCGATCTGGCCGCGTTGCTCGACCGGATCGAGAAGGAGATGCCCACGGCCAAGCCCGAGGTTCAGTGGACGATGAACAACACCCTGGGGGCGATCGGCATCAAGCACGCCGCGCTCCGCAAGCGGGCTGTCGCCATCGGTGAGAAGATCGGCCTGTACAAGGACTGGCCGGTGTCTAAGGGCTGCACGCCGCCGTATGTGCCGGTGTGGGTCGACGCGATGGTGAACCGGAAGAAGTAGCCGCCCCGCGTAAAGCGGCGCCAGCCCCGCTGGAGGCTCCGCGCTCCTGTCCGATCGGAACGAAGCGGGCGGAGCTCGACGGGTTTCTAAGCGGGTGAACAGACTTGGCGGCGGTCATGACCCGGGCTGGCCGCCGCGGCGGTTCTCGGCACGGGTATGCGAGGAGTGGTTATGGCGTCATCGGGATCTTCGTCGCGCAAGCCAGCAAGTCGACGGGCAATTGCGGCGTCGCAGCCGGTCCGCCGCGCGACCGCTGAAGCCACCCGGCTGCTCTCCGGCGGCAACCCGCAGATCGCGAAGGCCGACGGCGACGCACCGGTGCAGGCGTACATCGCGGCCATGCCCGGCTGGAAACGCGATGCGGGACGCCGGCTTGACGAATTGATCGCGCGCGCGGTTCCGCGGGTGCGCAAGGCTGTCCGGTGGAATACCCCCTTTTACGGGGTCGAGGGCCGCGGCTGGTTCCTCGGTTTTCACTGCTTCACGAAGTACATCAAGGTTAGTTTCCTGCGCGGTGCACAGCTGCGGCCTACGCCGCCGATTGAATCCAAGGATCCCGACGCGCGCTACCTTCACATCCACGAGGATGAGCCCCTCGACGAAGCGCTGGTCACCAAGTGGGTTCGACAGGCCGCGAAGCTGCCCGGCTGGACCGGGTTCAGCGCCTGACCCGCAGCATCGACTGACCTCATCCGGCCGCTGAGCCAGGAGCAACGCATGAGCACCGCCGGTAACCTCTCGCCCACTGTGGTGCCACCCGGCGCCGGGCGCGTCATCCGCGCCTTCGGCAGCGAGATCATCGTACACCTCGGCGCGGCCGAGACGGGTGGCGCGTACACGATGTTCACCGTCCTCACGCCGCCGGGCGGCGGCGTGCCGCCACACTATCACGAGGCGGAGGACGAGTGGTTCCTCGTGCAGGAAGGGCGCTGCGAGTTTCTTCTCAACGGCGCGTGGACGCTCGCGCCGGTTGGGACGGTGGCGTTTCTGCCGCGTGGCGTGGTTCACGCCTTCCGCAACGCGGGCGACGCACCGCTGCGCCTGCTGGTGCATACGGCGCCGGCCGGGTTCGAGGCGTTCTACGCTCGCGCCGCGGCCGAATTCGTACGGCCCGAGCCGCCCGACATGAACCGGCTCGTTCAGATCGCCGCGGAACACGGGATTCACATTCTGCCGGGCTAGCGGCTCGGTCGCTGGCATCGGCACGCCCCACGGGCTGTGGTGGCTCCTTCGCTTTGCCACCTCACCCGCGGCCGCCTACACTGAGGTCATGCATGAGCCCGCCCTGCGAGATCTGCTGGCCGCCGTCGCCGCCGGACAGGCGTCCGTTGACGAGGCGGTATCGCGGCTGCGCGTGATGCCCTTCGAGGATCTGGGATTCGCCAAGATCGACCACCACCGCGGCCTGCGCTGCGGCTTTCCCGAGGTGATCTTCTGCCAGGGCAAGACGACCGCGCAGGTCGCATCGATTTTCGACCGTTGCGCCGCGGCGGGCGGAAACGTGTTGGCCACGCGGGCTTCGGCAGAGGTGTTCGATGCGGTGCGGCTCGCGCACCCCGCAGCGGCATACTGCGAGGCCGGGCGGGCCATCAGCCTGCGGCAACGACCCTGCGACGCCCCGATCGGCACCGTCGCTGTCCTGGCCGCGGGAACCAGCGATCTGCCCGTAGCCGAGGAGGCCCGCGTCACGGCGGAAATCATGGACGCCAGCGTGGTTGCGCTGCATGACGTGGGCGTGGCCGGCTTGCACCGTCTGCTGGCCCATGCCGAATTGCTCCAGTCGGCCGAGGTGATCATCGCCGTCGCCGGCATGGAGGGCGCGCTGCCCAGCGTCATCGGCGGGCTGGTCGCCTGCCCGGTGATCGCCGTGCCGACGAGCGTGGGCTATGGGGCCCACTTCGGCGGGCTCAGCACGCTGCTGGCGATGCTGAACAGCTGCGCGTCGGGGGTCAGCGTCGTGAACATTGATAACGGCTTCGGGGCTGGCTACGCCGCGGCCAGAATACTCCGGCGTCGGGCAGACGCCCCTCCCACCGGCTGATCTGCGGTTCTCGCAGGTCGGCGCGCGGCGCGATATGTTTCCGGGAGCGGTGACGCAAACCCCCAGATGTGCCCCGCGGCCACAGCCTCCGGGGCTTTCCAGGATCCGCCCGGCTGGGCGGCGCTGAACATGCCACACGTTGTCACTCGAGAACTTGCGCCCCTGCCCGATCGGGCGCTCGACGCGCACAAGGGCGACGTCGGGCGGATCATCATCGTGGGCGGCTGCGTCGGGCCGGTGATGATGGTCGGCGCTCCGGCCCTGGCAGCCAATGCGGCGTATCGCAGCGGAGCGGGGCTGGTGCAGATCATCACCCCGGCCGAAGTGCAGGCGACCGTGGCGGGCCTTGCCCCGCTCGCAACCACCCGATTGCTGCCGCGCGCCGCGGCGGATCTGTCGGCGGCGATTGACGAGTACCGCGCCGACGTGCTGGCGATCGGGCCGGGGCTGGGCTCGTCGCTCTCCGCCCTGGCCGTCGTGGAGGTAATCTCGCGTTTCGCCGGCCCGGTGGTCGTCGACGCGGACGGCCTGAACCTCATGGCCCGGGCCGAGCCTTCGCTGGTGCGCGCGCTGCCGAACCGCGCGCAGCTCATCCTGACGCCGCACCCGGGCGAGGCCGATCGGCTCCTCGCCGCGGCGGGCAGCAGCCTGCGAACCGGAACATCGGCGGCGGATCGACGTGCAGCGGCGCTGGCACTGGTCGAGGCGTACGGCGGGGTCGTCGTGCTGAAGGGGCACGAGAGCGTCGTGGCCGACAGCACTCGGCTGTACGTGAACCTGACCGGCAACGCCGGCATGGCGACCGGCGGCGCGGGCGACGTGCTGACAGGCATGATCGCGGCGCTGGTCGGCCAGAAGATGCCGCCGCTGGAAGCCGCTATGCTCGGGGTTTACTTGCATGGCCTGGCCGGCGACTTCGCCGCCGAGGAAACCGGCCGTCACTCGCTCACCGCCCAGGACCTCATCGACTACCTGCCGGACGTCTTCGTCGAGCACGCTTCGCTCGAGGAGTAGACGCCCCGACACAGATCCCGACACGAAAGGGCGCCTGTCAGGCTCCGGCGGGTCACGCTGCGCGCGTCGCCGACGTTCAACCCGCTGCTGCTGCGGATGGAACCAGTCGGGTAAAAAGACCGCCCGCCCGCTCGGGGAGACCGAGTCGGGCGGGCGGGGTTACTTTACGGGTTGCCGCCGGAGGGCGGCCGGCTTAGAGCGAGCCGGCTACTCGCAGCTCGTCGTCGCACACCGAGAACCACAGCCGTGGAACGTCGGGTGCGGCAGGAACCGCGGATCCGGGCAAACGCTGTTGTTGCAGCCGCTGCCGTTCTGGTAGTCCGGAAGCGGGGTGCAGACACCGAGGTTTGCCGAGACCACGCCGCGATCGGCCGGGTTGATGACGCCGTTGCCGTCGAGGTCATAGCGGCAGACGAGGTCGCGAGCGGTCTGGCCGAAGTTGGCCGTCACGGCGCCGCGATCGCCCGCGTTGACGACGCCGTTGGCGTCGGCATCACCGAAGCAGGTCGCGCCGCTGAGGGCGGTCACATCGCAGACGTAGCCCACGCACTGGTTCGGCTCGACATCGGTGCAGGTGCCATCCGGGTGGCAGCAGGCGCCGGTGAAGCAGCGCTCGCCGTCGACGGCACAGGTCGTGCCGTCGCCGAGGTACTGACCGCCGATCGCCTCGCAGGAGGCGGCGTCGGTGCCGTCGATGCAGCCGCAGGCCGCGGCGGCATCCTGCACGCAGCAGGCGCCGACCTGGACCGGGATGCACTCGCAGCAGATGTTGAGCGAGCCGTCGGGCTGGGTCGTCACGATCTGGTTGCAGTCGGTGCCCGGCGGGCAGACACCCTCGCAGCTCGGCGGCGGCAGCGGGCCGAACGCCTCCATGCGAATGGTGCCGGTCGTGGAGCCGCTCCGACCGTCCAGCGGACCACCGGCCGCGCCGACGAAGTCGATGCGGTAGGTGATGTCGAAGAAGCTGTCCACGTGGAAGTTGCTGCCCGGAGGCCCGAGGCGCGTGAGCGTCGTGTGGCCGGGGCTCGGCAGCCCGAAGTTGTTGCCCGCGGTGATGCGGAGCAGGTCAAAGTCGGGATCGCCGACGATCTCGCCGAACATGCCGCCCATGGCGTTCGGGAAGGACTGGACCGGATCGCCCGGAGTCCGCGGACCGGTGGCGGCGGTGCAATCCGCCGACATCACGATCGTGCGGTTGAAGCCGGCGAGAGCGCCCGTGCCCTGCAGGTCGAAGGCGACCTCGGACTCGAAGCAGTCGATCTGGCCGCTGAACGGACCGCCCGGCTGTTCGCACTGACCCGGCGGGATCGACACCGGGCAGACGCTGTTGCCGCCGCCGTCGGGGTTACCGCCGCCGGAGCAGAAGAAGCGCCGATGCTCGGCACCGAGCGTGATGGTCGTGCCCGAAGGCAGACCGTCGATGATCATGTGGACGTCCTGCGGGCTGAGGTAGCTGCAGCCAGGCGGCGGCAGCGTGACCGTGCCCGAACCGTCGTCCGGCACCTCGCACGGCGGGTTGCCCACGCCGCGGGTCGGGCTCGGACCGAAGCGGACGCGGCAATCCTCGTCCGCCTGGCACTCGCAGGCGACGACCGTGGTCTGGCCGGTGACCGGGTTGTAGTTCACGCACTTGGGCGTGCACGCCTCGGTCGGATCGGGGCAGACGACGTCGTTGCAGGCATCGCCATTCGGCGTCGGGCCGCAATCCTGAACATCCGGGACGCAGTCGCAGCAGACGCGAATGCGGCCGTTCTCATCGACGGTGCGCGACTCGTTGCAGGTCGTGCCCGCGGGGCAGCCGCCCACGCAGACACCCGGCACGCCGCCGGTCTGCATGCGGATGGTCGCCGTCGTCGAACCGCTCATGCCGGCCAGCGGGCCGCCCGGAGCGCCGACGAAGTCAATGCGGTAGGTGATGTCGAAGAAGCTGTCGACCGCAAAGTCGCCACCCGGCAGCCGCGTGAGGGTCGTGTGGCCCGGGCTCGGCAAGCCGAAGTCGGTACCGCCGGTCACGCGGAGCAGATCAAAGTCGGGATCGCCGAAGATCTGGCCGAACATGCGGAACATCTGCGTGTCGAACGACTGAACGTCATCGCCGAACGTCCGCGGGCCGGTGTGGACCTCGAAGCTCAGCGGTATAGCGATGTTGCGGCTGAAGCCGTTCAACGCGCCCGTACCGTCGATCTGGAACTCGGCCACGGAGTTGGCGCAGTCCTGGTGACCCGACATCGTGCCGCCCGGCTGTTCGCAGAAGCCCGGCGGAGCGACGAACGAGCACACCGACTGGGTGCCGCCCTCGTGGCAGATAAAGTCCTTGTGGATCGGCGCCAGTTCGAGCGTCGTTCCCGGCGGGAGGCCGTCGACGATCATGTGGACCTCGTCGGGGCTGAGGTACTCGCAGCCGGCCGGAGGCAGGGTGACCGTGCCCGAACCGTTGTCGGTCACGACACACGGATTGCCCGGCGTGCCGCGCAGACCCTCAAGACCCGGTGACGGCGTGGTGCCGACCAGGTGGCACTCGTTCTCCGACACGCAGTCGCAGGTGACGATACTCACCGCGCCGGTGAACGGATCAACCTCGGCACACTTGGGCAGACAGATCTCGCCGTCGTTCTCGCACAGCGTGTCGTTGCAGGCCGAACCGTCAGGCGTCGGCTCGCACTCGTCCGAGGTGACCGGGACACAGTCGCAGCAGACGTCGACCTCGCCGGTCGCCAGGACCGTGCGGGTCTCGACACACTCGGTGCCCGGCGGGCAGATCCCCTGGCACGACGGCGTGCCGCCGCCCGTGGCCATGCGAATCGTGCCGGTCGTCGAGCCGCTCATGCCGGCCATCGGGCCGCCCGGAGCGCCGACGAAGTCGATGCGATAAGTGATGTCGAAGAAGCTGTCGACCGCCCAGTCGCCGCCCGGAAGCTGCGTGAGCGTCGTGTGGCCAGGACTCGGCAGGCCGAAATCGGTGCCGCCCGTGATGCGGAGCAGATCGAAGTCGGGGTCGCCGGTGATCTGGCCGAACATGCGGAACATGTCGGTGTCGAAAGACTGCACGGGGTCACCGGGGGTACGGGGCGCCACGTGCGTCTCGAAACTGAGCGGAAGAATGATGTTGCGGTTGTAGCCGTTGAGCCCACCCGTGCCTTGCAGGGCAAGCTCAATCTCGGAGTCCGCACACTCCTGGTCGCCGCCGAGCGTGCCACCCGGCTCGTCACAGTCGACATCGACCGGATGCGAGCAGACGGTGGGCGCACCGGGCTGGCGGTTGCAGACGAAGTCACGGTGAATACCCGTGAGTTCGATGGTCGTGCCCGCGGGCAGACCGTCGATGATCATGTGGACGTCGTCGGGGCTGAGGTACTCGCAGCCTTGCGGCGGCAGCGTGACCGTGCCCGAACCGTTGTCGGTGACAACGCACGGGTTGCCGGCCGAGCCGCGAAGCGGCGACGGGCCGATCGCAGAGACGGCATGGCACTCATCCACGCCGCGGCAGTCGCACTCGGTAGCGCGAGCCGTACCGGTCAGCGGATTCCAGCGGATGCAGCGCGGCTGGCACTCCTCACCGGCGACCGGGCAGGCCGTGTTGCTGCACGTGCCGTTGGGGGTCACGGTGCAGCCCTGAGGCTGCTCGCAGACGTCAGGACGGCCGTTGCCGTCGTTGTCGTCACAGGTGCTGCCGACGCCGTGCCAGACGCCGGGGCAGGCGCTTTGCGTCGACTGGAAGCAGTCGATCGGGCTCGTGCAGCAGGCGCCGGTATTGCCGCCGATGGGCTCGCCCATCTGCATGCGGATCGTCGCCGTGGTCGAGCCGCTCATGCCACCGAGCGGACCGCCCGGAGCGCCAATGAAATCGATGCGGTAGGTGATGTCGAAGAAGCTGTCGACGTTCCAATCGCCGCCGGGCACCTGGGTCAGCGTCGTCTGCCCGGGGCTGGGCATACCGAACGCGGTGCCGGCCGTGATGCGCAGCAGGTCAAAGTCCGGATCGCCCGGAGGCAGTTGACCCTGCATCATGAACATGTCGTTGGGGAAAGTCTGCGTGGGGTTGCCCAGCGCACGCGGTCCGATGTGCGACTCGCACTGCAGCGGAACCACCACGAGACGGTTGAAGCCGGCTAGGACGCCGGTTCCATCCAGTTCGAGGAAGGCCTGCGAGTTGAATCGCTCGAACTCGCCGCCAAGGCCACCACCCGGCCCGGAGTTCGTGATGCCGAACTTCGAGTGGGTAGCGTCCACCGTGATCGTCGTGCCGGGTGGAAGCCCGTCGATGATCATGTGGACATCGCTGGGGCTTTGGTAGCCCCCGGGACAGTTCGGCGGCATGATCGCCGTTCCACCGGCGTCCGCCACGATACAAACCACCGCCTGGGCAGCGCTGCAGCAGACTAGCGCAGCGCAACACCCGAGCCACATTCCGCGCGGCCTCATCATCTGAAACCCCCTCTAACTAGACAGCAACCCTCGTGAATTGCTCCGGACTGCCTCCGACCAAGCTCTGGAGCGATATCCTACCAACCTGATCACGCGACTGTAAAGATTATTCTTGCTGCGGAAGCAGCGAAGTAAAGGAGGGAAAGATGCACTTTACGACCTATTCTTCCATTCGAATGGGATTATGAGTCGGTTCCGTAAGATAGGCATCCTCGCGAAAGGACTACCTCCTCCTTCCGGTGAGGATTTTCCCTTATCGGACGCGGGGGACGTTCGACGAGCCATCCGGCGGAGAATCACTCCATTTTTACCGTCGGGTGCTGCGAAGGCGCGCCCGGATGCCGGGCGCGGCCTGCCGGCTCTCTACCAGTCGTGCGGAAGGACGGTTCAGCCGCTATGATGCCCCGGCGTCGCCGGCGGGAGAGCGGCCGGCCCTCCCAGGCCCCCGGGAAGCCGAATTCCTCGGCCGGGGGTCGCCGGGCTGCCCCAGGGCGCAATGACGCCGCACCAAACAGGTCCACCCGCGCATGCCGTTACCCGTCGTCGCCATTGTCGGTCGCCCTAACGTGGGCAAGAGCAGCCTCTTCAACGCCATCGTCGGCCGGCGAGCCAGCATCGTCGAGCCGACGGCGGGCGTGACGCGCGATCGCGTGTCCGCGCTGGCCGACTACGACGGCGTCTTTTTCGACCTGATCGATACGGGCGGGCACGGCGTTGTCGATCGGGACGACCTCTCCGAGCACGTCGAGAGACAGATCTGCTTCGCCATCGCTCAGGCGAGCCTGATCCTGTTCCTAGTCGACGGTCGCGACGGTCTTACGCCGCTGGACCGGGCGACCGCGGAACTCCTCAAGCGTGAGCGCGGCCGCGTGCAGCTCGTGGCCAACAAGGTCGACGAACCGCACATGAGCCGTGACATCGGCGAGTTCCTGCGCCTAGGCTTCGGCGAGCCGATGGCCGTGTCGGCGATGAGCGGCCTCGGGCGGACCGAGCTGCTCGAGCTCATCGCCGAGAAGATTCGGCCGCTGGCGGGCGAATCCCCCGCCGATCCGGTCATGAAGATCGCCCTGGTGGGCAAGCGCAACGCCGGCAAGAGCACCTTTATCAACGCCCTGGCCGGCGAGGAGCGGGTAATCGTTTCCGAGGTGCCCGGCACCACCCGCGACAGCATCGACGTCCGGTTCGAGCGCGACGGCCAGGTGTTCATGGCGATCGACACGGCGGGCGTGCGCAAGCGGAGCCGCCTCGCCGACGACATCGAGTACTACGCGATGGTCCGTGCCGAGGACTCCATCCGCCGCGCCGACGTCGTGCTGCTGCTGATCGACGCGACGGAGCCCGTGGGCCAGCTCGACAAGAAGCTCGCGGGTTTCATCGTCGAAAACTACAAGCCCTGCATTCTCGTCGTAAACAAGTGGGATCTCGCCAAGGACCGTGCCGACACCGAGGCGTATGGCGAGTACCTCGGGAAAGTGCTGGTCGGCATGGATTACGCACCGATCGCCTTCACCACGGCGAAGTCCGGTCGGAACATCCAGTCGGTGATCGACCTCGCTTCGGAGCTGTTCAAGCAGGCGGGGCAGCGCGTGGGTACGGGCCAGCTCAACCAGGTACTGGAAAAGGCCCTGGCGGTCCGGGCCCCGAAGGCCAAGCATGGCCAGCGACCGCCCAAGCTCCTGTACGCCACGCAGGTTTCCACCTGCCCGCCGACGATCGTCGTCTTCGTGAACTCGCCCACGCTGGTTTCCCCGAACTATGAGCGATTCCTCATCAACCGAATGCGGGAGGCTTTGCCGTTCGGCGAGATCCCGATACGATTGATGTTCCGGGCGAGGCGGCGGGCGGCGACCAACACGGAAGGCTGATCGCCCCGCAGCTCGGCGCCCACCTGGTGGCCCCGGCGATTCGCGCCGGCCGCCGCCCCGAGGAGTATGCGATGAGCATCGAGATCCACTGCGACCACTGCGGCAAGCTGATCCGCGCTCCTGAATCCGCCGCCGGGCGGCGGGGCAAGTGCCCCTACTGCGACCAGAGCGTGTACATCCCCACGCCGTCGAGCCAGCTCGAGGAGATTCCGCTGGCCCCGCTCGACGAGTCGGATGAGCAGCGGATGGACGACCTCCGCCGCGAGTCCGCCGAGTATGCGGCGATGATCAGCAAGGCGCAGGCCGGCAAGTATGACGTGGGCGACGCCGCCCCCGCGGGCGGCGAGGGCATCCGCCCCCCCACCGTCGAGGAGACGCTCGATCTGCAGTCCGAGGTCGAGGAATTCGTCCTCGCGATGGCCGCGTCGCGGCTCGATGCCGCCGAGGGGGTGGTCACCCGCCTCAAGCGCGTCCGCAAGCGAGCCTCGGACTATGTGCAGGGCCTGATGCTCGACGAAATGCCCCAGCCGATCGGCAAAGTGCCGATGCCGCTGATGAAGGGCCTGCTCAAGAAGCTTTCCGAGCGGCTCCGCGAGTAACCGAGAACGCGACAGGCGGCATCGACGAAAAAAGCACCGGCCCGGATGGCGCGACGCGCCGTCCGGGCCGGTTTCGTTCCTGCGTTCATCAGACGAGCCGGACGGTCGCGACCGGCAGCCGGGCCAGACCGCCCCGACGGGCGGCTGCGGCGATGCGGCAATTCGCGACGGTCAGGAAGACTTCTTGCGACGCGGCGTCGGAGCGGCGACCGTGCGCGGCACGGAGACCGGACCGCCGACCACGGCGCCACGGGACGAGCCGGGCTCGCGCGGGGTCGCCGGCTTGGTCTCCTTGGCGGACTTGGCGGTCAGTTCCTGGCGGATCTCCTTCTCGGCATCCAGCCAGTCGCGGGTCGGGTCGCCCGGGGCGCCCTTGCGGCGCTGATAGATCTGGTACGCTCGCTCGCGAATCTGCTCGTGCGTAGGCGTGCAGGCGTCGAGCAGTGCGCTCGATCCGTTGCCCGCGGAGCCTTCGGTCTTGCGACCTCCCTGTGATGCAGTCATGACAGCTACCTCCTGTTTCCAGTTGAGCAGGCAGAGCGTTTCCGCGCCGCTCCCCGGATTCCAGATTGACTCGTACACCCGCTCGGTCGCGACAGCCGCGTGATCCCACGAGAAGCGCGACTCGGCCTCGCGGCGGCCGTTGCGGCCCATCTCCATCGCCCGCGGGGCGTCGGAGAGCATCCGGCCTACGCCCTGGCCCACGTTTTCCGAGTCGGCGTTGACCGTCAGACCGTTGTAGTCGTCCTGGACGAACTCCGCCGGTCCACCGATGCGCGTGGCGACGACCGGCTTGCCGGCGCTCCACGCCTCGAGGATCACAATGCCGAACGGCTCGTTGCGGCTCGGCACACACACCATGTCGGCACTCTTGAAGAGCCCGACGAGTTCGCGACCGCTGCGATGTCCGAGAAACCGGGTGGACGAGGACACCCGCAGGCCGTCGGCCCGATCCTCAAGGCGGGTCCGCATATCGCCGTCGCCGGCGAACACGATCTTCATGTTCGGATGCTCATCCAGCAGCCGCGGCACCGCCTCCAGCAGGATATCCGGACCCTTCTGCCAAGCGAGGCGTCCGGCGAAGAGCACGAACGGCTCATCCATCGACAGGCTGAACGACCGACGGACTTCCCGGACGTCGACCGGCGTGTCGTACTTGGCGACGTCGACGCCGTTGTAGATGGAGAAGATCTTATCGAGCGGCACCTGGTAGCAGGTGTGGACCTCGCGGCCGAGGGTGCGCGAAACGGCGATGACGCGGTCGGCGACGTAGGTCCCCTCCCACTCCAGGTCGCGGATGCGACGGGAGAGCGGATCCTCCCAGTGCGAGTTGCCGCAGCGGCCGTACTCGGTCGAGTGAATCGTGAACACCGACTGGCGGTGCAGTTCGTTCTTGATGCGGGCCAGCGCCCGCGAGGCGAGCCAGTCGTGACCATGCACGACGTCGAAGGGACGACCCATGAAGTGCTCGGCCTCGTGGTAATGCCACACGAAGCTGTCGCACATGCGGTAGACGTAGGTCAGGAAGTCGTCGCTGTGCTCGAAGGGGCAGCGGTGGTAATGGACGTAGTCGATGTACTCGTACAGCGACTGGCCGGGGGCCTGACGGGTGAAGATGTGCACCTCGTGGCCGCGCCGGGCGAGCGCACCGGACAGTTCCGTTATGTGCGGCGCGAGGCCGCCCACGGCGATGGAGTGCATCGACTCCCACGATAGCATCGCGATCCTCAAGCCGTGCCCTGCCCTTCTTCTGTCGGAACTCAACTCGCCGGCGTGGCGCCCGCGCCGCGCATCGGCTCAATCTTGTCGCTGAAATCGAGACGCCGTGCGGTCACTACCCGGCACGTCCCGATGGGCCCGCGGTCAATATGCCGTAGCGCTGGCGGCGACCTTCGCCGCACGCCGGACGCACGATGGCGACGGCGTCCGCGCCTGCCGCCGTGCCTGAGCGCCGCACCGCCGTGCGGCCACCGGCAGATTGGATGACCCCGTGGCGAGAGGTGATAGCCGTCTGCTTGCCGGTCGCTGCAGCAGCGCTAACGCCGGTCCCTGCGCGGGTGATCCTCACGACACCCGACCAGTCGGACGCGTCGTCTGCTGAGGTTATACCAGCCCACCCCGTGGTGCGGTAGCCGCGTGGTACACTGCTCGCCACGATATTGCTCCAGCTGAGAAAAGCCGGGGCAACGCCGACAGGGCGGCGGCCCCCCTTAGGTTTCGGTAGAACCCGGCGCGATCCTGACCAGCCGCGGCGCGAAACTCACGCAAAACCGTTCGACCTCCGGGACTCGCGGGAGGTGCGCACTCCCGCGCAATGCTCGGCTGGGCACCCGGTTGGGGTCGGGACTTCGCCAGGCTCCCAATACTGCCTGCACGCACGGGCGAGGCTGAGAACCGCCTTGACCACCCTTCGCGGGCCGACCATACTCGCGGAAGATGGTCAACTTCGGACGCCTCCGCCTGCTGGTGCTCGACGTGGACGGAATCCTGACCGACGGCCGGATCGGCCTCTCTCCCGAGGGCGGCCCGCTGGTCGGCTTTCACGCCCAGGACGGCGCCGCGATCAAGCTCTGGCAGCGCTGCGGGCACCTGGTCGCCATCTGTTCAGGCCGGCAGAATCCGGCCGTCACCCGCAGGGCCCATGAGCTGGGCATCGGCACGGTCCGCATGGGGCTGGCTCGCAAGCTGGACGGCTACCGTGATATCCTGACGAGCCTCGGCTGCGAGGACGACGAAGTGGTCTATCTGGGCGACGACTGCCCCGATCTGCAGTCCATGGCGCTGGCCGGGCTGGCCGTTACGGTCGCCGGGGCGGTGCCGACGGTGAAGCGCGCCGCCGGCTACATCACCCGCCGGGACGGGGGCGAGGGGGCCGTGGCGGAGGCGGTGGAGTACATCCTGCGCAAGCAGGGCCGGTGGGACCGGTCCGTCCTGCTGGAATCGTGATGCCCTTGAGCCGCCAACAGCCCCAATCCGGCCACCGCCGCCGCGGCAGCAGCGCCGTCCGCACCGTCGTGGTCGCGTGCTCGACGCTGGCGATCCTGCTCGTCTGTTACTCCATCTATCAGTACAGCCAGCGCGACGCGATGCTCTCGAGGGACCAGGGCCGCGCCGCCCCGCTGCCGCCGATCGCCACGCCCGATCCCGCCAACACGGACGACGGCGTCAAGGTCGCCGGGACGCACATCAGCGGCGGGCGCAAAATCCGGCTGACTGTCTACGCCCCCGACGACGATCGGGCGCGGATGCAGATTGAGGTGGCTGAGTCTACACCGAACCCGGAGCGCAGCGACGAATTCCTGCTGAAAGAGCCCGAAATCCGCCTGCGCACCACGCGCGGAAACGCCGTCCGGGTGACCGCGGATGAAGGACGCCTGCAGGCGCGGCGCAAGTCGGGCAACGCGCTCGATCCGACGCGCGGCTGGCTCAAGGGTCACGTAACCATCGAGATCGACCGGCGGACCGAATCGGAACTGGCGGCACTGCCGCCGGACGCCCGGTCGCGCCCCGAACCTGCGGCGATCATTCAGGTCACGATGGACGAGATCGAGTTCGACGCCGAGTACGCGAAGGTGATCATCGCCGGCGCGTTCCATCTTTCGGCGGCGGATGTGGATCTTCGCGCGGCTGACCTGGAGGTGCGCTTCAACGAGGCGGCGAACCGCGTCGAGTCGCTGCGGATCGGCGCGGGCCAGCGGCTGGAGCTGCGGCAACTGCCGGCCGGCGCGCTGGGTGGTGGTCTGCCGGGCATGGGGCGGATATCGGAGCGGCGCATGACGCTGGTCGAGGCGCTGCGTGCCACGCTGGAGGCAAGGCTCGCCGCGCAGCTCAGTGCCCGCGACGCCGCGAAGCCCGCCGCGATGCCAACCGAACCCGAAACGCCGCCAAGCGGCGCGCCGGCGTTCGTCCCTGAACGCGACGCGCCGCGAACACCGCGTGGACCGGTGAAGTACTACGCCCGCTTCGAAAAGGAGATCGACGCCGCCCGCGAGGTCGGCGGCGACGTGCAGTCGCGCATCCAGGCCGACATGCTCGAGATCCTCCGCGACTTCATGGCCGACAGCGACACGCTCGCGCCGGGACCGGAAGCTGCGACGCCCACCCTGCCGGGGGCCGTCGCCGAGGCCGCCCTGCCACCGCCACCGCCGGAGAAAATCGTGCTCACCTGGGGCGGGCCGCTCGTCGTGGAGGCCGTGGACCCCGGCGATCCGCGCGTCGCGGGCGATCATCGCTCCCTCGTGACCGCCACCGGAACGCCGGTACGGTTCTCGCACACCGAGCCAAGCACCGACGCCACCTGTGCGCGGCTGACCTTCTCACCCGACGACTCGACCCTGCTGCTGGCGGCCGACGGGGCCCACGCCGTCGTGGTGCGATCTCCGGAGCACGGAGTCATCACCGGAACGAAGCTCGCCTCGCAGCAGGACGAAGACGAGGTCCATGTCCTCGTGTCCGGGCCGGGCACGCTGGTCAGCGATGACGGCGCGGCGATCGCTGACGGCGCCGACGCGGCCGCCGACGCCGAAGAAACTGTTCGCGTCACCACCATCGAGTTCGGCGATTCGGTCGAACTGTTCGGCCGCACCACCCGACACTCGCGCCTCGACTTCACCGGCATGATCACTTCGCGCCAGCGCCGAGCGCTGGAGAAGGCCGTCTTCAACGGCGGCGTCGTGATGACGCAGGGCGAAACGAAGCTCGCGGGCGATCACATGACCGTGCTCATGCGCGCCGCGCGCAACGGCAAGGACGATCGGCCGCAGATCGAACGCCTCGAGGCCCGCGGCCGCGTACTGATGGCCCAGTCGGGCGACCGCATCACCTGTGACGAGATGGACGTGGTGATGACTGCGGGACAGGACGGCCGGCTGATTCCGGTCGCCGCCACCGCCCGCGGCAACGTCGACGCGGTGCAGGGCGAACGCACGATCCGCGCGGCGGAGCGGCTCTTCGTCGAGTTCGTCGAGGTCACCATCGACCCCGAGCCGTTCGACGCCGCCCGAGCGTATCAGAAAGCCGCCGCCGCCGGCCGCGACCCCTCCGCCATCGACTGGGAGGCGGCGCGGCTCGCTCACGAGGCCTCGGGCCGGCGCGAAATCGGTCTCAAGCGTTTGCACGCCACCGGCGCGACGCACATCTCCGACCCGGCTCAAGGGTTCGAGGTCAGCGCTGAGGACGTCAACTGCTCGCTCGTCGACGGCCGCCAGCTCGACGAGGCGCTGGTCACCGGTCCGGAGGGCGGGCCGGCTACCGTCAAAATGCGCACCTTCTCCATCTCCGGACACCAGATCCGCATGAATGTGCGGGACGAATGGGCCGAGGTGCCCGGACCGGGGCGGCTGTCCTTCCGCTCGAACCGCGACCTCAGCGGCGAGAAGTCCGCCGACTCGATCCCCATCACGATCGAGTGGCAGGATCGCATGCAGTACCAGGGCCGCGAAAACCGCGCCCGGTTCACCGGCGGCGTGCACGCCGTCAGCCGCAGCGAAACCACGATGGACGGCGACAGCCTGTTTGTTGAGTTCATCGATGCGGAGCCGGCCGAGGCGGCCCCCGCCGGCCACGAGTGGTGGATCTTCGAAGACATCGCCGACAAGCTCGCCGGCGAGCCAAAGCGCAGCGACATCGCCGTCGGGCCGGCGTTCACCAAGGAGCCCGCGTTCCTCGACCTGCAGGGCCGCGCCCGCGTTGCCACCCAGAGCACCGATTCCGCCAGCGGCGCGCTGCTGACGCGCGTGGTGCTGTCGGGGCCGAAGCTGGCCGTAAACCTCCGCCGCGGCACCTCGCGCCTCCAGATGGAGGCCCCCGGTACACTGCTGCTGGAGGACTACCGCCCGCGAACCTCGCCGGCCGAGTCGGCCGAGGCGAAGGACGACCTCTTCGGCTTCGACGAAGACCAGAGCCCATCGCAAACGCTGATCGAATGGCAGGAGTCGATGGTCTACGACTTCGCCGCCGACCAGACGCGTTTCGACGGCGACGTCTCACTCAGCTACCTCAGCGGTAGCTTCGCGCAGCCGGCCACCGGCGCCGCGGCCGCGCCGCCGGCCACCGGCGGCCGCAAGACGTTCCTCGACTGCCAGAGCCTGCACGTCGACTTCCTCGACGACGCCAGCCGCAGCCGCGAAAGCCGCATGGGTCGCATCACCGCTACCCGCCTCGCGCAGTTCAAGGCGACCCGCTCGGTCGACCTGCGGATCCAGAACGCCGAGGAAGACTTCGCCCTCAAGTGCGACGACCTGCAATACGAGAAACACCGCCAGATTCTCAGCGTGCAGGGCACGCCGCGACACCCCGCGGAGATCGTCATCCGACGCGCCAACGGCGAGATCACCACCAGCACCTGGCTTCGCTTCTTCTACAACACGCACACGAAGCGCATCGAGGGCGGGGAGAAGCCGACGTTTGGGAACTGATCGCCGCGTCGCCGCGCTCTCGCGGCGGGGGCGGCGAGATAGACACCTCGCACCACCAACCCCACCCCACGAAACTCCCGTGCCGGCTTGTTCGCCTCGCTTACGCGGCGGGATGCAGGTATGTCAGGGCTACCGCGCAAAAGTAGAGACCGACCCCGAAGATGGCATGGGTTCCCAGGCTCTTGAGTCTCGCCTTCGTGGGCTTCGGCGTCTTGGAAGAGGCGATGCCCAGACCAAGCGACGGCTGGAGTACGAAGAACGGAAAGACCACGGTGGCGACGCCGTAGAGCAGCGCCGGAAGCAGGGTCGGCCGCGCGAGCCAGCCCGCGGGCGCGAGAGCGACAAACCCGAGGGCCAGGACCACGCCGATCGTGTAGTGGGCGACCCAGCCGACGGCGCATTCCAGACGCTTCTGCGGGGCAGTGCCGATGCTGGGATGCAGAAACATGCCGCCCGGCATGTGGAGGATCCAGCGACCCAGCAGGCAGTAGTTGAGGGACGGAACGCTGAACGCGCGCCTCAGGAAGAGGTTCCAGCCGTCCATGAAGAGACTGGCGCCCGCCCCGATCGCGATGGCACCAAGTACCTGGTGTGCAGTAGTGTTCACGAACTGACTCGGTCTGGATGGGGCCGCGAATCGCTCCGCGGCGGCGCGCAGCGGCGGCCGCCCGATGCGTTGGGATCGGTTCAGGGCCCGGCGAACCGCCTCCGCCGCGTTTCGCAATTCGTAATTGGCAATTGGTAATTGGTGATCAGAAGCTCCTCCCCTTCCTCCCCGTCTTCTTCGGCTTCCCCGCCACCGTCCCGACGCCGTCCGCACGGCGGGTGGCGCTGGCGGGCTTGTCCGGGTTCTCCTTGAGCTCGGTGAGTCGGTCACGGAGGCGGGCGGCTCTCTCGAACTCGAGCGCTTCGGCGGCCTGGAGCATCTCGGCCTCGAGCGTGGCGATCAGCTCCGTGCGGTCGAGGTCATCCTCGCTGGCGGCGATGGCCTCCGCGGCGACCTTGCGCGCGGTCACCGCCTGTTCGAGCGAGGTGCGGATCGCTTTGGCGATGGTCCGGGGGGTGATGCCGTGGGCGGCGTTGTACTCCAGCTGCAGCGCCCGGCGGCGATTGGTCTCGTCGATGGCCCGCTGCATCGCTTTGGTCACCTTGTCGGCGTAGAGCTTGACCTCGGCGTTCACGTTGCGGGCCGTGCGGCCGATCATCTGGATCAGCGAGGTCTCGCTGCGCAGGAACCCTTCCTTGTCGGCGTCGAGAATACACACCAGCGACACTTCGGGCAGGTCGAGCCCTTCGCGCAGCAGGTTAACCCCGACGAGCACGTCGTACCGCCCCTCGCGCAGCTCCTTGAGGATTGTCACGCGCTCCAGCGTGTCGATGTCGCTGTGCATGTACTGGCAGCGGTGGCCCTGCTGGATGACGTAGGCGGACAGATCCTCAGCCAGCCGCTTGGTCAGCGTGGTGACCAGGACGCGCTCGCCCGCGGCGGCCCGAGCGGCGATGCGCTGGAGGATGTCGCTGACCTGCCCGCGCGCCGGCAGCACCTCGATC
>CAYRSS010000028.1:24075-49201 GCA_964426945.1 uncultured Phycisphaeraceae bacterium
GTCGACCAGGCCGGTCGGCCGGATGATCTGCTCGACGATCTCCCCCTGGCACTTGCCCAGCTCGTAGGGGCCGGGCGTGGCGGAGACGAAGATGACGTCGCTCCACATGCCCTCGAACTCTTCGAATCGCAGCGGACGGTTGTCGAGGCAACTGGGCAGGCGGAAGCCGTGGTCGACGAGGGTCTGCTTGCGGGCGCGATCGCCGTTGAACATCGCCCCGATCTGCGGAATCGTCGCGTGCGATTCGTCGATGACCAGCAGGAAGTCCTTGGGGAAGTAGTCGACCAGCGTGTACGGCTTGGCCCCGGGCGGCGTGCCGTTGAGGTGGCGCGTGTAGTTTTCGATGCCCGAGCAGTAGCCCACTTCGCGCAGCATCTCGACGTCGTACTTCGTCCGCGCCAGAAGCCGCTGCGCCTCGAGCAGCTTGCCGAAGCGGCGGAACTCCTTCACGCGCAGGTCGAGCTCTTCGAGGATGCCCGCCGTCGCTGAGGCGATGCGATCCTCGGGCAGAACGTAGTGCACCGCCGGATAGATGAAGAGGTTGTCGAGCTTGCCGAGCGAGGCCGAGTTCACGGGGTTGAGCAGTTCGAGGCTCTCGATCTCGTCGCCGAAGAGTTCGATGCGGTAGGCGATCTCCTCGTAAGCGGGGTACAACTCGATCACGTCGCCGCGCACGCGGAAGTTGCCACGCTGAAAGTCGAAGTCGTTGCGGTTGTACTGCAGATCGACGAGGCGGCGGAGCAGTTCGTCCCGATCGATCGTACCGCCGCGCTCCAGGGAAATGACGCTGGCCTTGTAATCGTCGGGCGAGCCGAGGCCGAAGATGCACGACACGCTCGCGACGATGATGGTGTCACGCCGTGACACCAGCGAGCTCGTTGCCGCGAGACGAAGCCGGTCGAGGTCATCGTTGCGCGAGGCGTCCTTCTCGATGTAGATGTCGCGCTGCGGAATGTACGCTTCGGGCTGGTAGTAGTCGTAGTCGCTGACGAAGTACTCGACGGCGTTGCGCGGGAACAGCTCCTTGAACTCCTCGTAGAGCTGGGCGGCGAGCGTCTTGTTGTGCGAGATGACCAGGACCGGGCGGTTCACCGCGGCGACGACGTTGGCGATGGTGAAGGTCTTCCCCGAGCCGGTGACACCCAGCAGGGTCTGGTACCGTCGGCTTTCGCCGGTCACGCCGGCCACGAGCTTGTCGATGGCCGCGGGCTGGTCCCCGGCGGGCCGCATTTCCGACCTGAGTTCGAATCCCTCCATGCGAGTCTCCGTCGGGGCGATTGTACCGCCGCCCGGCCAGACCGACCGCCTCCCGGCCCCCGCCGGGATTCGCGGCCTCCGCCCCATAACCTCCGGCCAGCGGAGGCCGCGCCCGCGGGGAGCGCCCCCGTTCGCCAACGCCATATTGCCCATTTTATCAGGCGAGGCTCGGCCGCAGCGCGGGATTGTCCGGATTGCGCTTGAATCGTGTGCCCCGGGGGCGTTAATATGCGTAGCTGTTCGATAGGCGGGGCAGCCGTACCTCGGCTGCCAGATCACGTCTCGTGGCCGTTCACGAGGGTGAAAGAAGCATTCCGCCCCACAGGAAAGAATCCGCGCTGCGCGCGACATGGGTTGTGGTCACAACCCCGCGCCACCCGGCGTGCAGGCGCACGCAGCGTCGGAAGGAACCTAAGGAGGTCGCTCGTATGAAGAAGCTGCTGAGTGCGTTTGCGATGCTCGCGATCGCCACGCCGGCCATGGCCGCGCTGGGCACGGGCGAGTTTATCAACGATCCCAACGCGGTAACGTGGGTGCATGGCGTGAACGCGACCATGCAGTTCGAGTCGCTGGACGCGGCCCAGGAGCCGGTCGATCGGGCTCTCGGCAACGATATGTTCCGCGCCATGGCCGGCCCGTTCGCGGGCTTCGCCGCGGCGACGGGCAACCTCGGCTTCGACGACTACGCGGGCATCGTTCCCCCGGGCGACGCGGACGGCAACTCGCCGCTCGAGGAGTTCGGCTTTGTCGGCGGCGTCACCACCGTCGGCGGTGTGATCCAGATTCAGGTCTACAACGTCAACGCTGACTTGGTCAACTTCGTGAACATCGCCCTGCCCTCTTCGGGCAACTTCATCTGGACGCTGACGCCGACGCTGGTTCCCGGCGACGACTTCTTCTCGGTCCCGAACTCCGGCTACGTTCAGATCGTCGCCGCACCGACCACGACGGGCCAGTGGTTCCTGTCGACGACGATTCCGTCGATCGGCACCGAGAGCCGCCTCGCGGGCGAGGGCAGCTTGACGACCCACTCGCACCGCTTCCGTCTCGACGTCCCTGAGCCGGCCTCGATCGCCCTCCTGGGCCTCGGCGGCCTGGCCCTCGCGCGTCGCCGTCGCTAAGCCGCGACCCCTTCGGGGTTCGCCAGCGACCGACTCGTTTCTGAAATGCAAGCGGGCGGCGGTTGTTCACCAACCGCCGCCCGTTTTCGCTTTCTTCGCCCGCCGGCACCGGCCGCGAGCGACCGTGCGCCTCTTGACGCGCCGCCGCCGTCGGGTAGAAGTACACCCAGAGAGCCGGACGCCCCCATCGTCTAGTGGCCTAGGATATCAGGTTCTCATCCTGGAGACAGGGGTTCGAGTCCCCTTGGGGGTAGTTCCAACAAGCGGAGGGATGGTCGCCTGGTATCAGGCCGACCATCCCTCCGTGTTTTTGAGCAGTTGATACCCGCTTGGGTCAGAGGACCAGCAGGATGTCGGCGGGGCCTACCAGCGGTCTCGGCCGCCGCCCTCGCCGCGGCCGCCGCGGTCGCGACCGCCGCCGCCACCGCCGTAGCCACCACCACCGCCGCCGCCACCATAGCCGCCACGACCACCGCCGTAGCCGCCGCCACCGCCGCCGCGGCTCTCGCGCGGCTTGGCCTCGTTGACCGTCAGCGTTCGCCCCTGGAAGGGCTGGCCGTTGAGGGCCTCGATCGCGGCGTTGGCTTCAGACTCGCTGGCCATCTCCACGAAGCCGAAGCCCTTGCTCTGGCCGGTGGCGCGATCGCTGACAACTTCAGCGCTCTCCACGGTGCCATGCTCGGACAGCAGCTCCTGAAGATCAGAGCTGCTCACAGAATACGCCAAGTTCCCGACATACAAACGCTTGCCCACCGTGGATCTCCTCAGAACGGTGAACGAACGACCCGACACTTTACTTTCAGGGTCGAATTGAAAGGGGCCTACCTTTCCGGCCCAAGAGGTGGACGGCGACGCGGCGTGCGGAGCGGGACGAACAGAGGAGTCAAACGCATACGCACCTTGTTCGGCGAACCAACCAAGCGGTACGTTACCCCACGCGGTGGAGCGTGTAAAGTAACTTCAACCGGGTTCCCCGCGAACGAGGCCTATCCGCATGCCGACGATGACCACGCCCGCCGCCGACCCCTCCCGTCCGTCCGCCCCCGTTCCAGCCGGGCTTGACCAGCCCGGGCCCGGCGATCAGCCGATCACCCGCCGCGGGACCATCCTCGAGTCGGCCGCCGTATTCCTGATCGGCCTGGCACTCGCCGCGTCGATTCATGGCGGCGCCGAAGGCGAGACGGGTCTGGCCGGCAACGACTCGTTCTACCACCTGCGGATGGCGACGCTGCTTCCCGAGGTGGGGCTGATCGACACCTTCCCGTGGCTGCGCTACGCGTACTTCACGGATACGGGCGACCGATTCGTCAGCCACCACTACGGGTTTCACCTGATGCTGCTGCCCTTCGCGCGGCTCTCCGAGGCGTGGACCGGCGACGCCCTGGCCGGCGGGCGGTGGGCGATCGCGTTCTTCTCCGGTGTGAACCTCGTGCTGGTAAACCTGCTCCTGCTGCGGCTGCGTGTGCCGTGCCGGTGGCTCTGGCTGCTGGTGTACGCGCTGCTGCCCTACCACTACTTCACGCGGCAGTCGCACGTGCGAGCCATCGCTCCGTCGCTGATGTTCCTGCAGCTGCTGCTCCTGTGCCTGCTCACGGGCCGGAGGCGGTGGGCGGCGCTGGTGATCGGCCTGTATGTACACCTGTACCTCGGGGCGGTGATGTACGCCCCGCTTGTCGTTGCGGCGTGGGCCTCGTCGCAAATCGACGCTCCCCCGGCGGAGCGCCGCTGGGCGCTGCGCACGGTGTTGTGGACCGTCGGCGGCTGGGTGCTCGGAGCGCTGACCTACCCCTACGCCGGTGGGATGATCGACTTCCTGCGGCTGCAGGTCTTTGGCACCGGGCTGTCGCCGGATATCGAGGTGGGTAACGAGTGGCTGCCCTACTCGGATCCGTGGTGGTTCGTGATGGGGCTGTGCGGTCCGCTGTTCGCAGCGCTGAGCCTGTCATTGCTCGTACGGCTGCGACTGGGGCGGCGGATTGATCGGGAAACTACAACCCTCCTGCTGCTGAACGTCGGGTTCCTCGTACTGACGCTCAAGGCGAGGCGGTTCATTGAATACTGGCCGGTGTTCTGCCTCCTCAGCAGTGCGACGCTGGCGGCGCCTTGGTTGCGCCAGGCGCTGTCGCGCGGCTGGGGGGGCGTCGTGGAGATCGCGCGCGAGCGAAGCGGGCAACTCTGGCTGCTGGGCGTGGGGCCGGCGGCGGCGGGAATCCTCATCGGAGCGGTCATCATCCCCCGCATGCCCGATGCCAAGGCACTGCTGCAGCACTGGCACTGGGTCTTCGCGGCGGCCGCGGCGTACGCCGGGGTGCTGATCGCGCGGGTTCCGTCGGCAGTGAGGCGCGCCGGGCTGCCCCGTGGGGCCTTGGCGCCGCTGACGGTCTCGCTCGTTTCGGTCGCAGCCCTCGGCGTGCTGAGCACCACCGTCGTAGCCGGTCCGGCCTGGCGGGCCGCGCGGAGCGAGGCGAAGTGTGCCTACGACCTCGGCGCCATCCGCGAGATGATGCGATTCCTCAAGGCTGAGTCGCAGCCGGGCGACCTGATCTTCACCGATGACTGGGACGTGTTCCCGGTCTTCTTCTACTACAACACGCACAACCACTACATCGTCGGCCTCGACCCGAAGTTCACCCACGAGCGGCGGCCAGACCTCTGGGAGCGCTTCGTGCGTATCACGCGCGGCGAAGTGCCGACGCAGTCCGTCGTTCGCCCGCCCGGCAGCGAACGCGACGAGACCGTCTCTGTCCGGCTGAGCGACATCCGCGACGTGTTTGAGGCAAAGTACGTGATCACCGACCGGGACCACCGCAGGATGGCCGACCTGCTGGCCGCCGCCCAGGATCTGGCGGAGCTCGTTTATCCCGCATCGAGTTACGAATCAGCCCGCACGGCTCCCTACCTGGTATTTCGCGTCATTTCGGATTTACCGCCGGTCCCCGCGGCGGCCGGCCTCGCGCCCCCTTAACGTCGCACTGAATTATGTTGAGTGACTGAAGCGCCAAGGTTACAATACTCGTCGACAGGGCAGGGCCACGGAGAGGCGAGAGCGGTTCGTCCGTCGGTGACGCGCGGCCGTCGGCTCGATTCCCCCGCGACAAGCTAGCCATCGGTTGAGTTCCGCCGGTCGGCCAGGGCGCAGGCCGAGTCTTTTCGCTTCGAGTCCGAATTCCTGCGGCCTGCCTGCGCGCCCGCGCCGGCAGGTCAGGCATCGCGGACGTCCTGTTCTGCGCCGGGCCAACCTGTGCGACGGAGTGCAGTTCAGGGCGTCGACACTTTCGCGGAGGGACATCATGCGTAGACATTGGGCTGCGTTTGCGTGCGTCGCCGGTCTCGGCCTGTCCGGCGCGCAGGCGGCGATCACGTGGTCGGGGGCGGATGTCGTCACCGGCGATCCGGCCGTTGAGGAGATGATCGCTCATCTGGAACCGATCGCCGACACGACGGACCTCGAGATCATCGACAAGCACCGCGTCATCGACCCCAGCACGGGGTGGGGCTACCTCGCGCTTAAGCTCGATGTGGATGGCGAACCGGCGACGTTCTGGATGAACGAATCGTCCGGGCTGATGTCCTTTGATTTCGACCTGCTTGAGCAGGAGCGCACCGCGCTGTTCGCCACACTCGACCCCGCCTATCGGAAGATGAGCCCCGACATGCTGGAGCTCATGCGCACCGCGCAAGGCGGCGTGCTGGGCGCGCGCTCGGTGGATGATCGCCGACTGAGCGTGGTCTTCTTCGCGGAGTCGTCCGACAAGCTGGATGCGATCATCGCGGAGATGACGGGCGTTAAGCCCGACGCGTTTGACTCGGTCAAACTGCACGGCGAGAAGCCGCCGGTCGTCGCCCCCGACGAATCGGGCAATCTCCCGGTTCTGGCCGGCCCCCCGGACATTTTCGCGGTCACGGCGGACCTGACAGTTGCCGAGATCGTGCGCCTCAGCGGGCTCGACGCGGTCGTCGCGGTGGAGCCCGAGATCTTCGCCACGCTGCGCCTCAACGCCTCGCGTGTGCGCATCCGCGCCAACACTGCGGCCAATTTCTCGGTGAACCACGGCTTCAACGCCGACATCGCCATCGTGGACAGCGGCATCGACGACACCCACCCCGCCCTGCCCTGGGTCATCGCAGAGATGGACACCAGCGGATCGCAGCAGTTCTGCGACGGCGGCGCCCGCGCGGGTCGCCGGTGTGACTGCCCGGGCGGCGCGTGCGGCGGCGGCGGAACCTGTGTCGGCGGCGCGCGGGCGGGCAAGGCCTGCAACTGCCCCGGCAGCACCTGCCACGAGGCTGTGGACGATCTCGACGGCCACGGCACGCACGTCGCGGGCATCGCCGGAAGCTCGGACGGCACGTTCACCGGCATGGCCCGCCTGGTGGACCTGATCAACGCCAAGTCGCTCGGCGGATTTACCATCGGTCAGATGTTCGCGGCGGGCATGCCCTCGGTCGCCGCGGGGCTGGCGTTCTCGCGCGGGGCCGGGGCCGACGTGATCAACGGCAGCTACGGCTTCGCCGGCTGCACCGCGCCGGGCTTCTGCAGCGGGCCGGGACGCTGCCTCGGCCCGGGCATGTGCACGCGGCCGCGCATCTGCACCGCCCCCGCCGCCAGCGCGGGCAACCCCTGCGCGAACAACGCCGCATGCGACACCGCGCCCGGCAACGGCGTCTGCGCCGACGCCGGCTGGTGCACCGCGGGCAACGTGGGCGCCCCCTGCGCCACCAACGCAAACTGTGATACGGCCCCGGGCAACGGCGTCTGCACGCAGCGCAGCCGTGCGTGCAACGTCGCGGCCGACTGCGACTCGGCGGCCGGTGCGGGCGACGGCTTCTGCGCCGCGGCGCGGCAGTGCACCGCGGGGAATGTCGGCGCGCCGTGCGTTCTCAACCGTGACTGCGACAACCCGCTCGGCGCGGGCAACGGCGTGTGCGGCGTTGGCACGCGGATGTGCCTCGAGAACGACGACTGCGACTCCGCCGCAGGCGCGAACGACGGCTTCTGCGCCCGGGCGGGGGCTTGCACCGCCCCCGGCGGCTCCGCCGGCCGGCCCTGTGTGTACAACTTCGACTGTGACTCGGCGGTCGGCGCTGGCGACGGCCTGTGCGCGAGCGCCGGCGCCTGCACGGCGCCCGCGGGCTCCGTCGGCCGAAACTGCACGACGAACGCCGCCTGCGACTCTGCTCCCGGAGCCGGCGACGGCGCCTGCAATCCGCGCGGCGACCTGCGGCCATGCACGACCGACGCCGCGTGCGACTTCCCCGCCGGTGCGGGCAATGGCACCTGCTCGCCCGCCAGCGTGTGCTTCGCCACAGCCGCCACGCAGGGGCTACTCTGCCAGCGCGACTCCGACTGCGACGGTGTGCCGGGTTCAGGCGCCGGCCGTTGCGGCCCCCGCCCGTGCATTGCCAACGCCGATTGCGACTCGGCCGTCGGCGCGGGCGACGGCGTGTGCGGCACGCCCACCAGCAACGGCTCCAGCCGGCCCAGCCGCGATGTCGATTTCGAGGTCTACAGCAGCAACATCACCGTCACCATCGCGGGAGAAGAGCTCAGCTACCACGGCCGCTGCTCCGGCGGCGCCAACAACGGCCAGCGGTGCGGCTACGCCTTCCAGTGCCCCGGCGGCACCTGCCAGGCGATTCCCAGCTCCCCCAATGACGCGTTCAACGTAATCACCGTGGGCTCGTCGAACCTCGCCGGACCACCATCGACCGTCTCCTCGTGGAGCATCGTCGGCCCGACCGCCGACAACCGCAGCAAGCCTGATGTCCTGGCCCCGGGCGAGAGCCCCGGTTTGGACGGAATCGACTCCTGCAACGCCCACTGGGAGAGTGGCCTCTGCACCGCCCCCGGCGCCAGCCTGAACAACGCCTGCGCCGTGAACGCCGACTGCGACACGGTCCCCGGCAACGGCGTGTGCAGCCTGACCGCCAACGACTTCACCGACCTGGAAGGCACGAGCATGGCCTCGCCGCACGTGGCGGGCGTGGCGGGCCTCCTCTGGGATCTCGGCGATCGTCACGACATCCTTAACGATACGCCCTACATCAAGGCGGCGATCCTGAATAACGCTCGCCGGCTGGCCGGCTGGGCTCAGCCGCAGGGCAACGTCCTGACCATCACCCAGCCCCTCGACCGCAGCCAGGGCACGGGCGAGATGGACGCCGAGGCGACCTATCGCGCCTACATGAACGACCTGCGCGTCTGGCAGCAGCGGCACACGGCCGTCGGCGAGGCCAACAGCCACTGGTACTGGCTCGACGTCCCCGCGCCGACTGACGCCAACACGCGCATCGTCGTCACACTGGTCTTCGAGCGGCATGTGACCAACGCCGCCGCCGCGGCGCCGGCGCTCAATGACCTCGACATCCGCCTCTACGACCCCAACTGTAACCTGCTGCGCACCTCGCGAAGCAGCGTCGACAGCGTCGAGCACATCGTCTTCCCGAACCCCGGCCAGCCGGTTCTTCCGGCCGGCCGGTACTGCATCGAGGTGCTGCCCTTCGCCCTGCCCACCGACGGCTCCGAACTCTACGCCGTCGCGGCGAACTACCCGATGCAGTTCCTCGGCAAGACCAAGCCCTGCACGCTGGACTTCGGCGACGCCCCCGATCCGTTCACCGGCGCGGGCAAGTACCCCACGCGGCTCGCCAGCAACGGTGCGCGCCACTTCGACTGGACCAAGGAATGGCTCGGTAGCTCGCGCCCCGAGATCGACGGCGAGCTCGAGAAGGGCACGCTCGCGGTGCACTCGCGCGTCGATCCGTTCCCCTCGGTCAGCGGCGAAAAGGACGCGATCGACCCGATGGACCAGGACGGCGTGAACAACCTGGTCAACCGCGACGCCTGGGACGACGGCGTGCTGATCCCCGGTCCGTTCGTGCCCGGCGGGCTGACTCCGGTCATCGTGACTGTGCAGTCGATCATCGACGACGTGGGGTTTGGCCCCATGGGCCGGTACGACCAGGCGGTCGCTGCCAAGCGGCTTTACCTCAACGCGTGGGCCGACTGGAACGGCGACGGCCTGTGGGCCACGCCGGGCGAGAAGATCATCGGCACCGGCAGCCCCACCGGCCGCGTCGCCATCGACCCGCAGACCTGGGGCGTCAACGGCCGCTACACGATCGGTGAGGCATTCACCGACTCCAACGGCAGCGGCGCATGGGAACCGGGCGAGACCTTCACCGACACCGCCGGCGCCACCGAAGCCGTGTACGTATTCTTCGTGGTGGCCCCGCCGGTGATCGCGCCGGAGTTCTACCTGCGCTTCCGTCTCGACTACGGGGAAGACGTGGGCGTGCTGGCCAATCACAGCGGCAACCTGGCGCAGGACCGCGGCCAGGCCCGCTTCGGCGAGGTCGAAGACTACAAGCAGCAGAAGTTCGTCGCCGGCTGCGGCCCCTACCCGTACTGGGTCGAGGGCTGCCCGGCAGGTGTGGACGTGATCGAGAGCAACGGCCTGATCAGCCTTGACCTGAACGACGACTGCGGCCCCGACACGAGCCTCCAGCTTGAGGGCCCGGTGACGGTCGGCCACAGCGACCCGTCAGACGACTCGGCCACCTTCCCCGGTGTCGCCCCCTCCGACGGCGTGTTCGATGTCATCGACACGGAGATTCTCGCGCTCGAACTGACCGGCGGCGGGGTCACGCTCCGCGCCGGCGCGGGGCAAAGCCAGGGGCTCGCGATCCAGCCCTCCTACGGCGCGATCGTGCAGCAGCAGGCCAATCCGTCCCTGGCGGACAGCTTCTTCCACGTGTTCTTCGAAGTCGACATGGGCGGCGGAAACTACCTGTACAACCAGTCGCCGCACATCATCTCGACGACCATCGATTCGATTCCGCCGAAGACGATCTACATCCCGCCGACGGTGGATCCGTGCGTGCCGCTGTTCACCTCGCCGGTGCCCGGCGAGGGCATCTACGTGGCGAATCTCGTGAGCGGCTGTCACGGCGTGGGTTCCAGCTGCGTCGAGATGCTTACGACCGGCTCGTGCTGCACGTCCGACGGGGCCTGCACGTCGCAGGTCAGCCAGCACGACTGCATGAACCTCGGCGGCACCTTCACCGCGGGGGAGGACTGCATCGGCGACGGCGGCACGGTGGAGTGCGTCGACACCGGCGCATGCTGCCAGTCGGACGGAACCTGTACCGAGGGCAGCGAGGCTGACTGCGCGGGCTTCGTCTGCGACGTGACGGCGATCAGCGGCGCCACCTGCTTCGGCGACGCGGACGGCAACGGCATTGTCAACGCGGCCGACCGCGGCTTCGTCACCGCCAACATCGGCCGGTTCGAGCCGGAACTGCTCTGCCGCTTCGACATGGATGGCAACGGCGTCATCAACGCCGCCGATCGTGGTCAGGTCTCGGCGAACATCGGTTCGTGCAACTCGCTGCCGAACTACCAGAACGGCAGCGGCCTGAACGCGGCGGGCAACGGACCCGATCCGCGCTTCCCGGCCAGCGACGGCGTGTTCCAGGGCTACGGCACCTACTGCGACATGACTACCTGCCCGGTGGTCAAGACCGTCGACCCCGGCTCCGATTGCTGGGTGACCGACTGCAGCGGCTCGCAGTACTCCTTCGCCGACAACCCGATCCCGGCCGACTTCTTCGGCCCCGGATCTGATCCGTTTACCGGAACCGTCGTGCTGGGCGGCATTCCCACGGGACCATTCGGCACCGACACCGAGATCACCCGTCTCGATCCGCTCGAGTTCGCCATCAACGACCTGCCGTCCACGTCGTCGACTCGGATCCAGGTCACGCGGCTCGATTTGTCGAGTTGTTCGCCGGTGGACATCAGCTTCGACGGCGGCACGTCGACGGCTTCGTACGACATGATCGTCTCGCTGTCTCCGACGTCCGTTTCGAACGGTATGCTGACCGCCACGAAGCACTCGCCCAACTGCGGAACGCTGGACCTGTACTTCTTCGTCCAGCCGGTGTTCACGTTCGTCGAAGTCGGCAACCCCGGCAACTCGGTCGTGCTCGACACGGCGGTGGCCGGTATCCCCGAACTGGAACTTGCCGCGAGTGGCATGCCGTTCGTCCAGGAGGCCAGCCTGCCCGGCTGCGATCCCAACTTCTCGCCGGGGTATGACTGCCCCGAGGACGAACCGCCCTGCTGCGTCGAGCAGTGCCACTCCTCGTTCGGCACCGCGCCACACGAGCATTGCGCGTCACCGCCTGACTGCGCGGTGTACTGCACCCCGCAGACGGGCGCCTGCTGCCTGTCTGACGGCACCTGTGCCGAGCTGACGGCCGACGACTGCAACGCGGCCGGCGGCGTCTACTCGGGCGACGGCACCGATTGCGGAACCGTCGTCTGCACGCCGCCGTTCGGGGCCTGCTGCCAGACGGGCGGCGGATGCCTCGACGGGCTGACCCAGGGTGACTGCGACGCCCAGGGCGGCGCCTACCAAGGCGACGGCACCGACTGCGGCACCGTCTCCTGTCCGAACACCAAGGGCGTGCCGCCGGGCAGCGACTGCTGGTCGACCCCCTGCGGCGGAACGCAGTACTCCTTCGCCGACAACCCGCTCCCGCCGGGCTTCTTCGGACCCGGGTCCGATCCGTTCACCGGGTCGGTCACCCTCGGCGGCGTGCCCAGCGGGCCGCTCGGCACCGATACCGAGATCGCCCGCCTCGACACGATGGTGTTCGATCTGGACAACCTGCCCTCCACCAGTTCGACCCCCGTCCAGGTGACGCGGCTGACGCTTCAGTCGTGTTCGCCGGTAACGGTGAGTTCGTTCGGCGGCGGCGCGACCACGCAGTACGACGTTCAGGTCAACCTCGCACCCAACCCCGTCCCGCCGGGCACGCTGACGGCCACCAAGCACCAGCCCGACTGCGGGCGGCTCGACGTCGTCTTCTTCGTGCAGCCGGTCTTCACGTTTACCGAGGTGGGCAACCCGGGCAACGTGCGGACGTTTGACACCGGCGCGGCGGGCATCTCGCCGATGCAGATCACCGGCCAGGACATGCCGTTCGTGCAGAACGCCGGCCTGCCGGGCTGCGATCCGAATTTCTCGCCGGGCTATGACTGTCCGGGCGGCGGGGATCCGCCGTGTTGTGTGGAGCAGTGTCACTCCTCCTTCGGCACCGCCCCGCACGATCACTGCGTGACCCCGCCGGACTGCGGCATGTACTGCACGCCGCCGACCGGCGCCTGCTGCTTGCCCGGCGGCTCGTGCGCAGAGCTCACCGCGGACGACTGCAACCTCTCGGGCGGCGTCTACCACGGCGACTTCTCGACCTGCGGCTCGGTCATGTGTGCTCCGAACACAGGCGCCTGCTGCTACAGCGACGGCAACTGCAGCGACGCCCTGACGGAAGGCGACTGCACCATCGGCGGCGGTACCTACCAAGGTGACGGCTCCGACTGCGGCACCGTCTTCTGCCCGCAGCCGACCGGTGCATGCTGCTACGGCGACGGGTCGTGCTTCGACCAGACCGCGGACAGCTGCTCGCTCTCGGGCGGCAGCTACTTCGGCGACGGGACCGACTGCGGCACGACTTCGTGTCCGCAGCCGACGGGCGCCTGCTGCCTCAGCGGCGGCGGATGCTCCGACGGGATCTACCAGCCGGACTGCGATGCCCAGGGCGGCAGTTACCAGGGCAACGGCTCTGACTGTGGCACGGTGTCGTGCTCCACGACTGACGATTGCGTCAACGCGGTCTTCATCGGCGATGGCACGACTCCGTTCGATCCGGCGGGCGCCACCACCGACGGGCCCAATGAGCCGTCCTGCGGCTTCCCGTTCGGCGGCGCGGCGAATCAGCAGATCAACCAGGATCGCTGGTACTCGTACATCGCGTCGTGCAGCGGCACGCTGTACGTCGACACCTGCGGCGGCGCGAGTCTCGACACGCGCCTGGCCGTCTACGCCGACTGCGGCATCTGTCCGCCGGCGGGGCCGCCGCTCGAGTGCAATGACGATCACGCCAACGCGACCGAGAACGACAACGGTTTCGCCTGCCCGGGCGGCCTCGAAGCGTCGCTGTCGATCCCGGTCACGGCGGGTCAGTGCGTCACCATCCGAGCCGGCGTGTTCAGCACCTCCGGCACGGTCAGCGGGCCTGACGTGATCAACGTGACCTGCCAATCGGAGACGTTCGGCGCGTGCTGCCTGTCGAACGGCACCTGCACGGACACGACCAGCACCGACTGCTCGATCCAGGGCGGCTCGTTCCAGGGCGACGGAACCGACTGCGGCACGACGTCGTGCCCGCAGCCGACGGGCGCTTGCTGCAACTTCTCGGGCATGTTCTGCACCGAGGAGACCTCGGACAACTGCTCGCTCTCGGGCGGCAGCTACTTCGGCGACGGGACGTTCTGTATCGACGACCCGTGCGGCTTCAACCCTGAAACCGGAGCCTGCTGCGAACCGGGCGGAACCTGTTTCGACACCGATCAGCCGAGCTGCGCATTCACTTTCTTCCCCGGTCAGGCCTGCTTCGAGATCACCTGCTCCGGCCCGGGATCGAACGATGAGTGCGCCGGCGCGGTGCCCGCCGGCGACGGCGTCACGCCGTTCGACTCCACGGGCATGACGACGAGCGGACCGATCGAGCCGGTGTGTAACTTCCCATTCGGTGACGACAACATCCACCAGGATCAGTGGTTCACCTACACCGCCCCATGCAACGGCCAGCTCTACGTCGACACCTGCGGCGGCTTCGCCGGCGATCCGCGCCTGGCGATCTATCACGGTTGCGGTTTCTGCCCGCCATCCGCTCCGCCGTCGGAGTGCAACGACGATCACGGCAACGCCACCGAGGGCGACACGGGGTTCTCATGCCCGTCGGGGCTCGAAGCCTCGCTGTCGATCCCGGCAGCGATTGGCAACTGCTACACCATCCGCGTGGGCACGTTCTCCGCGACCACCTCGACCGCGCCGGACCAGCTCAACATCCAGTGCGTCCCGGCGACGTTCGGCGCCTGCTGCCAGGCGGGCGGCTCCTGCTTTGAGACAACGGACACGGACTGCTCCTTCCAGGGCGGCTCGTTCCAGGGCGGCGGCACGAACTGCGGAACGACGTTCTGTCCGGCGCCGACGGGCGCGTGTTGCAACTTCTCACTGCTGAGCTGCTCGGAATTGACGGCCAACGACTGCGCCGGTTCGGGCGGCAGCTACTGGGGCGACGGCACGAGCTGCGCGGGCGATCCGTGCGGATTCAGCCAGCCGATCGGCGCCTGCTGCAACTTCGGCGGGCTGTTCTGCAGCGAGCTCAACGCCAACGACTGCAGCAACTCCGGCGGCAGTTACTGGGGCGACGGCACGACTTGCGTGGGGGATCCCTGCGGGTTCAACCCGACGACCGGTGCGTGCTGTAACTTCGGGAGCTGCTTTGAGACCGATCCCGCCGACTGCTCCAGCGGCGGCGGCAGCTACCTCGGCGACGGGACGGATTGCACCGGCGATCCCTGCGGAACCGGGAGCTTCGGTGCCTGCTGCGATCCGGGCGGCGGCTGCTTCGAGACCGAGGCGTCGGGGTGCTCTTTCGCGCATTACCCCGGCCAGCTTTGCTTCCAGGTGTCCTGCACGGCGGCCGGCGCTTGCTGCCAGGTCCAGCCGGGCCCCGGATGCGGCGATCCCGGCATCGAGGGCTGCGTCTGTGCGGTTGATCCGTACTGCTGCACGACCCAGTGGGACAGCGTCTGCGTGGATGAAGTGACCGGCCTCGGCTGCGGCGTCTGTCCATGACCGCCGGCCTGCCGGGGCGATTCGTCCCGGCGAAGTGAAGGATAGATTCACCGGCCGCGCGGAGGCACCCGCGCGGCCGGTTGCTTGTGCGTCAGGGCAGGCCGGGGCGTGCCGGCGCCAGTTCGGCCATCAACTCGCCGACGCGCTGCGTCACGGCATAGTCGTAGAGCATGCCGCCGTCGACGTGGCCGCCGTCGGTGGGAATGAAGAGTTTCGGCTCCGGCGCGGCGGCAAAAAGCCGCTCGCCGAGGGCGAAGGGAATCAGCTCGTCGCCGCGGCCGTGAAGGAAGATCTTCGGACAGCGGATCTGCGTCACCTTGGCGATCGAATCGTAATCGTGGCGCAGGATAAGCCGCGCCGGCAGCATCCACAGCAGGTCCGCCGCTACGTCACCCATGGACGTAAACGTGCACTCGACGATCAACAGGCCCGGCTCATGACGACTGGCCAGGTCGATCGCCACCGCCCCGCCCAGCGACTCACCCCAGACGATGACGTCGCGCGGCTCGCGTCCTTTCTGTTCGACGAGATAGTCCCACGCAGTCTGGGCATCGAAGTAGGTGCCGTGCTCGTCGGGGCGGCCGGTGCTTCGTCCGAATCCGCGGTAGTCGAAGGCCATCACGTCGTAGCCGAAACGCTGAAACTGGCGCATGAAGATGAGCCGATCGGCCATGTTGCCCGCGTTGCCGTGACAGAGCAGCACCGTCCGCGTTGCCCCGGCGGTGGGGACGAACCACGCGGCGATCGTCTCGCCGTCGGGCGTGCTGAGGCGCAGGTCCTCGAAGGGCATGCCCGCGTCGCGCGGCGTAGCGTGGTAGCGGCGATCCGGAACGTAGATGAGCCAGCCCTGCACGAGGTAAAGCACGAGGCAGACGAGCAGGTAGACCGACAGGACGCTGGTGGCCACGCGGCGGACTTTGAACCGACGCCGTCGTGCGAGCGGCCTGGCGACCGGGCGTGTCGAGTCGGGCTCGGGAGGCTCCGAAGTCTCGCGGGGCGAGGCGGGATCGTCAGCCGACGCCGCCTCGCCGGGCGGCGCGGCCTCAGGCACCCGATCTGGGTCCGGCGGGGAGGACACGATGCCGGATCATACGCCGATCAGCAGGACCGGTCCCGCCCGGCATCGCGCGGGCAGACAGGTTCTTACCGCCGGCAACGGCGAGCGCTCAGTCCGTCAGCCGACGATGACCTCGCAACTTGCTTCCCCCCTACCGCTTCCGCTTCTTCCGCTTGTCCTTCTTCGACAGCTGCCGCTGGGTGGAGGTGGTGCCCTTCTTCATCCGGGGCATCATGCCGGCGGCCATGCTGCGCGAGAGCTGAGTGCCCATCTTCATCCGCTGCAGCGGATTGAGGCCCGACATCTGCTGCATCATGGCCCGCATCGGCTCGAACATCTTGACGACGCCGGAAACATCCTCCGGATCCGCACCCGAGCCCTTGGCGATGCGACGACGGCGCGAGGCGTCGATGATCTTCGGGTTGGCTCGCTCCTTCATCGTCATCGAGGAGATGACCGCCTCGATGCGCGTCAGCTCGCCCTCATCCACTGACATGCCCGCGGCAAGATCGCCCATGCCGGGGATCTTCTTGATCAGTTCGCCGAGGGGGCCCATCTTTCGCATCTTGCGAAGCTGCATGGCGAAGTCGTCGAGGGTCATGCGCCCCTTCGACATCTTGGCTTCGAGCTTCGCGGCCTCTTCCTGCGAATACTGCTTCTGGGCCTGCTCGACGAGCGAGAGCACGTCGCCCATGCCCAGGATCCGCCCCGCCACGCGCTCCGGGCGGAACTCTTCCAGGGCTTCGAGTTTCTCGCCGACGCCGATGTACTTGATCGGCTTGCCCGTGACCTTGCGTACCGAGAGGGCCGCGCCGCCGCGCGTGTCGCTGTCGAACTTCGTGAGAATCACCCCGTCGAGTTCGAGCCGCTCGTTGAAGGTTTTGGCGGTGTGGACGGCGTCCTGACCGGTCATGGCGTCGAGGACGAGGAAGATCTGGTGCGGCCGGGTCGTCTGGGCGACCTTGGCCAGTTCATCCATCAGTTCCGCGTCGATCGCCAGGCGGCCGGCGGTGTCGAGGATGACCACGTCTCGGTCGGTCTTCTTCGCCTGGGCGATGCCGTTGGCGCACACCTTCACCGCGTTGAGGTGGCCACGCTCCGCATAGACCGGCACGCCGACCTGCTGACCCAGCACCTCGAGCTGGTCGATGGCCGCCGGGCGCTTCAGGTCGGCCGCGACCATCAGCGGGCGCTTCGCCCGTTCGAGCAGCATCCGCGCCATCTTGCCGCAGGTGGTCGTCTTGCCCGAGCCCTGCAGACCGGCCATCAGCAGCACGGTCGGCCCGGGGGCGACGAAGGGGATGCGTGGATCGACCGGCCCCATCAGGCGGATCAGCTCGTCGTGGACGATCTTGACCATCACCTGGGCGGGCTGAAGGGTCTTGATGACCTCGGCGCCGACGGCTTTCTTCTGGACCTCGTCGCAGAACTCGCGGGCGACCTCCAGGTTGACGTCGGCCTCCAAGAGGGCCGTGCGGATGTCCCGCATGGCCTCGGCCACGTTCTCCTCGGAGATCTTCCCGCGGCCGCGGAGACCCCGGAAAACACTGCTCAAACGTTCGGAAAGGGCGTCAAACATGGGCGGAATTGTAGCGGGGGGAAGTGGCAAGTTGCAAGTTGAGGGTCGCAAGTATAAGGGCGGCTGGCCGCCGGCGCTCCGCCGAGTCTTACTCGCAACTTGCAACTTGAAACTTCGTGAATCGTCCAGATCCGCCCAGCGGCGTGACGCCACGCGGCCCGCGCATCAACAAACCGGCGGCAGGCGGGCGGGCGGATTACCGCCCTGCCACCTGCCGCCGGATTGACCACACCGGTCGCTGCGCCAGGATGCGGAGCGGCCCTACCTGGGCACGTCGGGACACGCGCTTACGAAGATGTTGTCCACGCTCGCCGTGTCCTGCGGCCATTCCGTCCCGTCGAAGTAGGCCTGCTGAATGAAGCTGGCCAGCGGCGGTCGGAAGAAGCTGCTGAACCGGCTGCAAATCGATGCCGCGGCCTCGGTGTTCGTCTCGAATCGCTCGCCGGTCAGCGGTTGCCACTCGACGCGGCGGTTCGGGTCGATTCCGCCGCCGGGGAGCGAACTGAGCAGCGGCGGTGCGCAGAACTGGCTCTCCATGCGGACCGTCAGGAAGCCCTTTCCGGCGCTGCCATAGTTCGTGATCTGGAACACCTGGAAGCGAGCACACCGCTCGATGAAGATGCGGTCGACACCGTACTCCGCGCCGTCGTAGATGGCCGTCGGCACCGAGGCCGGGTCGTCACAGAACCCCGAGAATCGGCTGCACACCGAGTCCACCGCGTCTGCCGCGAATTCGAACTCGAGCCCGGCGTTCTCGGCCACGAGCAGGGCCGGCTCCTCGGGATCGCTCCCGCCGCCCGGGAACGAACTGAGCAGCGGCGGATCCTCGCTGCGATGCGCCAGTTGCACGGTGAGGTACTGCCCCAGCGGCTCCGGATAGTTGATGACTCTGAATACCACGTAGCCCGGCTGCGGACAGTCCGCGTCGGAACAGACCGTCGACACGTCAAACGTGCCGCCCCGGTCATCGCAGTCCGCCTCCGTCAGGTCGACACACGAACCATCAAACAGGCAGCAGGCCCCGATCGGCTGCGGGCAGGTGGTCGTTGCACAGGTCGACGTGGGACCCTGCGGAGTGCCGCCCAGGTCGCTGCACAGATCCGGGAAACCGTCGACGCAGGAACCGTCGTCGAAGCAGCAGGCCTCTTCTGCATCATCCGGCGGACCATCAGGGGTGTCGCAGGGGAATGCCGTGCAGTGCACGCCGGACCCCTTGGCGTCTCCCCCGAGGGCGAGGCAGTCGCTCGTGCGCAGCTCGACGCAGGAATCGCCGAAGCAGCAGGCCGAGAAGCTCTCCCGGCAGGTCGTCGTCGCGCAGCTTGTGCCGAGCCCCTGCGGCACCCCGCCAAAGAAAGTGCAGTCGGAGGATGTGCGGAAAGGTGCGCGGCCGACGTCGAAGCACGAGCCCTCGCCGCTCTCGCCGTACAGTTCATAGCCGACCAGCGGCGGCAGGCAGCACGCCTCTGTCTCCGGCGCCGGCTCGTCGGTGATGGTGTCGATCGCGTAGTAGCAGCGCATGGTGACGCCGTTCCACTCGACGATCGGCTCGAGGCCACTCTGGAGCACCGGCGGACAGGTCACGCTGTCGAGCACGCTGCCGTCGCGGGCGGTCCGGAAGGTGATCAGGTCGCCTACGCGCAGATTGTCCACGGAAATCCGCCGCGACGAACCCGAACCCAGGCGGTTGGCCTCGAGAGACTCCTCGCGCGGTGCGAGAATGTGCGCCGGGCCCGAGGAGACGTTGACCAGTGTGAAAAAGCCGCGGAATCCTTCGCCGTCTGGCAGATCCTCGGCCGGTCCGAAGACGATGTCGAGATCGTCGACGCGGATGGTGCCGGCGAAGTCCGCCTGCATTTCCAGACAGAGCGTCAAGTCGTTGCGGTAGAAGTATGACGCGCCCGAATGCGACAGCGGAAGACCATCGCTGACCCGCGTCACCACGCCGTTCTGGACGGTCACCTCAAACGTGCCGACCTCGAAGCCTGTCTCACACGCCGACTCGGAGCCCGGAGCGTCCACGCGGATGCGCAGGTGAGCCGTGCCCGAGACGGAAGACTGCGCGGCCAGCGCCTCCTTACCCGCACCGCCCGATGCCGCCACGGTGACACTCGAACTGCGCAGGCGAACCGAGCCGGAGACCGGCGTATCGGAGGGCACGCGATTGAACGGACGGACGTCGAGCAGGTTTCGCACCAGGCTCTCGGGCACGACGATGAAAACGCCGCCTGATCCGAGGCCGATCGTGAAAGTCCCGTTGCCGATCTTGAGGGACGCCGACGCCCCGCCCGGCCCAAGCATCACCGAGCAGCCCGCGAGCCAGATGCCGGCGGCGGCGACGAGCGCGAGGCAGCCACCCCACACGCCGACGGTTGACCATCGCCCGGGCCGCATAGCCGGGCGGTCACCGGACTCAACACTCACAGTCCTCCGATGCTCGTGGTTCCGCATGAAGTGCACTCCTGCGCAAGAACGCGGCGCGCGCCGCCCCGCCGCCGGGTGGAGGCACGACCGCTGTCCCGATCCAGAAACATATCGTATCGGTTTCTCGGTACGAGTTCAGCGCAGGCTGTAGTCGGATCGCCAGAAAATGTGGAATAGTTGGTCGGGCGCGACGAGGTCGACGCTCCGCGTGCAGTGGTACTGTTCTGGTGCCGAGGTCCGTTCGCGGCCTCTACACGTCCAGATCCGCCCAACGGCGCGACGCCACGCTGAACAGGTACATCGCGATGGCCGACAGGATGCCGATCCCGATGAAGGGCAGCCACACGAAGTGCGGCTGATACGTGTCCCACAGGAGTTTCGTGGCGTTGATCGCGTCGACGCCGAGCACTTCCTGCAGCTTTGCGAAGGCCTCGGTCCGCGGCACGCCGGCGGCGGTTTCGAGCGAGGCGAGGTGCCCGTCCCACGTCCGGCCGGCGGCGAAGTCGGTGTGCTGGACGAGGTACTTCTGCGCCAGCACGGCCTTCTCGCCGTAGCGGCCGTACATCGCACTGCCGATCTGCGCGCCGACGCCCTGACCGATGGCGGTCGGAATGTTGATGTAGCCGAGGTAGAGCCCCTTCTTGCCCTCGGGGGCGATGAGCGCGAAGTACTCGTTCTTCTTCGGGCTGGCCAGCATCTCGCCGATCGAGAAGAACATCACCCCGAGCACGAAGAAGTAGCCCGACGACGTCCAGCCGGCGGTGAAGACGCCGAGCGTGGCGACCAGAATGCCGCACAGCATGCACGACAGGCGCTTCATGCGGCGGACCCAGAATCCCACCAGCGACACGAAGATCATCACCATCATCGAGTTGACGTTCAGGAGCTGTTCCTGCGGCACCTGGACACCTCGTTCGGTGGTCGTATGCAGACGGGCGTAGAGGGCATCGGGCAGTGCGCTCAGGTTGGCGGCGAGTTGGCTGCTGTCCACCCAGTCGACGATGAAGTTCGGGAACTGGTCCCACAGCTGGTACATCATCAGCCAGAAGCCCGACAGGATCAGGATCAGCGTGATGAGGCGAAGGTCCCAGATGTTGGTGATGGTGCGGACGAAGACCTCGACAAAGCCCTCGGTCTTCGAAGCGCCCGACGGCGTTTCCTTGTACGTCAGGAGCATGAGGTAGTTGAGCGAGACAATGCCCGCACAGCCGTAGAACACCGCCGGCCAGCCGATCCCCTTCAGGTAGTGCGCCAGGAACGGCCCGATGAATGCCCCGACGTTGACACACTGGTAGAACAGGCTCCAACCCAGCGAGGCCTTGTCTTTCGTCACCGTCTGCGCGAGCGAACCCTGGATGCCGGGCTTGAAGATCGCCGTGCCCGCAGCGAGCACGAGGCAGCCCGCGGTGAAACCCCAGAAGTCGCGCAGCGTCGCCATCATCAGGTAGCCGACGATCTTGATGGTCACCGAGAAGGCGATGGTGTTCTTGTAGCCGTAACGATCGGCGTAGCCGCCGGTGAACATGGGCAGCAACGACTGGACCAGGGCCCAAAGCAGGAAGATGAGCCCCTTGTCGGCCTGCGAGAAGTGCAGCCCGTGGACGTCGTCGGCCTGGGCGATGTAAATGGGGACGACCACGCGCATGCCGTAGTAGGCCAGGCGCTCCCACATCTCGATCACGTTGAGCATCCAGAACGCACGGGGGAAGCCAAGAAGCATCGGCTGCGGGACGTCTGGTGTGCGCGGTGATTCACTCACGATGGTCGGCCCTCCGGCCCGCCCGGGGCCATGGCGACCGGCCATCGCACGGCGGGTCGATCATCTTCCCCAATGTTCGCGGGGGTGCAACAGGAAAATGCGGCTGTCGGCTATCAGCCGTCGGCCAGAAACGCCGGCCGCTACAGGGGGCGCGCCTCGACACGCCGCCGCACGCGGCGGCGCTAAGCAACGCGGGGGGCGCTCAAGAACGCGGGCGGCGCTAAGCAGGACCGGCGAAATACGCCTGCAGGGAGCGGACCTCCAGCGGCAGCGCGTCCTCGCCCTCGTCGCCCCGGCTCAGCGCCTTGATGGCGGAGACCGCCGCGAACGCGGCGGAGAGGTTGGTGATCAGCGGCGTCCCCCGCTGGGCGGCGGCGGCGCGCCAGCGGCCTTCGTCGCTCGCCGGGCCGCTGCGGATCGGCGTGTTGATCAGCAGGCTGAGCGTGCCGTCGTCGATCAGGTCCTTCAGGTAGGGCGCCTCGCCCCGCCCCTCGGCGGACTTCGAAACGAGCTTCGCCGGAATGCCGCACTCGGCCAGCGCCTTCAGCGTGCCCACGGTCGAGTAGATGGTGAAGCTCAGTTCGTGCAGTGTCCGCCCGATGCTGATACACCGCGGCTTGTCCGTGTCGTTCACGCTCAGCAGCACGTTGCCCTTCGTCGGCAGCGAGAGGCCGCAGGCGATCTGGGCCTTGGCAAAGGCCCGGCCGAAGGTACTGTCGATGGCCATCGCCTCGCCCGTGCTCCGCATCTCCGGGCCCAGGAGCACGTCCACACCCGAGAACTTCTTGAACGGAAACACCGGCGCCTTGATCGACACATGCTCGGGCCAGGGGGTCTCGCTGACGCCGTGCTCGGCGAGCACACGGGCGAGCGGCTGGCCCAGCATGACGCGCGTGGCAACCTCTGCCCAGGGAACGCCCGTCGCCTTCGCCACGAACGGCAGCGTGCGCGACGCCCGCGGGTTCACCTCGAGCACGTACACGCTGCGGTTCTGCACGGCGTACTGCACATTCATCGCCCCGCACACCTGCAGCCGCCGGGCGAGGCGCCTGGTCGAGCGGAAGAGCTCCTCGGTGACGAGCCGTCCGATCGAAAACGGCGGCAGCACGCTGGTGCTGTCCCCCGAGTGGATCCCCGCCTCTTCGATGTGCTCCATGATCCCGGCGACCATGCACATCGGCGGGACGCCGCCGTCGGCATCGGCGCCGGGGCGGCCAAAATCCGCCACGGCGTCAACATCCACCTCGATCGCGTCGGCGAGGAATTTGTCCACCAGGATCGGGTTGTCCTCGCCGCGGCTGCCGCGGTCGGTGGCCCCGAAAGCTTCGTCGAGAAAGCTGTCGAGATCGTCGCGGTTGTTGCAGACGCGCATCCCGCGGCCGCCCAGCACGTAGCTCGGGCGAACCAGCACGGGGTAGCCGATCCGCGCGGCGATTTCGACGGCCTCGCCGCGACCCCGGGCGATGCCCGACGGCGGCTGAAGCAGGCTCAGCTCGCGCAGAATCCGGCCGAACTCTTCGCGATCCTCCGCCAGGTGGATCATCTCCGGCTGCGTGCCCAGGATCGGAACGCCGGCGTCCTTCAACCCCTGCGCGAGGTTCAGCGGCGTCTGCCCGCCGAACTGGACGATGACGCCGCGCACGGGAGATTGCGGATTCCGGATTGCTGACTGCGAATTGTGCGGGGCGCCTGGCCGAGACGCGGGAACCGATGGCGCACCGGACAACGTCGCGGTCAGGTTCGAGATTTCAGATTTCAGACTTGAAATCTCAGACTTGACCTCGGACAGCTCCGAAGCCAGCGCTGCCGCCTGCTCCCCGATCGCCCGGCCCACGGCTTGCAGCGCTTCGGCGCGGCCCGGCTGCCTCGTCGCGTGACTGCCCTCGTCCGGCTGATGGCTGACAGCCGACGGCTGACGGCCCAGCCGTCGAATCACGTTCAGCACGTCCTCGTGCGTCAGCGGCTCGAAGAAGAGCATGTCGCTCGTGTCGAAGTCGGTGGAGACGGTCTCGGGATTCGAGTTGATCATCACCGACTCGTAGCCGAGTCGGCGCGACGCGAACGAGGCGTGGCAGCAGCAGTAGTCGAACTCGATCCCCTGCCCGATGCGGTTGGGGCCGCCGCCCAGAATCACGACCTTCGGCCGGTCGCTGACGCGGATCTCATCGGTTACGGCGCCCGACGCTGCCCCGGCACCATCCGATCCGATCAGGCGGATCGGTGTCTCGTGCGACGAGTAATAATAGGGCGTGGCCGCTTCGAACTCGGCGGCGCAGGTGTCCACAAGCTTGTACACCGGTGCCGGGGATATCCCGGCCAGCGCCTCGGGCCGGCCGCCGAGCCCCAGCGCGTGCGAAAGCTGCACGTCGCTGTAGCCCATCTGCTTCGCGCGGCCGACGAGCGCCGCGTCATCCCGCTTGCCGCCCTTGCGCTCTTCGCGGACCAGTTCACCCTCGAAGGTGACGAGCTCGTGGAGCTGATGCAGGAACCACGGATCGATCCGCGTCAACTCGAAGACGCGCTCGACCGTCCACCCCATCTTGAAAGCGTATCGAATGTAGTAGGGCCGCCCCTGACAGGGCCGGGCGAGCTTGTCGTGCAGCACGTCCGCGGGAATCGGCCAGGAGGTGGCGCTCTCCTCCTCGGTGTCGGGCGGGGCCTCGGTGGCGGTGCTGCCGCCGAGCTCCGGGGTGTCGTCGTCGCCGGGCGATTCGGACTTCACCTGCCCCCGCTTCCACGCGAGCCACAGGTCGTTGTCATCGAGCCCGTAGCCGAATCGCTTGATCTCCATCGAGCGGATGCACTTCTGGAACGCCTCCTTGAAGGTCCGCCCGATCGCCATCGCCTCGCCGACCGACTTCATCTGCGTCGTCAGCGTCTCGTCGGCGTCGGGAAACTTCTCGAAGGTCCAGCGCGGCATCTTCACCACGACGTAGTCGATCGTCGGCTCGAAGCTGGCGGGCGTGGTGCGCGTGATGTCGTTGGCGAGTTCGTCCAGCGTGTATCCCACGGCGAGCTTCGCGGCGATGCGCGCGATGGGATAGCCGGTGGCCTTGCTGGCCAGCGCACTCGTCCGCGACACGCGCGGGTTCATCTCGATAATCACCTGCCGCCCGGTACGCGGGTCCACCCCGAATTGGATGTTGCAACCGCCCGTGTCGACGCCGATCGCGCGGATGATCGCGATCGCCGCGTCGCGCATCTTCTGGTATTCCTTGTCGG
>CAYRSS010000029.1:0-47964 GCA_964426945.1 uncultured Phycisphaeraceae bacterium
GCCGCTGGCGCAGGGGATCAAGTTCGGGGATTGACGCCCGTGGCGGCCTGCGGGTCGCCGGGCGCCGCCCGCGGGCAGGCCCATGAGACTTCTCTCCATCGAGACCATTCAGCTCGGCATCCGCAACGTCTGGCTGCACAAGCTGCGGTCGCTGCTGACGTCGCTGGGCATCATCTTCGGCGTCGCCGCGGTGATCTGCATGCTCTCGATCTCCGAGGGCGCCTCCGCGGAAGAAATGCGCCTCATCGAGCTGCTGGGCACTAAGAACATCATCGTCAACTCCATCCGTCCGCGCCAAACCAGCAGCACGACTGCCGGCGACACCCGCATGCTCGAGTTCGGCGTCCGCCGCGACGACGTGGCGATGATCGAGTCGACCGTGCCGCACATCGAGGCGATCGTTCCGCTCAAGACCGTCGCCTATCGCGTGCGCAATGACGAGTTTCAGGCCTCGGCCGACGTCGTGGGCACCACCCCTGACTATTTCCAGGTCGTCAACATCCACGTGGGCAGCGGTCGGGCTCTGTCCCAGGCCGACATGCGCCCCGAGGCCAACGTCTGCGTGATCGGCAGCGAGATCCGCCGCGAGCTCTTCCCCCTCGCCGATCCGGTCGGGGCGACGATCATGGTCGATCGCAGCCCCGGCCTCGTACCCTTCACCGTCGTTGGCGTGCTCGGCAATGTGCGCACGGCGGGCGCTCCGCAGCGAGGCGTTGAAGAACGCAACGTCAACCGCGAGATCTACATCCCCATCACGACCGCCCAGTCGCAATTCGGCGACATCACCGTCCGCCGCCAGTCCGGCTCGCGCGAGATGACCAAGAGCGACTTCTCGGGGCTGTACGTCGCCGTCGCGGGGATCGAGTTCGTCGAGCCGGTCTCCGAGATGGTCAAGCGCGTGTTCGAGATGAACCACGCCGATCTCGACTACGAGATCCGCGTTCCGCTGGAGCGTCTCCAGCTCGCGGAGCAGAAGAAGCGCAACAACCAGCTCATCCTCGGCTTCATCGCCGGCATCTCGCTGCTGGTCGGCGGCATCGGCATCATGAACATCATGCTCGCCACCGTGACCGAGCGGACGCGCGAAATCGGCATCCGCCGCGCCCTGGGCGCGCGACAGCGCCACATCACGGTGCAGTTCCTCGTCGAAACAGTCGTGCTTTCAACCACGGGCGGGCTCGTCGGCGTGGCCCTGGGCGTGGTGGGCTCCAACCTGCTCAGCCGCTGGGCTGAGTGGCAGCCAATCGTCAGCCTCTGGTCGGTCCTGGTCAGCTTCTTCCTGTCGATTCTTGTCGGCATCTTTTTCGGGACCTACCCCGCCATCTCCGCCGCCCGGCTTGATCCGATCGAGGCCCTTCGCCACGAGTAGGGCCGCCCGGACACTTGCCGCCCCAAGTGTCCAGTCCCGGTGAAAAAGCGGCCCTCTTGGGGTCGCCAGGGCCGATTCGGCGCCGCCGATTTGGTAGTCAAGCGCCGGCATCGTAGATTTGTTGTGGCAACGATCCCCCCTCGTTGAAGTCTCCCCTGACGCAAAAACAGTCCGCCGAAGGCGGTTGTGCGGTGTCTGACTTTATGGGCCGCTAAAGAACCTCTGAACAAGCGTCGCGCACCGATCGAGTTCCGGCGACGTACTTATAGGAGGAGGCCACTCCGGCCCGGCTTGAACGAGCCGCCCAGCGAGAAGGAGGTGGGTCATGACCGAATTGCTGCAACACGACCTCGAAACCACCCATTCGCCCGTCTGTACCCCCGTGGCGCTGCCGCCCAGCGATGCGTTTCTGCGCGGCCTGACCACGGACGATCGCGCGGTACTGACGAAGCTTCTCGAATCCGGCAGCGACTTCGTAGATCACCCGGACTTCGATCGCCGCGGGATGGAGCGGCAGTTGTTCGGCGGCGAGGCGCGGTTTGCCTCCGGGCCGGGGCTGCGCTTCGTCGATCCGCCGTCGATTTTCGGCGGTGAGGGCGGCCGCAGCGGCGTGCCCGCGCTGACGCACAGCCAGGAAACGCAGCTGTTCATGCGGTACAACTTTGCGCGTCGGGAGTGCGCGCGGATTCTCGAGGCTTCTGCGGGTCGGCGTCTGACGGCGCCGCTGGCCAAGCGGCTGATCGCCTGGGCCCAGCGGGCGCTGGACGTCCGCGCGACCATCGTGGAGGTCAACCTCCCGCTGGTGCTGGCCATGGGCAAGCGCACCCGGCTGAGCAACGTGGACTTCAACGAGCTGGTCAGCGAAGGCAACATGGCCCTGCTGCGCAGCGTGGAGAAGTTCGACTGCTCGCGTGGGTACAAGTTTTCGACGTATTCCTGCCGCGCGATCCTGAAGAGCTTCTCGCGCGTGGCGATGCGGGCCAGCCGCTACCGCGGCCGGTTCCCGGCCGAGTTCGACCCGGCCATGGAAAAGAGCGCCTACGCCGAGGAACGCCGCGACGATGTCGAGCGCGACTGCGTCGACGAGCTGAAGGAGATTCTGCTCAAGAACCTCGCCGAGCTCTCCGACGTCGAGCGCCGCGTCATTCACGAGCGCTTCGCGATCAGCAACAGCCCGGCGCAGGAAGCGACGCCCAAGACGCTCGAAGAGGTCGGCTCGCTCATCGGCGTCACCAAGGAACGCGTGCGCCAGATCCAGAACAAGGCGCTGAGGAAAATCAAATCGATGCTCGAGGCCCGCTATCTTGCGGCCTAGCCCGTCGTGATCGACGGGCAACCTCTGCCGCAGCCGGCGTCGGGCATCGACAAGGCTGCAAAGGCGGCGAACGGCGGATCGGCCGGTGCCGGCCGTGACTGGTCCTCTCGCGAAGTGTCCCGCGAGGGAGTTGACCTGCTTACGGCTCGGCGGGCGGTCCGCTGGTCGCCGCCGCTGCTTTGCGCCGAAGCTCGGCGGCCGCCTGTCGACAGGCCTCGTCGGCGCAGCTCCCCTCAAACAGTTCGATGAAGGCCTGCGTCGCCTCGCGCTGGCCGGATGCGAGCGTCAACTGTGCAACCAGGTGATAGGTCCAGCCGACGGAGGGCCGGAGGGCCTCGAACGCCTGCAGCGTGGTCAGGAACCGGTCGCGCGCTGCGGCGCCGGATTCGCCGGAGGCGATGAGGCGATCCGTCCAGCGCACCGCCTCGTCATAGCGACCGTCAGCCAGCTCCGCCAGCGCCATGCCCGCCATCGCGTCGGGCAGCGTCGCCGCCGTTTCGAGCATCGGCCGCGCCTCGCTGGTCCGCCCCAGCAGCGCCAGCGTCTGCGCCCACATCACGGCTGATTGCTTCGCGGCATCGCCACCAGCGACCAGCCGGCGCCACATGGATTCCGCGCTTTCGACCTGGGCGGCGGCGATCAGCCCGTCATGAATCGCCAGGGCCTCCACCGCATCCATCGTGTTCGCGGCGGCCGTGGCGTACGCCGCAGTGGCGCGCTGGTCATCCCCCACGGACCGCAGCAGCAGGGCGACGTGGAGCCAGGCCCGGGCGTGGCTCGGCCGCTCGGCGATGGCCCATTCGTATTGGGCGAGCGCCGCCTCGGGCTGACCCGCCAGCCCCAGCGCCACACCCAGGTTCACCCGGGCGTCGACGTGCTGGGGCATCCATGAGAGCAGTCCCTCCAGCCGCACGATGGCCGAGGCCAGCGACTTCGCGTCGCCTGCTTCGATTTCTATCTCCGAGAGTCCCAGGATCGCGGACACCTCGTACGGGTTGTTCTCGATAGCCTGTTCGTACGCCGCCGCGGCTTCCGTGCTGCGTCCGGCAGCGCGGTATAGCCGCGCGGCGCGGGCCAGCGCGGCGTTGTGGCCGGGGGCCAGTCGGATGGCCTCTTCGTACAGCCGCAGGGCTTCGCCGGTCTCGCCCAGGTCCTGCAGCACAGCGGCCAGCCGATACCGGGCCTGCGCCGAGGTCGTGTCTACCTGCACCGCCTCATGCAGGCGGGCGAGCCCTTCGTCACGGTCGCCCTGCGCGAGGCGGATCATACCGAGCAGCTGCAGCGCGTCGGTGCGGACGCGCGCATCGGCGAGGAGCAATTCCCGTTCGGCACAGGCGATCGCCTCGCGGAAGTGCTCCTCGGCGTCGTCGGCGCGACTCTCGGCAATCGCCTTCTCGGCCTCCTCAAGGTGCACCCATCCCAGCGGAGTCCATACGCGCGGCGTATCGGGGAAGACCTGCGTGACGCGCAGGGTCTTGAGCAGCGGCGTGTTGTAGAAGTGGACATTCCACCAGCTGATGGCGGTGAGTTCGGCAAGCAGTGCGGCCGCTGCGGCGCCCATCGCGGCGCGCGGGATGGTGCGAATCCGCGGCCACAGCGCCACGACCGCCAGCCCGATCAGCGAAACGGCCCCGATCATGGGCAGGTAGGCGTAGCGGTCGGCGGCGAGGACGTTTCGTGCGGGCACCAGCGGCAGCGTCGGGGCCAGCGCCAGCCCCGTCCACGCCGTCGCCAGCCGGGCGGTCGTAGAGCGGAGGCAGGCATACAGCAGCACGGCCGCGGCGGGCGCCAGGATCGCCAGCGCACGCCACGTCGTCGCGTCAGACCAGGTGACCACGGGCGGCGTGGGGTAATAGCTGCACAGTCCCAGCGGCAGGACCAGCTTCTCGACGTAGAAAGCCAGCGCCAGCAATACGCGTACGGCCCGGGGGCCTTCGAGGGTTTCTGCGCCGCCGGTGAACAGCTGCGCCTCGGCCGTGGTCTGCACGTTGACCCACACGAAGAGGGCGGTGATCGCGGCCATCGGTGTCCACGCCAGCCAGAACCGCCGCCCCAGGGGGCGACGCGCCGCCAGCGCGACGATCCCCGCGAGCAGCGGAAGCTCCGCCCGGATCTTGCTCACCGCGGAGAGCAGGGTCAGCGCGCAGACGGCGGCGAGCAGCCCGGCCCGCGCCCAGCGGGATGGCGGTGTCGGATCAGCGTCCCCAGCCTCGGGCCCATCACCCAGCCAGTCGAGCAGCACGAGCAGGGCGGCGACCGCGAACAGCGTGGACAGGAGCATCATCCGCCCGTTCACCCACGCGACGACCTCGCCCTGCAGGGGATGCACGGCGAAGAGGACGGCCGCGACACCGGCGAATCGCCCTGCCTGCTCCGGTCCCGTGCGTGCGCCCGCGATCCGGCGCACGAGCAGCCAGACCAGCCAGGTGTTGAGGGCGTGCAGCAGCATGTTCGTCAGGTGAAACAGCCAGGCGCCGCCCTGCGCTCCGCCGGGACCGTCGAAGAAACCCAGGGCCTGGCAGATCGCGAATTCGATCGAGAAGGTGAGCAGCGGCAGCGGCTGGTAGAGGTCGCGGTGGGGGACCGTGAAGAGCTGGACCGCGTGCGACAGCGACGGGTGATTGACCAGGACGTGGTTGATGACGAGCCGGTGGTCGTCGCCACCCACGAAGCCCCCGCGAATCGCGGGCGCGCCCATCACCAGCGCGAGCCCCACCGCCAGCCACAGCCCCCGCCGGCCGGTTGGCGGCGCGGCGGCAGGCATAAGCGTGTCGCGCGGCGTGTTATTCTCACGGGCCATGCGGTTTGTTCGTCCCGGACTCGGGCGCGTCCCGCAGCGGCCGCCCGGCCGGCACGCGGAGTGCGATCCATCGTAGCCGTCCGTCGGCGGTTGCTCCACGCGCAGCCTGGGTCCGGAGCCCGGCCGCACCGCAACCTGCGAGGCGCGGGGCATCGGCTTGCCCCGGCAGGGTCCGCTCGCAACAATCCGGGGTCAGGCAGCGATTCCCGGATCCACAGGACACAACGGAGTATCCATTATGGTCAGTCCGAAAGTGGTCATCGGCCACCAGTTCCAGGGCAGCCGGCTGCTCATCGAGAAGTTCACCGCCGACCTCACCGACGCCGAGTACTACGCCGTGCCCGTGCCCGGCGGCAACCACGCGGCGTGGATCCTCGGTCACATCGCCGCGACCGAGGACTACCTCACCAACAAGCTCGCCGGGCAGACGCTGCGGCTTGCCCCGGAGATCCACACGCTGTTCAACGGCCGCAGCACGTGCCGGCCGGACGCGGGCCTCTATCCGAAGCGCGACGAGATCGACCGGATGTTCAAGGAGGTCCGGGCCGCCTCGATGCAGATTCTCGAGCAGTTCGACGACCGCCGCTGGAGCGAACCCTCGCCCGAAGGCGTGCCCCAGGCGCTGGCCCCGACGGTGGGCGCCGCGTGGGCGCTGTCGGGCACCCATCCCTTCTGGCACATCGGCCAGCTCACCGTGAACCGGACGGCCCTGCACAAGCCGCGCGTGATCACCGGCTAGGCCGCGACGCCCGGGCTGCGGGGCGTGTACAAGCCGGGCGGAAGGAGTTGCTCATACGGTGAATCTCAGGCCGCGTCATCGCACCGCCGCCGTCGTCGTCGGCGCCGCCCTGTGGCTCGCGGCCGGGGTGGCGATTCTCGGCTCGGCGGTGGTGGTGGGCGCGCGGGCGACGCGCTCCACCGTGGACCTCGTCATCGAGGCCGACACCCCGGTCCGCCTCCGCGAGGGGGACAGCGTGTACCTCCAGCTTGGCGGCGGGCTCGAGCAGGTCGGCGAGGTGGCCTCGGCCGATCCGGACGGCCGGCGCGCCCGGCTGCTCATCCGCCCCGGACCTTTTGCGTCGCTCGATGAGCGGGTTCGTGCCACCTGCTGGCACACGCCGATGTCGGCTGAGGATGCCCTCGGGGCACTGCTGCCGCCCGACGTGCAGCAGCGCGCGGTGCAGCGCATCACCGAGGACTGGCACCTGCGCCGGGCCGAGTTGCTCGCTGCGTGGCAGCCGATCGCCGTGGAGCTGGCAGGGGGCTACTTCGCGGCAATCAGCGATGAGCTGGAGGACTCGCTCCGCCGTCACGAGGAGGAACTGCTCGACATCCTCCGTGCGCACGGGGACGAGCTTGCCGCGCGCTGGCCGGCCATCCAGACGCGCCTGCGGCCGATCCTGGCGGAGCACCTCACCCCGGTGCTCGGGCGGCTGATGGATGAAGCCGTGTCCGACGCGCCCAAGGCCCGCATCGCCTGGAGCCTGGCACGCGGGCGGCATGCGCAGGCTTTTCAGCAGATGCTCGACTGGCTCAACGACTACCTCGCCGAGATGCCGCGGGAGGACCGCGAGGAGCTTGGCGCCGCCGCCCGCCGCGCGTGGAACGCCGCGCGAAGCGACGACGAACTCGTCGCGATATTCGCCGGCTTCGGCCGGGATCTGATCCTCGATGAGCGGCTTCGCGATACCCTCGAGCGGATCTTCCACGACGCCGTGACCGACAACCCTGACTCGGCCGATTACCTCCGCGACCGCGTGCTGTCGTCGCCGGTCGTGCATGAGCAGCTTTATCGCTTCATCGAGGTCTTCGCGCCCACCGCGCGCAGCGTTGCGGCCATCTGCCTGTTCGACGACGCGGGCATGACCCGGCCGGAAGTGGTCCACCTCGTCCGCTCCGCGGCGCTGCGCAGGGAGATGGCGTGGGTCACGCTCACGCAGGGCGGTTCGTCTGACTCGCCGACCCGGCCGCTGGAGCCGGGCGCGGTGCTCCGCGCGGAGATCCGGGGGCCGCGGCCTTGACCACCACGTCAGATCGACGGCCCGCGCTGGTGATCGAACGGCTGCGCGTGGCGCTGCCCGACGGCCGCCCGCTACTGGCCGAGGCAAACCTGTCGGTCGCTCCGGGCGACTTCGTCCTGCTGGCCGGCCCGAGCGGTTCGGGCAAGTCGACCATCCTGCGGCTTATCGCCGACCTTCCCGATTCGCTGCCGCGCGGTCTCGATGTGAGCGGGCGCATCGAGCGGCCTGCCGCTGCGGGCAGCGGCCGCGCCGCCGTCGGCATCGTGTTTCAGGATCTGGCGCTGTTTGACGAACTCAGCGCCGAGCTGAACGTCCGCTTCGCCATCGATCATCGCGGCGGGCGGCATGCGGCTGACGGTGTCACCGCGTCGCAGGATGCGGCGGAGCGGCTGGCGGCGCTGGGAGTACCGGCGGGGCGACGGCTGACGAGCCTCAGCGGCGGCGAGCGACAGCGCGTCGCCGTGGCCCGGGCGCTGGCGACCGACCCGTCGATTCTGCTGTTTGACGAGCCTACGACCGGCCTTGATCCCCGTCGCGCGCGGGCCGTCGCCGACCTGATCGCGAAGACCCACCGCGTGAGCGGCCGCACGACCATCGTCGTTACGCACGACTTCGAGCCATTTCTGTCGCATGCGCCGCGGTTGGTGCTGGTGAGATCAACCCGCGAGGGCGGCCGGCTGGATGAGGTAACGCCGGAAGAGCTGCGACGCGCATTCGAGGGTGAAGCGTCAACCGGCGCGGCGCCGGCCGAAGCGCTCGCGCCGAAGCCTGGAAACGAGCGCCGCGAGAGGCTGCTGGATCTGCTGGAGCAGTCGGGCGACACGGCGATGACGCTGGTCCGATCGGTCGTCGCACCGCTGGCCGGCTGGCGGCGGCCGTGGTGGCGGCTGCGGTACCTCTGGCACTACCTGCGACTGACGCTGGTGGGGTCTACCGCGGTGTATGTCGCGGTGGCGGGGGCGATGCTGGGTTTTGTGACCGTGCTCTTCGGGCTCTCGCAGATGCCCCACCGGGAGGTCACGTTGCCGCTGCTGCGGGACGAGTTCCTCGCGGCGACAGGCTTCAGTACCTACCGCGTGCTCACGCCGCTGCTGATCGCTGTGCTGATGGCGGGCAAATGCGGGGCGGCGGTGGCGGCAGACATCGGCGCGCGCCGCCTGACGCGGCAGCAGGACGCCATGCGGAGTCTCGGCGCCGACCCGGCACATTACCTGCACGGCAACATCATCCTGGCGCTGCTGGCGGCCGCGCCGCTCCTGACGCTGATCGCGTTTGCCTCGACGGCGCTGTCGTCAATGGTCGCCTTCCTGGTGGCCGAGCCCGAGGCGACGGCGGCGGTGTTTCGAAGAAACTTCATGGCGACCGTCTGGCCCGAGGGCTCGTGGCTGCCGCGCGGGACGGGCTGGCTGCTGATCAAGCAGGTCCTTTCCGGGCTGCTGATCGGCGGGCTTGGCTACGCGATCGGCGGGCGGGCGAAGTCATCGTCCGTCGACGTCAGCCGCGACGTCGGGCTGACCATCTTCTGGGCCTCGCTGGCCGTGCTGGCCTGGCACGCGGCGTTTTCGTTTGTCGAGTTCTGATCTGCCTTACGCGTCGCCGGGGTTCGCGCTGCGCGGTCGCAGGGCGTACACCAGCCCCGAGAGCGCCAGCGCGACGGCCATCCCGATCACAGCCGCGTCATAGCCGTGGAGGTTGATGATCTGCCCGAGCGCGGCAAAGCCGATCAACTGGCCGACGTCGCCCGCGCCGAGGATCAACGCCGTGCCCGTCCCGCGGTGTTCGTTGGGCAGGCTGGTGGCAGCGAGGTCGACCATGGACGGGAACACGAAGGCGTGCCCCGCGCCCATCAGCGCGCCGGGCAGCAGCAGGTCGAGATCGGTCTGCACACCGATCATCGCCAGCAGGCCGGTCAGCATGACGACCAGACCGCCGAGCACGGTGCGCCGCCTGCCGATCCGCTCCGGCACGCGGCGGAAGGCGAGGCGCAGCACGATCGCCGTGCAGCAGTAGGCCAGGAAGAAGAGTTTGATGCGTCCGAACCCGCGGGCATCGGCCAGGCGTTCGAGGAATGACGTCTGGAAGCAGCCGACGATGCTGAAGAACACGCCGACCCCCAGGATCATCCCCGGCCAGTAGCGCGCGATCACGCGGAACTGGTCGCGCACGGTGCCTGGCGGCGCGGCGTTCGGCGCGGCCGCGAGGGTCTGCGTCTGCAGCGGCACGCGCGCGATGATCAGCGCTGACAGCACACTGGACACGGCCACTGCGGTGAAGAAGAGGTGGTAGGGCCCGGCGCTGGTCACGTCGCCGCTGAAGAACCAATCCCCCAGCGACGGCCCGACCATCATCCCGAGGAAGCCGGCCAGCCCCATGATGCCCAGGCTCTCCGCACGCCGGCGCGGCGGCGCGATCATCGCGGCGAACACGGTACTCGTCGTCTGCACCGAGGCCGTGGCCATCGTGGCAATCAACCGCAGCACGACGATGAGCCACAACTCGCGGACGAACTGCATCGCGCCCACGCTGGCCGCGACGATGATCGCGCCGACCACCCACGTCGGGCGACAGCCGAAGCGGTCAATCCACCGGCCGACCTGAAGGCGGATCGCCAGCGCTCCGACGGTGCCCGCCGCGAGCAGCAGCCCCAGCGTGTCCACGTCGTGGCCGAGGTACTCCACGAACTGGCCGAAGTGGAACTGCAGCGCCACCGCGGTCATGAACAGCAGCACCGCGGCAAAGACCATGAAAAACCGCGAGGTGTAGAGCGGCGCCGCGGCGACCCCGGCGTCACTCGCTGCTTCGGCCACACTTGGCGGCAGCTGGGCGTTGGCTTGCGGCCGGCGCCGGCGGGCGCGGGTGGGCGGGGCGGTGGGTGAAGACATAGGAGAAGCGGGCGGGATGGCCCTGCGCAAGGTTTTCCGCGCGCCCGAACGTCGCTGCTGCCAGCCTGTCGTCGCACAGGCCTGATGCAACTGCATCATAGTCCCCGCGAGTGGACCCGGCAAGACGGGAGGTTGAGGCAGAGCTAGTGCGTGCGCTAGGGATTGCCCCACGTTCGCTGATCCGCGTCCCCCGACGGACCTACAGCGAGACCGGCGGGGCAGAAGCGGGGGCGGAGCGGCCGTCTGAGCAGTCCCCGTTGGCGTGCTCGGCGTTGGTCCGATCGGCGCGAAGGGGCCAGTGGTGGCGCGCCTGCGCCGTTTGTTCTTGAGCCGGCGAGTGAAGCCGCAGTTGGACTCGCGAGTTCCTCTGGTCTCGAATGACGTAAGCTCATCCGGTGCATTGGTTTAGACGTGCGTGATCCTCGTCCTGAAACGGGCGCCGCGAATCGCTGTCTCTGGCACGGCTGTTGCTGTGCCGTAGCTCCGTTGTGTTGGCAGGCGAATGCCTGCGCCCCCGGGGCCGAGAGAGGCCGGGGTCAATCTGGAGAGGATCCCCCGCGCGACAGGAGCACACCATGAGGATTGGAAGCCTTCTTGCTGACGCCCACCGCTGTTGTCCGAGCCGTCGATTGCCAGGAGCCGCTGTTGTGGCTCTCGTCCTGCTGGCCATGCCCGCCGTGTCGAACGCACAGGGCGGGATCAGCGTGACGCCCGGCGGCGCGGCATTCGATATCGACTGGATCGGCCCGACGCCCTTCCCGCTCAACGGCGCGTGCTGTCTGCCGAACGGACAGTGTCAGAACACCAGCCTTCGCCGATGCGTTGCGCAGGGCGGCAACTGGCAGGGGTGGCTGTCGAACTGTGCGCAGCAGCCCTGCCCGCCGCTGGGCGCTTGCTGTCTGCCGGACAACACCTGTCGGCGCATGACGCGGGAAGCGTGCGAGTTCGAGTGCGGCTACTGGCGCGGGCCCAACACGGCTTGTCGACGTTCGCCTTCGCCGACCGATGATGCGTCAGGCAAGGCGGACTACTTCGACGCGACGGCCACGCCTGCTGGTGGCGATCCGGCCGACGTTGTGCCGGTCCACCCGTGTCCGATCTTCGACTATCGGCGCGGCGCCTGCTGCCTGCCGGACGGCACCTGTGAAGAGCTCTACCAGTGCAACTGCGAGAACCGCGGCGGCCGATGGGCGGGGATACTGACCTCGTGCGACGACCGCGGCGTCTGTGCCGGGCACTGCTGCGACCCGGCGGATGAGCCCGGTCAGAACGGCAATCCGTTCTGTTTCGAAGGACACACCTGCTGCAACGGCACCTGGGTGTGCAACGGGCCGACGGCCGAACCCGCCTGCCCGAATCCCGATCCGACCTGCCCCGCCTGTTGCGACCGCGACGACATCCCGCCCTGCATCGAGGGAGCGACCTGCTGCGGTGATGGCACATGGGCCTGCAACGAGGGCGACGGCTCTCCCACCTGCGACGTGATCGGTCATGCGTGCGAACAGTGCTGCGATCCGGCGGACGAGCCGGGGATGCATGGCAACCCCATCTGCTTCGAGGGGCACACCTGCTGCGCCGATGGCGTGTGGCGCTGCAACGACGCTGACACCTCGAACACCTGCGAGAACGGTGACACGGGTAATCCCTGCCGGCTTTGCTGCGACCCGAACGAAGAGCCCGGCGTGGGCGACAACCCGATCTGCTTCGAAGGCCACACCTGCTGCGCCACGGGCGAGTGGGTGTGCAACGGTCCGTCGGGCACGACCGATTGCCGTCAGGGCGAAGTGTGCGGCGGCGTGGGCAAGTGCTGTACCGAACTGGGCGATTGCGTTGACGGTGTGAGCGAGGTCTGGTGCGAACAGGTGCTGTGCGGACGCTGGTCGGCCGGCGCAGTCTGCGGCGGGCCGAACTCGCTGCCGCTCGACTGCCCGATTCCGCCGATTTTCGTGCAGGCCTGCTGCCTGCCCGACGGATCCTGCATCGACACCACCGAGTGTGACTGCCGACGCCAGGGCGGCATGTGGCACTTCGCCGCAGCCATCCCCGGCGGGCTGTGCGAGCACGTCACCTGCCCCGGCCAGGTGTGTGGCGGCATCGCCGGTATCGAGTGTCCCGAGGGCCAGTACTGCGCACTGAACGACGGCGAATGCTGCTGCGACTTCCAGGGCGTGTGCCGGCCGATCCCCGACGCCTGCCCGGAATACTATGACCCGGTGTGCGGGTGCGACGGGCAAACGTACGACAATCGGTGTTTCGCCGCCGCGGCAGGCGTGTCGATCGATCATCCGGGCCCGTGCTGTCAGCAGTCGTGCGGCGGTCCGCTCGACGTGGTTTGCCCCGACGGAACCTACTGCCACACGCGCCCCGGCCACTGCGACCAGATCGGCTGTTGCGAGCCGCAGCCGATCGGCTGTCCGGACGTGTGGGATCCGGTGTGCGGCTGTGACGGACAGACCTACTCGAACGAGTGTGACGCGGCCGCGGCGGGTACTTCCGTCCGCTACCGCGGGGTCTGCCAGGAGGAGTGCACGACCAACGAGGAGTGTGTCGAGGCCAGCGGCAGCGACAACCGGTACTGCCACAAGGCCCCCGGCGACTGCGACGGCGAGGGGACGTGTGCCGATCGACCGTTCGTCTGTCCGCTGGTCTATGACCCGGTGTGCGGCTGCGACGGCAATACCTACAGCAACGCCTGCTTCGCAGCCGCCGCGGGGATGAATATCGCGTACGACGGCGAATGCGATCCGGTCGGGCGGTGCTGCCTGATCCCGCACGGCTGCGTCGTCACCACGGAAGAGGACTGCCGAGTAACCCAGTGCGGGTTCTGGAGCGGTCCCGGCACAACCTGCGGGCCGTCGAGCCCCGGCGGCGTGTTCCCGGTGTGTCCGATCATCGATCCGATCTTCGGGGCCTGCTGCCTGGACGACGGGTCATGCGTGATGACCTACGAGTGCGACTGCAACCGGCAGGGCGGCAGTTGGCGCGGCAACTTCACCGATTGCAGCGCGGCCGGCATCTGCCCCGGCAACGGGCAGATCTGCGGTGGCTTCATCGGGGTGCCCTGTCCTCAGGGTCAGTTCTGCGACCTGCCGATCGGGCACTGCTGCTGCGACTTCCAGGGTGTGTGCCGCGACATTCCGGAGGCCTGCTACCTCGTGTATGACCCGGTCTGCGGATGCGACGGCGTGACCTACGGCAACGCGTGCCAGGCCGCGATGGCGCAAATGTCCATTGACTACGAGGGTGAGTGCTCCGGAGACGATTGAGTCTCCGCGACCCTCGACTGTGGTTACAAGCCCGGCCGCCTTCCGCTTTCTCCGCGGGAGGCGGCCGGTTTTCCTACGGTGAATTCAGGATAACCCAGGAGTCGGCTGCCGGGCTGGCCCTCTTTGAGGCTACTCCGGCGAGCAATCGACCTCGCTGCAGGTGGTGGCGAAGCCCATGTACTGCTGCTCCGAACGGAACCGCAGATCCGCGGCCCCCTGATTCATGCCGCTGCCGTCCTGGTAGTCCGGCAGCGGAAGGCACTGGCCGACGTTGCGGCTGATGGTGAGGCGATCCTCCGCGTTGACCACGCCGTTGCCGTCGAGGTCATACATGCAGAGCGCGTCGGCATCGCGCGTGCCGAAGTTGGCAGCAACGAAACCGCGGTCGCTCGGACTGACGTGGCCGGTGCCGTCGAGGTCGCCGAAGCAACCGGTGTAGCTGGACGCCATCAGCTCAGCCAAGTCGCAGGGCGGCCCATCGCCGCGGAGAGGCGAGTCACAACCTTCCTCAACGGTTTCCCAGCAGTCGCCCCCGGCGCAGCAGGCGCCGACCGCGCCGCGGATGCGGTAGATGGCAAGGCCCTGGAAGAACGTGCCCACGACCAGATAGTCTTCGGAAACGTCGACAACCCAACCGAGGCCCGGGACGGGTTGTGGCGGATTACAAACCGGGTTCGTCGGATCAGCGACGTCGACGATTGCGACCCCGCCGGTATCAAGTCCGAGAAGGGCGTATCGACCTACGAGCTTGACATCAACCGCCGCTGCCTCGGGGTACGTGCATCCGGCGACAAGAAGAGGTTCTGTCGGATCGGAGACATCGATGATCTGCAGGCCCGACGAGTCGCCAGCGACGTACGCGTAGCCGCCACCGACAGCAACTCGGTTGGAATAGCCATCCAGCGGGAGGTAGCCAAGCTGAATGGGGGCTCCCGCCCCTGATACATCAAATACGTAGAGTCCCCCCAAGAGCATGGACACATAGAGGTATTCCCCATTCACGGCAACGCCCGACGTCAAACCGCCGGGATCGATTGTGGGCCGCGCGAATGGGGCGATCGGATCGCTGATGTCAGCCGACATGACGCCACGGCCTTGGTGCGTCCAGAACAGCCCGGCGGTACCAGCGCACATCTGGAACGGAGACCCGGAAGGGGTCGGCAGTGATGCCACCTGGTAGGGGTTCGCCGGGTCAGATACGTTAACTACCCTCAGAGATCGTGCGCGGGCGTAATACACATGGTCGCCCCCCGCCAGCAGCGCGTACTCTGCATCGCCGACATCGATCGAGCCAAGGACGACGGGGGCCGCCGGATCGCTGAGGTCGAAGACCCTCAAGACCGACGGTGACTGGCCCTGCTCCGCGAGTTTGCCGATTCCGTACGCGAGCCCACCCTGAACGGAGAGAGCGGTGGAGTATCGCGGGCTGGGAAGATGTCCGGCCTGCTCCAGCGTTACCGCACCCCGGGCCTGCCAACTCATGGCAAGCGCGGAGGCAAGGCTGATCGCCAGGAGTTCTCGCGCTCCTCGGCTGGGCCCGCCACGCGGCGGCGCCCCAATTCGGGAGTGAATTGTCATCGCACGATGCTCCAGATAAGAAAGTATGAATGCACATCGCATGCCCCCACTGGAGGCGTGCTCAATGTCTCATACGCCGCCCGAGCCGTGCCAGCCTATTCTCCGCCACAATTGACCTCGCCGCAGGTCGTGGCGAAGCCCATGTACTGCTGCTCGGGGCGGAACCGGAGATCCGAGGTGCCCTGATTCATGCCGCTGCCGTCCTGGTAGTCAGGCAGGGGGAGGCACTGGCCGACGTTCCGGCTGATGGTGAGTCGATCCTCCGCGTTGACGACGCCGTTGCCGTCGAGGTCATACATGCAGAGCGTGTCGGCTTCGCGCGTGCCGAGGTTCGCCGAGACGTAGCCGCGATCGGCGGGGCTGACGTGGCCCGAGCCGTCCGCGTCGCCCCAGCATCCGTTGAAGGTGGGCGGGGCGAGTTCGTACGCGTCGCAGATCGTTCCCTCGCCGCGCAGCGGAGCGACGCAGCCATCGTCGACTGTTTCCCAGCACTCGTCTCCGCTGCAGCAGGCACCGATGGCGCCGCGGATTCGATAGGAGGCAACCCCCTGAAAGAAGGTCGCGACAATCACGTGGTTGCCGGCCGTGTGCACGTCCCAGCCGAGGCCGGGGACGGTTCGCGCCGGGTGGCAGACCGGGTTTTCAGGGTCGGCCACGTCAACGACGGCGATGCCGCCGACTTCCAGTGCCATGACGAGGTAGCGCCCCACGCGCTGAAGGTCTACGGCGTAGCTGCCCGGGTAGGGGCACTGGCCGATGACGACCGGATCGGTCGGGTCGGAGATGTCGACAATGTGCAGCCCGGCGGAGTCGCCCGCGAGGTAGGCGATATCGCCCGCGACCGCGATCGAGCTGGTGTAGCCGGGCAGGTCGAGGTAGCCGAGTTGCGTCGGCGCATCGAGGTCTGATACGTCGTAGATGAGCAGGCCGCCGGTTGTCTGGCCGACCAACAGGCGATCGCCGTCGGCGGCGATGCCCGCAATCCCGCACCCGGTGTAGAGCGTGGGGTGCAGCACGGGGGCGGTGGGCTGGCTGATGTCTGCCAGCATGACGCCGTACGGCTGATGAGTCCAATAGAGGCGGTTGCCGTCGGCCGTAGCGCGCCAGGGGGCGCCGCGGGGCACGGCGATGTTCGCCACCTCGACGAGGTTTTCCGGCTGCGAGGCATCGAAGACGCGCAGCGATTGGGCTATGGGAAGATAAATGTAATCGTTATCCGCGGCCATCGCGTAGGTCCAGTTGCTTGTAGCGCGCTCGGCGTGGTATTCGGGGTACGCCGGATCGTCCAGTGAGAGCGTGAGCAGGCTGAACGGACCCTCGGCCAACTCGACACGATGAACCATCGCGACGCCGTTCATGCCTTCCATGGCGTGGTTCCTCGCCGGGCTCGGCAGGTGCGTCACCAGTTCGAGGGTCACGGCGGCGCGCGCCGAAGCGGCGCCACCGAGCACCACGAGCATCGCGGCGGACCCAAGCAGCCGCGAACGAACCCGGTGGCACTTCATCCCTGCGCCGATCGTGCACGGTTCAGTCATGGGACATGTTCCTGGTGTGTTGGCCGTTTCGCGACGCTGCGCGGCGTCGCATCGAGTGGCTGTTGCTGCTGGTGCAGCGCGTTGGCTTGGCGCTGCTCCGATTCCCCTCGGTAACGCTAGCAGCGTCATTGTGGCGTCGTCAAGCGACGCGCAGTTTCTGCGAGCCGGTAAAAGGGCTATACTCCGCCGCCTCGGTCCGGTCTGGAAGACCGGACGAGTCATGAACTCCGGGAGAACCATAAGATGGGTAATGTGATGCAGGGCGGCTTGTGGGTCGGGATGACCTTGTGCCTCGCCGTGGCGGCGGGGTGCATGATGCGCCCCAGCGGCAACACCAATCAGAACGCCAACGACAACGCCCCTGCCGACCAGACCGCCTTCGCGCTGGACATCGGCGGCGAGGTGCTCGCGGCGACGCGGATTGGCGTCGTCACCGGCGGCCCGGAGGAGGGGTTCTGCCCGGGTTTCTACTTCCCCGATGAGCCGAATCACCTCCTGACGGTCACGGCATCACTGGGCATGACGATCAGCGTCGCTTCCGACGAGCCCGCGGGGCTCTGGGTGCTGTGCGACGCCAGCAACTTCTGCGGCACCGATTCGGGGATTAACGAGCAGCAGATCAACCGCTTCTGGACGCGCGGCAACTGCGAGATCTACGTGGGTGCGGCCGAGCCGGATGGTGAACTGGCCTATACGCTGACCTTCACGGCGAACTGATCGCGAACTGTGCGACAGTATTTTACAACCCGGTGACAGCCCTTGCCCGCCCTGTCGACGTGAGCAGAAAACCGCGGTGTTTCGGCCGCAAACCCCATCCGGGTCGCCGCGCGGGTCGCGCAGGAACCCGGCCTCGGCAGACGCCGTCGCCCCTCCACGGTGCGGCAGGGTGCGATCGCACCGTGACAGCCCGGACCCGTCGTGGCTAGGATGCATCCGACGGGAGACGTTCCCCGTCGCGGCGGGCGGAGCTTGGTGGGTCGCAGCGGCCTGGAATCCTCCCCTCGCTGTTCGGCAAAGCGCCGCTACTGGCGGAGCCCGGCGTCGGCGTACTGATCCTCATGCACGATGTGATGCGATCGTGGCGACAGGCGACGACGACCCTCGTCGCACGCGCGGGTGTCCGCGCCCGGGTAGTGCTGTCGGCGGGGTTCCTCGCACTCAGCGCTACGCCGGCGCTCGCCCAGTTCGACTTGGAGCCTACCGAATTCGTCTTCGACGCCCCCGCGGCGGAGATCCCGCCCTCGGCCGAGCTCGACAACCTCTTTGCCCGCGCTGCCGACGCGACGGCCCAGGGCGATTGGAAACTCGCCATCGATTGCCTGCAGCGCGTGATGGATGACCCCGTCGGCGGCCTGGTCGAAGTTGGCGGCTCGAATGCTCCCCTCGTTCGTTACGAGTCCGCCCGTCGCCGCGCCCTGCGCGAGCTGGGCACACTGCCTCCCGACGGGCTCGCCGCCTATCGCCTGTTGCACGACGGCCGCGCTCGACGGCTCATCGACACGGCCCGCGCCTCGGGGGACCCGGCGCCGCTTCGCGAAATCGTCGAGCGCTACCTGCTCACCAGCTACGGCGACGACGCCTGTGATCTGCTGTCCTCGTGGGCGCTGGACGAAGGGCGCCCGCGCGAAGCCGTGATGGCGCTCAGCAGCCTGCGCGAGTTTGTGCCCGAGTACCGCGAAGGTCCGGGGCCGCGCGATGGCATTCCGCCGCAGCGCCTGGCGGCGAAGCTCGCCTGTGCCCGCGTGATGCTGGGTCAGCCGGCGGAGGCCCGCCGCCTCGCCGAGCGCGCCGCGCCGGCCGACGCGTGGATGGCGCAACTGGCCGAACTGGGTCCGGCCGAATCGGCCGACGCCGCGCAGACCGGCGGGTGGCTGCTGTCGGGCGGTACGACGGACCGGTCGGGCGAGATGGCCGCGATCGCCCCGACGATGCAGGAAATGGCGCTGTGGCAGGTGCCGTTCGCGGGCGTTCGCGCCGACCTGTGGCAGTCCGACACGCCGCGTCGCCTGCTCGATCCCGATGATCTGCCGGTTGCGGCGCCGCTCTGGTACGACGGCAGGGTGTACGCCCGCACGCTCGACGGGGTTGTCGCTGTCGATGCCGAAAGCATGAGCGTGGCCTGGGCGCAGCGGACGCGGCCCGAGGGCGACGAAGCCATCGCGGCCGCCTCGCCCGCCGGCGGATACAGCGTCGACGCGGCGCAGATCGAGTGGGATCGGCTGTTTACCGACCACGTCACCGGCGCGATGACCATCGCGCACGGTCGCGTCTTTCTCGTGGAGATGGGCACCGGTCGATGGCAGACCCAGATCAACCTGCTCCGCCCCGCGTGGCGCGGCGGCCTCGACGCCGAGTGGTCCACGACCCACGCCGAGTTGATTGCGCTCGATGCGACAACGGGTGAGGTCGCTTGGCGGCGCAGTGCCCGCGAGGCGGCCGGCGAAGCCCTGGGCAGCGTGCAGTTCTGTGCCGCGCCGCTGGCGATCGGGCCGCACCTGTGGGTACCCATGATGCGGGGCACCGACTTTCTTCTGGCCGTGTTCGATCCGGCTGACGGTTCGCTGGTGCGCGAGGTCGATCTCGGCTGGTTCGCGGATGAAAACGTGCAGACCGCCGCGGCGCTTGATCTCGCGGCGGTTGAGGGGCTGGTGATCGTGCCCTCCGGGCAGGGCGTGCTGTACGCCGTCGACGCGGTGGACTTCACCCCCCGCTGGGCGGTGCGCTATGCCGAGCGCGTGGGGCGGCGGCTGGGCGGCGGGTCGGGAGAGGGCTGGCTTTCTTCGCCGCCGGTGATCTGCGGCGACCGCGTGCTGCTCGCGCCGGCGGGACAGGAGGAACTGCTGGCCTTCGCGCTCGCCGATGGTCGGCCGCTGTGGAGCGTGGCCAAGCCGCCGGGAGCGCGGTACGTGATCGGCGCAGAGGCCCGTCGCGCCTGGCTCGGCGGGACCTCGATCGCGTGCGTCTCGATGGAGGACGGCAGCACGCTCTGGAGTCACTACCTGTCTGATGCGCCGTCGGGGCGCGCCATCCGGTGCGACGATCGGATTCTCGCCCCGACCGTGGATGGCCTCGCGGTCATGCCCGCGGTGAATGCCGACTCGGTCGACCGGCTCGCTGTGGAGAACGCCGATCAGCCCCTGGGCAACCTGCTGAGTTGGGACGGCTCGCTGTTCAGCCTGGACCCGCGGCAGTTGCGCAAGTATCCCGATCTGGCGACGGCGTATCCGCGAGCGGTCGAGCGTCACGCCGCCAACCCGAAGGATCCCCGTCTCGCGATGCGGCTGGCGTGGCTCGAACTGTTCCGTCGCGAGCCCGCCGCGGGGTACAGGGTACTCGCCGGGCTCGATGAGGAACTATTCGCACCCGATACGCCGGGTTCATCAGACCTCGCCCATCTGCGGGTGAGCCTGCTGCTTGCCCTGGCCGATGCGCCGGACGCGCCGGCGGATGAGGTGATGGCCCGCATCGAAGAGGCGCAACGGTTCGCGCGGCGCTCCACGGATCGGCTGCGCGTCGGCGTGCGCTCCGGGCGAGAACTTGCCCGGCGCGGGCGTGGGGCGGAGGCGTTTGAAGGGCTCCTGCGGTTGGCGATGTCGAGCGACGCCGATCGCCCCGCGGCAGCGGTCGACTCGGTGGTCGCTCCTGAGCGGATGCGGTTATCCGCAGAACTGTCGAGCGTGGTCGCGGGTCTCTCGCCGCAAGACGCGGAGCGGGTTCGGCGCCTGCTCGACCGCGAAGTGGCCGGCTGGATTGAGCGGCTGGCCGATCCCTCGACCCGCGGTGACGCGCGGATGGCACTGGATCGGCTGGGTCATCTACCGGCGACGGGCGCGGGCGGTCAGCGGGCGCTGGTGGCCCTGGGGCTGGCGGAACGGGCACGACAGCGCTTCGAGGCCTCGGAATACTATCTGACCCAGGCGGCAGCCCGCGACGCCGAACCGGAGCTGACCGCCGCGGCGGCGATGGCGCTCGCAGACCTCTATGGCGACCCCATGCAGCGGCTCGACGCGCCGCGACTGGCCAGGATTGAGCAGCTCGACGAGCGATTCGCGTCGTCGCCCATCCCCGGCATGTACGCGGCGGCGTCGCCTGAGCAGGCCGCGCACGACACCATCGGTTCGTGGATCGCGGCCGCGCGGAGCGCGCTGGACACCCGCGCCGTGGCCCGCGAGCGCTTCGACGAAACCCGCCCGAGCTTCCTGCTGTGGTCGCAGCAACTGTGGGGCCAGGCGGCCAGATCGGGCAGCTTCGGGGGGCGCCTGATGAGCTTCGCCGGCCCGCGCCCCGCGGCGCTGGCGGAGCGCGCGATCTTCTACGACGAGGACGACGTGCTCACCTGCCGGGACGTTGCGAGCGGCGCCGTGCAGTGGCAGGCGGAGCTTCGCCGGGAGCGCGAGTTCCGCGCCCTGGAGTCGTTCGACCTCGGCAACATCTTCGGCGAGCAGGTCGAACTGCCTGGCGGGCATCGGGCCGCCGCCGACGGTCAGATCATGATCGTTCGCGGCGACACGGCGCTGCACGCGATCGGTCTGGTCACCGGCCGGCGGCTGTGGGTCAAGCCGTTCGACGTGCCCGACGCCGATCCGGATCACGAGGCCGGAGACTACTCGCTGGTGGCGTACGGCGGTCACGTCGCGGCAACGCCTCGCTCCGGGCGGCTGACGCTGATGCGCACGCTTGACGGCGAGACGCTGTGGGAGGCGGATCTGCAGGGCGAGCCGGCGGACTACGTGCTCTTCGGGGTCGATCGTGTCATCATTCTCGACGCCGACCATGAGCGCGCGAGCCTTTTCGACCGGGCGACCGGACGCCGCGTGGCCCGCGTCCTGTTCCGTCAGCCTGATTCTGATCACAACGTGGTTGAAGTGGCCCGCGTCTCCGACCTGCTGATCGGTCCTGGCGACCAGGGCGACAGCTCCGTGAAGGCCGTCGACCTGTCCACCGGGCAGGTGCGCTGGGAGCTGGCCGGGGACGAAGGGTCCGACGCGCTCCTGCAATCGATTCTGCAGGTCGGTCGCGGTGTGATAGCGCTGGGGATGTCCGGCGGCGATGTCGCGCTGGTGAGCGCGTCGACCGGCAAGCCGGTTGGACAGCTGGCTGTCGGGGAGAATGGCGATTTGTACGACGCCGTGGTCTCCGGCGAGACGTTCATCGGCCGGTACGTGGACACCGAGAGCGGCGTGAACGAGGCAGCGCTGGTTGCGCACGACCTGGGTACCGGCCGCGAGCGCTGGCGCCGCGAGGATCTGGCGCCGATCGAGCTGTTCGAGCACCCGCTGCGGCTGTACGGCACGTCACAACCGACGATCCCGATACTGATCGACGTCGACCGATCGGCCGGCCGGAGCCGGCGGGGGAATTTCGAACTCCATCTGATCAGCGTCCGCGACGGTGCTACCATCGGCGAGGGGGCCAACCTCACAACCGCGGGGTCGGGGCTGTCCTACGTGCTGGACTTCGACGTCTGGGCGGATGCGCTGATTGTCGTCATGATCAATGACCTGCGGGCTTTCCGTGTCGCGGTGGGGGAGCTGCCCTGAGCGGGCGAACAGGCATGTTGCGACGAAGAACCGGACCATTTCGAAGCACACGCCGGCACGGGCGGGAGGCGATCGCTCTGGGATTGGTCCTGGCGCTGTGCCCACGCGGGCCGGTCCTTGCGCAGGCGCCGGACGAGCTTCCGCCGGAGCCTGCGCTGCGCGCCGCGCCGTTGCTGCCCTCCCTGGTCACGGAGGAGACACGGCAGGCCATCGATCGCGGCCTGGCGTACCTCGCCCGTGTGCAGGGTCGGCAGGGTTCGTGGCAGAACCAGGAGGCGTACGGTTCCTACCCGGTGGCGATGACGTCGCTGGCCGGTCTGGCCCTGCTGATGGACGGCAACACGACGACGCAGGGACGCTACGCCCAGCATGTCGATCGCGCGGCGCGGTACCTGCTCGAGTCGCCTCAGCCTTCGGGGCTGATCGAACGCGGTGACGGCGAGGGCCGGCCGATGTTCGGCCACGGCTACGCGATGCTCTTCCTCGGCGAGCTGTACGGCATGACCGAGGACGCCCGCCGCGGCCGGGAGATTCACAGCGTGCTGCAGCGTGCGGTCGTGCTGACCGATCGGGCACAGAGCCAGCTCGGCGGCTGGATCTACACGCCCGACGGGCACGGTGACGAAGGGGCGGTGACAATTACGCAGCTCCAGGGGCTGCGATCCTGCCGCAACGCGGGGCTCGCCGTGCCGAAGCAGGTGATCGACCGGGCCATGGACTACCTCGCCAAGTCGCAGAACAGCGACGGCGGCATCCGCTACAGCCTGACGATGGGCGGGCCGGGTTCGCGCCCGCCGATCACCGCGGCGGCCGTCTGCTGCTGGTTCAACGCGGGCGAGTACACCGAGCCCCGCGCCGTGCGGGCGCTGGAGTATTCCCGACGCCACATCCGCCCGGCGCTGCAGAGCGGCGGACACTACTATTACGCGCACCTATACATGGCCCAGGCCCTGTGGATCTCGCGCGACAAGGAGTGGGACGACTACTACGCCGGCATCCGCGACTACCTGCTGTCCGCCCAGAACTCGGACGGCTCGTGGGACGGCGACGGCGTGGGCCGGATTTACGGAACGTCGATCGCTTTGATCATCTTGCAGCTGCCGCTGAACCTGGTGCCGATCATGCAGCGATAGCGGGAGCGACATTGAGTTCATTGGCAACCGGCAGTTGCCAATTGCGAATTGCGGATTGCTGATTGCCGAACACTACCCCGAGACGAACGCCATGACAGACGCCGTACCCATGACATCCACCGCCCTCGGCGGAGACGACATTCAGGCCGCCCGGCGGCTGGCGGAGGGCTACGCCCGGATACGGCAGGAGATGGCCAAAGTCATCGTCGGTCAGGACGAGGTGCTTGAGCAACTGCTTATGGCCCTCTTCGCCAACGGCCACTGCATCCTTGAGGGTGTGCCGGGGCTGGCCAAGACGCTGATGATTTCGACGCTGTCGCGATGCCTGGCGCTGTCCTTCTCGCGCATCCAGTTCACGCCCGACCTGATGCCTTCGGACATCACGGGCACCGAGGTGATCCAGGAGGACAAGGCCAGCGGCCAGCGCATCCTGCGGTTCCTCCCGGGGCCGGTGTTCGCCAATGTCATTCTCGCCGACGAGATCAACCGCACGCCGCCCAAGACGCAGGCGGCCCTGCTCGAAGCGATGCAGGAGCGGCAGGTGACGGTTGCGGGCAATCGCCATCCGCTGCCCAATCCCTTCTTCGTCCTGGCGACGCAGAACCCCATCGAACAGGAGGGCACCTATCCGCTGCCCGAGGCGCAGCAGGACCGCTTCATGTTCAAGGTGTTCGTCAACTACCAGTCGTACGAGGATGAGTACGCCATCGCCGAGCGGACCACGATCGATCACAACCCCACGATCAACCAGGTGATGACCGCAGAGGAGATCCTCAGTTATCAGCATCTTGTGCGGCGTGTGCCAGTGGCGCCCGATGTGCTGCGCTACGCGCTGAACCTGACACGGGCTTCGCGGCCGACCGATCCGACGAGCCCGGAGTTCGTCCGGCGGCTGGTGGTGTGGGGCGGCGGGCCGCGCACGATTCAGGCGTTGGTGCTGGGCGCCAAGTGCCGCGCGGTGCTCAAGGGGCGGCACCACGTCTCGACCGAGGATATCCGCGAGCTGGCGCGTCCGGTGATGCGCCACCGGCTGGTGATGAGCTTTTCGGCCGAGGCGGAGGGATACAACCCCGACCGTCTCGTCGACGAACTCGTCAAGGTGATCGACCCTCACGCAACGACGGCGGGCAGCGATGATCGATACCGCAAGGCACTTTCAGCCTGACATCCTGAGCCGCATCGCCCGTCTTGAGCTGCGCGCGTCGCAGGTCGTGGAGGGCTTCGTCTCAGGCATGCACAAGAGCCCCTACAAGGGGTTCAGTGTGGAGTTCGCCAACCACCGGCTTTACGTGCCCGGCGACGATATCCGCCACATCGACTGGCGCGTCTACGGCAAGAGCGACCGGTTTTTCATCAAGGAGTACGAGGGCGAAACCAACCTCCGCGTCCACGTGGTGCTCGACTGTTCGGGGTCGATGGCCTATCCCGAGCACCCCGGCGAGCCGCGGATGACGAAGTGGACCTACGCTTCGACGGTCGCGGCGAGCCTGGCCTACCTGCTCGTGCTTCAGCAGGATGGCGTGGGGCTGACGCTGTTCGACCGCGACATCCGCGAGCAGCTTCCCGTGTCGTCCAACCGGCCGACGCTCGCGGCGCTGGCGGCGATGATCGAGCGACACGCCCCGCGCGACGAAACCGACGTGGGTGCGACGCTCGCCCGCCTCGCCGAACGGATTCCGCGGCGAAGCATGGTGGTGATTGTGTCCGACCTGCTCATGGATCCCGAGGGGATCCTCGACGGGCTGCAGCGCCTTCGGCACGGGCGGCACGAGGTGCTGGTGTTGCACGTGCTCGATAAGGACGAGTTGGAGTTCCCCTTTGCCGACCGGACGCTTTTTGAGGGGATGGAACAGGCCGACATCGAGATCCTGACCGACCCGCAATCGCTTCGGGCGAGCTACCTCGATGCGCTCCAGGCGTTCATCAGCCGGATCCGCGGCGCCTGTCTTAACCATCGGATCGATTACGAACTGCTGAGCACGGCCACGCCGCTCGACGTAGCGCTCAGCAGATTTCTGGCCGCGCGGATGCACAGACAGCGGCGCGTGTAGCTGCAGGGCACATGCGCATCGCGGCCATCGGGGCCGGCGACGCTGCCGCCCGCTGAGTGTGCGCCCCTGGGAGACGGCTCTGCCCCGTAATGCTCGGTGACCCTCACATCCTGGCCGCCTTCATCTCGCCCGCCCTCTTCTATGCAGGGGCGGCGGCGGTGGGCGTTCCGGTGCTGATCCACCTGCTGATGCGCATGCGGTTCAAGCGCGTGCGCTGGGCGGCGGTTGCGTTCCTGATGGACGCCGAAAAGCGCAACCGCCGCCGCGTGCGGATGGAAGAGTGGTTGCTGCTTCTGCTGCGGTGCCTGGCGGTGCTCCTCATCGGCCTCCTGGTATCCCGGCCGTTCATCTCGCCGGCCGGCCTGGCGGCGGCGTTCGGCGGGGCGGACCGCGCGGAGCGGGTCTTCGTGATCGATGATTCGTTCAGCATGGGCTACCGTTCCGGTGACGGCCCGGTTTTCGAACAGGCCAAGGCGGCGATCCGCCGGCTGATCGAGACGATCCGCGAGGAGTCTCCCGACGACACGGTGACCGTCCTGCGCATGACCGATCCGGCCAACCCGGTTGAGTTCGGCACCTACCTTGATGACGTGCAGGCGGAGCAGGTCTTCGCCCGGCTCGAAGCCCTCACGCCGACGCAAAAGGCCATCGACGCGCAGGCCGCCGTCGCCGGGGTGGCGCAGGTGCTCGATCGCGGTGGGGCGATCACGACCGCCGTCGTCTACCTCGTCAGCGACTTTCAGCGCGGCGACTGGGTGGACCTCGCCGGAGCGCCGACCGGCGCGGGCGATCCCGCAGGGTCGGATACGTCCGGCGCGGCCGGCCCCGACGCGGCGGCTGGCGGGCTGCTGTCCTCCTTGGCCGCCTGGGCCGAGAAGGACCGCGGCCTCAAGCTCTTCCTCGTGCACGTCGGCGATGACAACGCGGCCAACGTGGCGGTGACGGATGTCTCCCTCGCGGGTCGGCGCCTGCTCGTGGGGGCCGAGACCGCGGTGCGGGCCCGGGTGACAAACCACGCCGATCGTGCCGCCCCCGGGGCGGAGGTGGTCGTTGCGATCGGCGATGCGACTGAGCCCGCCCGGGCTCTCGGCGAGCTGGCCCCGCGGCAGTCGGCTGAGACCACCGTGGATGTGACGCTCCTGCGGGCGGGGGATGAGACCATCCGGGTTTCTACCGGCCCGGACGGCCTGCCGTTGGACGACGTCCGCCACCTCGCCGTGGAAGTGGAGAGCGCGCTGCGCGTTCTATTGGTGAACGGCGAGCCATCGGCGGATGCGTACGACGACGAGGCGGCCCTGCTGGCGACGGCGCTGCGGCCGGAGGGAGACGTCTTCAGCGGGGTGGACGTGGTGATTTCGGACGGCACCGACCTGGAGAGCCGCGAGTTCGGCTCGTTTCACGCCGTCGTCCTGCTGAATGTGTATCGCCTGAGCGAGCCTGCGACGGAACGGGTGGACCGTTTCGTCCGGGAGGGCGGCGGGCTCATCGTGTTCCTGGGGGACCAGGTCGATCCGGACTGGTACAACGGCGCGCTCTACCGCGGCGGGGCCGGGCTTCTTCCGGCGGAACTGCTGGAGGTGCGCCGGGGTACGGCCGAGTCGCATCTGGCCCCGGCGGATCGATTGCACCCCGTGATGCGCGGACTCAGCAGCGAAGGCGACCCGCTTGGGCTCTCGAGTGTCGGGTTCGACGCGTATTACGCCGTCGCGCCGGCGCTGGCGGCGGATGACGAGGCGCAGCCGGTCGACGCGGGCGACGACTCAGCGTCGAAGCCGCTCAGCGGGGCGGCCGCTGCACGCGTCGTCGCCGTGTTCGACGACGCCGAGCGCAGCCCGGCCATTGTGGAGCGTACCTACGGGCGGGCGGGCCGTGTGGTGCTGGTCACGACGTCGGCCGACCGCGAATGGAACCGATGGCCTGAACATCCGACTTACCTGCCCCTCATGCTGGAGTTCGTGCAGCATGTCGCGCGGGAGTCGACCTTCGCCGCCGATCGGCTCGTCGGTTCGCCGATCGAGCTGCCGGTGGATCCCGCCGTGTTCCTGTCTGATGCGATGTTGCGTACGCCGGGATTCCCGGTGGAACGGGAGATCGGCGTTTCGGCGGTTACCGCGCCGGACGGTCGCGGGGTGGTCTTCCGGTATGAGCAGACCGAATCGAGCGGCGTCTACCGTTTCGTCCTGACCCGGCGCGACGGGGGCGAGGTTATCCGCTCGATCGCGGTGAATGTCGATCCCGACGAGAGCGACCTGACCGTCGCCACCGAGGATGATCTGCGCGGTTCGCTGCGCGGCGTGCCCTTCGAGGTGATTCGCGGCGAGGAGGGGGTCGAAGACGGATCCGGCGAGGCACGCAAGGAGGTCTGGCGGCGTATTCTCGGCCTGCTCGTGATCGTGCTCATGGCGGAGCACGGGCTGGCCTGGTGGTGGGGGCGACGGCGCTGAAGACGTGAGCGAGCGGTTTGCATGACGCATGTGCCTTACAACCTGCTGGCAAGTGTCACGCCGCGTGACGAGGAGGAACTCGTGCGCGAGTTCGCGGCCGTCCCTGACGGGTGGGCGGCCGTGGGCTGGCTGGCGGTGTTGGCGGTGATGCTGTGGGCCGTCGTGTGGATGTATCGGCGCGAGGGGCGCATCGGCTCGACGTTGCGGTTGCGCACGGGCTTGGCGGTGCTGCGCTGCACGGTGCTCCTGGGGCTGGCGGCTATCTGGCTCGAGCCCGTCGTCGTTCGCTACCTCCACCGCATGATTGACTCGTACACGATCGTGCTGGTCGATTCCTCGTCGAGCATGGACCTGGTGGACGGCTACCGCGACGAGGCGGATGCGCGGGTGGTGAATCAGGCCCTCGGCACGGACGAGCCGCCGCCGATCCCGCGGCGCGAGATCGTTGAGCGGCTCATGGGCCGCGACGACAACCGTTTTCTTCGCGAACTGGCCGAACGCAACCGCGTGAAGCTGTACACCTTCAGCGACGAGCCGGAGCTTCGCGCGACCATTCGCGCCTCGCGTGAGCGGGGGCGCGCTGCCGGGGCGGAGGGGTCGTCCGACGCGATAACCGAGGCCGCGCAGACCGGCGTGTCGTTCGCCGCGCGCGGCCCGGCCACGAACATCGAGCGTGCCGTCCGCCGAGCGGTCGAGTCGCTGGGCAGTGCTCCCGTCGCGGGGGTGGTGGTCATCAGCGACGGCGGCATCAACCAAGGCGACAGCGCCGAGGGCATTGCCCGCTACGCGCGGGAGCGCAAGCTGCCGCTCTGGGTGGTTGGCGTCGGCGATCCGTCGCCGCCGCGGAATGTGCGCATCAGCGAGGTGCTGGCGCCCGAGACGGTGCTTAAGCAGGATCCCTTCTCGATCGTCGCCCGGCTCGCGACGCAGGGAGCGGAGGGGCGGAGCGTCCGCGTGGTGCTTCGCATGCGCAGCGCGGATGGATCGGGCGAGGGCGAGATCGTCGACTCAGCCGAAGTGACCGTCGGCGAGGGCGGCGTCGTGCCGCCCGTGACGTTCGCCCGCCGACCCACGGCCACGGGGCGCTTCACCTACACCGTCGAGGCGCCCGTTGCCGACTGGGAGTCGGTGGTCGACGACAACGAAAAGCAATTCACCGTGAGCGTCATCGAGGCCCGCAACCGGGTGCTCCTGGTGTCGAGCGGACCGAGTTGGGACTACCGGTTCCTGTCGCGGCTGTTGCAGCGCGATGAGACCTTCGAGGTGTCGTGCTGGCTTCAGTCGGCCGACGAGCGGGCCGTCCGCGACGGCGACCGGGTGATCGACCAACTGCCCACGACGCCCGAAGCCCTGTTCGAGTACGACGCGGTGATCCTGCTCGATCCTGATCCGTCTGAATTCAACGAGGCGTGGTGCCGGCTGGTGGAGACGCTGGTGACCGACTACGGCGGCGGGTTGCTGCTGCAGGCGTCTCGGTCGCACACGCCGCGGCTCATGGCGGGCGAATCGACGACGGCGCTGGTGCGGCTGCTGCCGGTCAGCGTCGATCCAGAGGTCGAGTTGCTCCTCAACCAGATCGGTCACTACCAGACGCGGCCGTCGCCGCTGATCGTGCCCGACGGAGCGTATGCACACCCGGTGATGCAACTGGCCGACGACCCGACCGCGACGCGTCTCGCCTGGCGGGGGCTGGGCGATGTCTACTGGCACTACCCGGTGATGCGCGAAAAGCCTGCGGCCACGGTGCTGATGCGGCACGGCGACCCGCGCATGCAGAACGGTTTCGGGCCGCATGTCCTGCTCGCCATGCAGTACGCCGGTGCCGGGCGGACTGCGTTTCTGGGGTTTGATGCCACGTGGCGCTGGCGGCGCTTCGGCGAGGGGGTGTACGACCGGTTCTGGGTGCAGCTCGTGCGTCACCTCGTCGAGGGCAAGCAGTTCGGCGCGAACCGGCGCGGCACGCTGCTGACCGAGGGTGACCAGTTCTCGCTGGGCGATGCGATCACGGTGACGGCGCGGCTCTTCGACCGCCAGTACCGCCCGCTCGGCGTGGACCGCGTACGCGGCGACGCCACGGTCGAAGGGCAGCGCAGCGATTTCGAACTCGCCGCCCGCAAAGACAGCCCGGGCTGGTTTGAAGGCCGCTTCGTACCAGATCGTGTAGGCAGCTACAGGCTTCGCGTCGCCCTGCCCGGCGACACGACCGAGACCGCCGACGAGGTCACGCGCGAGGTGCACGTGGCGCGACCCAATATCGAGATTCTGCGGCCGCAGATGGACCGCTCGGCCCTGGTGCGGATGGCGAGCGGATCGGAAGGCGGCCGGTACTTCGACGTCAACGAGATGGCGGCGCTGCCGGCGCTGATCCCCGACGTGCACGAGGAAACAACAGTCAAGTCGCGACCGAACTCGCTATGGGACAACGGCTGGGTGCTGGCGCTGCTGGTCGTGTTGCTGGGCGGCGAGTGGGCGCTTCGGAAGTGGTACCGGATGCTGTAGGCCGCGCTGCGTTGGAAGATATGAGCGAGAAGTTGACACATGCTGACTCGATGCGCCCGCGGGCCGCGGCGCCGCCGCTTGACGCCGACCTTGCGCGCCGGCTGCGCGGCGTGATTTCGCGCCTGCGGCTGTGCGTGCTGGCCGAGGGCGCCGCGTGGATGACGGGCTTTGCGATTCTCGCCGTCCATGTCCAGTTTGTGCTCGACTACACCCGGCGGCTCGATCTGAGCATGCGGGCGGCGCTGCTCGGTGTCATCGTGATCGCGACCGGGGTGCTGGCGTGGCGGTGGGTCATCCGTCCGTTGGGGATTCGGATGAGCCTGGTGGACGCCGCGCACCTGGTGGAGCGGCGTAACCCGCGTCTGGGATCGGCGCTGCTCTCGGCGGTGCAGTTTGCCGAGGGCGAAGGCGTGCCCGCGGCTTCGAATTCAGGCGACATGGTTGCTTCCGTTGTGCGCGGCGCGGCGGATCGCGCACGCGAAGCGGACTTTACGGGTGTGGTTGATCCGCGCCGTGCGAAGCGATCCGGGCTCGTGCTGTTGGCGATGGCGGCGTTCGGCGTGGTGGCGATTGTAACGTCGCCCTCTACGGCTTCGCTGTGGTTCTCGCGCAACATTCTGCTGCAGGACGTGGACTGGCCCAAGCGTACGCGGCTGGTCGTCGAACTCGCCGGTCATGATATCGTGGCGCCGCGCGGCGACGATTTCGAAGTACGCGTGCTGGCCGAGGGCGAAGCGCCGCGCACCGTCGAGATGAGCTACCGGACCGCAGGCGGCAAGCGCGGCCGCGAGGCGATGGTCGGCGTCGGTGAGCGGGGCTATCGATACACCTTCAAGAAGCTCGAGGAAGACGTGACCTTCTTCGTCGCTGGCGGGGATGACCGCACGGCCGAATACCGCGTCACCCTCGCCGACCGCCCGCGCGTCGAGACGTTGCAACTGCGAATCACGCCGCCGGCGTACACGCGCATGACCGCCTTGACGCTCGGCGAGGGGCAGCGGGCTGCGCAGGTGCTGCCGGGCAGCGAGGTGCTGGCGACGATCACGACGAACAAGCCCGTGGTCTCGGCGGAGTTGCTGGCGGGGGCCGAGGTCGCCGCGACGCGCAGCCCCGGGCAGGAGGGCTACGTCTTCCGCCTGCTTCCGGAGCGCACGCAGACGTATCACTTCGCGCTGGTCGATGAGCAGGGGCTGACGAGCACGCCGGCTTCGACCTCGGGGCGACTGTCGATTCGGGTGATCGCCGATGGTCAGCCGACCGCGCGGCTCAAGGCCCCCGGCGCAGGTGAGATGATCACGCCGCAGGCGATTCTGCCGCTGGAGGTCGAGTACACCGATGCCTACGGCCTGGCCACGGCCGAGTTGATCATGCGGCTCTCACGCGAGGGTGCGGCGGAGCAGCCGCTGCCGCTGGAGGGATTTTCAGCGCATGCGCAGAACTACGCCACCTCGTTGCAGTTCGACGCGGGCGCGACGGGGCTGATTCCCGGCGAGCGGGTCGCCTTCCAGGCGCGGGCGTCCGATTTTGACGACGTATCGGGGCCCAACTTCGGCCAGTCTCAGGAGATCGTCCTGCGCGTGGTGACGGTGGACGAGATGACCGAGGATCTGGCCCGCCGCGAGCAGGAAGCGCGCGCCCAGCTTGAGCGTCTGGTCGATGCGCAGGAGCAGGTGCGCGGGCGCCTGCTGAGTGTCATCGCCGACTTCCGCGCAGGGGGAAGCGTCGGCTCGCTGGCCGAGGGGCTTGCCCCGCTCGAACGGCGGCAGCGCAACATCGCGGGATCGGTCAACGTCGTGCGTCAACAGCTTGAACAAGTGCTCAGCGAGTATCGCATCAACCAACTGAGCACCGGCACCGTGGAGGAGCGACTCGGCCGACAGATCGTCGAACCGCTGGGCGATCTGGCCCGCCGCGACCTGGTGATCGCCGCGGACGCCCTTCGGAGCCTGTCGCGGAGCGGGGACCCCGCTGCGGCGGACGCCGTGGACCCGGCCCAGGCCGACCTGGTGGCGAAATTGCGGGCCGTGCTCGCCGCGATGCTACAATGGGAAGGGTATCAGGAAGTGGTGAGCATGCTCCGCGACATCCTGCGACTGCAGGAGGAGCTCAACGCGGAAGCGCAGGGCGAGGCCGTGGGCGGGCTGGACGATATCTTCGAAGACTGATGCCGCGTGTGCCGGAGAGTCGAGTCATGAACAGGCGAACATCGCTTCGATCGCGATGGATGGTCATCGTGGGATGGCTGGCGGCGCTCAGCGCGCCGGTGATGGCGCAGGAGCCGCCGCCACCGGCCGCGGATTCGCCCGAGGCGCGTTCGGCGCTGGCCGTGAAGCAGGCCATGATCCGCGAGCGGTTCAAGCGCTTCGAGGATCGGATGTACGGTCTGCGCGAGAAGCTCCAACTGGCCGAGCCTGAGAACGCAGCGCGACTCGAGCGTGCGTTTCAGCGGGCGAGCGAGCTGGGGCTGTCGGACGAGCTGGCCCGGATTGTCCGCCTGCTCAACGATCCTTCCTTGCTCAACGAGGCGAACGACGCGCAGGCCGCGTGGATGGAGCAGGCCGATGCGGTGCTGGCGATTCTGCTGGAGCGCGACGGCGAGAACGAAGATCGCCAGCGCGAGATGGAGCGGCTGGAGGGCTACCGCGATCGGATCCGTGATCTGCTCGACCGGCAGCGCGGGTTGCGTGACGCTTCGGCGCAGGCGGCCAACCGACTGCGTCTGCAGGAGCAGCTCGACCAGGCCGCGCAGCGCGTTGAGAACCTGCTGAAGGAGCAGGAGGCGCTGGGCGATCGGGCCCAGACCCCCGAGGCGCTCGCCGAGGCGGGCCGACGTGAACAGGTCGCCCGCGAAGAGAACCAGATCTCCCGGTCGGCCCAGGCGCTGGCGGAGGAGATGCGACGGGTGGCCGAGACGCCCCCGGCGGAAGCGAGCGATTCGCCCGATCAGCGCGGGGCGCGTGAGGCATCGGCCGAGGCGTCTCAGGCGCTGCGCGAAGCCGCAGAGTCGGCGTCTCAGGCCGCGGAGGCGGCGGGCAAGCCGGACGAGGCCGAGATGAAGGCCCGACAGGAGCGTGCGGAGGAGGCCCTGCGCCGGGCTCGTGACAAGCTGCGCGAGGCGCGCGAGGAACTCGCGCCGCCGCAGTCGGCGGATCGGGCGGGCGATCAGCGCAAGACCGCAGACGACACCCGCGGCCTGTCCGACCAGATGCGGCAGGACGGCGAGCAGGGGGGAGAGCAGAACCCGATGCAGGGCGGCCAGAACCGTCCCTCGCCCGGCCAGCAGGGGGTCGAGCGGGCTGAGCAGCGGATGCGCGACGCCGCCGAACGCCTCGACGAGGAGAGCCCGCGCGAAGCACTCGACGAACAGCAGCGTGCCGTGGAGGAACTCGAACAGGCGCAGAAGGAGCTGGAGGACGAACTGCACCAGATGCGCAAGGAAGACCGCGCCGAGCGCCTGCGCGACCTGGAAGCACGCTTCCGCGAAATGCTCAATCGGCAGCGCGACATCAACAACCAGACGACCAGCCTCGACGAATTCGGCCGCGAGCGCTTCGGGCGGGCGGAGCAGCTTCAGCTGGCCGATCTCGCCGACCGGCAGCGGCGCCTCGGTGAGCAGGCCGGCACGAGCCTGCACATCCTCGAAGAGGAAGGCACGACGATCGTCTTCCCGCGGATCGTCGAGCAGATGGTCGAGGACATGAACGAGTCGGCCACGCGCCTGGCGGCCGCCGAGACCGGCCTGCTGACGCGCAACATCCAACAGCAGATCATTGAGACGCTGGAGCAGATTCTCGAAGCGGTGCAGCAGATGCAGCGCGAGAACGAACAGCAGCAGCAACAGAACGGCCAGCAGGGGGGCGAGCAGGAGAACCAGCCGCTGCTGCCCGCCTCTGCGGAGCTGCGCCTCCTGCGGGCGAGCCAGCTTCGGGTCAATGAGCGTACCAAGGCGATCGAGGCGGCGCGGGGCGCGGGCGAGGCTCCGGCTTCGCTGGAGCGTTCCCTCCAGGCGGCCGCTGCTCGGCAGCGCGACTGCGGACGGATTGCCGAGGAAATGCGGGATCGCGGCACCGCGGAATAAGCCCCCGCGTCCCTCGTGGACGGAGGTCGGACCGATGATGCAGAGGAAGCTCCTCACGTGTCTGTGCCTGGCTGCAGTTATCACGGCATGGCCAATCCCGCGAGTCGGCGCCCAGGAGGCGCCGCCCGCGGCGCCACCAGCCGAAAACTCGCCCGCGGCGCGGTTCCGGGACTGGCTGGCGTCCGACGCCGCCTCGTCGCTCCCTCCTGATGCGGCGCGCGTGGTGCGCGAGGCGTGGGCGGCGTGCGGGGGGTGTGACGAGGACGAGCTGCTGACCCAGGCGCTGGTGCTGATCTCGCCGGGGCTGCGGGAAGGACTCGACGCGTACGACGCGGAGAACTACCCCGCCGTTATCAAGGCGCTGACGCCGCTGACGACCGATGGGAACCCCTTCCTCTCGACCGCGGCATCCGTGTACCGGGTCAAGGCGCTGGTTGCGGCCGAACGGGTGGGTGAGGCGCTGGCGGATGTCGAACGCCTGCTCGCGGACGGTGGCGACCGCGTGGCGCGACACTCGGCCATGCTGCCTGAGGTCGAGTTTCTCCTCGGCTACTGCCTGGTCATGGACCTGAAGTACGAGGAGGGCGAGGCGGCGCTCACGCGATTCCTCGCGCGGCATCCGGATGCGCCACAACGGCTGACGCTCGCCGCGCGGCAGATGCTGGCCGAGCTGCTGAATCGCAAGCCCGGGGGTATCGCCGAGGTTGCCGACCTGATGGGCTTCTCCGGCCGGCGGCTCGAGTCGGGCCAGTCGGGCGGCGACGTGCAGCAGAAGCAGGAACGGATTGTCTCGTTGCTCGACAAGCTGATTGAGCAGGCGGAGCAGGAGGAGCAGAACAACAGCCAGGGCCAGGGCTCGGGCCGCCAGTCGGGCAATCGCCAGCCAAGCAATCCGATGCAGGATTCGCGGCTGGTGCCGGGCGATCCCGAAGTCGGCCCGCTGAATCCGTCGCGCCGCGCCCAGCCGGGCGAGATGTGGGGGGCCATGCCGCCCGCGGAGCGCGAACGGATCATGCAGGCCCTGCGCGAGTCCTTCCCCAGCCGGTATCGCCGTCTCGTCGAGCAGTACTACGAGGAACTCGCCCGCAAGCCATGATGCATTCATTGTCGAACTTCGTTGTCCGCTGCGATGTCGCGCTGCTGATGCTGGTAGCCGTCGCCGTGGCCGCTCCGGCCCGCGCGGCGGAGGTGGTTCTGCATCGTCTCGACGGGACACACGTGCGCGGCGTGTGGGCGGGTGGCGAGGAGTCACTCGTGAAGATCGCCGCGACTGGCGGCCCGGTCGACATGCCGCTGGTTGACGTCGCCGAGGTACGCGTGGTGCGAGGCGAAGGCGGCAGCGCGGCGCCCGCGGCCGAATCGGACCAGGCCGTGTTTCACCTGGCGGATGGCGGAGCGCTGTTCGGTCGGATCGCGGCTTCCACGCCCAGCGGTGTGACGGCGGCCACGCGGTTTTCGTCGGAAACCAACCTGCCCTTTGCACAACTCTCGGCCATTCGCTTCGAGGCCGACACGACGACCTATGCCAAGGCTGCCGAACTCTTCGCCGCGGCGATGGCCGACCGATTGCCGGGTCAGGACGTGCTGATCACGCGGGAGGAGCAGGATGTCCGCAGCCTTCGCGGGGCGGTGACCGCGTTGCGGCCGGACTCGGGCACGTTCACGATCGGCGGGCGCGAGCGCACGTTTGAACTCACGAAGGTCTTCGGCGTGGTCTTCGCCCGTGGGGCGGGGACGACGCCGACCGCGCCAGCGCTGCTGCAACTGGCCGACGGCACGACGGTCGGCGGTCGGTTTCTTGGCGGTGACGCGTCCTCGGTGCGAATCGCCGCGGGGTTTGGTGCCGAGATCCACGCGGCGATCGACACAATCGAGTCGATCCGCTTCCGCAGCGATCGCGTGGTATTCGTCAGCGAGTTGAAGCCCTTGCGCGAGGCGGTGGAGGGTCGTCTGCATCCCACCCGCCCGCCGCAGCGCGATCGCGGCGTGACCGGCGGGCCGCTTGCGGCGGGAGGGCGGACGTTCTCCCGCGGACTGGGGGTGTGCGCCCGGACGACGGTGGAGTATGAACTGAACGGCGAGTTCGAAACGTTTGCTGCGGCGGTCGGCGTGGATGATCGCGTCGGCTCGGCGGGCTCGGTCGTGTTTCGCGTCCTGGGCGACGGCCGCGTGCTGGGCGAGACGGGGACGCTGACCGGCGACGACGACCTGGTGGAACTCGCGCTGCCGGTGAAGGATGTTCGCGTGCTGACGCTGCTGGTCGACTTCGCCGACGAGCTTGATTTGGGTGACCAGGCGGTGTGGGGACAGGCTCGCCTGATCCGCCCCGCGGGGCAGGGCGCGCCATGAGCCCGTTGATTCCCTCGCTGCTGCTGGCGCTGATCGCCTCGGCGCAGACCTCTCCGCCGGCGGTCACCGTGCCGCAGCCGGCCCGCGATCTGGAGCAGCGGCGCATTGCCATGGTCGAGCGCGCCACGCCCGCGGTCGTCTGCATCTTCGACGAAGGGGAAATGGGCGGCGGGTCGGGCGTGATTATCGACGAGAAGGGCACCGGCCTGACGAATTACCACGTCGTCGCGGGCATGCTCGACACGCGGCGCGGCCTCGGCGGGCTTTCCGACGGCAAGCTCTACACGCTGGAGGTGCTGGGCATCGACCCCACGGGCGATGTGGCGATGTTCCGCCTCACAGGCAAACCGAGTTTCGAGTTCGCACCGCTGGGCGATTCGGACAAAGTCCGCGTGGGCGAAACGGCCATCGCCATGGGCAATCCGTTCGTCATCAGCGAAGACTACACGCCCACGGTGACGCGAGGCCTGGTCACGGGGGTGAATCGGTATCAGTACGGCAGCGGCAACCAGCTGGTGTATTCCGACTGCATCCAGGTCGACACGCCGATCAATCCCGGCAACTCCGGCGGGCCGCTCTTCAACGATGCAGGCGAGGTCATCGGCATCAACGGCCGGATCTCGATCAACACGCGCGGCCGGTTCAATGTCGGCTTCGGGTACGCGATTTCGATCAACCAGATCAAGCGGTTCATTCCCGCCATGCGCGCGGGGTTGCTCGCCCGCCACGGCACGCTCCAGGCCACGGTCTCGTCGATCGACGACGGGCCGCCCGTGTTCAACGAGATCATGCGCGACGCCCCGGCGCACGCGGCGGGCATCCGCGTGGGAGACAGGCTGCTGAGTTTCGACGGCGTGCCCATCCGCAGCCCCAACCACTTCGCCAGCCTGCTCGGCACCTATCCCGAGGGCTGGCGCATCCCGATCGTGTTCGAGCGCGGGGGTCGGCGCGAGCGCGTCGTCGCGCGCCTTGAGCCGCTCTCGGTCGGCCTCGACGCACCGTGGGAGGTGGATCCGGCGGTCAATCTCCGCGAGGTCGGCCGCGTGCTTGATCGCTATCGAACGGTGATTGACCGCGGAGCGGGAGCAGCGGGCGAGCGCACGCTGACCTGGTCCGTCCAGCGAGAGGTCTATCGCGCGGGCGGTACAGCCGAAGCACCGGCGGAGACCCAGCGGCTCCGCGCAGAGCTTCCTCCTTCCGGCCCGGCGCTGCTCCGGCGGGTGTACGGCGATGGGGCGATCGGCGATGCGCTCGAGTTTGACCATGCCAAGGTGCTGCGTCGCACCAGGCCGGACGCCGAGCTGATCGCCGCGCCGATGGACGAGGCGATGGTGATGGCGGCGCGCTATGTTGCCTTGCGCGGACTGGGACTCGCCTCGGGCGATCTGGATTACGCGGACGTCTCACACGCGGGCAGTGACAACTTCGTGGTGGTTGATACCGAGGGGGCCGCTGCGCCGCCGCGGGGCACGCTGGAGCTCATCGACTGGCCCGTGAGCGACGGTGCCCGAGCGCGCTTCGGGTTCGACAGCGAGACGGGTCTGCTGCGCTGGGCGACCGTGCGCGACCCCGTGTCCGGTACCGAGGCGGAGATTGAGTTCCTGGACTATCGCGAGGCGGCTGGCGCACTTCGGCCGATGTCCATTCGAGTGCAGAGCCCGGCGGGCGTGTGGGTGGATCGGATGGACGACCTGCAGGTGAAGCCATGAAGTGGCGGCGCCGCCGAGGTGAGTGGCCAGCGTGTGCGGGGGTACTGGCGCTCGCTGCGTGGTGTCTTACGCCCGTCCCCGCCAAGGCGGACTCGGGGTTTGACCGCGCGATCGAGTCGACCCTGCCCCGTGTCGTGAAGCTGTACGGCGCGGGGGTCGGGCTCTCGGCTGGATACGGCAGCGGTGTGATCGTCTCGCAGGACGGCCTCGTCGTGACCGTGCTGTCGCTGCTGGTCGATGCGCGGACGATCCGCGGGACCCTGGCGGACGGGACTCGGCTCGAGGCGGATCTGCTCTACCGCGACACGTCGCGACAACTCGCCTGGCTGAAGCTCCGCCATCCGATCGAGACGAACATGCGCGGCGAGCCGATCGCTTCCGAGTCGCCGCCGCTGTCGCTGCCGTTCTTCGACCTCGCACACGAGGCCGCCTTGAGCGCGGGCGACTGGATTCTCGCGGCGGGCAATGCGTTCAAGGTGGCCGATGGGGCCGAGCCGGTGTCGATCGCGCACGGCGTCTTCGGCGCACGAACCAGGCTCGACGCGACGCGCCGGGCGAAGGACTTCCCCTATCGCGGCGACGTGCTCGTGCTCGACGCGATCACCAGCAACCCCGGCGCCCCCGGCAGCGCGGTGGTGAATCTGGACGGCGAACTGGTCGGGATGATCGGGCGCATCGTCGTCTCCAACCTGACGCACACGCATTTCAACTACGCGATTCCGAGAGACGTGCTGCTCGATTCGATGACCGAGATGCAGGCCGATGCCGCCCGTCGCGCGGCGGGGGAGCCCGCGCCGCCCCCGACGTCTGACGCCCCGGCGGCGGGTCCGTCGTCCAGCGATCTGGGCATCCGCATCGCGAAGGCCGGCTACCTGAAGGTGTTTCCCTCTGTCGAGCGGGTCCGCCGAGGTTCGCCCGCCGCGCAGGCGGGGGTCCGCGCGGACGACCTGATCCTCGCGGTGAACGGCCGCAGCGTCGCCGACGTGGAGCAGTACGAAAAGGCGCTGACGCAGCTTGCGCCCGGCGATGTGGTCGAACTGGTTCTGCGGCGCGGCGAAGAAGTGCTCCAGGTCCGCCTGGAGCCGGAGGTGCGATGATGGCGCGGCGTGGTCTTCGCATCGGGTTGGTGGGTCGACTGCTGGTCGTAGCGGCGCTGGTGGGCGTCGAGGCCGGCGCATCGGTACGTGCGGCGGCGGCCGACAGCGACAGCGCCCTCGCGGAGCTGAAGGCGACGCAGGCCGCGTTTCACCAGGTCGCGACGACGCTGAGACCGAGTCTCGTTCGCATCGAGACCGTCGGCGGCGCCCAGCCGCCCAATCCGATCGAAACGGAAGACGAGGAAACCAACGAAAGTCCTCAGCAGAAACGCCTTCAAAACCCCTTCCGCGATACCGCCGGGTCAGACTTTGCCCTCGCCGACGGCCCGACCACGGGCATCGTGTGGTCGAGCGATGGCTACATCGTCACCAGCAGCTTCAACTTCGTCCGCGAGCCGATGCTGATCACCGTCGCGCTGCCCGACGGTCGACGTGTGCGTGCGGAACTCGTCGCCCGCGACCAGGTTCATAAGGTCGCCCTGTTGAAGGTGGATGCCACGGGCCTCGCGACGCCGACCTGGGCCACCGAGGGTGACCTGCGTGTGGGGCAGTGGGCGATTGCGCTGGGGCTGGGCTTCTCGCAGGAGGAGCCGTTCGTCACCGCCGGAATCGTCAGCGCGCTGCGTCGGATGCGCGGCACGGCCGTGCAGACCGACGCGAAGCTGAGTCCGGCGAATTACGGCGGCCCGCTGTGCGACCTGTCCGGCCGCGTCATCGGCCTGTGCACGCCGATGGCTCAGCGCCACGGTGAGCTCGCCGGCGTGGAGATGTATGATTCCGGGGTGGGCTTTGCGATCGGCCGCGACCGCCTCACGGCGATTGTCGAGCGGCTGATGCGGGGCGAGAGCGTCTATCGCGGCTGGCTGGGGGTCTCACTGAACACGCGGTTTCAGAGCGGGCTGGTGATTACCAACCTCGCGGACCCATCACCACTGCGCGCCGCCGGCGTGCTGCCGGGAGACCGCATTCTCGAGATTAACGGCGTGGCGATGAAGCACTACGGCCTGCTCGTCCGCGAGACATACATGATCCCCGCGGGAGAGAGCGTGCGGCTCAAGATCGGCCGGTATGCCGAGCCCGCGGCTCCGCCCGCACCCGGCGCGGAAGACGCAGAGCCGCCGGATGGGGCGATGACGGAGTTCGAGGTCGTCATCCGCCTGGCGCGCAATACCGACCTCGGTCCGCTGCCGGCGATCGAAGAGCCGTTCGACCCGTCGCGGCCTTTCGAGGATGAGTGACAACGCATGGCACCAGCTCACCTTATGCAAACGACGCTCCCGAAAGACTACCAGGCCCTGACCGGCGGCGTCGCGCTGATCGACCGCAGTGACCGGGCCCTGCTTGAGGTCCGCGGAGCGGACCGGCAATCCTGGCTGCACAACCTGACCACGAACGAAGTCCGGCGGCTGTCGCCGGGCGACGGCAACTATGCGTTCGCCGTCAACGTCAAGGGGCGGATCGAGTTCGACCTGGCACTCAGCTTGTTGCCGGAGAGCATCTGGATCGACCTGCCCGCCGGCGTGCGAGAGCGCGCGGTCAAGCACCTGTCGAGGTACCACATCACCGAAGACATCGAACTGGTCGACCGATCCGGCGAGTTTGCGCGCTTGGCGCTGGCCGGGCCGCAGACGGTCCTGGTGATGACCGCCCTGGGCGCACCGAACGCGATGGCGCTTGCGCAGCACGCTCCGGGGCAGTTCTCGTTCGGCGGCGAGATGGTTCGGTTCATTCGCCATGACTTCTGCGGCGTGCCCGCGGTTGACCTGTTCGTTCCGCCGGGGCTGACGGATGCGCTGTGCGACGGCCTGGTCCGTGGCGAGTGGGGGGTGGCCGTGTCGCGCGTCGACCCTGCCGCGGTCGAGGCCAGGCGGATCGAGGCGGGTATTCCTGCCTGGCCGACCGAGATCCACGACGACATCCTCCCCGCCGAGACGGCGCAACTCGACCGGGCGGTGAGCTTTCAGAAGGGTTGCTACCTGGGGCAGGAAGTGGTCGAGCGGATGCGATCCCGCGGCGGGCTGGCGCGCCGGCTGGTGGGCGTGACGCTGGATGGTGACGCGTTGCCCGAGCACGGGGCGGAACTGCACATCGCCGACGGGGCGACGGTCGGGCGGGTCTCCAGCGCCTGCCTGTCACCGGGACTGGGTCGGGTGGTGGCGCTCGCGTATGCCAAGCCGGCCGCGACCGCGCCGGGAACTGCCGTGACGGTGATCTGGGACGGTCACACGGCGACCGGCGCGATCGCCGGATTGCCCTTCCTCTAGCCCGCGCCGACCGGTCCGGCCGGCCCCGCTGACCACCGGGCTTTCCGCGTGTCATTCCTTTCGGGGGCACGTTCCCCGAGACTCACTGCGTACCCCGGCCGATTCGACGCTGACCACGGCGGCGAGTAGAATTCGCCTGCCTCGGGGTGGTGCCGCCGGGTTGCGTAGATCGGATGGAACCATGGGTGATCGCGTTGTCATTGTGACCGGCGGAGGCCGGGGAATCGGCCGGGCTACCTGCGAGCGGTTCGCCGCGGGCGGGTGGCAGGTGGTCGCCGCGGCACGCTCCCGCGAGGAACTGGCCCAGACCCGGGCGCTGATCGGCGATCAGGGCGGTCGGTGTCACGTGATGCCGACCGACCTGTGCGAGCCGGAGGAGATCGACGAACTGATCCAGGACACCGTCCGGCGGTTCGGGGGGGTACACGCGCTGGTCAACAACGCCGGCGTCGCCCCGCTGAGCAAGCTGGAGGAGCTCGATCCCTCGCTTTTCGAGGCGTTGCAGTCGGTCAATGTGGACGCGGTTTATCACGCCTGCCGCGCAGTCTGGCCGGTCATGACGGCGCAGCAGGACGGCGTGATCGTGAATATTTCGTCGCTGGCCTCGCTCGATCCGTTTCCCGGGCTGGCGGCGTACGGCGCCGCGAAGGCCTGGGTGAACGCGTGGTCGCGAGGATTGGCGGACGAGGGCCGGGGCCGCGGGATCCGCGTGTTCAGCGTGGCGCCCGGCGCGGTGGAGACGCGGATGCTGCGCAGCGCGTTTCCCGACTATCCCGCGGCGCAGACCATGAGCCCGGGTGACGTGGCGGCGATGGTGTGGACGCTGGCCCAGCCGGAGTGTCGCACCGCTTCGGGACAGACGATCTGCCTGCGCAAGTAGCGGGCGCGTCGAGTGAGAGGAGCACGCGATGGCGATCTTCTGGGGATCGAGGGAACCCTTCGGGCTGAGCGAGGACATCGCCCGGGCGGAGGCCGCCGGGGCCGCGCGGTCTGCCGAAAGCAAGGTGCGCGTCCTGCAGATGCAGCTCGATCGTGCCATGCTGGCCTGCGAGACGATGTGGACGATCCTGAGCGAGAAGCTCGGCGTGACCGAAGAGCAGTTCGTCACGCGCATGAACGAGATCGACATGCGTGACGGCCAGCTCGACGGCAAAGTCCGCAAATCGGCCGTGTCGTGTCCCAAGTGCAACCGCACGATTTCGGCCCGGTTTGCCAAGTGCATGTACTGCGGGCAGGCGATCGTGCATGACCCGTTTGCCTAGAATCCTGTGGCGGGCGCGCTGGCGCGGCCCCTCTTTCAAGGAGCGTGCGATGTCGTGTCGCGGTAGCTGTAGCTGGCTTGTTCTTGGAGCGGTGTGCGTGCTGTTTCCCCTCGCTGCGGCCGGGCAGGATGCGGCGCCATCGACCGGCGGGGGCGAACTGATCGACGTAACCGCCCGCGGCGAAGGGCTGACCCTCGACGAGGCCAAGAGCGACGCGCTGCGCAAGGCGCTCGAGCAGGCCGCCGGCGTCGAGATCAGTTCCTACTCCCAGACGGAGAACTTCGAGCTCATCCGCGACACGATCTACTCGCGTGCGGACGGCATCGTGACCGAGTTTCGAGTCATCGAGGAGGGTGACGGCGTCGGCGGAATCAAGTTCTGCACGGTGAAGGCCAAGGTCCGGCGCGGGGCGGTGGCCTCGGCGTGGGGCGAAGTGCAGAACGTGCTGGATCAGATCGGCCGTCCGTCGATCGCGGTGTTCATTCAGGAGTTCATCGACGGCCAGCCGCAGCCCGACAGCTTCGTCGCCTCGCAGATCGAGAACAAGCTCGTGAACATCGGCTTCACGGTCAAGAGCGGTGAGCATCTCAAGGCCCTCGCCGAGAAGGAAGCTGCCCACGCCGCCACGACGTCGGATGTGAGCAAGCTCCAGGCCATCGCGAAGGACTTCGGGGCGCAGATCTTCATCGTCGGCACCGGCCAGGCCGACGCCGCCGGCGTGCGCGATCTCTACGGCGAACCGGTCGCGATGTACAACTGCAGCGCCTCGTTCCGCATGTTCCACACTGACACCGCGCGGATGATCGCGAGCGAGTCGCTCTCGGCCGAGCGCGGCGGGGCGCGGACCTATAAGGAGCATTCGCCCCAGGCGGGCAAGAAGGCCTTCGAAAACTCGGGGCAGAAGCTCGCCGACATGATGTACAGGAACGTCATGCGCGTCTGGGCGACGCAGATCTCCGCCGGCGGCGAGATCGAGCTTGAGGTCAGCGGCGTCAGCGCCGTCGATGCCATCAAGATCAAGAAGGCCCTGCAGGAGATCCCCAAGGTCAAGACGGTCAACGTTCAGACCACCAGCGGGCAGGCGAAATTCACCATCGTGGTCGCCATGACCGCCGAGCAGCTCGCCGAGCACCTGATCTCGGCGCCGTTCGACCAGATGTTCGAGCTGCAGGACATCAAGACGGGGCGGCTTCAGGCGAAGAAGGTGGGCGGCGGGTCGTAGCGCCGAGGCGGATTCTCGGCGCCGGCGATCGATGCGGCCGCCCGGCGTGTTCGGGCCGGGGTTGGACGAAAGGCAGGAGTCATCATGCCTCTGGAAGTTCACGGACAACTTGTGGCCAAGGGTCAGCGGTTTGGCGTGGTCGTCAGCCGATTCAACGATTTCATCACCACGCGGCTTCAGGCCGGCGCGGTCGACGCGCTGCGGCGTCACGGCGCGGTCGATGACAACATCACCGTCGTGCACGTGCCGGGGGCGTTCGAGATTCCGCTGGTCGCCAAGCGCATGGCCCAATCGGGCCATTACGACGCGGTAATCTGCCTGGGGTGCATCATCCGCGGCGACACGCCCCATTTCGACTACATCGCCGCGCACACCGCCAAGGGCGTCGCCGACGTTGGCATGTTGACCGGCCTGCCGGTCGCGTTCGGCGTCATCACCGCCGACACGCTGGAGCAGGCGATCGACCGTGCCGGGGCCAAAGGCGGCAACAAGGGGGCAGAAGCGGCGCTGACGGCCATCGAGATGGTCAACCTCATTGCCCAGATCAAGGTGGACGCCGGCAAGTGAGACGACTCCGCCGCGGTGGCTGTGGGAGCGTGGCGTGCCGTCGCCCGTCGACGTGCGCGGCCGGCGCGGACGGGGCCGCATGAACTTCGACCCCCGCCAAGCCCGAATTCTGGCCATGCAGGCCCTCTGTCAGTGGGACGCCCAGGGCGACACGGACGAGGCCGCCCTGCGCGAGTTCTACGCGGCGCAGCACGCGGACCCTGCGGCCGCCGGCCACGCCGTACGGCTGGTGACGGCGTTCTGGCAGTATCGCAGCGAGGTGGACCGGCTGATCTCCGCCGCGGCCGAGCACTGGTCGCTGACGCGCATCGGCCTGGTCGACCGCAACGTGCTCCGCGCAGCCGTGACGGAGCTGCTGACCCTCAAGACCCCGCCCAAGGTCGTGGTGAGCGAGGCGATCGATATCGCCCGCGAGTACGGCGGCGTCGAGTCGCCAAGGTTCGTCAACGGCGTGCTCGACCGCGTGTACCGCGACATGAGCACCGACGTGGCCTGAAGGCCGGCGACCCGGGAAGGAGCATCAGTCACCCATCATGGGCCTTTTCGACCTGTTCAAGAAGGGTCTGGCCAAGACCCGCGAGAAGATCGCCAGCGGCTTCCGGTCCGTCTTTCGCATCGGGCGCAAGATCGACGAGGAGACGATCACCCGTCTGGAAGAGACGATGCTCGCGGCGGACTTCGGCCCGGCCACGGCGGAGCGGCTGCTCGAGGTGGTGCGCAAGGGGTGGAAGAGCGGTGTCATCTCCGAAGAGCAGGAGATCCGCGACTACCTCAAGAGCCACATAATTGAGCTGTGGCCGCCGGCGGACCGGTCGGTGCGCTTCGCCGACAAGGGCCCGACGGTCATCCTCGTGACCGGCATCAACGGTTCGGGCAAGACCACCAGCGTGGCGAAGATCGCCAAGCACCTGGTCGACAGCGGCAAGACTGTCCTGCTGGCGGCGTGCGACACGTTTCGCGCCGCGGCGGTCGAGCAGCTCAGCGTCTGGTCTCAGCGAATCGGCGTGCAGATCGTTCGCCACGATCAGGGGGCAGACCCCGCGGCCGTCGCATACGACGCCTGCGAGGCCGGCGTGGCCCGCGGTGTGGACGTGATCCTGGTCGACACGGCGGGGCGGCTGCACACGCAGGACAACCTCATGCGCGAGCTGGCCAAGATTCAGAAGGTCGTGGAGCGCAAGCTGCCCGGCGCGCCCCACGAGGTCCTCCTGGTGCTCGATGCGACCATCGGTCAGAACGCCGTGAACCAGGCGCGCGAGTTCGCCAAGCACGTGGCCGTCAGCGGCATTTTTCTGGCCAAGCTCGACGGCAGCGCCAAGGGCGGCATCGTCGTGGGTATCCGCGACCAGCTCAACGTGCCGGTGAAGTTCGTCGGCCTGGGCGAGACTCCCTCGGACATTCAGCCGTTCGATCCGGCGGTGTTCGTCGAGGCGCTGTTCGCGGAGGAGTGACCGGCTCGGTCGCGAGCCTCCGGACCACCGGCTTACGAGGAGGCGTCATGTCGCTGAACACGGATGAGCTCGATCGGCTGGCGGACGACATGCTCCGCGGCTCGCGGCTGACGCACTCGATCTACTGCGGCCGCTGCGGCTACAACCTCAAATCGCTCACCTACACCGGCCACTGTCCCGAGTGCGGCGGCAAATACAACGCACGCCCGACGCGGATGGAGGGCATCTTCAACCCCCAGGCGCTGGAGCTGCCGATTACGGACGCGCTGGTCGTGATCGTGACGGGGGCCATGGGGTACTACCTGCTGTCGAGATCCCTGGCGCCCGTGGAGAGCGGCGGTCTGTTCTTCGGCGCGGTGGTTCTCGCGGTGTGGGGGGCCTGTCTCTACCGGCTCATCGTGAACCTGCGGCGTTTTCTCCAGTTCCGTGAGATCGAGTCGCGCATCGCCAACGGGGAAGACGATGACTGACCGTGGGCCGTCGCCGGCGCTCCCGCCGGAGTCGGACGCGCCGCCGCCCCGGCGGCCCCGGCTGACGACAGCGATGCTCTCCCTGGTCGTCGGACGAGGGGTAAGGCGGCGCTGCCCGCAGTGCGGCGAAAGCCCGCTCTTTCGCGGCTGGTATACGCTCGCCGAGCGCTGCGAGTGCTGCGGGCTCGAGATCGAGGCCTACGAGGGCAGCTCGTGGGCCTTCATGTACATCACCACGGCTTTTCTCACCGGGCTGTTCCTGCTGGTGCTCGTGTTCTACCGCCCGGCGCATGCCCTCTCGTGGCGGATCGGGCTGGTGATCGGGGCGCTGGTGGTGATTCTGGGATCGCTGCCGCGGCGCAAAGGAATAGCCGTCGCGCTGGACTATCTCAGTGAGCTTTGCTGGAACAACGACCGCGGGCTGGCGATCCGCCCGCGCTCGGACGAGCCGCATCGAACGAAAGCCGGACGGCGACAGGAGTAGTCCGCTGTCGCCGCCCGGGCATCCGGCGGGCGCGGCGATCAGCCGGCGCCCGTCCCTCCCTCTGAACCCTTCGCCCGCGCGTGCCACGCTTCGAGCACCTGCTTTTCCCGCTCCGGCGTGACGCCGGCCCGCATCTGCGTGCGGCGTTCCTCGGGGAGCGACCTCAGCCAGGTGAGCGTCGCGTCGACGGTCTCGGTCAGCGGCCGGATGGTGAGGCCGCTGCGCATCGCCCTGGCCGTGCTCAGTCGCCCGACGCCGCCATACTCGCCCGTGGGCGGCACCCACACCGGCATGTGGCTCCACGGCTGGACCTGCTGCGACTCGAGGAAGTCGGCAGGTACCCAGGTGAAGGAGGCGTCAGACTTCGCGACGTTGCGGCAGGTTTCCAGCATGCGGCGCATGGTGAGCGAGTCTGCGGGCGAGTCGGCGTTGAAGACCCCGGTGACCTTCTGCTCGATGCAGTGGATGATGAACGCAGCCAGGTCGCGCACGTCGATGACCTGAACGAAGTCCTCACCGCTGCCGGGGGCCAGCACCTCGCCGCCGCGCATGATCCGGGCCGGCCAGTAGGTGAAGCG